>DATFCZ010000058.1:0-5565 GCA_035252605.1 Steroidobacteraceae bacterium
AAGGAGCTCGCCGAAGTCACCATCCGCTCGATCGGGGATGCCGTCATCACGACCGACCGATTGGGAAGAGTCGAATACATCAATCCCGCCGCCGAGCAGATGACGGGCTGGCGAAACTCGGAAGCCCGGGGGCTGCCCCTCGAGCGCGTGTTCGAGGTCGTGAACGGCCTCACCCTCGAGCCGCAGACCAATCCCATCACCACCTGTCTGCGCGAGAACCGAGTGGTGAGCCTGGACAACAACACCGTGCTCATCCGCCGCGACGGCATCCGTCGCTACATCGAGGACTCCGCCGCGCCCATCCGCGATCAGGCCGGAGTGCTGGTGGGCGGCGTGCTCGTGTTCTATGACGCGACCGAGGTCCACCAGGCGGCGGATCTGATCTCGTATCGCGCCACTCACGATTCGCTCACCGGCCTCATCAACCGGCGCGAGTTCGAGCATCGGCTCGCAGCGCTCCTCGCACCCGGACGGGATGACTCGAGCCGCCATGCGCTGCTCTTCCTCGATCTCGACCGTTTCATGCTCGTCAACGAGAGCGGCGGGCATCTCGCAGGCGATCATCTGCTGCGCGAGGTGAGCCGCATGCTCAGTCTGCAGGCGCGCGGGAGCGATGTGTTGGCGCGTCTCGGGGGCGATGAGTTCGGGCTGATCGTGCGCAATTGCACCCTCGATGAGGCGCGTGAGATCGCGGAATCGTTGCGCGCGGCCGTCTCTGGCTACCGCTTCGAGTGGCAGGGCGTGCACTTTCAACCACACCTCAGCGTGGGCCTGGTCCCGTTCGGTCTCAATGGGGGCGCGCCCGCCATGCTGCTCAGCCAGGCGGAGGCCGCTTGTCAGCTCGCGAAGGAGAAGGGGCGCGACCGGCTGCAGATTTTCGATTCGAAGGATCGGGACATCGGACTGCGCTCCGGTGCCATGCATTGGATCGCCCGCATCGACGAGGCACTCGCTCGCAATCGGTTCATTCTTCACTGCCAGCCACTGCTTCGCGTCGCCGGCAGCGGCCGGCCTCAGGCCGAGGTGCTGGTGCGCATGCTCGATGCCGAGAGCAAGCTCATACTGGCATCGCACTTCATCCCGCACGCGGAACGGTACGGATTGATGCCGAGGCTCGACCGCTGGGTGGTGCGCAAAGCGCTCGCCATGCTGGGTGGGCTTTACGCGCAGGGGCGGGGAGAGGAGGCCGGCGTCCTCGCGATCAATCTCTCCGGGACGACGCTCAGCGATCAGACCCTGGCGCAGTTCCTGCGCGATGAGATTCGCGCTGCCGGTGTGCCCCCGAGCGCGCTCTGCTTCGAGATCACCGAGACCGCCGCGGTCTCGAACCTGCGCGAGACCTCGGCGCTGATCAGCTCGCTGCGGCGGATGGGCTGTGCGTTCGCGCTCGATGATTTCGGCCGCGGCATGTCCTCATTCATGTATCTGAAGCAGCTGCCCGTGGATTACCTGAAGATCGATGGCGAGTTCGTGCGCTGCATGGCCGACGATACGGTCTCGCGGGCGATGGTCAAGGCGGTGCACGCTCTCGGCCAGGCCTTGGGGCTCAGCACCATCGCCGAATGTGTCGAGACGGCAACCGTTCGCCGTCAGCTCGAGGAGCTCGGTATCGATTATCTTCAGGGTTTCGAGATCGCAGCGCCGCTGCCGTTGTCACGCTATCTGTTGCAGTTCTCCGGCGATGCGCTCAGCCGATCCTAAGCTTCCGGCCGCGCAGCGCTGCGCGGCATGAGAGTTGCTCGAGCTGAGGACCGGCGTCGGAGGTCTTCTCGATGAATGCCAACATCCATGCGTCAGCGGCGGGGCAACTCGCGCTCGGGAGCGACCTCAAGGTTCATCGTTTGGGTCTCGGCGCGATGCGACTCACCGGCCGCGGCGTCTGGGGTGAGCCGCCCGACGTGGCGACCGCGGTGCGGGTGCTGCAGCGCGCCGCGCGCCTCGGCGTGAACTTCATCGATACCGCCGACTCCTACGGCCCCGAGGTCAGCGAGAACCTCATCGCCCGCGCGCTCTACCCCTATTCACCGGAGATGGTGATCGCCACCAAGGGCGGCCTCGTGCGTCCAGGTCCCGATGTCTGGGACCGGGATGCGCGCCCCGAGCATCTGCGCAAGGCCTGCGAGGGCAGCCTCAAACGCCTGCGCCGCGAGCGCATCGATCTCTATCAGCTGCACGCGCCGGACCCCAAGGTGCCGCTCGAGGATTCGATCGGCGAGCTCGTGCGCCTGCAAAGCGAAGGCAAGATCCGCCACATCGGGGTCTCCAACGTCAGCGTGAAGGAGCTCGAGCGGTGCATGCGCCTGACGAGCGTCGTCTCGGTGCAGAACCGTTACAACCTCGAGGACCGTCATGCGGATGACGTACTCGATTACTGCGAGAGCAGGGCGATCGCATTCCTTCCCTGGGCGCCGCTCGGCTCCGGGCGGCATGCAAGCGGCGCGGGTGCCGAGCGCGCGCTCTCGAAGGTTGCCGAGCGCCATGGCATCACCGTCGGCCAGGCGGCGATCGCCTGGCTCCTCGGGCGCTCGCGCGTGATGTTGCCCATTCCGGGCACCGGCTCCATCGAGCATCTCGAGCAGAACATCGCCGCCGGCGCCGTGCGCCTCTCGCCCCAGGACATGCGGGAGCTGCGTTAGGGCGGCATCAGCCGCTCTCGCTCACCGGCAGCCGGGTCGTGAACTTCTTCGTCCGCAGCACGAAGCTCGTGTTGACCGAGCGCACGCCGGGCAGCTGCAGCACGCGCGTGGAGAGAAACTGCTCGTAGGCGTCCATGCTGGCCGCAACGATGCGCAGCAGGTAATCGTTCGGGCCGCTCATCGAGTGGCACTCGAGAACCTCCGGCCGCTCGCGCACCAGCTGGTCGAACTGGCGCACGGTCTGGGGATGATGATTCTCGAGCGACACCAGCGCATATGCCTGGATGGGCAGTCCGATGGCGGGCGCGGAGAGGAGCGTCGCGTAGCCGGCGATGAACCCCTCCTCCTCGAGGCGCCGCAGGCGCCGCCAGCAGGGCGCGGGAGAGAGCCCCACCCGCTGCGCCAGCTCCTGATTCGAAACCCGGGCGTCGGACTGCAGCTCATCGAGGATGCGCCGGTCCAGCCGGTCGAGCGTCTTTGGCATGGATCAAGTTACCCGTTGCTGTCTGGAGCAATAATATTGCTCCAAGATCCCCAAAAAGGGCAATGAACGCAAGCTCATTTCCGAGCGCCCGGCCTAGACTCCCCGCGGGCCACCCAAAGGTCTCACTGATGCCGGCCGCTGCCTCCCCGGTCCCCCGCTCGCCCGGGCCGACCCCCTCGCCCGAGCGCGATCCCGACTGGTCTCGGGTGACCTACCTGCTGCACGCCTCCCGCGCCCTCGATGACATCGAAGAGTCGCGTCTCCTGCCCGAGCGGCAGGTGCTCTATCAGTTCTCCGCGCGCGGACACGACTTCGCGCAGATTCTGCTCGGCCTCACGCTCACCGACCCGCATGACGGAGTCACGGTCTACTACCGCTCGCGTCCGCTGATGTTGGCGCTCGGGGTGGATCCCGAGGATGCCGCGGCGGGGCCGCTCGCGCGCGTCGGCTCCTTCAGCGGCGGCCGCGACATCGGCGTGGTGTTCAACAAGCCGGGCCGGGGCGGGGCCACCGTGCTGCCGGCATGCGGTGGCGTCGGCGCGCAGTACACCCCGGCGGCGGGCTGGGCTCAGGCCATCCGCTATCATCACGAAGCGCTCGGCGACGACAGCTACTCTCGCAGCATCGCCGTGGTGTTGGGTGGCGATGCCTCGGTGGCGACCGGCGGCTTCTGGTCGGCGCTCACGATGGCGACCACGCTGCGCCTGCCCATGTTGTTTTACATCGAGGACAACGGCTTCGGCATCTCCGTGCCCTCGCAGCTGCAGACCCCAGGCGGCAACATCGCGGCCAATCTGCGCTCCTTCTCCGGCCTCGCGTTGCTCGAAGGCGACGGCGCCGATCCGCTGCAGGCGGCCGAGCTCGTGGCCGAAGCGGTGCGGCGCGTGCGCGCGGAGCGCGGGCCGCTCCTGCTGCGCCTGACGGTGCCGCGGCTCTGCGGACATTCGGGCCAGGATACCCAGGCCTACAAGTCGCCCGAGATCCTCACCCGCGAGCGCGCCCGCGACCCGCTGCATCGGCTGCATCGCTTCCTCGTTCCGCGGGTCCTCTCGGAGGAGGACTGGAAGCGCCTGGCGAGCGACGCCCGCCACGCCGTCGAGGGCGCGGTGAACCGCGCGTTGGCGCGGCCGCATCCGGATCGCGCGCAGTTGACCCGCTACGTGTTCGCGCAATCGCAGGCCGGGGCCGCAGCGCAGATCCAGGAGCAGGGAGGCCTCGCGCCGAGCGGATACGCATTTGCCCCCTCGAGCCTCGAGCCACGGCCCGAGCCCACGCGCATCAACATGCTGACGGCCATCCGCCGCACGCTCGATGCCGAGCTCTCGTTGAATCCGCGCATGGTGGTGTTCGGCGAGGACGTGGGGCCCAAAGGCGGCGTGCACGGCGCGACGCTCGGGCTGCAGGAGAAGCACGGCGGCGCGCGCGTCTTCGACACGAGCCTCTCGGAAGAGGGCATCATCGGCCGCGCGGTCGGGCTTGCGCTCACGGGCCTGCTGCCGGTACCGGAGATCCAGTTTCGCAAGTACGCCGATCCCGCCACCGAGCAGTTGAACGACTGCGGGACCATGCGCTGGCGCACGAACAATCACTTCGCCGCGCCGATGGTCGTGCGGATTCCGGGCGGCTTCTTCAAGTGCGGCGATCCTTGGCACAGCCAGACCAACGAGGTCGCCTTCGTGCACGGCATCGGCTGGCGAGTGGCGGTGCCCTCGAATGCGGAGGATGCGGTCGGCCTCTTGCGCTCGGCGCTGCGCGGCAACGATCCGACGCTCTTCTTCGAGCATCGCGCGCTGTTGGATGGCGCGTGGGCTCGCCGTCCTTACCCCGGCGATCAATTCGTGGTGCCGTTCGGGGTCGCGCGGCGCATCCGTGAGGGCGCGGAGCTCACCGTCGTCACCTGGGGCGCGATGGTCGAGCGGTGCGAACGGGCGGCGGACTTGTCGGCGGTCGATGTCGAGGTCCTCGATCTGCGGACGCTCGCGCCGTGGGACAAGGACGCCGTGCTCGCCTCGGTGCGCAAGACGCATCGGTGTCTGATCGTGCACGAGGATAACCTCACGGCGGGCTTCGGAGCCGAGGTCGCCGCCTGCATCGCCAAGGAGGCGTTCTTCAGTCTGGATGCGCCGATCGAGCGGCTCGCGATGCCCGACATCCCGAGCCCGCACAGTCCGGTGCTGCTCGAGGCGGCCGTACCGGACGTGGAGTCGATCACCCGGTCCATTCAGCAGATCGCGAGCATCTGACATGGCAGCGACAGCCCCGAGCGTCGAGGTCCGGGCTCCGGCGGCTCAGGAGGAGGGCACACGCTCGCAGGTGCTGCGTTGGCTGAAGGCCGTGGGCGAGCCGGTCGCCGAGCACGAGCCGCTCATCGAGCTCGAAACGGACAAGGTCACCGTCGAAGTGGCATCGCCTGGAGCCGGGGTGCTCACGGAAATCCTCAAGCAG
>DATFCZ010000059.1:0-117917 GCA_035252605.1 Steroidobacteraceae bacterium
GTTGCGCCGCCCATGGAGGCGGCGCGCACCGCCGTGATCGACGCCGGCGCGTCGCGGATCGCCGAAGGCCCGCCGCGACTCGACATCCAGACGCTCAAGCCCGGCGACATCATCGAGGGCCGCTACAAGTACATCGACCGCATCGGCCGCGGCGCGTTCGGTACGGTGCTCCTCATGGAGGACACCGTGGTCGACGAGCGCCTGATCTTGAAGTTCCTCAATCCCAACGTCTCGACGGACGAGGAAGTCATGAAGCGCTTCGTCCACGAGCTGCGCTACTCGCGCAAGATCACGCACAAGAACGTCATCCGCATCTACGACTTCCTTTTCATCCAGGGCAACTACGCCATCTCGATGGAGTACTTCCCCTCGCATACGCTCGGAGCCGAGATCGTCGGCGACAAGCCGATCGAGCTCAAACGGGGTCTGCAGTTCGGCATCGACATCTGCACCGGCATGACGGTCGCCCACCAGGTGGGCATCGTGCACCGGGATTTGAAGCCCGCCAACGTGCTCATCAATCAGGAGGGGCTGCTCAAGATCGTGGATTTCGGCGTTGCCGCCGCCCAGCGCGAAGGCGACACCCAGCTCACCAAGACCGGCTATGTCATCGGCTCGCCGAAGTACATGGCGCCCGAGCAGATCCTCGGCAAGAAAGTCGACGAGCGGGCGGACATTTACGCTCTCGGCGTCATCCTCTACGAGATGCTGACCGGCGTGCCGCCCTACTCGCGCGGCGATCACATGTCGGTCATGTACCAACACGTCCAGGGCAAGGCGCGCTCACCGCAGGAGCTCAACCCCGCATTGCCCGCCGGTCTTTCGGACCTCATCATGAAGGCGATGGCGGTGGACAAGGCCAAGCGCTTCCAGAGCATGGAGGAGCTGCGCGGGGCGCTCTCGAAGCACCTCTAGTCAAAGGCGTCGGGTCGGGCCTGCCGGCCCGGCCGCGCCCCTATGGCGCCGGGCACTTCCCTGTGCGTGGATTCGAGCCATTCGCGGCGGCGGGCACTTCGCTGTGCCGGGCGTGCGTTACGTCAAATTTTTGGGGACAACCCATTGATTTTGGCGGCTCGAGGGGGCAAAAGGGACTGACTCGATCTTGCGGAGACCTCTCTTGGCGCGCATCGATGCGTTTCTGAAGCTGGGAGCACAGCAGGGCTGCTCGGATGTGCATCTCGCCGTCGGTGTCCCCCCGATGCTGCGCATGCAGGGCGACCTGCTGCCGATCAAATTCCGCGAGCTGCGCGCCGCGGAGCTCGAGGGCTACATCACCGAGATCATGAGCCGCTCCCAGGCCGAGCACTTCGGCAAGGGGCAGGATCTCGACTTCTCCTACGTGTCGGCGGACGGGGGGCGCTTTCGCGTCAACGTCTACCGCAAGGACACCGGGATCGGGGCGACCTTCCGCGCCATTCCCTCCGAGGTGCCCTCGCTGGAGAAGATCGGACTGCCGGCCACCATCACCAAGCTGTGCGACTTTCACCAGGGGATGATTCTCGTCACCGGCTCGACCGGCACCGGAAAGTCGACCACCCTGGCCGCGATGATCAACCATCTCAACGAGACGCGGAAGCTCAACATCATCAGCCTCGAGGATCCGATCGAGTTCGTTCACCGCAGCAAGAACAGCCAGGTCATCCAGCGGGAGCTCGGCACGCACATTCCGAGCTTCGCCGAAGGGGTGCGCGCCGCCATGCGCGAGGATCCCGATGTCATCCTGGTTGGCGAGCTGCGCGATGCCGAGACGATCTCGATGGCGATGACGGCGGCGGAGACCGGTCACCTCGTGCTGGGGACGCTGCACACCACGAGCGCCGTCAAGACGATCGACCGCATCATCGATGCGCTGCCGATCGAGGAACGGGAGCAGACCAAGAGCTTTCTCGCACAGAGTCTGCTCGCGGTCGTCACCCAGGTGCTGGTGAAGACGCCGGAGGCGCGCGGACGCAAGGCCGTCTGCGAGATTCTGATGATGACCAAGGCCATCGCCAAGCTCATCCAGACGGAGCAGACCCACCAGATCCCGAGCCAGCTGCAGATGGGACGCGACCTCGGCATGCAGCTTCTGGATCAGGCGCTGCTGAGCGCGCTTGCTGCGCGCGAGATCGACCCGGACGACGCCTATACCTACGCCACCGACAAGCGTCCGTTCCAGAAATACGTCACTGACACGACCATGTTGCCCAAGGTCGATCTGCCCCCCGCGGTCTCGCCCGCATCGGCCGCCTGAGAGATCCGCGGGCATGGCTACGATCGACGCCTTCCTGATCGAGGTGCTGGAGAAGAGCGGCTCGGACCTGCACTTCATCGCCGGCGATCCGCCGCGCATCCGCCAGTATGGCGACCTCATGTCGCTCAAACCCGAGAAGCTGGCGCAGGACTTCGTCAAGGAGGCCCTGTACGAGATCATGCCGAAGACCGCGGTCGATCGCTTCGAGTCGAAGGACGGCGCCGATTTCGCCTACACCATGCCCGAGCGCGGGCGCTTTCGCGTCAACGTCATGCGCCAGTTGAACGGCATGGGGGCGGTCTTCCGCGCCATCCCGTCCAAGGCGCTGACGCTCGATGAGCTCAAGCTCCCCGAGGCTGTGCGGCAGCTCTGCCGCGCCAACAATGGATTGATCCTCGTTACCGGCAAGACCGGCTCCGGCAAGTCGACGACGCTCGCCGCGATGGTCGATGACATCAACTCACGGGTGAAGGGACACATCCTCACCATCGAGGACCCGATCGAATTCGTGCACCAGCGCAAGAGCTGCCTCATCAGCCAGCGCGAGATCGGGGTGCACAGCGCGAGTTTCGCGGCGGCGCTGCACTCGGCCTTGCGCGAGGATCCGGATGTCATCCTGGTCGGCGAGCTGCGCGATCTGGAGACGATGAGCATCGCGGTCACCGCCGCGGAGATGGGCATTCTCGTCATGGGGACGCTGCATACGAACGGCGCCGCCCCCACCGTGGACCGGATGGTCAACGTCTTCCCGTCCGACAAGCAATCACACGTGCGCACGATGCTCTCGACGTCGCTGCGCGGCGTCGTCTCGCAGCAGCTGCTGCAGCGGGCCGACAAGCGTGGCCGGGTGGCGGCGCTCGAGATCCTGATCAACACGCCCGCCGCGGCCAATCTGATCCGCCAGGGCAAGCTCGATCAGCTCGAGAACACCATGCAGGCGGGCGGTGCGTTCGGCATGCGCACCATGGACACGGCGATCCAACAGCTCCTGGATCAGCGCCTGATCACCGGCAAGGAGGCCTACAAGAAAGCCATCAACAAGGCGAAGTTCGAGCTGGTGAAGGACGCGGGCTGAGGCCCGCCCTCAACCGCGCCGGCCCGAGGCTCCGCCGCGGGCTGATCCCCCGGTCCAGCGCGAGCTGTCGCGGCCGGCAGGCTCCTGTAAACTCCCGGAATGGCTGAGAAATTCTTCGTCACCACTGCCCTTCCCTATGCCAATGGCCCGTTTCACATCGGGCACATCATGGAATACATCCAGGCGGACATCTGGGTGCGCTTCCAGCGCATGCAGGGACATCAGGTGCATTTCGTCGGCGCGGACGATGCCCACGGGGCGCCGATCATGCTCAAGGCGGAAGCGGAGAAGATGAGCCCGCAGGCGCTCGTCGCGCGCATTGCCGCCGGGCGCCCCCGGTACCTGCAGGGCTTTCACCTCAGCTTCGATCACTGGCACTCGACCGATTCGCCGGAGAACGTGGCGCTCTCCCAGGAGATCTATCGCCGCCTCAAAGCGGCGGGGCTCATCTATTCGAAGCCCGTCGAGCAGTTCTACGATCCGGTCAAAGGCATGTTCCTCGCCGACCGGTACATCAAGGGCGAGTGCCCGAACTGCCACTCGAGGGATCAGTATGGCGATGCCTGCGAGGTGTGCGGGACGGTCTACGCGCCGACGGAGCTCATCGAGCCCTACTCCGCCCTCACCGGCGCGAAGCCGGTGCTGAAGAGCTCCGATCATTTCTTCTTCAGGCTCTCGGACCCGCGCTGCGTCGACTTCCTGAATGACTGGACCACCTCGCCCGGGCGGCTGCAGCCGCAGGTTCTCAACAAGGCGCGCGAGTGGCTCTCGGGCCAGGGCGCGGACAAGGGCGAGCAGGCGCTCGGGGACTGGGACATCTCGCGCGATGCGCCCTACTTCGGCATTCCCATCCCGGACGCGCCGGGGAAATACTTCTACGTTTGGCTCGATGCGCCGATCGGCTATCTGGCATCGCTGCAGAGCTACTTCGCCAGCGGCAAGGCCAAGGCGAACGGCGAGCTGCGCGGCTTCGATGAGTTTCTGTCCGCACCCGACACGAGGCAGATTCATTTCATCGGCAAGGACATCATCTACTTCCACACGCTCTTCTGGCCGGCGATGCTGAAGTTCGCGGGCGCACCCTTCAGGGTGCCCGATCACGTGTGGGTGCACGGCTTCATCACGGTTTCCGGCGAGAAGATGTCGAAATCGCGCGGCACGGGAATCAGCCCGCTGCGCTACCTCGACATCGGCCTGAATCCCGAATGGCTGCGCTACTACATCGCCGCCAAGCTCAACGCCAATGTCGAGGACCTCGACTTCAACCCCGAGGACTTCGTGGCGCGCGTCAACAGCGATCTCATCGGCAAGTACGTCAACATCGCGAGCCGCGCGGCCAACTTCATCACCCGGCACTTCGGCGGCGCGCTCGCGTACGCGGGTGGCAACGAAGCGCTGCGCCGGCAAGCCGCGGAAATCGCCGCTCAGGTGCGCGCCAACTACGAGGCGCGCGAGTTCGGCAGGGCCATGCGCGAGATCATGGCGGTGGCGGATCGCATCAATCAGGACTTCGACGGGCGTCAGCCCTGGACTCTGGCGAAGGACGCCGCCAAGCGCGAGGAGCTGCAGGACATCTGCTCGCGCACGCTCTGCGGCTTCAAGCTCCTCAGCGTCCTGCTTGCGCCGGTCCTGCCCGCCGTGACCGAGCGGGTCGCTCGCGAGCTCTTCGGCCTCGATCGGCCTTTCCGCTGGTTCGATGCCTGGGAGCCGCCCTTGCGCGTCAAGCCCTATCAACATCTCATGACCCGCATCGATCCCAAGCAGCTCGATGCGCTCTTCGAGCCTGAGAGCCCGCCCTCCGCGACTGCCCCTGCCGGCTCGCCGCCGAAGGAACCCGCGGCCGCCGCCAGTATCTCCATCGATGAGTTCAAGCGGCTCGACCTGCGCGTCGCGCGCATCGTCGCCGCGGAGCTCGTACCGGGAGCGGACAAGCTCTTGAAGCTCACCCTCGATCTCGGAACGCAGACGCGCACGGTCTTCGCCGGCATCAAGTCGGCTTATGACCCTGCGACGCTCGCCGGACGGCTCACCGTCATGGTGGCCAACCTCGCGCCGCGGAAGATGAAGTTCGGCCTCTCCGAAGGCATGGTGCTCGCCGCCAGCGACGAATCAGGCGGACCGTACCTGCTCTCGCCCGACAGCGGGGCGAGCCCGGGCATGCGGGTGAGCTGAGGCCATGGTCGGCGCCGCAGAGATCGACGCGCTGCTGCCGCAAACCCAATGCACGCGCTGCGGCTACGCGGGATGCCGCCCTTATGCCGAGGCGATGGCGCGCGGCGAGGCCCCGATCAACCAATGTCCGCCGGGCGGCGCCGCAACCATCGCCGCCCTCGCCGCCCTGCTCGGGCGCGAGTGCCTGCCGCTCAATCCCGCCAACGGCATCGAGGACCCTCCCCTCATCGCGCAGATCGATGAGCAGAGCTGCATCGGCTGCGTCAAGTGTCTGCCGCCCTGTCCGGTCGATGCGATCGTCGGCGCCCGCAAGCAGATGCACACGGTGATCCTGGAGCTTTGCACCGGCTGCGAGCTCTGCGTCGCGCCCTGTCCGGTGGATTGCATCGTCATGATCCCGCGCGCCTCTTTGGCCGGTGCCGCGGCCGATGCGCCCGCCGCACCCGCTGCGGATGACAACCGCCGCCGCTTCCTCGCCCACAACGAGCGCCACGAGCGACGCGCTCGCGAGCGCGACGCGCTGCTGGCCGCGCGCAAGCAGATGGCGGGCACGCCGAGCCGGCCGCGGGAGATCTGAGGCCAGCCGCGTGCATCCCGCGACCCGCCGCGCCATCTTTCGCCGCCTCGCCGCCGCGAATCCCGAGCCGAAGACGGAGCTCGAGTACTCGAGTCCATTCGAGCTCCTGGTGGCCGTCATGCTCTCGGCCCACACCACCGACAAGAGCGTCAACGCCGCCACACGCAAGCTCTTTCCGCTCGCCAACACTCCGCAGGCCCTGCTCGCGCTCGGCGAGGAGGGCGTGAAGCCTTATCTGCGGAGCGTCGGGCTCTACAACTCCAAATCGAAGAACCTCATCGGCCTCTGCCGCAGATTGGTGGAGCTTCACGGCGGCAACGTCCCGGCCGATCGCGCCTCTCTCGAGGCCCTCCCCGGCGTCGGCCGCAAGACCGCCAACGTCGTTCTCAACATCATCTTCGGCGAGACCGAGATCGCAGTCGACACTCATATCTTTCGCGTTGCCAACCGCACCGGCCTCGCCCCCGGCAGGACCCCGCGAGCCGTCGAGGACGCGCTCAACGAGAACACCCCCGATGAGTTCAAGCGCCATGCGCACCACTGGCTCATCCTGCACGGCCGCTACACCTGCACCGCCCGCCTCCCCGCCTGCCCCAAGTGCCTCATCCGCGATCTCTGCGAGTACCCGTACAAGACCCCGCCCGAGCTCGCGAAGCCGGCGGCTCACAGGCTCGCGAAGCCGGCGCCGGGCCGCGCGATCACAGGCGACGGTGCCCGAAGAAGCCCGCCGGCAACGGCTGCTGCCGGGGATAGTTTCCTAGGAAACCATCTGCGCAAGAGCCCCGCGCGATCCCCGCCGCGGCTGCGTAAGCGCCGCTCGACAGCCGCGAGGTGAGGCCGTGTCACTCTTCGCCGGCCAAAACCGCGAGCAGCTGCGCCAGATGTATCTGCAGACCTGGCGCAAATACAGCGCCCGGCTGCCCCTCGAGCCGCTCGAAGCGCAGATCGCGGCCGTGATCGCCGAGCACCCGGAATATGTCCCCCTGCTCGAGTCCGGCGCTTCGGCGCTCAGCGCCGATTACACCCCGGAGGGCGGGCGTGAGAACCCCTTCCTCCACATGGGCCTGCACCTTGCCATCCGCGAGCAGCTCGCCACCGACAGGCCCGCGGGCATCGCGCAAGTCCACCACGCGTTATCGAGGCGGCTCGGCAGCGCGCACGCCGCCGAGCACGCGATGCTCGAGCCCTTGGCTGAGGTCTTGTGGGAAGCGCAGCGCTCCGGCCGCATGCCTGACGAGCAGCGCTATCTCGAGCGTCTGCGCTCGCTATGAGGCCGCGAGGCTGGCGGGGGCTGCGCTACTTGCGCGCCGGGACGTAGAGGTCGGTGAGCGTTCCTTCGACCGCATCGGCCGCGCCCGCCACGGTTTCCGAGAGCGTCGGGTGCGGGTGCACGGTGAGACCGATGTCCGCCGCGTCGCAGCCGTTCTCGATCGCGAGCGCGAGCTCGCTGATGAGCTCGCCGGCGTTCGTGCCGACGATGCCGGCGCCCAGCAGGCGGCGGGTCTCGGGGTCGAAAAGCAGTTTGGTCATGCCCTCATCGCGCCCGAGGGAGAGCGAGCGCCCGTTTGCCGCCCAGGGGAAGCTGCCCTTCTCGACCGCTATCCCCTTGGCCTTCGCTTCGATCTCGGTCAGCCCCACCCAGGCCACCTCCGGGTCGGTATAGGCCACCGAGGGGATGGCCCTGACATCGAACGCGCGCCGCTGCCCGGCCGCGACTTCCGCGGCGACCTTCGCCTCGTGCATCGCCTTGTGCGCCAACATCGGCGGCCCTGCGATATCGCCGATCGCGAAGATGTGCGGCACGTTGGTGCGCAACTGCTTGTCGACGGGGATGAAGCCGCGGTCCGACACCTGGATGCCGGCCGACTCCGCGCCGATCAGCTTGCCGTTCGGCGAGCGCCCCACGGCCACCAGCACCCGGCCGTAAAGCTGCGGTGCGGGCGCCTTGCCGCCCTCGAAGCTCACGCGCAACCCTTCGGCGAGGGCCTCGATGCGCGCTACGCGGGTGCCGAGCAGGACCTGCGGGTAACGGGAGCGGATGCGCCGCTCGAGCGGGCGCACGAGATCCGGATCGCAGCCGGGCATGAGCTGGGATGTCAGTTCCACGACGCTCACCTGGCTGCCGAGGGCGTCGTAGACGCAAGCCATCTCGAGCCCGATGATGCCGCCTCCGATGACGAGCAGACCACCGGAGAACTCCGGCAGCTCGAGTGCCTCGGTCGAGTCCATGATTCGCGGATCATCCGGCAGCCCCGGCAGCCGGATCGCCTCCGACCCGGCAGCGATGATGCACTGCTCGAAGCGGATGCGCTCCGAGCCGCTGTTACTCATCACCTCGAGCACGTTCGGGCTCACGAAGCGCCCGACGCCCTGGACGACTTCGACCTTGCGCTGCCTGGCGAGCAGGCGCAGTCCCCCGGTGAGCTTTTTCACCACCGAGCGCTTCCATCCGCGCAGCTTCTCGAGATCGATCTCGGGCGAGCTGAACGCGACGCCGCGCGCGCCCATCTCCTCGGCGTCCTCGATGACCTTCGCGGCATGGAGCAGGGCCTTGGAGGGAATGCAGCCGACGTTGAGGCATACGCCGCCGAGTTCCGACCAGCGTTCGACGAGCGTGACCTTGAGGCCCAGGTCCGCGGCGCGAAAGGCCGCGGTGTAGCCGCCCGGACCCGCGCCCAGGACGAGGAGCTGCGTCGAGCGATTGAAGTCGGCGGCGCCTTCCGGCGGCTTCGAGAGATCCGGCATCGGCATGCGCACGGTGTCGCCGCCTGATTCCGGCTTGGCGCTGGCGGCGTGGGAGTTGGTTTCCAGACGGGCGATCAGTGAGCCCTTGGACACCTTGTCACCCCGCTTCAACAGCACCTCGGCGACTTTCCCCGCGGAAGTGGCCGGCACGTCCATGGACGCCTTGTCGGTTTCGAGCGTGACGAGCGGCGCATCGACCTCCACCGTATCGCCCGCTTTGACCAACACGTCGACGACGGCGACGTCCTGGAAATTGCCGAGATCCGGTACGAGAAGATCCACTCGGCTCACGGCACCGCCTCGGCCAGCGCCTGCGGCTCGGCCAGGGTCTGCGCGAGGAAACTCGTGAACCGCACGGCGGTGGCACCGTCGATGACCCGGTGATCATAGGAGAGAGACAGCGGCAGCATCAGCCGCGGCACGAAGGCGCCGTGCTGGCACACGGGCTTCAGGCTCGAGCGGGACACCCCGAGAATCGCCACTTCCGGAGCGTTGATGATCGGCGTGAAGGCGGTGCCGCCGATCCCCCCGAGGCTCGAGATCGTGAAGCATCCGCCTTGCATCTGTGCGGCCGCGAGCTTGCCGGCGCGGGCCGCCTCCGACAGCTCGCCGAGCCGGCGCGCGATCTCGTAGACATCCTTACGGTCAGCCTCGTGCACGACCGGCACCATGAGGCCGTTCGGCGTGTCGGCGGCGAAGCCGACGTTCAGGTACTTCTTGAGGATGAGGTTGGCGCCCGAGGGATCAAGCGAGGCGTTGAATTGCGGAAATGCCTGCAGCGCCCTGACGCAGGCGCGCACGATGAAGGCGAGCGGGGTGAGCTTGATGCCGCGTTGCGCCGCCGCCTCCTTGAGCTTTCCCCGCAACGCCTCGAGCTCGGTGATATCCGCCTCGTCGAACTGGGTGACGTGCGGAATGTTGACCCAGCTCGCGTGCAGCCGCGGGCCGGAGATGCGCTGGATGCGCGAGAGTGGCTGCGTCTCGATCGGCCCGAATGCCGCGAAGTCGACCGGCGGAATGCCGGGCAGCCCGCCGCCGTCCGGTTTGGCTCCCGTCCCGACACCACCGGGCGCCGACATCAGGGTCTTGATGAAAGCCTTGACGTCATCCTGCGTGATGCGCGCCTTGAAGCCGTGTCCGGTGACGCGCGTGAGATCGACGCCGAGCTCGCGCGCGAACCGACGCACGCTCGGACTCGCGTGCGCACGGGAGAAGCCGGGCTCGTTGATGGGCGGCAGGTCGGTGCGCAGTGGCGCCGGAATTTCGGCAGCCGGCGGAACCTTGGCTGGCGGCGGTGCTGGCGGCGGTGCCTTGGCTGGCGGCGGTGCCGCCGCAACCGCCTGGGCGGTCGCGCCGGAGGGCATCAACGGTGGGGCGGCGCTCGGGGGCGGCGGAGCAGATTCGGCCGGCGCGGCGCTCGCGCCATTGCCGGCGGAGCGCACGGTCGCAATCAGATCGCCCGCGTTGACCTTGCCGCCCTTCTCGACATGGACTTTCTCGATGACGCCGCTCGCGGTCGAAGGCACGTCCATGGTGGCCTTTTCCGTCTCGAGGGTGACGAGCGGCGCCTCGGGCTCGATGCTCTCGCCGGGCTTGACGAGCACGTCGATGACGGCGACATCCTTGAAATTGCCCATGTCGGGCACGCGCACTTCGACCAGGCGGGCTGCCGCGTTCATGGCGATCTCGCCTTCAGACTTTCCAGGGAACGGGCTTCGCCGGATCGATGCCGAGCGCCTTCATGGCGGCGGTGACGGCGGCGGCCTCGAGCTTGCCATCGTCGGCCAGGGCCTTCAGGGCGGCGACGGCGATGTAGTGACGGTCGACCTCGAAGTGCCGCCTTAGCGCCGCGCGCGAGTCGGAGCGGCCGAAGCCATCGGTGCCGAGGCTGACATAACGGCCCGGCACCCACTCGCGGATCTGATCCGGCACGGTGCGCATGTAGTCGGTCGCGGCGATGAACGGGCCCTGTGTATCCTTCAGGCACTGCTGCACGTAGGGCGCGCGCGGCGGCTGACCGGCGTGCAGCAGGTTCCAGCGCTCGCACTCGAGCGCCTCGCGGCGCAGCTCGCTGAAGCTCGTCACCGAGAGCACGTCGGTGCGCACGCCGTAGTCGGCTTCGAGGATCTTCGCGGCCTCGAGGCATTCGCGCAGGATGGTGCCGGAGCCGAGCAAAGTGCTGCGCAGCTTCCCCTTGGCGCCGACGCGCACGAGATGCGCGCCCTTGAGAATGCCCGCCTCGCTTCCCTTCGGCAGGGCCGGCTGCGCGTAGTTCTCGTTCATGACGGTGATGTAGTAGAAGATGCTCTCCTGCTCCACGTACATCCGTCGCATGCCGTCCTGGATGATGACGGCGAGCTCGTACGCGTACGCCGGATCGTAGGCCACGCAGTTGGGCACCGTCGTCGCGACGAGCTGACTGTGACCGTCCTGGTGTTGCAGCCCCTCGCCGGCGAGCGTCGTGCGGCCGGCGGTGGCGCCGAGCAGAAATCCGCGCGCCTGGATGTCGCCCGCGGCCCAGATGAAATCTCCCGCGCGCTGAAAGCCGAACATCGAATAGAAGATGTAGAACGGCACCATGCTCATGCCATGGTTGCTGTAAGCGGTAGCGGCGGCCATCCACGAGCAGAGCGAGCCGGCCTCGTTGATGCCCTCCTCGATCATCTGGCCTTTCTTGTCCTCGCGGTAGGACATCAGCGTCTCGGCATCCTGCGGCGTGTAAAGCTGCCCGACCGAGGAGTAAATGCCGATCTGGCGGAAAAGGCCCTCCATGCCGAAGGTGCGCGCCTCGTCCGGCACGATGGGCACGACGTACTTGCCGATGGTCTTGTCCTTGAGCAGCGTCGTCAGGATGCGAACGAACGCCATGGTGGTCGAGATCTCGCGCTCGCCGGTGCCCTCGAGCACGGCGGCGAACGCCTCGAGCGGCGGGACCGCGAGCGGCGGTGCCTGCTTGCGGCGAGCCGGAAGATAGCCGCCCAACGCCTTGCGGCGCTCGTGCAGGTAGCGGCTCTCCTCGGAGTCCGCGCTCGGCTGGCGGAAGGGAAGCTTGGCGATCTCCTCGTCCGAGATGGCAATGTGGAAGCGGTCGCGGAAGACGCGCAGGTCATCTTCCGACAGCTTCTTCTGCTGATGCGCGACCATCTGCCCCTCGCCGCCCTTGCCCAGGCCGAAGCCCTTGACGGTCTTGGCGAGAATGACGGTCGGCTGTCCTTTGTGGGCCATGGCCGCGGCGTAGGCGGCATACACCTTGCGCGGATCGTGGCCGCCGCGGTTCAGGCGCCAGATCTCCTCGTCCGACATATTGGCGACCATCGCCTTGAGCTCCGGGTACTTCCCGAAAAAATGCTCGCGGGTGTAGGCGCCGCCCTTGGCCTTGAAGTTCTGGTACTCGCCGTCGACGCACTCCTCCATGACGCGGCGCAACAGTCCCTGGTTGTCGCGGGCGAGCAGCGGATCCCAACGCGATCCCCACAACACCTTGATGACGTTCCAGCCGGCGCCGAGGAAGGCGGCCTCGAGCTCCTGGATGATCTTGCCGTTGCCGCGCACCGGCCCATCGAGCCGCTGCAGATTGCAATTGATGACGAAGATGAGATTGTCGAGTCCTTCGCGCACCGGCATGGTGAGCGCGCCCATCGACTCCGGCTCGTCCATCTCGCCGTCGCCCAGGAACGCCCAGACCTTGCGGTCGGAAGGCTTGGCGAGCCCGCGGTGCTCGAGATAACGGATGAAGCGCGCCTGGAACATCGCCATCATGGGACCCAGGCCCATGGAGACCGTCGGGAACTGCCAGAAGTCCGGCATCAGCCACGGATGCGGATAGGAGGAAAGACCCTGGCCGGGACCGCCGGCCTCCTGGCGGAAGTGATGAAGCTGACTCTCGCTGAGCCGTCCCTCGAGATAGGCGCGTCCGTAGATACCGGGCGAGGAGTGCCCCTGAAAGAACACCAGATCGCCGGGATGCTCCTGCGAGGCGGCACGCCAGAAGTGATTGAAGCCGACTTCATACAGCGTCGCCGACGAGGCGTAGCTCGCCAGATGGCCGCCGTACTCCGAGGAGATTCGGTTCGCCTGCACGACCATCGCCATGGCGTTCCAGCGGATGTAGGCCTCGATCCGCTGCTCGAGCGCTCGGTTGCCGGGATACTGCGGCTCGCGCCCGGTCGGAATGCTGTTGACGTAAGCGGTGTTCGCCTTGAAGGGCAGATACGCACCGCTCCGGCGGGTGTAATCGATCAGACGCTCGAGGAGGAAGTGGGCGCGCTGCGGACCATGGGTCTTCAGCACCGAGTCGATCGACTCGAGCCACTCCTGGGTTTCAACGGGGTCGAGATCTTCCAGCTTCGGAGGTTCGGTCATTAGAGCTAATGGGGTAGGATGCGCCGGCAGTTCCCTGTCCAGCGAAAGGGCCCAGCGAAAGTGCCTGTCCAATGAGCCGCGCAATGATCCGGGTTTCACTCCCGATGGTCAAGCAAGCGCCGGAGCGGGGCGCGAGCCTGCGCCGTCGCAGCCTCGCGCTGCTGCCGCCGGCGGACCATCCGGCAATTCAGCGCTCGCGCGGCGGCGAGGTCGATGCGCTGCTCGTGGTCATGCCGCAATCCGCAGGCCCCGAAAGCTGCGCCAGGCTCCCGGAGAGCCTGCGCTGGCGGGACCTGCTCGCGCGCGAGCGGCCGCGCGCGCAAGCGGTGCGCACCACCTCGCTCGCGAACCGGCGCCAGACGCTCGCCGTGCTCGGATTCCTCGGACCGAAGGCGAGCGCTTTCGAGCGGCTCGCGCTCGCCGGCCGCATGATGAAAGAGGCGGCGGCCCGCCGCCCGCGGACGGTGGGACTCGCAACCGCCGGCTTCCCGGCGGCCGAGTCGGCCGCCGCCGAGGCATCGCTCGAGGCGTTGCTCGCTGCCGCACTGGCCGAGGCCTTTACGCTCCCGAGCTGCCGCGCGCCGTCGTCCGATGAGCGGCGGCTCGAGCGCATCGAGATCCCCGCCGATGCCAAGCTCGATACCCGCTACGCCTCGATCTGCGCCGACGGCACCAATCTCGCGCGTTGGCTCACCGCGCTCCCTCCCAACATTCTCGATTCTCGCGGATATCGCACCGCGCTCGGCCAACTCGCGCGCCGACACGGACTTAAGATGACCTGGATCGGCGAGCAGGCGCTGCGCCGCGCCGGAGCCAACGCGTTCCTCGCGGTCGCCGCCGGCAACGAGAGCCCGGTCGCCGGCATCGCGCGCCTCGAGTACCGGCCGGCTCGCCGCCGCGCACCCGATCTCGCGCTCATCGGCAAGGGCATCCTCTTCGATACCGGCGGCGTCAACCTGAAGACTCATCGATCGATGCTCGACATGCACACCGACATGGGCGGGAGCGCCGTGGCGCTCGCCACGCTCATCGCGCTTGCGCGGCTGAAGACACCGATCGCCGCCGACGCCTGGCTCGCCATCACCGAGAATCGCATCGGACCGCGGGCGTATCGACCCCAGGAGGTCGTGCGCGCCTCGAACGGTGTGACCATCCAGGTGATCCACACCGACGCGGAGGGCCGCATGGTGTTGGCGGATACTCTCGCACTCGCCGCGCGCACGAAACCGCGCTTCATGATCGACTTCGCGACACTCACCGGCGCGTGCGTGTATTCGCTCACGGAGAGGATGAGCGGCGTGTTCACCAACCGTCCGGCGCTCGTCCGGAAGCTCATCGACGCCGGAAGCGAGAGCGGCGAGAGAGTCTGGGCGTTCCCGTTCGATTCCGACTTCGACTCCGATCTCGAGAGCAAGGTCGCCGACATCCTGCAATGCACCACGGAGGGCAAGGGCGATCATATTCTGGCGGCGCGATTTCTCAGCCGCTTCGTCCCGGAGGAGATCCCCTGGGCGCACGTCGACCTTTCCGCGGCGACGCGCACGGGCGGCCTCGGACACGTCAACACCGAAGTCACGGGCTTCGGCGTGCGCTATGCGCTCGAGCTGATCCTGAAGCAGGAGGTTCTGAAGGCCCTGGCGGGGGGCAGATGACGAGCCTCACGCTGCGCCGTCCGGATGACCTGCATCTGCATGTGCGCGACGGCGAGGCGATGCGCTCGGTGTTGCCGTTCACCGCGGCTCGCTTTGCCCGCGCGCTCATCATGCCGAACCTGCGCCCCGCCGTGACGAGCACCGAGCAGGCGCAGGCCTATCGACGGCGCATCCTCGATGCCCTGCCGGCGGGCGCCGCCCTCGAGCCGCTGATGACGCTCTACCTGACGGATGGGACCCCTCCGGGCGAGGTCGACCGCGCCAAGGCGAGCGGCAGCATCGTGGGCTTCAAGCTCTATCCGGCCGGCGCCACCACCCATTCCGATGCGGGGGTCACCGACATCCGCCGTGTGGATGCCGTGCTCGAGCGCATGCAGGCGCTCGACCTCGTGCTCGAGGTGCACGGCGAGGTCACCGATCCGGCGGTCGATGTGTTCGATCGGGAGGAGCGCTTCATCGACACGGTGCTCGCCCCGCTCGCGGCGCGCTTCCCGCGCCTGCGCGTGGTGTTCGAGCACATCACCACGCGCGCAGCCGTCGAGTTCGTTCGCACGGCCCGCGCCGGCATCGCGGCGACCCTCACCCCGCAACACCTGCTCATGAATCGCAACGCGCTCTTCGCAGGCGGCATCCGTCCGCATCACTTCTGCCTGCCGGTGCTGAAGTCCGAGCACGACCGTGAGGCGCTGCTGCGGGCGGCGGTCAGCGGCGATGCTCGCTTCTTCCTCGGGACCGACAGCGCCCCGCATGCGCGCGGCGCTAAGGAGTCCGCCTGCGGCTGCGCCGGCATTTTCTCCGCGCATGCGGCAATCGAGCTCTATGCGGAGGCTTTCGAGGCCGCCGGCGCGCTCGAGCGTCTCGAGGCCTTTGCCTCCGAGCACGGCGCGGACTTCTATCGCCTGCCCCGCAACACCGGCCGCCTCACCCTGGTGAAGGAATCCTGGGAGGTGCCGCGATCGTACCGATTCGGCGCCGAGGAGCTCGTGCCGCTTCGCGCCGGTGAGCGCGTCGGCTGGCGTGTTGCGGAGCAGCATTGAGCGCCGTGAGCGAGCCTCCGGACACCGCGCCCGACCCGTCGATGCGCCCTGCGCCGCTTCCGGGCGCGCCGCTCATGGCGCACCGCTTTCGCGGCTTTCTGCCGGTGGTCATCGACCTCGAGACCGGTGGCTTCAATGCCGAGACCGACGCTCTGCTCGAGATCGCCGCGGTGCTCATCGACATGGACGCCGACGGTGTGTTGAGTCGCGGCGCAACCCACAGCTTCCATGTCAGGCCGTTCGACGGCTCGCGGCTCGACCCGGCATCGCTGTCGGTGACCGGCATCGATCCCTTTCATCCGCTGCGCCCGGCGCTGCCGGAGCGGGATGCCCTGCAGCGCATCTTTCGCGAGATCCGCCACGCGGTCCGCGGCTATGACTGCAGGCGCGCCATCCTGGTGGGACACAACGCCGCTTTCGATCTGGCTTTTCTCAACGCGGCGGTGAAGCGGACGGATGTGAAGCGCAGCCCCTTCCACCCCTTCTCCTGCTTCGACACCGCGACGCTCGCCGGCGCGGCGCTCGGGCAGACGGTGCTCGCCAAGGCGCTGGCGGTCGCCGGACTCGAGTGGGACTCGAGCTCGGCGCATTCGGCCGCTTACGACGCCGAGCGCGCCGCGGAGCTCTTTTGTCTCATCTGCAACCGCTTGCGTGACAGCTTTCTCGGCGCCGAGGCGCGTGCCCGCTCCCTGGGCTGGCTCGCTCAAGCAGCCACCGACGAGATCGAAGGCGGCTGAAAGCCCCGCAGGCGCCTTTCAGCCAGCAGAGGACAGAGCGCCCGCTCCCGCGAGCAGCTTCTTCAGCTCACCGCTCTGATACATCTCGAGCGCGATGTCGCAGCCGCCGATCAGCTCGCCATTGACGTAGAGCTGCGGATAAGTCGGCCAGTTCGAATAGCGCTTGAGCGCCTCGCGCAGCTCCGGCTCCTCGAAAATGTTGACGGACCTGAACTCCGCTCCCAATGCGCGCAGTGCCGCCACGGTCTGCGCGGAAAAGCCGCACTGCGGGAAGTCGGGGGTCCCCTTCATGAAGAGCACCACGGGACTCGAGCCCAGCTCGGCTTTGATTTTTTCGACCACGTCCATCGACAACCTCGTTACGGCCTTCGGCCGGTGCCATTACGCCCCATCGCCTCGCGCAAGCTCGCGCCGTCGCTCGAGCTCGGCCACCACCCGCCATTGCTCGGCGGCGCTCATGGACATCCACCGGGCGATCTCATCGCCGGTGCGCAGGCACCCCAGGCAGTAACCCTGCTCATCGAGCGAGCAGACCTTGGTGCAAGGCGAGCGGGGACGATCCCACTCCCCCGCCGGCACGTGCGCTTCGGACATCCGCCGGGATTATGGGGCCGCCGCGTCAATGTTCAAACCCCGCCCGTGCTAGGCTTTGAGCCGATGACCGGGACTGCACCTGCCCCCGACCTCGTCCCGCCTGCCGATCTGGCCGAGCAGGTGGACGCGGCCCTGCGTGAGGACATCGGCAGCGGCGATCTCACCGCACAGCTCGTCCCCGAGGCGGCGCGCGTCAGCGGCCGGCTCATCACCCGGGAGCCGGCGGTGCTCTGCGGCCGGCCGTGGGCCGAGGAGACCTTTCGCCGCCTGGATCCGGCCATCCGCCTCACCTGGCGGGCCAGGGACGGGGACCCCGTCGCGGCGGACACCATCATTTTCGAGATCGAGGGGCGCGCGCGGCCCATTCTCACCGGTGAGCGTACGGCGCTCAACTTCCTGCAGCTCCTTTCGGCCACCGCCACGCAGACGAGCCGCTTCGTCGCCGCCGTCGCGGGTACGGGATGCACGGTGCTCGACACCCGCAAGACCCTTCCCGGCCTGCGCAGTGCGCAAAAGTACGCCGTCCGCTGCGGCGGCGGGAGCAACCACCGGCTGGGGCTCTACGACATGGTGCTCATCAAGGAGAACCACATCGCCGCCGCGGGCTCGCTCACGGCCGCGATCAGCGCCGCCCGCCGCGTGGCCCCGGGCGTCAAGGTGGAAGTGGAAGTCGAGTCGCTCGCGGAGCTCGAAGAGGCGTTGCGGGCGGGGCCTGACATCGTGCTGCTCGATGACTTCAGCCTGACTGATCTCGCCGCCGCGGTATCCCTCAACCGCTCGCGCCGCGAGGCCCAAGGGGCGGCCGGGCGGGCGGTGGCGCTCGAAGCCTCCGGAAGCGTGAGTCTCGAGACGGTACGCGCCATCGCCGCGACCGGCGTCGATTTCGTCTCCACCGGGGCGCTCACGAAGAACGTGCGCGCCATCGACCTGTCGATGCGGCTCGACTTTTAGATTGGCGCAAAGTCGGCATCCTGCCGCTTTGCGCAGCCAGCCCTGTTACGTTTTCGATCCCGCGGCGCCAGGAGCGGCCTGGCGCCGCTCACTCACTTGCTTTTGATCAGGCCGTCTGCGGAGATCCCAGCTTGCCTTCGAGGTGACGCGCGAGCTCGGCGATGGTCGGATAGTCGAACAGCTCCGTCAGATCCACCTGTCCGGGATATTCCCGATCGATCTGCTCGTGGATCTCGATGAGCTTGAGGGAGCTCGCCCCGAGCTCGAAGAGATTGTCGTTGACGTCCACGCGCCTGCCGCCGAGCGCGGCGTCGCAGATGGTCCGCAGCTTCTCCTCGATTTCGCTGCGCGATGTCGACTCGGGGCCTCGCCGCTCCTCACGCAGCATCGCCAGCGCCTTCAGCTCCTCGCCGAACTCGCCGTCGACATAACTCTGCTCGAGCAGGTGGCGCTGGATCTTGCCGCTCGTCGTCTTCGGGATGCGCTTGACCGGCACCACCTCGGCGACCTCGAGGCCCGTCTGCTCGTTGATGAGACGCGCGGCCCGAGTGGCGAGCGGCAGAAAATCCTCCATCGAGCCGCGGTGCAGGATGAAGAGCACGAGCTGCTCGACCTCGGCGCCGGGGGGCTTCGCTCCCGCGGCCACGACCTTGCCGAGCTCCAGGCCCTCGATGCGCTGCGCGATGGCTTCGAGATCGTGGGGATAGTAGTTCTGGCCGTTGACGAAGATGATCTCCTTCGCGCGGCCGGAGACATAGAGCTCGCCCTGATGCAGCAGCGCGAGGTCGCCGGTTCGAAGCCAGCCGTCGGCCGTGAAGGCGGCGGCGTTGGCCTCCGGGTTCTCGAAATAGCCACGGGTGACGTTGTCGCCCCGCATCTGCAGGTTTCCGATCCTGCCTTCCGGCAGCGGGCGGTCCTCGTCATCGGCGATGCGGACGCTGCAATAGGGAATCGTCCGGCCTTCGGACACCAACTGCACCGCATCGCGCGAGCTCTTGTCGATGAGCTCCACGGGGCTGCCGGCGCCGAGGCGATGGCGATTGAGCGCGATCGTGCGCATGGGCGCTCCCGGGGCCGGGAAGCTCACGGCGAGGGAGGCCTCCGCGAGTCCATACACGGGGTACATGGCGTTGCGCGCAAGCCGCGCGGGCGCGAGCCGGTCGAGGAACTCCTCGCAGAGCTCGACCGAGATCGGCTCGGCGCCGTTGAAGATGAGCCGCACGCTCGAGAGGTCCAGCCCCTCGAGCGGCCGATCCCCGAGCACCTTGAGGTAGTGCTTGTAGCCGAAGTTGGGCGAGCAGAGGATGCTCGCGCGGATTCGGCTTGCGAATGTGAGCCAAAGAAGCGGCCGGCGGATGAAGAGCTCCGTCGGCATGAGATGCGCATGCACCCGGTTGTAGAACATCACGAGGTGAAAGCCGATGAGGCCCATATCGTGCGTGAGCGGCATCCAGGAGAGGCTGATGTCGTCCTGCGAGAAGCCGGCGGCCTCGGTCGCGCCGCGCGCGTTGGCGATGATGTTGCCGTGCGTCAGCACGACGCCCTTCGGATCACTGGTCGAGCCCGATGAGAACTGGATGAAAGCCACATCCTCCGGCCGCGCCCGATGGATCTCGCCCGCGCGCGAGATGTCGTCGAGGTCATCGACGAGGAAGGCGCGCGCGCGCAGATCCTCGAAGGTCTCCGGCTCGCCCGCCTGGGCGGCAAAGGCGCCGATCCGATCGAGCGAACGGCGCTCGGTGTAGATGAAGGGCTTGCCGAGCTTACGCGCGATGCGCAGGAGCTTGTGCCGATGCTCGTCGCTGATGCCGAGCGCGACGGGCACCGGCACGATGCCGCCGAGCACCGCGGCCCAGAACCCATCGATGAACTGCTCGTTGCTGCCGAGAAAGAGGATCAGCTTGTCGCCGCGGCGCGCGCCGAGGCGCTGCAGGTGATGCAGGATGCCGCGCGCGCGCGCGTAGAGCTCCTCGTAGCTCACGTCGCGGGCATCGTGCTCGCCTTCCAGATAAGTGATCTTCCCGGGATGACTGCGATTGGCCTCGATGAGCTCGGTCAGGGTCGTGGCGCTCGTCGGGTTCGTGGGCGTCGGCATCAGCGGCGTTCCAGCCTCATGTGCAGGGGATAGCGGGTGCGCAGATTGATCTGCGCCTCGAGCTCGATCGGCTTGTCGGGCACGTGCACCAGACGGAACCGCCTGGCGACGTGGTGTAGGTGCATCAGCATCTCATAGAGCGCGAACGTCTCGCCGATGCAGTGGCGCGGCCCGGCCGCGAACGGCATGTAGGCGAAACGGGGGCGCTCGGACTCGTGCTCGGGGGCAAAGCGCTCCGGCAGGAACCGATCGGGGTCTTTCCAGTATCGAGGATGCCGATGCAGCAGATAAAGCGGCAGCAGCACGTTGGTGCCGGCCGGGATCTCGTATCCGCAGAGCACATCGGCTTGCACGGTGCGCCGCGACAGCAGCCACCCCGGCGGATACAGGCGCAACGCCTCGTTGATCACCTGTTGGGTGTAGGCGAGCTGCTCCATTTGCGTGAGGCTCGGCGCGGACTCCTCCGGGACGGCGTCGAGCTCCGCATGCAGCCGCGCCTCGATGTCGGAGTGTTGGGACAGCAGATACCACGTCCAGTTGAGCCCGCTCGCCGTGGTCTCATGGCCGGCCACGACGAGAGTCAGGATCTCATCGATGAGCTGGCGCTCGCTCATCGGCTCGCCGCTCTCCTTGTCGCGGGCGCTCATCAGCATCGCGACGTAGTCGAAGTGCTCCTCTTGCTCGCGGCGGCGGCGCTCGATGAGCCCGGCGACGAGCTTGGTGAGCGAGCGGAACTTGAAGGCGAACTGCAGGTTCCGTCCCTGCTCCTTGGTGATCACCTCGAACGGATTGCCGCCGAGCTCCGCGGACATCCGCTCGAGATCGCGCCCGAAGATGGCGCGCAGCACGATCTCGAGCGTGAGGGCGCTCATCTCGTCCGTGAGGTTGACCGGCTCGCCGCGGCGCTCGATTGCCTCCCAGCGCGCCAGGAGCTGCGAGTTCGCCCTGCCGATCACCTCGGCAAAGCGGGTGATCACCCGCCGGTGGAAGAAAGGCTGGATCATGTAGCGCTGGCGGGTCCAGAGCTCCCCCTCGCTCGTCATGAGGCCTTTGCCGAGCAGGATCTTCACCCGATCGAGGCCGAGCCCTTTCGTATAGTTGCGGTGATTCGAGAGCAGTACCCGCTTGATGTCATCCGGATGGTGAATGACGTAGGTATGGGACTGCCGCGCCGGCACATAGACGCGGTAGATGTCGCCGTGGACGGCGAAGAGCTCGATCATCCGCTCCAGCGAGTCGTCGGTGGAGCCGATATCGAACTGATAGGCCGCCTCAGGCGGCTGGGCCTGCATCGTTGCGGGTCTGCTCATGAGAACCTCGCATTATAGTAAATTGCCCCTTTGCATAGGGGAGCCAGCTTGACACCCGAGCCGGACAGCGGCGGTCTGCGAAACACCTTCTATAGAAAGGTCACCCGCTCGGGCCGCAGCATGACGCCCGCGCGGCGGCTCCTTTACCGCCTGGCCGCGCCGCTCGCCATCGCCATCATCCGCGGCTGGTGGCTCCTGTGCCCCGTGGTTGCGGTGCGCGGCGGGGAGCATCTCGATGAGGCGCTCGCGAAGGCACCCTCGCTCGTACCCTGCTACTGGCACCAGCACCAGCTCTACTGCGTGAAGTACCTGCTCGAGCAGCGCTCGCGCCTGAAAGTCGGCTGGCTCATCAGCCCCTCGGTCGACGGCGAGCTCGCCGCAATGATCGCCCGGCGCGCCGGCGGGTACGTCATCCGCGGCTCTTCCAGCCACACCGGCGCGCGAGCGCTGCGCGATTACTACCAGGCGCTCGTCAAGGAAGGCATCTCGCCAGTCATCACGCCGGATGGGCCGCGGGGCCCTCGGCTCAAATTCAAGCCCGGCGCCATCCTCCTCGCGCAGATGTCCGGCCGGCCGATGCTGCCCATGGCCTACGCGGCCTCGCGCGCCTGGCGGATCCAATGGGACCGCTTTGTGATACCGGTACCGTTCTCGCGCATCGCAATCGCGGTAGGATCGCCGCGCTACGTGCCTCGGGCCCTGGACGCCGCGACTCTCGAGAGGCTGCAGGCAGAGATGGAACTGGAGCTGCGCAGGCTGTTTGAGATCGCGCGGGACGCCTTGAATTAGAACCACGTCACATCCCGGGCGATCGATCAAGGTTTCGGTGGGGATTCTGTCAAGTTGCGAACTCCTGGACGAACAGCACGTTAGCTTGTGTTCCTGAGCAAGTGTGCGAGAATCATTCGTAAGTCGTTAGAACATCGCAGCCGGATGTGCTCCACAAGCTGCGGAGCGGCCACCCGCAGGCAATCAATTGAGCGTAGGCTGCGCTGACGATCGGAGGTTACGGGGTCCCATGTCGAGTCTGCCGCCGGATAAGCCTGCGGATTTCACCGCCTCCGACATTCTTTCGGCAGACGCCTGGAGCGGCAAGGCGCCCAAGCCCGCCATCGGCATCGACGTCGCCTGCACCAAGATTGCCGTCGACTTCCAGAACATGCGCAAGGACGGCGTCGCCGACTGCCTGCGCCGCAACCTCGAGCTGTTGCGCGAATCGAGCGTCGCCGATTGCGCCTTCCTCCTGGTGCTCCGTCCCGATGAGCCGATCATCGAGGACGTGCAGCTCGCCCGCGGCGCCTTCGCTCAATGCCGCCCCGAAGCGCTTCAGGGCACGAACCTCGAGTCGTTCCCCTGGCTGAAGGGACGGCAGGATCATCTTCGACTTTCGGAGCTGCGCGACACGGCGGCACCGCGCAAGGAGCAAGCTGCGGAAGCGCAGCGCTTCGCGGACGCGCACATCGGCTCGGTGCTGCTGGTTGCGCTACGCGTTCAGGGCAAGCCCGCAGGTTTCCTCGGGCTCGCGCACGCCTTGCCCCGCGGCGCCTGGGACGTGAACCTGCAGCTTCTGATGAAGCTCCTCGGCACGAGCCTCGCGACCGGCCTCGAGCGCATTCGCATCGAGGCGCGCCTCTCGAAGCTCGAGGAGCGCACCAATCTCTCACAGGCGGCCGCCAACGACGGGCTCTGGGACTTCGATGTCGAGAGCAACGAGGTGTACTTCTCCCCCCGTTGGAAGGCGATGCTCGGCTACGGCGATGAGGATATGCGCGGCTCACCGGACTGGAGCAGCCTCGTGCATCCCGACGATCTCGCGCGCGTGCAGACGGCCATTCGGGATCACGTCGACGGCAAGACGCCGATCTTCGAGAGCACCCACCGCATGCGCCATCGCAACGGCGAGTGGCGCTGGGTCATCAGCCGCGCCACCGCGCGGGTCGACAAGCACGGCAGGCTCCTGCGACTGGTCGGCGTCGAGCTCGACATCACCGAGCGCAAGCTCTACGAGGAAGCCCTCTTTCGCGAGAAGGAGAGTGCGCAGATCACTCTGCAATCGATCGGCGATGGCGTCGTGACCACCGACGCGAATTCGGTGATCGACTACATCAACCCGGTGGCCGAAGCCCTCACCGGATGGCGGCTCGAGGATGCCATGGGACGGCCGGTGGAGGAGATCTTCCGCGCCTTCCACGAAGAGACCTGCGAGCCGCTCGAGAACCCGCTCACCGTCTCGATCCGCCGCATCCGGCCGATCAAATCGGTGCGGCCGATGCTGCTCATCCGCCGCGACGGCAACGAGCTTTACGTGGAGAGCACCGCCGCCCCCATCCGCGACGGCGCCGGCCGGGTCGCGGGCGGCGTGTTGGTCTTCCACGACGTCACCGAGGCCCGCGAGCTCAACCGCCGCCTCTCCTATCACGCGAGCCACGACCTTCTCACCGGGCTCGTCAACCGGCGCGAGTTCGAGAGCCGGCTCGAGCGGGCGCTGAAAAGCGCCAAGGCGCGCGAGGCTTCCTACGCGCTCTGCTATCTCGACATCGACCAGTTCAAGATCGTCAACGACACCTGCGGGCACAGCGCCGGCGATGCGCTCCTGGGTCAGGTGGGGGCGCTCCTTAAGTCCAAGGTCCGCTGGCGCGACACGCTCTCGCGCCTGGGGGGCGATGAGTTCGGCATTCTTCTCGAGGCCTGCTCGCTCGATGAGGCGATGCGCACGGCCGAGACGCTGCGTGAGAGCGTGCGCAACTTCCGCTTCACCTGGGAGGATCGGGTGTTTCGCCTCGGGGCGAGCGTCGGGGTGGTGCCGATCACCGCCGACAACGAGGACGTCGCCTCGATTCTCTCGGCTGCCGACAGCGCCTGCACCGCGGCCAAGGAAGGCGGCCGCAACCGCGTGCACAGCTTCGCCGAGAACGACATGGAGCTCATGCGTCGCCGGCGCGAGATGCAGTGGGCCGCGCGCATCAACGCCGCGCTCGAGGAAGGGCGGTTCGAGCTGCATCGCATGGCCATCCAGCCGCTGCAGCGACTCGATGTCGGCGCGCACTACGAGCTGCTGTTGCGCCTCAAGGACGAGACCGGTCGAATCGTGGCGCCGAATGACTTCATCGCGGCGGCGGAGCGCTACGGCATCACGCCCGCCATCGACCGCTGGGTGATCGAGAACGCCTTCCGCTGGCTCGTCTCCGAGGCGGATGAGCGCGAGAAGCTCGGGCTCTGCTCGATCAACCTCTCCGGCCAGAGCCTGGGCGATGACAAATTCCTGCCCTTCGTCATCGAACAGTTCCACAAGAGCGGCCTCGAGGGCTCGAAGATCTGCTTCGAGATCACCGAGACCGCGGCCGTCGCGAGCTTCTCGCAGGCCAACCGCTTCATTCAGTCGCTGAAGGAGCTCGGCTGCAAGTTCGCGCTCGATGACTTCGGCACAGGTCTCTCCTCGTTCGGCTACCTCAAGCACTTTCCCGTGGATTACCTCAAGATCGACGGCAGCTTCGTGCGCGAGATCCTGCGCGACCCGATCGACCGCGAGATGGTCCGCTCCATCAATGAGATCGGGCACCTGACCGGCAAGCAGACCATCGCCGAGTTCGCCGAGAATGCCGAGATCATCCAGATGCTGACCAGCTTAGGGGTGGATTTCGCCCAGGGCTATGGCGTGGCCCAGCCCCAGCGAGTGCTCAAGGCCGCGGTGGCCTGAACGCCCGAATGGGGCGATCAGCAGGACTTTGCGGCTATAATGGCGGCTATGGACTCGAACCGGGCCCTGACGTCCGAATCCGAATCGGTGCGCTGTCAGCAGCGACTCAGCGACTGCGGCATCCGCCCGACCGCCCAGCGGATGCGGATCGCCTCGCTTCTGCTGTCAGCTCCCCAGCACCTCTCCGCAGAGCAGATCCTGGCCAATCTGCGCTCGGCGGGCGCCCGGGTCTCGAAGGCGACGGTGTACAACACGCTGAATCTCTTCGCCTCCCACGGCCTCATCCGTCTTCTCTCGGTCGACGGCACCCGCGCCTGGTTCGACTCGAACGTCGACGCCCACTACCACTTCCACGACACCTCGAGCGGCGCGCTCATCGACGTGCCCGTCCCGGAAGTCGAGTTCAGCCGCCTGCCTCCCGCCCCGCCCGGGACGGAAGTCGCGGGCATCGACCTCGTCATCCGTCTGCGCAAGAAAGCCTCTTAGCGCTCTGGGGCATGCTCCCGCCCGGTGGCGGGTGACGCCAGAAGTCGCAGCCGATAGAATTCGCCGCCCGGCGCCGGGATAGCTCAGCTGGTAGAGCAGCGCATTCGTAATGCGCGGGTCGTAGGTTCGAATCCTATTCCCGGCACCAATAAAATCAGCAAATTATGCGCAGTCCGGCCCACCGCTCCGCCGCCGCGCAATGCGTTGCGGTCGAACCAGACCTCGATGCCGGCTGCCTTGGGCGCGTTGGCGATGCGTTCGGCAGCCTCCGCATCCTCGGCGGGCATAGCTCTACGGAGCCAAAGTCACCGCCTCATTCTCCGGCGTAGCCAGCCTCGAGCTGATGCCGAACCGCGAGAATGAGAACGATGTCCTCGGCAGGCAGCCAACGGTACTTCGCGATGTATCCGTAACGGCCACGAGAAAGAACGAGTTCCCGCCGTCCGTCTTCCGCAGACCGTCCGAGGAGCGGATGGTCGGCAAGCAGCTCAAACGCTTTTCGCACGCTAAGAATCTGTTGGCGCGCCTTTTCGGGGTTCTCGGCCGCAATGAAATCAAACAGCCGTTCGAGATCAGCGAGCGCTCTCTGAGTTATTTCGACCGTCGCCATGCGCGTGCTCTGGGACGGCGCGCCTTGACCCCTGTCGCCCGCGCAGCCAGGTAATCAAATGTAGCAGCCAGCTCGAAAGCCTTGCCGCTGGAGAGTGCCTCCTCCTCCGAACGAGCTGCTTCGTCAGCGAAGCGCGCTCTTAGCTCCGATCGCTCTGCTTCGCGAGCAAGCGCATCGACCATGAAGGCATGGGGCGTCTTGTTCGCAGCGCTCGCCAGCCGCTCGATGCGCCGCTTGAGTTCTTCTGGCAGTTTCAGGCTTGTAGCGGCCATCGAATATGCTCGCGGTTGCTTCGCTGGTAGTCATAAGGTAATACCAGAATGCTCGGCACGTCAATCGTCCTGCCGGCGAATGGCCGCTTTCCGGAAGTCATCGACCGACTTCATTGGCCGTAGGATTTCGCCACTCGCTACGGACGAGCGGACGGCTGTCGTCGGACGGCATCATAGATTGCCGCGACCTGCGTCAGCAGGTCATCGTGAGCGAGACGTCGTGCCAGGGACGCGCGCTCATACCGCCAGCCCCGCCATATCGTGTCCGGCCAGTTCTCGCGGCGGGCTTGCTCCGCGGCTGCCGCGTAGTAGCGGAACGCCCTCAGCAGGTGCAGGCGGCGGTCCGCGGCATTGCGGTCGGAATAGGCCATCTCTTCCTCCCGCTCGGCGAGCCGACCCAGCGCATGCGGCTCGCCCGCAGCGGCGCCCCTTCGATACCAGGCTGAAGCCCGAGCAGCATCCGGCGCGAGCCCGTACCCTGTGCTGCCGTCCGGGCGGCGCGCGCCGTGCTCGTAAAGCTCCCCGAGATCGAATGCCGCGATGCTCACTCCATCGTGCCACGCCCGCTCGAGAAGCGAGACCGCCGATCGCGTATCGGCCGGCGACCCGAGGAGCAGCCGGCCGAGGTCGACGGCAGCCACCCGATATCCCCGGCCGAGTGCCGCTTCGAATGCCCGCCGCGCGCCTCGGGTATCGCCGCTTGCCCAGAGTGCGCGGCCACGCTGATAAACCGTCCTGGGGTCGACCCGATCGGTCCGATCAGTCGAAGCCCCGCAGGCGCGGCTCGCGATGTCGACGACGATCCGATCAAGCGTGACACCGGGTGCGTGTCGGTCGGGATCATAGGGTGCCGCAGCCGCCTCGTCGCATCGTGTTCGGTCCGCCGGCCAGCTGCGCACATCCGGATCTCCTGGCAACGCCAACACCTCTCGCTGTGTGCTCGTGAGAGGATCGAATTGCGCCGCCTCGGTCCAGCTCATCTGCGCATCGAGCGAAGCGGCGCGCGCATCCCAGATCCGAGCAGTGCCATCGTCAGAGGCGGAGACGACGAAACGCCCGTCCGGGGAAAAGGCTGCCGAGTCGACCAGCTCGGTATGGCCGCTCAATACCTTGATGGGCCAGCGCGTCGCCGCATCCCAAATGGTGATCGTGCCGTCATCGGAGGTCGTGGCGATGCGCCGCCCTCGAGGTGAGAAAGCGGCATTGGTGACGCGGCCGCCGCCATGGAGCACGCCGATCTGGCGGCCGGTCGCGGAGTCCCAGATGCGTGCCGTGCCATCGTCCGATGCCGTGAGGATGCGGCGTCCGTCGGGGGAATACATGGCGGCTGCAACTTCATCGGTGTGGCCCGTCAGCAGCAGGATGGGCCGCCCGGTTGCGGCGTCCCAGATGCGTGCCGTCCCGTCGTCGGATGCCGTGACCACTCGACTCCCGTCCGGCGAGAACGCGCCCATTTCCACCAAGCGCGTGTGTCCCTCGAGCACGGCGGTCTGCCGTCCCGTGAGGGCATCCCAAATCCGACCGGTTCTATCGATGGAGGTTGTGACGATGCGGCGGCCATCGGGAGAGAACGCGGCGGAGGCGACCCCCTCCGTGTGTCCCGAGAGCACTCGCAACTGGCGGCCCGTCGCGGCGTCCCAGATCCGCGCCGTTCCGTCGAGCGAGGCCGTCACGACTCGCGCGCCATCGGGCGAGAAGGCCGCTGTAGTCACCTGTGCCGTGTGGCCATCGAAGATGACGAGCGGCTTCCCGGTATCGGCATCCCAGATGCGCGCGGTCTTGTCGAGTGAGGCCGTCACAATGCGGTGGCCATCCGGCGAGTATGTCGCCATTGCCACGACGCCGCGATGGCCTGTGAGGAGCCGCACCTGATCGTTCGCTACGACTTCCCACACCCGAGCGGTGCCGTCACTCGAGGCCGTGGCGACATGACGTCCGTCCGGGGAGAACACCGCTCCCTCCACGAAGCCGGTGTGCCCGCTCAATATGCTGATCTGGCGGCCGCTCTGCGCATCCCAGACGCGCGCCGTGGTGTCATACGATGCCGTGAGTATCCGGTCGCCGCGAGCGGAGAAGACCGCCGACGCCACGAGTTGCGTGTGGCCGCTCAGCACCGCGGTTTGCCTGCCGGTGGCGACATCCCAGACGCGGGCGGTTTTGTCGCTCGATGTCGTGACGACATGCCGGCCGTCCGCCGAGAATGCGGCGGAGGTGACGACGTCGGAGTGGCCCGTGAGCACCCTGACCGTCCGCCCGGTTGCCGCATCCCAGATCCGCGCCGTCTTGTCGTACGAGGCGGTGAGGATGCGCCTGCCGTCGGCGGAGAAGGTGGCGGATGTCACGAGCGCCGAATGTCCGCTCAGGACCCGCATCTGCCGGCCGGTCGTGGCATCCCATATACGGGCAGTACGGTCGTACGATCCGGTGACGAGCCGACGTCCGCCGGGGGAGAATGCCACGGAGCGCACGCCGGCCTCGTGTCGGAGCACCAGCAGCTGTCGCCCGGTTGTGGCATCCCAGATCCGGGCAGTCTTATCCATCGAGCCTGTTGCTATCCGACCTCCGTCAGGAGAAAACGCCGCCGAGAGCACCGAGGCGCCGTGTCCCCGCAGCACGAGGATCTGCCGGCCAGTGAGAGCATCCCAAACCCGGGCCGTACGGTCGTAGGAAGCGGTGACGAGTCGCCGCCCATCGGGAGAGTAGGCGACCGAGCGCACCCGGTCCGTGTGACCGATGAGCGCGAAATCCTGCGCATCCTGCGCCCGTGCTTTCTCGAACACGCTCAGTGCCGCCGCCGTATACCGCGGACCGCTACCTCCGTGCGGCAGCACCTCGAGAATGATGCGCTCGCTGTCGGGGACCTCACCATTCTCGAGGCGCGCAGCGGCGCTTTGAATGAGCAGCCGCCGGTTTGCCGCCAACGCCGCATCCCTCTGGGCTGAGGCGACCTTGGCTTCGTAGCTGGTCGCCGCAAGGCCGGCGGCAAGGGTGAGGAGCACGATACCCGCGACACCGATCGCAACCCTGTTGCGCCACATGAACTTGCGACCGCGATAGATGAGGCTGTCTCGCCGGGCGAGGATGGCTTCGCCCCGCAGGAAACGCTCGATGTCCTCGGCGAGTGCGTTCACCGTCGCGTAGCGCTCTGTCGCATCCTTGCGCAGCGCCCTGAGCACGATCGTATCGAGGTCTCCCGCGAGCGCGCGGGAGAGTTTCCGGCTTGACGCGCCCCTCGCACGTGCAGCCGCATCGCTCAGCTTGAGGCGGCTCGGCGCAACGGGGTCCTCCCGGAGAATCGCCTCTTCGAGCGCTCCGCGCGAGTCGCGCTTCGGCCGATACGGCCGCTCGCCCGTCAGCAGCTCGTAAAGCATGACGCCGAGGGCGTAGACATCCGCTGCCGTCGTGATCGGCGCCCCGGCAATCTGCTCGGGCGCTGCGTAGTCCGGTGTCAGAACACGGCCGCCCAGGAGGGTGAGCTCCGTCGCTTGCGCCGGTCCGGCCTCGCTTACGAGCTTGGCGATGCCAAAATCGAGCAGGTGAACCTGACCGTCCTCGCTCACCAGGATGTTTGAGGGCTTCAGATCGCGGTGAATGACCAGATGAGCGTGAGCGTACTGCACCGCGCTCAGGACCTGGCGAAACAGCTCGAGCCGCCCGCGAACCGAGAGGCAACGCTCGTCGCAGTAGGTGGTGAGCGGTGCGCCTGCGCAATACTCGAGCGCGAGATACGGTTGGCCATCGGCCGAGACCCCTGCATCGAGGAGCCGCGCAATGTTGGGATGGCTCAGACTCGCCAGGATTTCCCGCTCGCGTCCCAGCCGCTCCAGCATCGTCCGCTGCAGCAGCGCCGGGTGCATCAGCTTCAGCGCCAGCCGGCGCGTGAACATTCCGTCCATGCGTTCGGCGAGCCATACGCTTCCCATGCCGCCATGTCCAAGGAGTGACAGCACCCGATAGGGTCCGAACGTCCTGCCCACCAACGCGGAGTCGGTGCCGGACCAAGCGGGTCCTGCGCGCGACCGAACGTCGCAGGTCTCGAGAAACGTCTTCAGTCGCTCGGATCCCTGGGCGGCGAGCACCTCGCGCAGCCACCGCGCTGTGGTTGGCTCCACGCGTTCGAGCTCGCTCAGCCGGGTTTCGCGTTCGGAGGGCGCCGTATCGAGCAGATCATCGAGCAGCGCCGAGACTCGTGCGTATTCGGCAGGACTCGGACCGGCAACCTGATCGTCCGCAACCGGCGGAGCTTGCACCTCAAACCTCTCCGACTTGGTGGTAGAGGATCAGCCGTGCTTTCTCCCAATCCCTCTGCACGGTCCGCTCGGAAATACCGCGCAGCGCGGCGATCTCGGCGAAGGAGAATCCGCAGAAATACTTCAGATCGACCACTTCCGCCAGCCGTGGATCGAGCTTGGCGAGCGCATCGAGCGCGCTCGCCAGCCGCTCGAGCTGCGCGCCGTCCGCGGGTTGCGCATCGACCTGCGTGTCGAGCTGCGTGATCTCGAGTCCGGCGCCTCGCTTCAGCGCCTGACGGCGTCGGGCGAAATCGATGAGAAGGCCGCGCATGGCGCGGGCGGCGTAGCTGAGAAATTTGTCCCGGTCCGTGAAGCTCGTACCGTCGCGCGCTGCCAGATTGACGTAGGCCTCATGGACGAGCGTGGTGGGACTGACGGTCATGCCCGGGTACTGCCGCAGCTTGCTGTCGGCGAGCCGGCGCAGCTCCGCGTAGAGCGTTGCAAACAACCGCTCTTTGAACTCCGCCGCCTCTTCGGGGCGGGCTCCGCCAGCCGAGTCCTGTCGCTCTTCGAGCATGCCAGGAAGAGCATGCCCGAAACGTCCGCGGACCGACAACCACGGCAGGCTGCCGAATGTCGGAATTGGGCCGCCGAATCCGATCTATGAAACGGAGTCCTCAAGAATGTATCCGAGGGTAGATTATGAAAAGAACCATGGGGGCGGCGCTCGCTCTTTCCGCGGCGCTGGCCGGTGCCGCCTTTGCGAACCCGCTGGCCGGCGGCGGCGGCTCGGCCGGGCAGCTCGCATCCTTTCCCGACCCGAAGGGCATTTTCGAAGACTTGAGTACTTCGGGGAGGATCGATCACCGCGGCGCTTTCTTCCAGTCTCTCGGGACGAACGGGCGCTCCTGCGCCACGTGTCATATTCCCGATCAGGGGTTTTCCCTGAGTGCGGCCGCGGCCAGTCGCACTTACCGCGCGACGCGAGGCCAGGACCCGCTCTTCGTCCCGGTCGATGGCGCCAACTGCCCGGACGCTCGCCGCGACGATGCGGCGGCTCACACGCTCATGCTCGAGCGCGGGCTCTTCCGCATCAGCATTCCCCTGCCGGCAGACGCCCAGTTCACGATCAGTGTGATTCACGACCCCTATGGCTGCGCCATCACGCTCGATCCCAAGACCGGACAGGAGGACATCTCCGTCTATCGCCGGCCGCTGCCTGCGACCAACCTCGCATTCCTCAGCGCCGTGATGATCGATGGCCGCGAGACCGTCGCCCCGCTCGACGACGGCGGCACCTTTCTCGCCAATCTCAAAACCGACCTGAGGCATCAGGCCTTGGATGCGACCATGGGCCATGCGCAGGCCCTCACCCCGCCGAGCGAGGCGCAGCTCACCGACATCGTGACCTTCGAGCTCGGACTCTACACGGCGCAGTCGTTCGATCGGCGCGCAGGACGGCTGATGTCCGACGGAGCGCAGGGTGGGGCGGACATCCTCTCGAGCCAGGAATACTTCCCCGGCATCAATGATTCTCTCGGCGACGACCCGACGGGGGCGGCTTTCGACGCCTCGTCGATGTCGCTCTTCGCCTCCTGGGACCGTCCGACCCTCCCCGCGACTCCCGAGGAGGGCCGCCGTGAGGCGGCGCGCAGCGCCATCGCCGCCGGCGAGAAGATCTTCGATACAGCGCCGCTCATCATCACCGCGGTGCGCGGCCTCAACGACAACCCGGCGCTCGGCAAGCCCGCGGCAATCCTCGCGCACTGCTCCACGTGCCACGATACCCCGAACGTCGGCGATCATTCGATGCCGGCGCCCCTCGACATCGGCACCTCGCACAGCACTCTGGCGAGCACGGAGAGCGATCCGCGCATTGCCGCCGCGCTGGCCGAGCTCAGCATGCCCGACCTGCCGGTGTACCTGATCAGCGGTTGTCCGGATCCCGCCGACCCGAGCCGAGCCACCGCGTTCTACACGAGCGATCCCGGCCGAGCGTTGATCTCCGGCAAGTGCAGCGACCTGAATCGCATCAAGGGACCGGTCCTTCGCGGCCTTGCCGCCCGCGCTCCCTACTTCCACAACGGCGCCGCGGCGGATCTGTCGCAGGTCGTGAGCTTCTACGACCAGCGATTCCAGATGCATCTGACGCCCGAGCAGAAATCGGATCTGGCTGCCTTCCTCGCGGCGCTTTGACACAGCCGGACGGTCTGAAGAAACTGAGAAGGTGTCGCTTCCGCGGCTTGCCCAGGCAAGCGAGACCAGGACTGCTGGTGACTCCGGAACGGTCATCGCTCCATTGGCATTTAGCTCTGGTACCTCGACCAGGGCAAAGCCATGGCACGCATACTCAAATGGATCGGAATCAGCATCGGCGTCCTGATCGTCGTACTGATACTGGTCATCGCCTTCTTTCCATGGAACAGGTTGCGCGGACCGGTCTCGCGGACGATGTCGGCGGACCTACACCGTCAGGTGAGCATCGGGGCGCTGCACGGCTCGGTGTTCTGGCACCCGCATGTGCAGGTGAGCGGGCTCACGATCAGCAATCCTGCCTGGGCGGGCGGCGGGCAGATGGTCTCGATCGAGCGCCTCGACCTGCAGCTGCGGTTCTGGCCGCTGCTGCGGGGTGAGATCGTACTGCCCGAGGTCACGTTGCTGCGTCCCGTCGTGCGCCTCTATCGTGCGACCGATGGGCGCGCCAACTGGGAATTCACCGCCAACCCGCAAAGCGCCAAGGCCAAGAAGCAGGCGAATCAGCCGCTGCGCCTGCCGCTCGTGCACCGACTCTTCATCGAGTCGGGCCAACTCAGCGCCCGCGATGAGCTGCGCAAGATCACCTTCGATGGAACGGTGGTCGCGGGCGGGGAGAACAGCGCCGCCAGCGGCGCCCCGTCGCCGACGGCCAAGGCGGTCAAGAACCAGGCGATGAGCCACGGCGCCAACCCCAGCGCCGCGAAGCAGCAGGCGAGCAGGGTCGCTGCCGCAACCGGTACGGGCTTCAAGCTCCTGGGTAAGGGCGAGCTCAACAACAAGCCCTTCACGCTGACCGTGAGCGGAGGGCCCCTGGTTTGGGCGGAGACTCACAAGCCCTACCCGTTCGATGTGCGAATGATCGCCTCGGACATCCATGCCAGCGCCCGCGGCGTGGTGCCGCACCCGTTGGACCTGGCGCAGCTCGATGTGACCCTTTCCCTGAGCGGCAACGATCTGGCCGACGGCTACTACCTCACCGGCGTCGCCTTGCCGAACACACCTCCTTACTCGATCTCCGGGCGCCTGCGCGCCATGGGCACCCAATACGAGCTCTCCAACGTGCAGGGCAGACTCGGCGGCAGCGACATCCACGGACTGATCAGCGTGCGATTCAACTCGGCCGGCCGTCCTGATGCGCATGCGGATCTGAGCTCGCACACCCTGAACCTCGCGGATCTCGGTCCGACCTTCGGCGGCAGCGCGCCAACGCCCAAGGAGGAGGTCAAGGAGCATCACGCGAACGGACACCCGAGCAAGGCAGCCGCGCACCACGCCCTCTCGAAAGGGCTGAGTCACGGAATCACCGCCAAGAATGCCCAGAAGGCGGTGAGTCGATACCTCTTGCCGACCGCGAAGCTGCAGGTCGATCGGCTGCGCGGCATGAATGCGACGCTCCATTACCACGCCGATGAGGTCAAGGCGCAGACCCTGCCGCTGCGAAAGGTGGACCTGCGGGTGCAGGTGCAAGCCAGTGTGCTGAGCATCGATCCCTTCACCTTTACGCTTCCCGAGGGTGAGATCGTGGGCAGCGCAGTGATCGATGCCCGTTATCCGGTGCCCACCGAGAACGTCGACGTGCGGCTCACCCACGTGCAGCTCGCGCAGTTTCACACCAAGGGAACGCGCAAGCCGCCCTTCGAAGGGACGCTCGTCGGGCGCCTGCGGATGCGCGGCCGAGGCGATTCGATGCATGCTTTCGCTTCCACCGCCGACGGGACGCTCTCGATCGTGGTTCCCCATGGCGAGATCGAGCAGGCGTTCGCCGAGTTTGCCGGCATCGATGTGGTGCGCGGCCTCGGGCTCATCATGAAGAAAAACCAGAAGCAAACCGCGGTGCGCTGCGGTGTCGCGGACTTCGCCGCCCATGACGGCATTGCGAAGGTGAGGCAGGTCGTCTTCGACACCACGCCCGTGATCATCACGGGGTTGGGCGACATCAACATGCGCGATGAGCGGATCCACCTGCAGCTCAACGGCGCGCCGAAGAAATTTCGCTTCGCGGTGCTGCGCACGCCGATCGAGCTCAAGGGCACGCTGCGTCACCCCGCGGTGGGCGTCAAGGGAAGCAAGCTCCTCGCGCAGGGGGCCCTCGCCACCGTGCTCGGAGCGATCGGCACGCCGCTCGCCGCAGTCGCCGCCTTCGTCGATCCCGGGCTCAACAAGAGCGCCGACTGTCGGGCGCTGCTCGCCGATGCGAAATCGATGGGGGCGCCGGTGCGCACCGCGGCCGCAAGACCCCGAAAGGAAGTGCCGAAGAAGAAGGAGCGCTGAAGCCCGCCGCGCTAGGGCGCGATCCGGCCGACCATGGTCGATTCCATGTCCGACACCTGCTCCTTGTCCTGCTGTCGGGTGTTGTAGAGGGAATATAGGAGCGCCCGATCCCACACGGTCAGTCCCGGCGGCGCGCTCGCGTGAGGCGCAAACAGCCGCAGAATGCTCGGCGCCGCGTCAGGATCGGCATCCAGCCGCACATCGGCAAGACCCACCAGAGCGATGTAGTCCGCCAGCTGCCCGATGTTGGTTTGTTTCAGTTTACGCAGATCGATCACGATGATCGCCGAGGAGAGGGACTCCGTATCCGCATAGCTCAGATGGGTGTCGATGCCGTCGGTGCAAGTCGGCGCGGCCGCCGCGAAGGCCGAAGAGGGACCGGTTCCCTCCACGGTCGCGATGGAAAGCGAAGAACCGCCGGGGACCGGGGCACCGTCTCCGCAGCCGAGGGCGCCGTTGTACCAAACGCGCACCGGCCGGCTCGACTCGAGGAAGCGCCTGAGGGGAATAAGGCCATGGCGCCTGTCATACATCCGGGGATTGCGCGCCCACCACTTCTTGAGGAAGAGATCGGGCTCGCCCGTGGCCACGACGTAAAGATTCGGGCGGCACACCTTCCCGGCGAGCGGAGCGTGGGCGTTCAGCGCCGCGCGCGAGATGCGCCGCAGGATGAATTCGCCGAACGCCTTCGGCAGCCCCGCCACGAGCGGACAGACCGGTGCGTTCCACCGCAGGAGCGTCTCGTCCCAGGGACGGACGACCACCGCGGCGACGTACTGATGCACCTTGCGCCGCAGCCCCTGCTCCCTCGCCGCTTCGATCGTGACCTTCGGCAAAGGGGTATCGGAGCCGGCGGCTTCCGCTGCGCTCTGACCGGCCACCCCCGGCGGGGAGCCGAGGATGAGTAGCGCCACGAGGGTCCCGACGAGTTCCCGGAGCCCTGGTGAGCGCACGAGATCCGCCGCGAGCCTGCTAGGCGGGCGCGGTCTGCAGCTGGATGGCGCGCAGGCTCGGCCTCGTCAGGCAAAGGAGCGCCAGAGTGCTGAGCGTCACCCCGGCCCCGATGAAAAGCTCGCTCAGGGACATCAGCTTGAGCAGACCGCCCGCCAGGGCCGCGGCCAAGGGCGCAAGCCCGAGGAAGGTGAACATGACGATGCTCATCGTCCGGCCCATCATCGCCTGCGGCACGCGCCGCTGCAGCCAGGTCATGATCGCGATCTGCACGGTGCCGGCGAAGAGGCCGGTCAGGACGAGGAGCGCGGCGCCGTTAAGCACCGAGTGCACGGCGCTGAAGGCCACGAGCGCGAGCCCGGCGGCGCAATCGCAGGCCAACACCATGACGCCCACTCGGCCGCGCATCAGGCGCGTCACCGGAGTCGAGACGACACTACCCAACAGCATCCCGACGGCGTTGGCCGTCATCAGCCAGCCGAATCCCGCGGCGCCCTCGCTCAGGCGGGTCTTGGCAAAAAGGGGCAGCCCGACCTGCAGCGGTCCCGCGACGAGCACCGAGACCAACGCCATGTAGGCGATGAAGGAGCGAAGCTGCGTGTCCTGCCAGAGCGTTCGGATCCCCTCGAGCATCTGGGCCACGACCCCGCCGGCCGGTGCGCGCAGGTCACGATCGCTCGCGATCCGGATGGCGAGGAGCGAGGCCACCGAAAAGAGGAAGCTCACCGCATCGACCACGAAGGCGAGGCCGGTACCGTGCGCCGAGCTCACCGCGCCACCGCCCGCGGGCGCGCTGCCCGCGGTGACCAGGAGCCCGGCCAGTGCCGGGCCGATCAGCATGCTGATCTGGCGCATGCCCATCATGGTGGAGTTGGCGGCCTGAAGCTGCTCCGGGGCGAGAAGCTGCGGCAGAATGGCGCCGCCCGCGGGGTAGGCGAACGCCGTGCACAATCCGATGCCCACGGCCAGCACGTACACCATCCACATCTGAATGGCGCCGGCGAGCACGAGCGCCGCGAGCACGCCGGTCAGCAGGGCATTGATGCCGCGCGCGCTCAACAGCACTCGCCGCGGCGACATCCGATCGACCACCGCGCCGCCGAGCAGCATGAACAGCGCCCGCGGCAGCGCCATCACGGCCAGCACCAGGCCAAGCTGCGCGGGATTGGCCGTGAGCTGCAGCACCAGCCACGGCAGGGCCACCAGCGTGAACTGATCACCGATGAAGGAGATCGAGCTGCCACCGAAGAGCAGCCGGAAATCACGATTGGTAAAGGGCGAAGAGCCGCGCGGCGAGTCCATACCCCTCCCCGGGCCGGTGGCATTTCGGATACGAGCGCACATGGTACCCCAAATCACTCTCCCGCACGAACCGTCGAGCACTCGCAGCAGCTCCGCGCGGTGAAACGAGACAACTACAAAGTCTTTTGTCGTGTTGGTTAGCCCCGCGATGAACCGCCGCCCGTGCGCGACCTTGGCGGTACTCGGCCTCGAGGACAGGGAACCCTCCCCCTCCCCATGCATTCGTAGCGCAGAGCCAAGCTACGGGAGATTGAACGATGCGCTTTACCATTCGGCGTGCAATGACGATCGCGGCCGCCATCGCCGCAGTGGGATCCGCGAGCAGCCCAGCCGCTCTGGCGGCCAGCAGCGGCACTTCCGCTCAGGACCGCGTGGCGGATGCGACCAAGATCGTGCAGCAGATGCAGCAGAATCCCTCGCTCGCGGCCGTGCTGCAGCAGGCCAAGGGCATTTTCATCATTCCGCACTATGGCCGCGGCGGCTTCATCGTGGGCGGCCAGGGCGGCGGCGGCGTCGTGCTCGTCAAGAACGACACAGGCTGGAGCTCGCCGGCGTTCTACAGCATCGGCGGCGGCAGTATCGGCGCGCAGGCGGGCGGTGAAGGCGGCGCGATCGCGATGATCCTCATGACGCAGAAAGCCGTCGATCACTTCGAGAACTCGAGCGGCAGTTGGTCGCTGAACGGCAGCGCGGGCCTCACCGTGGTCAACTGGTCGGGCAGGACCCAGGCCAACACCAACAGGGGCGATGTCATCCTGTGGACGAACACCAAAGGCCTCTATGGCGGGCTCACCGCCAGCGTCACCCGCATCTCGCCCGACACCAGCATGGATCGCAGCTATTACCAGCGATCGGTGACCTCGCGCGAGATCCTCGCGGGCAACGTGCCGAGCACCAACGCCGATGCGCTGCGCAACGCGCTCGCCGCGCGCGTGGCCTCGAGGTAATTGAGCTCATGGCGTACGTGGAGCGGCCGCGAGCGGCCGCTCCACGTACGCCGGGCAGTCTGAAGGAGTCGGATCGCGGCGAAGATCAGGAGATCGGCAGCAAGCCGATGATGGCGCCCGTGAGCCCGCTCGCCAGGGTGCCGGAGAGGAGCGCCCGCATGACGAGCGGCACGAGCTCGCGCCGTCGCTCCGGCATGAGACCGCCCATCCCGGCGATCATGATGCCGACCGATCCCGGGTTGGCGAAGCCGCACATGGCGTACAGCATGATGAGGCGTGCGCGTGCATCGAGCGCGCCCTGCGGCAGCGCCGCGAGCCTCACGTAGGCGATGAACTCGTTGAGCACCGTCTTATCCCCCATCAGCGCGCCGGCCGTTGCGGCTTCGTGCCAGGGAATGCCGTAGAGCCAGACGACCGGTGCAAACACCCAACCGAAGAGCCGCTCGAGCGTCAAGGGTCCGCCGCCAACTGCCGGAAAATGACGCAGCACGATGTCCGCCAGAGCGACGAACGCGACCACGACGATGAGCATGGAGATGATCCCGAGCCACAGCTTGAGGCCCTCCTCCGTGCCTCGCGCCACCGCATCCATGCTCGAGTAGTAACCGAATCCGACCGCGTCCTCGGCTTCGATGTCGGTTCCCGCCGGAATCATGATGCGGCTGATCATGATGGCCCCCGGAAGCGAGAGGAACGAGGCTACGAGAATGTGGCCGAGCGCTCCGGGAATCACCGGCTGCAGAATGGTGGCGTAGAGCACGAATACCGTGCCCGCGATGGTGGCAAGACCCACCGTGCAGAGCGTGAAGAGCTCCGAGCGCGAGAGCCGCGAGAGATAGGGCCGAATGAGCAGCGGCGCCTCCACCATCCCGAAGAACACCGTCGCGGCGGAGCAGAGCCCGACCGCCCCGCCTATGCCCAACGTCTTGCCGAGCGCCCAGGCGAAAGCGCGCACGATCACCGGCAGCACCCGCCAGTGCCAGAGCACGGCGGCGAGCGCCGAAATGACGAGGATGAGCGGCAGGATCTGGAAGGCGAAGCTCGTCAGCGTCTTCGAGTCGATCACCGCGAAGGGCGGCGATGCGCCTCCCACGTAGCCGAAGACGAAGGAGGTACCGGCGCGGGTCGCATCCGTCAGCGCATCGACCAGGCGGGTGAGCGAGAAGAGCGCAGCGCGGGCCGCGGGAATCTTGAGCAGCACGAGGGCGACGGCGAACTGCACGGCAAGCGCAGCCCCCACGATTCGGAGAGGAAAGGCGCGACGATTCTCCGAGCAGAGCCAGGCCACCGCCAGGATGGCGCAGATCCCGGCGAGCGACTGCAGGTGCGCCTCGAGCAACGGTTCGGCCCCCCAACCAGCCACCACGGCGGCAGCTCGGATGCTGCCACAGCCGGATTTCACTTGCGCGGCTGACGCCGCTACCATTCGCCGCTCGCCGCCGCCGGGCGCCGATCACCCCCGAGGACCCCTTCAGTTGCGCGCAGTCTCGCCCGCCACTTCGCCCCCAAGCGCCGCCGCATCGCCGCTGCCGCCCTCGGCATGGTGGGTACGGCTGCTGTCGCGCGTGCCGCTTGCCGTGCTCTATCGATTGGCCGACCTCTTGGGATGGCTCGCCTTCCGTGTATTTCCTCATCGCGAGGACGTGGTCCGGGCTAACCTCTCGCTGTGCTTTCCGGAGCTCGATGAGCGCGAGCGGCGCGCCATCCGGCGCCGTTACTACGCCGGATTCGCCGACGTACTCGTCGAGGTCATCAAGTCCGCTACGCTCCCCCCGGAGGAGATCCGCCGGCGCGTGCGCATGAGCGGCATCGAGGCGCCGAGGGCGCTTCTCGCGCAGGGCCAGTCCGTGCTCCTCGCCGCCGCCCATCAGTGCAACTGGGAGTGGATGCTGCTCGCCCTCTCGCTCGAGCTCGGCTTTCCGGTCGATGCGGCCTACAAGCCGCTGGTCGACAGCTGGGCGGAGCGTGAGATGAAGAAGGTGCGCAGCCGCTTCGGCAGCCGCCTCGTGCCGGCCAAAGACCTGCTCGCCGACATCATCAAGCGGGGAAAGGTCGCGCGCGCCGTCGCGATGGTCGCCGACCAGGAGCCGACGACGAGCGAGCACAAGCACTGGACGCGGTTTCTCAACCGCGACACGGCCTTTTACATGGGCCCGGAGGAGATCGCACGGGTCACGCGCTTTCCCGTATTCTTCGTCGGCACGAAGCGAACCGCGCGCGGGTTCTACGAGTTGAGCTTCGTGCCGCTCACCTCCCCCGGAGAGTCACTCAAAAGCGGCGAGCTCACCGAGCGCTACGTGCGCCTCGTCGAGCAGCAGATCCGGGAGGCACCCGCCGACTGGCCCTGGTCGCACAAGCGATGGAAGCTGAAGAAGTCCCTCTATCAGGGCCGAGGCTCAGGACGCTGAGGCGGGCGGCTTGCCCTCTTCGGCCTCCGCACGCCGCAGCTCCCGCGGCAACCCGAAGGTCACCCGCTCCTCGCGACCGGCCACCTCGCGCGGCAGCTGCGCGCCCCAGGCGCGAAGCTGCTCGAGGACGCGCTGAACCAGGATTTCCGGTGCCGATGCCCCCGCCGTGACGCCGATGGAACGCTTGCCTTCGAACCACTCGCGCTTCAGGTCCTGCGGCCCGTCGACCAGGTATCCGGGAATTCCGGCCCGGTCGGCGAGCTCGCGCAGGCGGTTGGAGTTGGAGCTCGAGCGCGAGCCGACGACCACCAGGAGATCGCAATCGGTGAGCAGCTTCTTCACGGCGTCCTGCCGGTTCTGAGTGGCGTAGCAGATGTCCTCCTTGCGGGGCGTGGCGAGCAGCGGGAAGCGCCGGCGCAGCGCCGCGACGATCTCCGCCGTGTCATCGACCGAGAGCGTCGTCTGAGTGACGAACGCCAGATTGGCCGGATCTCGCACCTCGAGCCCCTCGACATCCCGGGCGCTGCCGACCAGGTGCATGCGGCCTCCAAAGGAGGTGTCGAATCGTCCCGTGGTGCCCTCGACTTCGGGATGCCCGGCATGGCCGATGAGAATCACCTCGCGGCCTTCGCGGGCATAGCGCTGCACCTCCATGTGCACCTTGGTGACGAGCGGACAGGTCGCATCGAACACGGTGAGGCCCCGCTCCTTCGCCTCGTTCTCGACGGCATGCGAGACCCCATGCGCGGAGAAGATCACGGTGGCGCCGGAGGGCACCTCCTTCAGCTCCTCGACGAACACCGCGCCGAGCTCGCGCAGGCGATCGACGACATGGCGGTTGTGAACCACCTCATGGCGCACGTAGATCGGGGCGCCGAAGAGCGCAATGGCCCGCTCGACGATGTCGATGGCCCGGTCCACTCCGGCGCAGAAGCCGCGCGGGTTGGCGAGAAGCACCTGCATCAGACACTCTCCTTCTTCGGGCCGCGGCTCTCGAGCCACGCATCTAGAATCAACAGCACCGCGCCCACGGTGATGGCCGAGTCCGCGACATTGAACGCCCACGGAAAGTACACCCGGTGCCAATGGGCAAGGATGAAATCGACCACGTGCCCGATGCGCACCCGATCGATGAGATTCCCCAGGGCGCCGCCCAAGATGAACGCGAGGCCGAGGCAGAGCGTGCGCTGAGTGCGTCCATTGAGGCGCTTGAGCCAGAGCACGATCCCCGCGGCCACCGCCACGGCAAGGCCCGCGAACAGCCATTTCTGCCAGCCCGAAGCCTGCGCGAGAAAGCTGAACGCGGCGCCTCTATTGTACGTCAGGGTGATATCGAGAACGGGCAGGACGCGCTCGGTGCCATAGGGAGGCAGGTGCGCGACGATCCAGAGCTTGAGGAACTGATCGAGCGCGATCACCGCCACCGTGACCGGGAGCCAGCGCCAGCCGCTCGGCCTGCGGGCGACGGCGGGGTTCACGGCCCGATCGGCCGCCTCGGGCTCCCGCTCCTTGGCAGCGTTCATACGAACCGTCGCTCCTCGCCCGGACCTTCGACGTTGCTGACACAGCGGTCGCAGATCTCCGGATGTTTCGGGTTCGAGCCGACATCCGGCCGGCGTTGCCAGCAGCGGATGCACTTGGGGTCCGAGGTCGGCTTCACCGCGATCCAGACGCCACTTCGCCCGGTGTTGATTGCGAGCACCGCCTCGGCGGGCGGCGCGCCCTCAATCCGGTGAACACGCGCATGAGAGGTGATGAAGAAGAAGCGCAGCTCCTCACCCAGCGCATTGAAGCGCGCGTACTCCTCCGGAGCGCAGTAGACATCGACCTCGGCATCGTTCGATGAGCCGATGGTGCCGGCGTCGCGCAGCTTCTCGAGCTCGCGCGTGACATCGGTCCTGAGCTCGAGCAGCGCCGGCCACTCGACTTCACGCGCGGAGACCTCTGGAACGGGATGCCAGGTTTCGAGAAACACCGACTGCGAGCGCTCGCCGGGGAGGAATTGCCAGATCTCCTCGGCGGTGAACGACAGCACCGGAGCGAGCCAGCGCACCATGCACTCGGCGATGTGATGCATCACGGTTTGCGCCGAGCGGCGCGCGCGGCCGGCGGTCGGCGTGGTGTACATGCGGTCCTTAAGCACATCGAGATAGAAGCCGCCCAAGTCCACGCTGCAGAAGTTGTGCACCTTCTGATAGATGAGGTGGAAGGCATAGCGCCGGTAGGCCTCGATGATCTCCGCCTGCAAGGCGGTGGTGCGCGCGAGCGCCCAGCGATCGAGCGCGAGCAGCTCGCGGGTCGGCACCGCATCGCGCTTCGGATCGAAGCCGTGCAGATTGCCGAGCAGATAGCGCACGGTGTTGCGCATGCGCCGATAGGAGTCGGCCATGCGCTTCAAGATCTCGTCCGAGACGCTCATCTCGTTCGCGTAGTCGGTGGCGGACACCCAGAGCCTAAGCACATCCGCCCCGAGGGTGCTCATGACCTTCTGGGGCGCGACGACGTTGCCGAGCGACTTGGACTGCTTGCGGCCCTTCTCATCGACGGTGAATCCGTGCGTCAGGACGCCGCGATAGGGAGCCCGCTCGTAGAGCGCCTCCGACATCAGAAGCGAGCTGTGAAACCAGCCGCGGTGCTGATCGGAGCCTTCGAGATAAAGATCCACGGGCGCGGCGATCTCGGGCCGCTCGGCGCCGACGCACTCGAAGGAAAGGCCCGAGTCGGCCCAGACGTCCATGACGTCTCTGACTTTCTCATAGGCGCTCGCCTCATCGCCCAGAAGATCGGGGGGTGCGAGCGAGAACCAGGCCTCGATGCCCTCGCGCTCGACGCGCGCGGCCACCTGCTCGATGAGCTGCTGCGTACGCGGGTGCAGCTCGCCGGTCTGTGCGTGCACGAAAAGCGGAATGGGCACGCCCCAGGTTCGCTGACGCGAGATACACCAATCCGGGCGGTTCTCGATCATGCCGGTGATGCGCTGCTCGCCCCACTCCGGCGTCCACTGCACTTTCCTGATATCGCGCAGCGCGTGTTGGCGCAGCCCCTTGCGGTCCATGCTGATGAACCACTGCGGCGTCGCCCGGAAGATGACCGGGGTCTTGTGGCGCCAGCAGTGCGGGTAGCTGTGCACGAACGGCTCGTAGTGCAGCAGCCGCCCGCGCTCGCGCAGCGCATCGATGAGCACGCCGTTCGCCTCATCGACCTTGAGGCCGGCGACGAGCGGCGTGTCGGGCAGGAAGCGGCCGTCGTTGCCGACCGGGTTGAGGACGGCGAGCCCATAACGCTGGCCGACCACGAAGTCCTCGTGACCGTGTCCCGGGGCCGTGTGCACGGCGCCGGTGCCGGCATCGAGCGTCACGTGCTCGGCGAGGATGACCGGCACCTGCCGCTCCTGGAAGGGATGCTGCAGCTTAAGGCCCTCGAGATCGCGCCCCGCTGCTTCCGCCAACACCGCGGGCCGCATCAGGCCGAAGCGTTTGAGAGCGGGCTCCAGGAGATCTGCGGCAACGATGAGCCGCTGGCGCTGGCCCTCTGCCTGGCCCACTGTCTGGCCCTCTGCCTGGCCTTCGCGCTGCGCCTCGACCAACACGTAACGGAATTCGTCACGCAGCGCCACGGCCTGGTTCGCCGGCAAGGTCCAGGGCGTCGTCGTCCAGATGATGAGATCGGTCGGCGCGCTGCCGAGTCGCCCTGAAGTCAACGCCATGCGCCGCTCGAGGTCGCGAAGATCCGTCACCGCAAACCCCACATCAACGGCCGGCGAGGTCTTCTCCTCGTACTCGACCTCCGCCTCGGCGAGCGCGGAGCGGCAATCGAGACACCAATGCACGGGTTTCACGCCCTTATAGAGGTGTCCGTTCTCGATGATGCGGCCGAAGGCGCGCAGCTGCTGCGCCTCGTAGCGCGGCGCCATGGTGAGATAGGGGCGATCCCAGTCCCCGAGGACCCCGAGCCTCTTGAAATCCGCGCGCTGCAGGTTCACCTGCTCTTCCGCGAACGCGCGGCAGGCGGCGCGAAAGGCCGCCGCGTCGAGCTTGGCTCCGGGGCGGCCGTGCTTCTTTTCCACCTGCAGCTCGATCGGCAGCCCGTGGCAGTCCCAGCCCGGAATGTAGGGCGCGTCGAACCCATCGAGCGAGCGCGACTTGACGATGATGTCCTTCAGGATCTTGTTGACGGCGTGACCGATGTGAATGGCGCCGTTGGCGTAAGGCGGGCCATCGTGCAGCACGAAGCGTGGGCGTCCGCGCGCGAGCTCGCGTTGCTTGAGATAGATGCCGTGCTTCTCCCAGGCGGCGAGCGTCGCCGGCTCGCGTCGCGCGAGGTCCGCCTTCATCGGGAAGGCGGTCTGCGGCAGATTGATGGTGCTCTTGTAATCAGTCATTCAAGGTCAGCCGTTCCAAATCCGTTGCGCAATAGGTCTCTCGCCTGGGCCGCATCCTCGTGCATCTGCGCGACGAGCGCATCCAGAGACGGGAAATGCTCCTCCTCGCGCAGCTTCGCCACGAATTCCACCTCGATCTCGCGACCGTAGAGATCGCCCGAAAAATCGAACACGTGCGCCTCGAGCAAAGTGTGCTCGCCGTCGACCGTGGGCCGCGTCCCGAGACTCGCCACTCCCGGAAGGGCCGTGTCCACGATGCCATGGACGCGGACTGCGAAAATGCCCTGCACGGGGGAGCGCCGCCGCTCGATCTGCAGATTCGCCGTCGGGAACCCGAGACTTCGCCCCAGGCGATTACCCTGCACCACCCGCCCGGTCATGGTGTAGGGGCGGCCGAGCCAGCGACGCACCTGAGCGAAATCGCCCTTGGCGAGGGCGTCACGCACGCCGCTGCTGCTCACGCGCTCACCATCCACGGTTACGGCTGGCAGCACGTCGACCTCGAATCCCAGCCGCCGGCCCGCGCCCGAGAGCATGGCCGCCGTGGCCTCGCCGTTTCGCCCGAACCGAAAGTCATGGCCCACGACGATGAGCGGCGTACGCAGCTCCCGCGCCAGCAATTCCGCGAACGCCTCGCCCGAAAGGCCGCGCAGCGGTGGCCCAAAACGCAGCAGCCAGAGAAAATCACACCCCAGGCGCTCGAGCACCCGCCACCTCTCGCGGCAGGAGGTCAGGCGCGCCGGCGCCTGGCCGGCGCCGAGCAGGTACTCCCGCGGCATCGGCTCGAAGGTCAGCACCATGACCGGCCGGGAGAGGCGCCTGCCGTGCTCCTTCAGCCTCGCGAGCAGCGCCTGGTGTCCCAAGTGCATGCCATCGAAGGTCCCGATCGTGACCACGGAGCCCCGATGGCGGTCGTTCAAGCCATTGAGTCCGCGAATGAGCTCCATGGGGCCGTAAGGCACTGATGTCAAAAGGTGAAAGAATACAGGATTCAACGTGGCCCTTGGCAGCCCCTTCGGGGCGGCTCCGGTCTTATGTGAAAGGGACAGGTCAAGGAGGTCCTCCTGATCCGGCTACGTTCTCGTCCAGCGTTGACAAGCCCCGGCCACGTAAGCAGACTACCCAGCCCCGCGATCGGGGAACAGTTCGTTTTACGGAGATCACGTGGCCAACACCAAGTCCGCCGAGAAGGCGGCCCGTCAAGCCGAGAAACACCGCGCCCGCAACGTCGCGTTGCGCTCGCGGATGCGCACGGCCGTGCGCGACGTGACGGCGGCGATTGCCGGTGGCGACAAGCAGAAGGCGCAGGCCACTTACAGGGAGGCCGTTCCGGTCATTGATACGCTGGTCAACAAGCAGATCATCCACCGAAACAAGGCGGCGCGACACAAGAGCCGGCTGGCGGCTCGGATTCGCGCACTGCCGTGAGGCCGACAGCGATGAATGGTCAAGAGAAGCTCCGCTGGACCGCCCCGCCGACTCCGGCTCCGATCCCGCTCAAGCTGAAGCCGGCTGCTCGTCGACAGTTTCTGCTGCAGGTGCTGCGGAGCCGTGTGCCGCGCGATCCTGCTGCTCCAAAAACGCCATAACCGCTTCGCAGAGCTCCCGAGTTCCGTGGCCCGTGGCCCCGGACACGAGAAAGTGCGGCCCGCGAAAGCGTAGGCTGCGGACGATGGAGCGCGCGCGCTTCTGCGCCTCCGCCTCGGGCAGCAGATCGCTTTTGTTGATCACCAGCCAGCGGGGCTTCGCCGCGAGCTCCCGGCTGAATTTCTTGAGCTCCCCGACGATGGCCCGGGCGTCCTTGACGGGGTCGGCCTGCGGATCGACAGGCGCAATGTCCACCAGGTGAAGCAGCAGCCTCGTTCGCTGCAGGTGCTTGAGGAAGCGGATTCCGAGACCTGCGCCCTCTGCCGCCCCCTCGATGAGGCCCGGAATGTCGGCCATGACGAAGCTGCGGTGCTCGCCCACCGCGACGACCCCGAGGTTGGGGTGCAGAGTCGTGAAGGGATAGTCCGCCACCTTCGGGCGTGCCGCGGAAACGGCACGAATCAGCGTGGATTTGCCGGCATTCGGCAGGCCGAGGAGCCCCACGTCCGCAATGACCTTGAGCTCGAGCTCGAGCGAGCGCTTCTCCCCGGGAAGGCCCGGACCGAACTGCCGCGGCGCACGGTTGGTGCTCGATTTGAAGCGTTGATTGCCCCAGCCTCCCTTGCCGCCCCGGGCAACTGCCAACACCTCTCCTTCGCGGGTGAGGTCGCCGAGCTCCTCACCGGTATCCGCATCGCGCACCGTGGTGCCGACCGGCACCGGGATGGTGAGGTCCTCGCCGCTGCGGCCGGTGCAATCGCGAGCGCCTCCAGGCTGCCCGTGCTGCGCCCGCCAGGTGCGCTCGATGCGAAAGTCCGCCAGAGTGTTGATGCCCGGCGTCGCGCGCAGGAAAACGCTGCCGCCGTTACCGCCATCGCCGCCGTCCGGGCCACCGAAGGGCACGAACTTCTCGCGGCGGAAGCTCGTGCTGCCGCGGCCGCCGCTGCCGGCCTGCACCTTGACTCTGGCCTCGTCGACGAATTTCATGGCTTACAGACGAAAACCCCGGCGCGAGGCCGGGGTTTCCTGGGGTATACGGCCGCTCGCGGGGCGGCTCTCAGCGGATTACTCGCGAGAGCCCGGCTCCCTACGCTTGGGCTGTCTCCTGCGGAGTCTCCGTCACCTCGATCTCCGGAAGGATGCTGACGTAGAGCCGCTGCTCGGCGCCCCTGCGCTGAAACTGCACCTTGCCCGATACCTTGGCGAAGAGCGTGTGATCGGTCCCGACCCCGACGTTGGAGCCGGGCCGCACCGGGGTGCCCCGCTGGCGGATGATGATGTTGCCGGCGAGCACGTGCTCGCCGCCGAAGCGCTTCACGCCGAGTCGCTTGGAATGGGATTCGCGGCCATTTTTGGTACTGCCGCCAGCCTTTTTGTGTGCCATATGAGCCTCAGCCTGCGCTGATGTCCGTCACCTTGATCTCGGTGAACGGTTGGCGGTGGTTCTTTTGCCTGAGGTAATGCTTCCGCCGCCTGAATTTCACCACCGATACCTTGGCGCCCTTGCCGTGGCGAACCACGGTGGCGACCACCTTGCCCCCGCTGACCAGAGGATTGCCCAGCTTGACCTCGGCGCCCTCACCCACGAGCAGCACCTGCCCGAACTCGACCGTGGCGCCAGCCTCGGCGTCGAGCTTCTCGATGCGGAGCACGCCGTCTTTGGTGACGCGATATTGCTTTCCGCCGGTGGTGATCACTGCGTACATAGGCTTCGGGCAAGCGGGGGTCTTCAGAAAGGCCGCGCATTCTACTGGTGCCCCCCCGGCCGGTCAAACGACTGTTCGGCGACCCCGGAAAGCCCGCTGCCCAGCGCCGGGGCCTAATTTGCGGCCGCGCCCGCGCCGGTCCATTCTCCGCAGCCCCCGTGTCGGATAGGATGCGTGGCCGTACTCGAGGTCCGTCCGCTAATGACATTGGAAGAAATACGCGCGCTCGTCCAGCCGGACCTCGGTGCCGTCGATCAGGTGATCCGCGCGCGCTTGAAGAGCGCGGTGCCGCTCGTGGACCAGGTCGCCGAGCACATCATCTCCGGGGGCGGCAAGCGGCTGCGTCCGCTCCTCGTGGTGCTCGCCGGGCGGGCCTGCGGACATAGGCCCCAGGCGCATATCGAGGCGGCGGCGTTCATCGAGTTCATCCATACCGCGACCCTCCTTCACGATGACGTGGTCGACGGCTCATCGCTCCGGAGGGGGCGCGATACCGCCAACCAGGTATTCGGCAATCAGGCCAGCGTGCTGGTCGGCGACTTCGTCTACTCGCGCGCCTTTCAGATGATGGCCTCGCTCACCTCACAGCCGGTCATGGAGATCATGGCTGACGCGACCAACGTGATCGCCGAGGGAGAAGTGATGCAGCTCATGAACGCGCACAATCCGGACACGACCGAGCAGCGCTACCTCGAGGTCATCTATCGCAAGACCGCCAAGCTATTCGAGGCGGGCGCCGAGGTCGCCGCCGTGCTCGCCGGCAGTCCCGAGCAGGTGCGTCGCGCGCTCGCGGCTTACGGCCGTCATCTCGGCACCGCCTATCAGCTCGTCGATGACGTGCTCGATTACCGCTCCAACCCCGCCGAGCGCGGCAAGAACCTGGGCGACGATCTCGCCGAAGGCAAGCCCACGCTGCCCTTGATTTACGCCTTGCGCAACGGCACCCCCGCGCAGCGAGCTGCGATCCGCATCGCCATCGAGAAGGGCGACCTCCATCAGCTCGAGCCCATCATCGCCGCCATCGACTCGACCGGAGGGCTCGACTACTCCGCCCGGCTCGCAAAGGAAGCTGCGGAACAGGCGCTGCTGTCACTGAAGCCCCTGCCCGAGAGCATCTATAAGGAAGGGCTCGAGTCGCTCGCGCGCTTTGCGGTGGAGCATACGACCTGAGTCGGCGGTGCGCCGGTCGCCGCCGCCTGTGCGGCGGCCCGGATCTCGAACGCCGTAGGATCATCGTCGACGCTTCAGGCCCTCTCCTTGGCAGTTCGGGGATAGCACTGCGGCCTGAGGTGCGAGCCGCGCGCCCGCCTCCGACGGCCGTTGAAGCCCGCGACCCGCTTCAGTAAACTGCGCCGCCCGCCCTCCCTGCCGCCTCGAGCCTTCCAGGGTCTGCGGATCCGGCCTTCTCGGGGTGTAGCTCAGCCTGGTAGAGCACTACGTTCGGGACGTAGGTGTCGCAGGTTCAAATCCTGTCACCCCGACCATTGATTTCATTGAACTTTTTTTCTCTCCGGAACCATTGGTTCCAGGTCCGAGATAAGAATTGGTTCCAGTTTTGGTTCCAGTTTTTGCGGGTGGTCATGCAGTGACGCGGCTGGATGCGCAAGGACGGCGCGCAAACCAACACGTCAACAGCCACTCTGACGGCGGCCCGGCTTCGCGATAGCACGAGGACTTCACCCGCCACGATCAGCGCGTCCGGTATTGAGCCGAGGTGGGGGGCTCCTGGCTGCCAGGTGAGCAGCCGGCGCTCAGCTCCATTGACTCAGCCCTGTGCTACCTTGATCGCGCCACCCAGCCCATGGGGAGAGACTTGGGGTCACATCCTTGGTTGCTGCGCTCGCGCGTTTTTCCGCCGCGACACGTACAGCGGCTGATTCCTCGAGTTCGCGTCCTGCACGCGCTCAATGGCGTGCAGCCAGGGCAGGTTGTATTGGTCTCTGCGCCGCCGGGGTTCGGAAAGACTGTCGCACTCACACAGTGGTTCCAAAGCAGCGGATCGCGCGGCACACGGACGGCGTGGCTCTGCATGGACGCAGCAGACGAGCCGGAGGTGGTCGTGACCTACCTAGCCTTCTCGTGCCAGGTGGCTGGGCTCGATCTGTCGAACACCGATCTCCTCAAGGCCACGGAACACCATTCTCCTCTGTCGATTGCGATGCAAACGCTCCTTTCGTGCATCGAGCGGTCCGAAAGCCCATGCCTATTAGTCATCGACGATGCCGAACGAGCTTCGCGTAAGGTAGTTTGCGAGGTATTCGAATATCTGGTTCGCGTTCTGCCGGCAAACCTGACTGTCGCTTTCGGGTCGAGGGATCCGGCACTACTTGATTTTTGGGACCTCCGGCAACGCGGACTCGGACTCTTGATTGGCACAGAGACACTGCATTTCAGCCGGGATGAGATCCGTGAGTTATGGGCCCGCGCAGCGAGCGACTCTCAAATTCGAGGTATAGAGCTGCGCAGCGGAGGCTGGCCGGCATTGATCGCTCTTATGGTCGAGCAGGGTTCAAGCCCGAAGTTCGACGCGACGGCAGCACCGAGCACGGGAACCTCCGCCGTGACGACATTCTTCGAGTCACGGCTCATCGCCCGGCTCGACCCGGCGCTGCGGGATCTTCTGTTCCGTCTCTCGCTTCTCGAGCGTTTCAGCCTGCCGCAAGCGATCAGCCTAACCGGGACGCCCGATCTCGAACTACGTCTCGGAAAGCTGGTGACCCTCGGAGTTGTGACTCGCACTGCAGATCGAGAGGGAGTGGACTTCGCCATTCATCCTCTCCTGTGCAGCTATCTAGCCGCACGCTTCCACGCAGAGTATCCGACCGCCGCTCGGCAGTTTCATAGAGCTGCTGCACAGGAGTATCTCGCCCTTGGGCAACAGCTTCCGGCGGTGAGGCACGCTGTCGCGTCGCAGAGCGAGGCGTTTCTGGGCGATATCGTAGAGGCTGTAGATCCGCTGCTCCTCGGTATTCGCGCAGGCTTTCCGCAGCTTCGTCAGATCGTGCGACTCGTCCCCGCAAGTCTCGCTCGTCAGCGTGCTCGCATCGGTTATGCCTTTGTTGCGAACCTCATCAAGGCCGGTCGCCTCAAGGAGGCGAAGAATCTCTTTTGTGAGCTCGACAATCGCCGGGAAGCACACGAGAAGCAGGGACCATCAGTCGCATTCTTCGAGCGAGCGATCTGTCATTCCCTTCTCGCCGTGTACAAGGGCACACCAATCACCGCACGCGACATCGAGGCGATCGAGCAGTTCGTGGCCGCGACGCCCTCGCTCGCTCCGATGATTCTCAGTCTGGCCGAAACGATCCGGAGCTTCGTCCAGGCGCAGTCAGGCCAATTCGCCAAAGCCAAAGTCGCCGCGGAACGCGCGATCGCACACGCTCGCGAGGGCAATTCGGCGTATGCGGCCTTTTTCATGTATTGCGATCTCGGCATGATCACGGGCGTCGAAGGCGACCCGCAGCGCGCTTTACGGTTTTTCGAGGAAGGAGATGAGGCGTGCCGCTCGACGGTCCGCCTGGATGAGCGCCTCGCGGCCATCCGCGACGCGTTCCGCCTCGAGCTCGAGCACGAGATGAATCCACACGATGGCAAGAGCAGCGCCCGCCTCAAGAACATCTGCATTCGCTTACCGACGCTCGAGGGATGGCTAGACGTATATGCCTCGGCCTTTCGCACCTATTCCGAGCGGCTCTTCCTCGAAGGTAATCTGCAAGGAGCGCTCGCCGTCCTCTCCGCGGGCATGGAGCATCTTCGTGAGCAGGAGATCGAAGGCATTCCCGACTTGCTGGCAGCGCAGCGCGTGCTCCTTCTCGCGCTCGCCGACGAAGTCACTGCCGCGAAAGCCGAATTCGCGGCGATGACCTGCTCAGGTCTCTCGTGGCCACAGCTGGCGCAGCGTCCCTGGAGAGCCGCCGAGGTATTCGTCGAAGCGGCGGGCAGCTTGGATCTGGCCACCGGAGATATCCGGTCGAAGGCGATTCTGGCTCGTGCGATCGACAGGGCCGCGAGGACCGGCAATGTGCGCTCAGAAATCAGGTTTCGGCGGCTTCGGTCGCTCCTAGGGCAGCGCCACGGGGTAACAAGCGAGGCCGACGTGGCGGCAAATGGTGAACGACTTGCGCTACTTGAGCAGCGCTCGGGATTCGTTCGCTCGCAGGAAGTTTACGGCATGAGCTCACGCGCCGCTTTCGCCGGCAAGCGCTTGGCGCGAACGACTGCCCGGCGAGTAGAAGAAGTGCCGCCGTCCGACTACCTCTCGGCTCGAGAACGCGAAGTCATGCAGCGGCTGGAACAGGGGTTTTCGGACAAGCGGATCGCTCAGGAACTTGGCATCACAGCGCACGGAGTGCGCTATCACCTCAAGCGCATCTACGCGAAGCTACACGCTCGCGACCGTTTGGAGGCGCAGCAGAAAGCCGCGCGCCTGGGCCTCCTCTAGCCCACTACTAAGCGCGGGACGACCCCTACTAACGAACCGGCCTGACCAGCAGAGCTGCGCTAGGCACTATCGCCCTTCGAAGAACCGAAGGGGTCCATCATGACAATCGGCGTGGCTCGCATCAGCCCAGTTGTCCTCGCTATCGCTTCGCTCGTGGCGCTCGTACCCGCCGCCTCGGCAGACGAAGGCAGTAGCAACGCCAATGGAGTTCTGCAGGAAGTCATTGTCACTGCTCAGAAGACACATCAGAACCTCCAGACCGTGCCGCTATCGGTCGAAGCTCTGACTGCCAGGGCTCTGGCAGCACAGGGGATCACAACGACCGAGGACCTTGGAAGCGCGACCCCGGGACTGATCGTCAACGATTACGGTAACCCCGTAATCACCGTGTTCACGCTGCGCGGCGTTCAGGAATTTGATTTTGGAGACCATCAAGAATCACCGATCGCCGTCTTCGAGGACGGTGCCTATCTGCCGTTTCTCGCCGCCGCTGGCCTGGACCTCTTCGACATGGATCGGGTGGAAGTGCTACGCGGTCCTCAGGGTACCCTGTTCGGGCGCAACGCAACGGGCGGTGCGATCCAGCTGATCAGCGCGAAACCCACCGAGACGCTTACCGGCTACGCGCAGGTCGATGGGGGCAATTACAATGCGCGGCGGGTCGAGGCAGCCGTCGGGGGGCCTCTGGGAGATGGCTGGCTCGGTCGCCTGTCACTCCTCAAGGATGAGCACTCAGGCTACTACCGCAATTTGAACGGCATCGACTCCGGCAACGCAAACGATCTCAGCTGGCGCGCACAGCTGACGCGGCGCTTCTCCAGCTCGGCAGATCTGGCGCTCGAATTCTTCGGCTCGCATGACGACACCACGAGCAGCCCCTACCAGCCCGCTCCAGCGTATCCGGATCCCGCGACGGGGCTCATATACCCGGCCAGCGCCAATCCCACAGCGTTCGCGGCGTTTTGCTCCTCCTTCTTTGGCGCGACAGTCGGTCCGCGCCCTACCGACTGCCTAAGCGGCGATGTCGCAACGGGGAATCCCTTTACCATCCAACCTGATCACGTCGGCGGCTTCAAACGCGACTACCTCGGGGGTATCGCCACCTTCCATTGGTACTATGGTGCCGCCACCCTCACTTCGATCACCTCCTACGGACACCTCAAGAAGAACTACACGAACGAAGACTCCGACGGCACCTCACTCAATGTGTTGACCTTTGGACAGACAGTCAACGCGAATGACGTCTCCGAGGAACTGCGGCTCGCGGGCAAGTCTGCACGCAACAATTGGATTGTCGGTGTCTACGGTCTTCGGATCGACGGCAACTATGGAACGACCGTCGGCTATTTCCCGTTCGACCCTGCGTTGACGGCCTATACCGGCAACGCCTACGGCCTCAAGACCGTGACCTACGCAGCATTCGGGCAAACCGAATTCACGATCGTGCCCAAATGGACGGTCACCGGGGGCCTGCGTTGGACAGAGGACGATAAGAATTTCAGCATGGTGACACCCTGCTCAGGACCCGGCTGCGGGCCGTTTGGGCTCACGAATCCGATCTACGTGCAGGGAACGGGGTACACCGACTCCGTGCCTGGGGCCGAGACCACGCGCGACTCCGGCAACTGGGACGGAAAGCTGCAGCTCAATTGGAAGCCGAGCGGCAATCTGCTTGCCTACGCCGGCATTACTCGCGGGACCAAGGCAGGCGGCTTTAACGGAGGCGCGTCAGCCTTCTACACGCTCTCGCAGGTCATCTTCAAAGACGAAGTGCTGACCGACTACGAGGTGGGGGAGAAGTATCAATTTGCCGACGGCCGGGCGCGCTTGAACTCGAGCGTCTTCTACTACGATTACAAGGACATGCAGGTCTTCAACCAGCTCGGCATCTCCACCGTAACCTTCAATCGCAACGGTTCAATCTATGGCAGCGAAATCGATCTGCAGACTCTTCTAGCCGAAGGCCTTCAACTTGATCTCGGCACCTCGCTTCTTCATACCCATATCGCCCCGGTTGCCAACGTCAATACGGTGACGGGAGCGCTCGTCTATGCAAGCGAGGAGCTGCCGAACTCTCCCCATATGACCCTCCACGCCAATCTGTCAAAGACGTGGGGCCTGCGATCGGGTTTCTTTACCCTGGAAGGGGATGCTCGCTGGGTGGGTTCGCACAAACTCAATCTGATCGATGACCCCGCAACGAACGAGCCCTCATATTACACGCTCGATGCACGTGCTGAGTATTCATGGGCCAATGACCGGTGGGGCATCTCCCTGTATTCGCAGAACCTAACTAACCAAGTGTACCGGATTGTCGCGACCCCATTCGTGAGCATCAATGGCAGCCTCATCGAGATTTACGGCCCGCCGCGGACCTACGGCGCATCCATTCGAGTGCGCTTCTAAGCAAGGCCAACCTTGTTGACTATTGACCAGCAATCGGTGCGACAGCTCGCGATGGGGGCGGCGGTGCTAAGCGCAGGCGGGGGCTCATTCCCCTATCTCGAATATCTCGGCACGCGGGAGCTCTTCGAGAAACGCGCACCCGTCACGTTAGTCGCGCCCGAGAGCCTGCCCGACGATGCGCGTGTAGCGCTGGTCGCGATGGTGGGAGCTCCACTGCCGCTGTTTGAGCGCTTCGCCGATCCGGCTCACTTTACCCGCCCCGTGCACGTTCTGGAGCGGCACCTCGGCACTCGCTTCGATGCGGTCATGGGGTACGAGATCGGCAGTATGAACAGTCTCATCCCCGTCATGGTCGCGGCCAGCACCGAACTGCCGTTGGTGGATGCCGACACACTCGGACGCTCCTTCCCTGAGGTTCAGACGTCGGCATTTGCGATCGCTGGCCTGGATATGGCCCCGATCGCAGTGTGTGACGTTCGCGCGAACGACCTCATCATTGCGCGGGCGGCAAGCGGCCGCTGGGTCGAGCAGTTACTGCGGCCACTCGCGAGTGCCTGCGGATCGGTAATCGCCATCTGCGGCGCGCATAGCGGCCTCGAAATCAAGCAGCATGCGTACCATGGGACCTACTCGCGCGCGCTACGGATTGGCTCGGCGATTCTCAAAGCGCAGGTAGAGCACCGCGATCCGATCGCATCGCTGCTACGCGCCGAGCGCGGCAGTGCTCTCGCAAGCGGCAAGATCATCGATACCGAACGGCACGTGACCGAGGGGTTCGTGCGAGGGCGCGTCCGAATCCTTTGCGCGGGCGCTCAAGAAGCGATCGTCAGCTTCCAAAACGAATACCTCCTTGCCGAGACAGGTGCGCGCCGCCTCGCTATGGTGCCCGATCTGATCGCGCTGTTCGACTCGGAGCGGGGTGACCCGCTGGGTACCGAGGCGCTGCGGTACGGACAGCACGTAACCGTGGTGCGGCTCCCGCCGATGGCGCAACACCTGACTGCAAAGGCCCTAGCGGTTGTCGGGCCACGAGCGTTCGGATTCGATTTCGACTATCAAAGCTCCGGTGACGAGGTACACCCGTGAAACGGATCGGAATCGATGTCGGCGGTACCAATACCGACGCGGCATTCGTCGATGGCGACCGGGTGATGGCATCGGTCAAGACCCCGACCACCGCAGACGTGACCAGCGGCGTCAAGAAGGCGCTGGCACGCCTCCTGGGGGAGAGCAGTGCGGCACGCGCCGCTCAGGCGGTGATCGTCGGCACCACGCACTTTGTAAATGCCGTCATCGAGCGCAAGCAGCTTGAGCGCGTCGCGGTGATTCGCCTTTGCCTTCCGGCTTCTGCCTCCGTGCAACCGTTGATCGATTGGCCGGCAGAGTTGCGGGATGCGGTCCGGGGGCAGGTGGCGTTGTTGCCCGGCGGGCACGAGATCGACGGCCGGGAGATCGCACCGCTGGATGAGTCGGCTATCTACGCGACCGCTCGGCGCATCGCTGATGCCGGTATTTCTTCAGTCGCGATCTCGAGCGTGTTCTCGCCTCTTCGCGCCGACCACGAGGAGCGCACTGCCTCGATCGTGCGTTCCGTCCTCCCACAGGCGCGCCTCACGCTTTCTAAGGATCTCGGTCGCATAGGTTTGCTCGAGCGCGAAAACGTCACAATCCTCAATTCTGCATTGAGTTCGCTTGCGCAGCGCACAACCGCCGCCTTCCGCTCCGCGATCGCTGACAGCGGTCTTGGAGCGCAGCTTTACCTCACCCAGAACGACGGCACGGTAATGTCTGCCGAAATGGCCGAGCAGTTCCCGGTGCTCTGCTTCGCATCCGGACCCACCAACAGCATGCGTGGTGCTGCATTCCTGAGCGGCATCGACGAGGCCGCAGTGGTCGATGTGGGAGGCACGACAACCGACATCGGCATTCTAAAGAACGGCTTTCCGCGCGAGACCAATACCGTCATCGAGATCGGTGGCGTGCGCACGCTCTTTCGCATGCCAGATGTCATCTCGATAGCGCTCGGCGGTGGCACTCGGATTCGCACCGCGCCACTGCGTCTCGGGCCCGATAGTCTGGGCTTCACGCTTGTCGAGCATGGACGGGTATTCGGTGGAAATGATCTGTGTACTACCGATGTAGCCGTAGCCCGCGGCCTCGTTGCGCTCGGCGATCCGAAGCGGGTCGCGGGGCTCGATGATCAACTGGTCTTGGGCGTGCTCGACGAGGCGCGCCGGCGTTTAGAGGATGGCATCGACCGGATGAAGACTCAGGCGGGCGATATCCGCCTGATCGCTGTCGGCGGTGGTTCCTTCCTGGTCCCGAAGATGGTGAAGGGGGTCTCCGAAGTAGTGTTCGTACCCCACCACGAGGTCGCCAACGCTATCGGCGCCGCGATCGCTCAGATTAGCGGAGAGGTAGATCAGGTGTTCAGCGACCTCTCGCGTGAGGAGGCCATTGCGCAAGCGACCGCGCTCGCGCAGGCACGCGCGGAGAAGGCTGGCGCGGTCCCGGATAGCCTCTCGGTCGTCGATGTCGAAGAGCTGCCGCTCACCTATATGCCGGGGAACTGCCGCCGGGTACGCGTGCGCGTGGCGGGTAAGCTCGCGTAGAGCGTGCAATGGCGAGCTGGACCCTCACTGCGGACGAGATCGACGACCTTGCGGACGGCTGCACGCTCCTCGGGTCAGGCGGCGGCGGAGATACCCACTGCTTTCGGATGGTGCTGCGAGAGCTGCTGGCAAGTCGCGGGCCAGTGCGAATCATTGACGCCGATGCCTTGGCTCCCGATACGACGGTCGCCAATCTCGGCTTCGTCGGCGCCCCCATCGTGATGACCGAGAAGCTCCTCTGCGAGAACGAGATCGTCATCGCCGTTGAGGCTATGGAGCGCCGGCTCGGGCGCAGCATTGGCGCGATCATGGCAGCAGAGATCGGCGGCGGCAACGGACTCGTGCCACTCATTGCCGCTTCGCTCCTTGACTTGCCCGTGGTAGACGCCGACGGCATGGGGCGCGCATTCCCCTTAAGCGATCAGATCACCTACTCTATTTACGGTCACTCGGCTGCGCCCACGGTCGTCACCACAGAGAAGGGCGATATCGTCTGTATCGAAAGTCCAAACAACCGGCGGATCGAGCAGATGGTGCGAGCGCTCTCGGTGGTGAACGGCAACACGTGCTTCACAGCTGACTATGTCCTCTCGGCGAGTGACGTGCGCTCCTGCGCGGTGCTCGAGAGCGTTTCGCTGGCACGCCACATTGGCGGGGCACTGCGGGCGGCACGCGCGACCCATAGCGAGCTGGTGCCGGCACTCGCCAATGCCCTAAAGTCTGCCGGACTCGCTGTTGCATGTCTCTTCGATGGCAAAGTCATGGACTCCCGGCACGAGACGCGCGGCGGGTTCGGGTTTGGGCGAGTGACACTGTCGTCCCTCCCCCCAGCTGCAGAGATGACCGTTGATTTCCAGAATGAGTACTTGGTAGCGCGACGGAACGGAATTGCGGTTGCGACGACCCCGGACATCATCTCGCTCGTCGATTCGGAAACGCTCCGCAACATCGGCTCTGAAAGCGTACGCTATGGGCAGCGGATCAAGGTCCTCGCGATCGAGGCACCACAGCTGTTGCGCTCGCCAGCCGCACTTAAGGTAATTGGTCCATCAGCGTTCGGCTTCGACGTCGAGTATCGCCCGATCAGCGCCTGCGCATGATTCGCAATACGATGACCTTCGAGCGGAATCGAATCGCCGTCATCTCTCCGGTGCTCAAGACGGATGCGATCGATGTGAAGGCGACGCTGCGGCCGTTCTGCGATCTGAGCCTTCGTATCGAGAACTTCTTCCTTGACGAGGGACCCGCGGCCATCGAAACCGACAGCGATGTTGCGGCATGTCTTCCGGGGCTTCTCGCAACGGCAGCAAGGCTGGCGCGAGACGATTGGCAGGCATTTGTGATCAACTGCATGTGTGATCCAGGCCTCATCGAGCTACGCGCTGCTCACCGCACCCCTGTCTTCGGGCCCGCGGAAACCTCGATGCGAGCTATCGCATCCTCCGGCGCGCGTTTTTCGGTCCTTGATATCGTTGCGGAGGGTCGCGAGCTGGTCGAGCGGCAGGTCAGGTGCTACGGCGTCGCATCGCTTTACGTCTCACACCATTCAATCGAGATGCCGGTGCTCGAGCTCTTTCGCTTCCCCGTCGATACGCTAGCCGCGCTCGAAACGATAGCTCTCGCTGCTCTTAAGGAAGGTGCGGAAACGCTGCTGCTCGGGTGCACGGGCCTTGCGGAACTTGCACGCAGCCTGCGCGTGCGACTCCAGGAGCGCGGATTTTCCGCGCCAGTCGTGGAGCCCCTCGGCACTACCCTTGCGGTGGCGCGCGCGCTCCTCGGTGCAGGTGTCCTGCGCACAAGCGCACCGTGAAATCCGGCACGCTAAAGGAGATCTGGGGCGAACGCGGGCTGCTCGCACCCGCATTTGCATGCGCCATAGGGGTGGGTTACCTGCCGCTCCTTGTGCTTCCCTGGACGTTCGGGGCGCTCGTGAGCGGCGCGGGCTACAGCCAATCAGGCGCGGGATGGATCTCGTCCGCTGAAATCGGTGCCCTGGCGATCGCTTCGCTCCTCGCGGCAAAGCGGGCCGCAGCTCCTGGCCGCCGCTTTCTCGCGGGCGGCAGCATGCTGCTTGCTGCACTTGCCAACGGAGTCACGATAATCGCACCGCACGTCGGTGTGATGTTCGTTGCGGCAAGGATGCTCTCCGGCGCCGCCGCTGGCATCGCCGTGGCAATCGGGAATGCTGCGGCCGCAGGATCCAAGAACCCCACGCGCAGCTTTGCAGTGCTGTGGTTTCTGATGGCGCTCTGGCAGTTCGCGATCTTCAATGCTACCCCCTGGCTGATTGGCCGCTCTGGCCTTGCGGGCGCCTACGGCCTGATCGGGATCGCCTGCCTGTGCTACCTGCCACTCGGACTGCGTGTACCGGATCCGGCACAGGCGCAGGACCAAATCTCTGGAGCGTCCGGCGCATCTTTACGAAGCGCGCAGACCATCGCGATCCTTGCGGCGTTTCTCTGCTTCTGGCTGCGCGATGCAATGGTCTATTCCGTATCACAACGACTGGCGCTCTCCGCGGGCGTCGGCGCCCAGCCGTTTGGCACGATGCTCGGCATTGCCTCAGTGGCTGGGCTCGTAGGGCCCGCCCTCGCCGCACGCCTGGGAAGCGGCGTTCCACGCGCACGTATCATCGCAGCATCACTCTTGCTCGCGCTCGCCGTCTCTGCGGGTATGGCGATCTGCCGGTCAGAATGGCTCTTCTCCGCCGCAGTACTGCTAATGCCCGCCGCGGGGTTATTCGCAGCAGCGCTCCTCTCAGGACTCGCGGCTCATGTCGACCCGACCGGCCGCATCGCGGCACTCAGCGCCGGTCTTGGCTTCCTGAGCGAAGGATTCGGCCCTGCCCTCAGCGGCTCGATCATCGAGTTCGGTGGCCGTGACGTCTACGCCACGGTTGTGATCGCAACAGGTGTGCTCACCCTCATTGCCGCACTCGCGGCTGAAGCGGACATGCGACGCATGCGCCTCGCGAGACCTTCGGCGGACGTCCGACCAGCGACCTAGCGAACTTACGAAGGAACGCGAATGCAGCTCACGGTCGATACAGAAAGTCTGCCGCTATCGACTCCGTTTCGAATCAGCGGCCGGGTATTCAACGCCGTCGATACCCTCGTGGCCACGGTGACGGAGGACGACTATCGTGGCCGTGGAGAAGCACAGGGGGTGTACCACTTGGGCGAGACCACCTCGCACATGCGTGAACAGCTGGTAGCCCTGGCAGCAGAAGTTTCACGGGGTCTGACGCGCGAAGCCCTTCAAAGAGTGCTACCGGCGGGCGGAGCACGCAACGCACTCGACTGCGCCCTCTGGGACCTCGAAGCCAAAAAGACGGGTCGCCGCGCATGGGATCTCGCAGGTCTCAGGCCGCGACCGCTGCTGACGGCCTGCACCGTCAGTCTCGCGGCGACCGCAGGGGAGATGGCAGAGCAGGCGGCGCAGCTGCACGCGTGGCCGATCATCAAACTCAAGCTGGACGCCGATGATCCCGTCGGACGGGTAGCGGCAGCGCATGCCCGGCGGCCCGATGCGCAGCTTTTGGTCGACGCGAATCAGGCCTGGACCCTAGAACAACTGCGTGACGTCGTCCCACACCTAAGGGCACTGGGAGTACGCCTAATCGAGCAGCCTCTTCCACGCGGTCAGGACGTTGCGCTTGCCGACTACCACTGCCCGGTGCCGCTTTGCGCGGATGAGTCCTGTCTCGATTCAAGCGAGCTCGCCTGGACAGCGGCCCGTTACCAGATGGTCAATATCAAACTCGACAAAGCTGGCGGCCTTACCGAAGCGCTACAGATGGCCCGCAAGGCACGAGATCTAGGCCTCAACATCATGGTTGGCAACATGGGAGGCAGCTCCCTTTCTATGGCCCCAAGCTTCGTCGTGGGTCTGCTGGCGGACGTAATCGATCTTGACGGCCCGGTCGATCTCGCGAGAGATCGCGCGCATGGCTTGCGTTACAAGCAAGGCGTCATCGCTCCCCCGAGTGCGACGCTCTGGGGATAGAGCCGGGAACCCGACCTGCGGGGCGCTTTTAGGGCCAGCGGATTCTCGAAAACGTAGGCCGAATTCACCTCTTGCCGCCAGGCGGACCGCAATGGTGTCCAACCTGCTGGTTGGCAGGACGTTATCGCCGCCGTGTGCGCACCGTTACCCCACCAAGCTCCCCCAGCACATGTCACCCATAGAAATGACCATGAATATTCGATCGCCCAAGAAACCGGTCCGCAGCAGTCCACGGATGCCTTCACACGGCAGGGGCCACTGGTTCGATCCCAGTACCGCCCACCAATAAGAACAAAGACTTGACGAGGCTTCCTAGGGATTTGCTGCTCGGGTTTGGGACAGTGAGCGATCCGGATCGCGTGGGCGGCGGTATGCTGGGCCGGACGCGCTGATTTCGCGATATTAACGATGTCACACCAGTGAGTGGTCACATCATGACGGCTGCGTGCATCGCTGGCGTGGCTGTCATTTCCGCGAGCGGCTTCTCTGCCTGCGCGAACTTCAGCGTGGGATGCCACCTGGTCGAAGAGATCAGCATCGCAGGTGCTGCGCCAGAGCAACTTGCGGCTCACCCTCCGCTTTCCATTCTCCACGATGCTCTGATGCCATTCGGGTTTGATGGACCATGGAAGATCTCGGGGCAGAGCTCCGGCCCTGATAGGTACTTCTCATCGAGAGACTGGACCAAGCATCGAGTTACGATTCGCTACGACATGGATTCGGGACGGATCTGGTTTGGCGACCTTGATCAGCCTGCGGGTTTTGAGCCAACTGAGTACGACAAGTCGCATCCTGAATGCGTTGAGAAATAGCACCGCCTCTTCGTACGGCGCGACCCTCGTCATGCGTTCTGTCAATCCAAGGGTATGCCTCGGCCCCTGATTGCGAACCGACTTGGCGTATGGAAGCCTACGGCAGCGAGGCCCTGCCGGTGGAAGACCGGCACAGGCTTTTTCGTCGCCATTTGGCCCTGACTGCCGCCCGATCCCGAGTGGTATCGCGCAAGCCCGGTCTGTCATCGAAGCCTGACGGCACGAGTACGGCCACGAAAGGCCGAAGAGAGTCCTCGAATCGGTCGCCGCTCGCGAAGCACTGGAATCTGCTTACCGGCCTCACGGCCGATCAGCTCTCGTATGCCCGCTGACGATGCCCTCGCCGTCTGGAGTGGCTCACCGCTCGCGGCGCCACGTGATCTTCGCGTATACACTCCGGCCTATCTGCATCCGCGTCGGCCCCGGGAATCCATACTCGACGTGCTCAGCATGCAGTAGGTTTCGCCCGTCGACCGAGAGCTCGATCTGCGGACTCACTTGCCACGCGAGACGAGAGTCAAGCTCGAAGTAAGCGGGCACTGTCCCGACCGTGGGTCCGTTGTTATTGTGCAGCGTGTCGATCCAGCGCAGCGCCGCGTCGAACTGCACGTGCCGCGGAAGATCCATCGAGGACCTTAGGAAGAACTGGTGTTGCGGATCGGCGGTCTCATTAAGGCCCTGGTTGATGTCCACTTGTCCAGGAGCGATCCGCAGATGTTCCTTGAGGAGATCGTATCCCAAGTGCAGCGAATCACCCGGTCTCACCTGATAGTCACCCGAGAATTCCAGACCGTAGGTATCCCCTTCCAAGTTGTTGGCGAAATAGAAGGGTATGATCGGTCCGGGGGTGAAGCTCGTGCTCCGTAGATCCTGGTAGACGTTGTAGAACGTCGAGAGGGAAGATCCGAAGCGCGCACCGATTTGACCGCGATACCCGATCTCGTAGGCGATCAGCTTCTCCGAGATGAACGTCGAGCTTCCCTGCAGGATCGTGAGACGTGGGGGCGGGGCCTCGTAGAGGTCACGATCCACCCGCGAGGGCACGCGGACGGCCCGCGAGATGGCGGCCCACAGCGATTGCTCATCCGCAAACGACCACTGGGCCCGCACGCTCGGTTGCCACTCCCACCCCGTGTAGGCGTCGTGCTCGAGCTTCGTGCCGGCAATGACATTGAGGTTGGGTTTAAGCGCGATCTCATCCTGAACGAAGGCGCTGTAGAGATTCTGATTGAGCACATCGGGGAGGAAGGCGAGTCCCGGCGCGTTGACGACAACATCATGCGTGCGGCGGAACCCGAGACCCCAGACGAGGTGATGGTACGTTGCCGCATCAAAGCGGTCCTGGAAGTCGAGGTCGTACGTCGTGAGATCGTCCTTGAGCACTCCCGACGGGGCGAGTTGCAGCGTCCCGAGCGTGAGCGCCGGCTGCGGATCAAGGAGATGGGTGTGGTCGATGTAGGACTGCAGCTGCATATCCGAATTCTCGGAAAACCGGCGGTTCCATCGACCGAGGACGTCCTCGCCGCTCGTCTGAGCCTCCCCTCCCGTCGGCTCGTACTCATGTCCATCGTAGAAATCGCCATCGACCATCAGGGCATCGCGAGTGGTGGGAGCCGAGTCGATGCGAAACCCCGCCCTGCCCTGCCGCCAGGAATCAGATCCCGGCGCGCCGTTGCTCATCAGCTCATCACCCCGAGATGCGTACTTGCCGTAGACCCTGAACCAGGTGTCCGAGGAGAGCGCACCGCCGTAGCGCACTCCGGCGAGCTCATGGAGCTTAGTGCCGCCGGCCTCCTGCGCGTAGAAGCCCTGGGTGTTCTTCGCGCTCTCGGTGATGATATTGATCACGCCGTTGACGGCGTTTGCACCCCAGAGCGTCCCCCCGGGACCGCTGATGACCTCGATACGATCGATGTCTTTGAGCAGATAGTCCTGGACGTCCCAAAACACCCCGGAGAAAAGCGGGGTGTAGACCGAGCGACCATCGACCATCACCAGGAGCTTGTTGGCGAGATCGGTATTGAAGCCGCGCGCGCTGATCCCCCAGTCATGCGAGTTCTTTCGCGCCACCTCGAGATTGTCGGCGAGCCGCAGCGCCTCCGGGATGCTGGTGGCGCCCGAGCGCTGAATCTCCTCGTTCGTGATCACTTGCACGGCCGCCGCAGTACGCAGGAGCTCCTGTGGGCGTCTCGCAACGGAGGTCACCTTGACGTTCATCAACTGCGCGATGCTGAGGCCTCTTAAGCGCTCGAGGTTCGAGGAATTCGCGTCGGCTCGCGCGGGCACGCTCGCGATGACCGAGGCCACCGCGAGCGCGACTACTGAAGGGGTAGCGAAGAGCAAGCGCGACTTCATGCTCGGGGCTCGGGCTTCACCGCAGGAAGGATGAAGGAGAACGTCGCGCCCTCGTTCAGCCGACCTTCGGCCCAGATGCGCCCGCCGTGGCGCTCGATGATGCGCTTTACTATCGAAAGGCCAATCCCCGTTCCGGCAAACTCCTCCTCGGAATGCAGGCGCTGGAAGACCCCGAAGAGCTTATGCGCGTACGCCTCATCGAACCCGACGCCATTATCGGCAATGCGGTAGACGTGCTGACCCTCGTGATCAGTGCTAGTCAACTCGATCCGCGCACAGGGTCGGGTGCTCGTGAACTTCAGGGCGTTCGAGAGCAGATTCACGAGCACTTGGCGGATGAGAGCGGGGTCGCCCCAAGCGTCGGGCAGATCGGCGATCTCGATTTGCACCTGGCGCGAGGGAGAGGGCTCGGCGAGCTCAGCGACGACGCTTCGCACGAGCTCGCTCATCGCAATCCGGGTGAGCTCCAGAGCCCTGCGGCCGGCACGCGAGAAGTTAAGCAGATCCTCGATCAGCCGGCTCATCCGCTGTGCACCTCCCTCGATGCGTTTAAGGAGCGCCCGGCCATCCTCCGGTACTTGAGGACCAAAGTCCTCGATGAACAGTTCGCAGAAGCCCTGGATAATCCGAAGCGGCGCCCGCAGGTCGTGCGAGACAGAGAACGAGAAGGCCTCGAGGTCCCGATTCGCGATCTCGAGCTCGCGTGTGCGCTCGAGAACCCGCTGCTCGAGCTCGCGATTGACGCGGCGCAAACGCCGTGTCTCGAGCGCCCGCGCGATGACGGGCATCATCTGATTCAAGCGGAAAGGCTTCCGGATGTAATCGAGCGCGCCGGCCTGCATGGCTTTCACGGCGGTGTCGATCGTGCCGTGCCCGGTCATGACGATCGCTGCGAGATCGGCATCGATGCGCTGCGCCGCCTGCAGCAGCTCGATGCCATCCATCCCGGGCATCATGAGGTCGGTCAGTAAGAGGTCGAAATCATCCGGCTGCAGCTTCGAAAGCGCCTCGCGCGGGGATGAGAAGCCCGTAGGCGCAAAGCCCTCGAGCTTCAGCGTATCGCAGAGCGCCCGCAGCTGCGCCTCCTCATCATCGACGATGAGTAGTCTTGCGAGGGGAGCCACGGCTTGCGGCAATTTCGCCTCGGCGTTCATGCCGCTCGGGTTCCGGCCGTGAGCTCCGCGAGCGCCGCGCGAAGCTCGATGAGCTTAGGGGGCTTCCCGAGGACCCGGTTCACATGCGGTGGGATATCGTTCTCGGCGAGCAAGCGCCTGCCCCAGCCGGTGAGGAGAATGACCGGAGTGCTGGGAGAGACGGCGCGGACCGAGGCGGCGACCTTACGGCCATCGACATAGGGCATACCGAGGTCGGTGATGACGAGCGCAAACGGTGCACCTCGCCGATGAGCGGCCGTGAACTCATCGATGCCGCGCTGCCCGCCATCAGCGGCCGTGATCAGGTGTCCGTCGCCCTCGAGGATATCCCGTAGTGACTTGATGAGAAGCGGATCATCATCGACCAGCAGAATCGAAAGTCGTCGGGCAGGCTGCACGCTGACCGCCACCGGCGCGGCGCCTTGCAGGGTGTCGCTCGTCACCGGGAATGAGAGCCGGAGCGTAGCCCCGCGCCCGGGGGCACTCTCGATGTCGAGCTCGGCACTGTGCCGTTGAACCATGCCGTACACCATCGCGAGGCCGAGACCTGTGCCGCGCTCGCCCTTGGTCGTATAGAAGGGCTCGAGGCATCGGCGGCGCGTCTCCTCGTCCATGCCGATTCCCGTATCGATCACTTCGACGTTTACCCGAGGCTCGGCATCGCTCGAGCCACCCTCCAAGCGAGAGCCGCCCGGCGCGCTCGAAAGTCGGCTCCTCACGGTGAGCGTGCCCCCCTGTGGCATGGCGTCGACGGCGTTGAAGATGAGGTTCGTCAGCGCATCGCGGATCTCTCCTTCCGCTCCCATGATCTCCGGCAGGTCGGGCGAGAGATCCGTCTCAAGCTTAATGACGATGCCCCGCTGCTGCGGCAGGTCGCTCCAGCGCGCGCGCGTGAGCTCGATCACGTGCTCGATCGTCCGATTGAGCGCGACGCGCGCGAGCACGAGCTGCGGCTCGCGCGGCCGGTAGAACTCGCGCATTCGCGCGACCGTGTCAGCCACATCCTCTATTGCACCCTGGATGGTCGTGAGACACTCGCGAGCCCGCTCACTCAAGTTGGGCTCGCGCTCGAGGAGCATCTCGGTATAAAGCGCGACCGGCGAGATGGCGTTGTTGATGTCGTGGGCGATGCCGCTTGCCATCTGCCCGAGCGCGCGCAGCCTCTCCTGCTGCATGACGGCCTGCTGTGATTGCCGCAGATCGTCGTACGCGCGCTGCAGCGCCCCGTGCAGCTGGGCCTGGCGCGCCGCGAGCGCCACGTGATCGCAGAGATGCCGTAGAAACTCGCAATCCGCGCTGCTGAAGGCTTCCGGAGCCCGCCGCGCGGCGAGGAGCACTCCGCACACGCCTTGCTCGACGAGCATCGGTGCGATGACGAGTGAGCGAAGCCCCGCCTGTGCGAAGCGCTTCGGGAAGGCGAACGGCAGGCTCGAGGTATCCGGTTCGTACACCAGCTCGCCCCCGACGCAACGCGAGAGCCCGTTCTCATCGACGGGTATCGCCGCGCCATCGCCGAGCATCAGGGCCTGCGCCACCGCCCTGCTGCCCGGACCGATCGACTGTGGGGCAATGAAGTGCGCGCCGGGCTCGTACGTGCACACGCAGCCGAAGTCGATGGGCAGATCGGCCTCGAGCGTTCCGACCACGACCTGAAAAATGCTCGGTAGATCCAGCCGATCCCCGATCGCCCGGGTGATCCGATGCAGTAGATCGAGCCGCGCGAGCTGGCTCTGCAGCCGCTCCTGACCCTCTTCGATCCGCGTCAGCATGTGATTGAAGGCGTCCGTGAGAAGTCCAAGCTCCTGCCCCTGCACCTGCGGCGCACGCACGGAATAATCACGATTTTGAGATACGGCCTCGGCGGTTTTCGCAAGCGCCAGTATCGGATCAGAAATCTCGCGCTGCAGGCGCGAGGCGATGAGATAGGTGGTAGGTCCCCCGAGCAAGAGAATGATCCCGGCGATCAACGCGTAGAGCCGGATGTGCTCGTAAATGGCGCCAAGGTCGGACCTCAGGTACACCGTACCCAAACGGTTCTTGCCCTGAAGGACGCTCCGCGCCACCAGGAGCCGTGACCGACCAAACCGCACCCCGAGCTTAGGCGCTAGAGGCGGAAGGGAGACTGCATCCCGCGGGTAGCTCGCAAAGAGTTTCCCATCCGGCGAATAAAGCGCCGCCGCGGTCACGTGCGGCTCCGCCTTGACGGCGGCGAGTACCGTGCGCGCGCCATTCGGATCATCGAAAGCGAGTGCCGCGGTGCTATTGGTGGCGATTACCTGAGCGAGTGTCGACAAATTGCGCGCGGCGAGTTGACGGGCCGTCACGAACTCATAAACGCTAAAGGCCGCCGTCGTGAGCACGACCACAATCCCCGTCGTGAGCAGGAACATCAGGATGAGCGAGCGCCGGATGTTTTTCGTGCGCACGAGCATGTCAATTGCCCTTGGGTCCGATGATCTGCGCGAGCCGCAGAAGCTGCGAGCTCACCGTAAGACCACTCGCCCGCGCGGCCGCAAGATTCACGTGCATGCGGATATGATTATTGCGAGTGACGAGATCGATCATCACGCCGCTCTCGGCGGATCCGTCGATGTCGCTCACCGTGAGGATGGCACGTCCCTGTAAGGTCCGCAGGATCTGCGGCAACTCAGCGCTCTCTGAGCGGTCGATAAAGAGAATGTGACAGCCGTCGACCTTCGACACATCGCGATAGCGGCGCACGAGCAACGCATGACCATCAACATGCTGCCCGCTTACCATTGAATCCAGATCCGACCCGAACGGATCCTCACCGAGCACCGCGATGACGATCGGCGCCTTCGGCGAGCTGAAGGCCTGCGCAGGCCAGGAGACGAACTGTGAAAAGTTGAACAGAAAAGCCGCCTTCACCTGATACTCAGGCGTCGGACTCGCGAGCGCACAGGTTGTGGCGCACAGCACCAACGTGAGAGCGATGCGGCGCAGTGCAGTGAGCATCAGCGAAAGATGCTCTATTTCCAGGTTAAGTGAAAAGCCCGGCGGCCGAAATCTGTGAATGAACTCTCATCGCTCGCGATGGAGCTTTTGTGTGCGTTGGATCACGTCTTCGGCGATTTCACACATAACTCAGACTCAACTCATATGACAGAATGAGGAGAGCTGCTAACATTTGAATCTTCTTGCCGATTGGGCACAGCATTCAGGCAATGACCGCGCATCGACCCAGGAGCACCACCGACGCCGGCGCTGCCGGCGTATCGCGCCGCCCTCCCGATCGGAAGCTCCCTATCCGGGTGCTGCTCGTCGAGGATGCTCCTGCCGAGGCGGAGCTTACGATCCGCCGCCTAGAGAAGGACGGTCTTCACTGTGAGTGTCTGCGGGTCGAGACCCAGGAGCGCTTCACGGCGGCGCTGCGGGAATTCAAACCGGATGTCATTCTGTCTGATTTCACGCTACCGCAGTTCAGCGGTCCCTCGGCCCTCAAGCTCGCGCGGGGGCTCGCGCGGGACATTCCCTTTATCTTTGTTTCAGGCACCATCGGCGAGGAGCGGGCCATCGAGGCGCTTCATTGCGGGGCCGTGGACTATGTGCTCAAGGAGAACTTAAGCCGACTGGTGCCGGCAATCCGTCGCGCCTTGGAGGAAGTTGCGGCGCGCAAAGAGCGGCGGCGACAGGAGGCACAGATCGCCCGTCTGACACGGGTGCTGCGGATGCTGAGCGGGGTGAATGCGCTGATGCTGCGTACGCGCCAGCCCGAGGAGATGCTGCAGGAGGCCTGCCGGCTCGCCGTATCGGTCGGCGGATACGCTGCGGCCATCATTGCGCTCAAGCAGCCAGGTACACGCGCCACGAAGACTGCGGCGGCCGGGACGGAGCCAGCGAGGACCGCGGAGTTCGAAGCGCTCGTGGCTCAATCGGTCAATCGGGATACGAGCGTGGTCGGCCAGGTCTTGAAGACCGGCAGGTTACATATCTGCAGGGATACGGGTGAATTCCCGATATTGGCGAGCCCAACTGCCGGCATGCGGGAGACGAAACTGCAGCCGATCGTGGTGCTGCCGATCTTCCTCGACAAGACCGCCGTGGGTGTGCTCGTGGTCGCGGCGCCCGAGTCCGGCACGCTCGGTGAGGAAGAGCTCGGGATGTTGCGTGAGGTCGCCTCGAACCTTTCGTTCGCGCTTCAGTACCTACAGAAGGACAGCCGCGTTCGCTTCCTCTCCCACTTCGATGCTCAAACGGGCCTCGCGAAGCGCTCGCTCCTTTGCGAGCGCATCGCTCGCAGGCTTACGCAGCTTAATCCGAACGATGCGGGGCTCGCTATCGCGATCATCGACATCGAGCACCTGAGCGTCATCAACGACTCCTTTGGCCGGCACACAGGAGATCTGCTGCTCCAGCACGTCGCCGACCGCTTGCGCCGGCGCTTTGAGCATACTCAGCTACTCGCTCAGCTTGGAGGGGGTACCTTCGCGGCCGCGCTCGAAGTCAAAGGCGCCTCGAGCGCGGTGCTCGAGGCGTTACGAGGCCATATCGACGCCGTGTTTGCCGAGTACTTCGAAATTGAAGAGCGAAAGATTCCCGTGAGGGTGAAATCGGGACTGGCGATCCATCCGGAAAATGGCACGACTGCCGATGCTCTCGTGATGAACGCGGAAGCCGCGTTGCGCAACGCCAAGGCAAAAGGCGAGCGCGCTTTGCACTACAACGCCGAGGCGCATTCGGAGGCGATGGCGAGCCTCGCGCTCGAGCACAAGTTGCGTATCGCGATCGAGCAGGAGCAGTTCGAGCTTCATTATCAGCCCAAAGTAAACGTGAAGAAGCGCACGATCGAGGGCGTCGAGGCGCTGATTCGCTGGCGAGACCCGGAGAGCGGATTGGTCTCGCCGGCAGCGTTTCTGCCCCTTCTCGAGGAGACCGGGTTGATTGTCGAGGTCGGCGATTGGGTCCTGCGACAGGCGAGCGCGGATTGCCAGCGCTGGCGCCGCGATGGGCTGCCCGGCATCCGGGTTGCGGTCAACATCTCGCCCTTGCAGCTCAATCACCCTGATTTTCTACAGCGCTTCTTCGAGGTGACGCAGTCGTGGGCGGACCCGACCTGCGGTCTCGATGTGGAGATCATCGAAGGAATGCTGCTCGGCGATTCGGAAGTCGCAGTACGCAAACTCGAGCGCCTGCGCGCGGCGGGCGTTCGGATCGCGGTGGATGATTTTGGCACCGGATACTCATCGTTGAGCCGCCTCTCGGACCTACCGATCGATACCCTAAAGATCGACCGTTGCTTCATCAGTCGCCTGCCGGATGATCGCTCCGGCCGAACGCTCGTCTCAACCATCATCTCGCTGGCCCGCGCCTTTAGCATGACCGTCGTCGCCGAAGGGGTTGAGACCGAGGAGCAGATCGGGGCCCTTTGGAACCTGGGCTGTGATGAGGCGCAGGGATACCTCATGAGTCCTGCAGTCCCCTTCGATGAGATCGCACACCTTCTTGCCCACGGCAAGGGACGAGTCATGCTGCCCGTTGCAGGTGGTGAGCCTGCGGGCGAAGGCGGCAGCATGCGCCTCGAGCGACGAGAGCGGCGCGAGCGCTAGCCTTCGCACCCTTTAACCGGTGGCCGCGGCTCCTCGCGCCCCGGGCGCGCCCCCGAGGCCAAGCTGTCCCAGGATCTCAGCGCGAGATGCGCCTTTCTCGATCCACGCATCGGCGCCCGCACTGCGGGCAGCCGATACATTCTCTTCGGAGAGAGATCCGCTGAGAATGACGATTCGGCTTCCCGCCGTGGTGGGCGTTGCTCGCAGTCGACGACACAGCTCGATGCCGTCAATTCTCGGCATGTTGATGTCAAGCACGACGATGCGGGGTCGAAATACTTCAGTTAACTGCCCCGCTTCAAATCCGTCCCTCGCAGTCTTCACAATGACCGGTGAACCTGACCTCAGCACGATCTCACGAAGGTATTCGGCGAACACGGTATCGTCATCGACCAGCAACACACGCTCCGGCTCAGCCGCTCTTTCGCCGACTTCCCCTTCGAGCGCAATTCCATGTCGCGCCGCGAACTGCCGTAGTTGATCGAGCAAGAAGCGCCGGTGTCCGCCTGCGGTGGACACTGACGGCAGCAGACCCTTTCGTGCCCATTCGCGGATGGTTACCGGCGAGACCATGAGAAGTCCCGCGGCCTCCAACGAGGTGACGTACTTTTTTGGGCCTGGGACCATTAGCAGCTCCTAACGTTGTGTGCCGTATAAGAGAAACATGTCAATGGATTGCTCATCTGCATACCCTGTCACATCGTTTGCATCGATTCCATCGTTCCTTCCTTCGTGCCTCAGCAACGTTATGTTGAATGCGCCCAGCTAAAGTCCCGAATCAGAGGTCGCAGCGAACGCGGATGTGATGGAATCGTCTAAACCATTATATTCGATTGAAACGATTAAATCGATGTGACAAGCTCTCGAACATGTCACATCGAGGCTCTTTCATGAAGCCGTGGACGAACAACGCTCTCAGATCCGGCACTGCCCTATATGCGCTGGCGGCGTTTTTTCTCGCATGCGTCGGCAGTGTGACGCCGGCGACGGCGGCCGTCGCCGGTGCGCCGATTACGGTTTCTGCGGTCGTCCAGCCACGGACCGCGATTGTCTCGGCGACCATGCCGGCCTCGCTTGATGTAACCGCAAGCGACGTCGCTCGCGGTTTCGTCGAGGTGAGCGGCAGCTCGCAGATTCTCGTGACGAATAACAGTCCCGAGGGGTTCGAGCTCGAGGTGTTAACCGGTGCGTCCGTTTTCTCAAGCGTCGCCGTGCAAGGCCTGGGCGCCGAAGCCACTGTGGAGGCCGAGGGTGGTGAAATCTTCCTCCCCTCCCGTCGCGGCGCGGCAATCCCCTTGATCCTCAGCTATCGCTTTCAACTCGCATCCGGAACCACGCCTGGCCGATATCCCTGGCCGCTGCAGTTCGGCGTGCGCCCGATTTCGCCCAACGGCGGCTAATGGAGGTAATCATGACTAGCGCCAGACCTCGTATCGTGATGGTGAATGCGAGTCTCGGGATCCGCGAGGCATTCGCTGATCGCGGAATTGACGCCGAGATCGTTACGAGCACCGACGAGGCGGAATTGCGAGCCTGCCTCGAGGCTCGCACCGACGTCGTGGCGCTCGGCTTCGAGCGATCCCAGCTATCGCCCTCGGCGGCGCTCGAAATCATCGCGGCCACGCAAAGCCGTCCAGCGATCATTCTGATTGATCCGCAGAAACGACTGAAGCACCTTCAGCAGCTCGCGGCGAAACTGCACCTCAACGCGCCGATTCACACGCACGGGCTCTCCGATGCCGCCGCCTCCCTGCTCGAGGCGCTCGAGGCTGCGCTCTGCCTCGCCCCTGACGCATCGGAGCTTCGCCGGGCGCTCGATGAGCACGATCTGATGCTCTACTACCAGCCGAAGCTCGACTGCGCGAATGACCGCTCCATCGTCGGGGTCGAGGCCCTGGTCCGCTGGAGCCATCCGCAGCTCGGCGTGCTGTTGCCGAGCTGCATTCTGCCGCTTGCTGCGACCAGCGGCCTGCTCACCGAGATCACCGACTTCACGCTTACCGAAGCCATCCAACAGTATGTCGCGTGGCGCAATCAGGGCATTGATCTGCCGATCGCCGTCAACTTGGCGCCGGCGTTGATCAGAGACGGGGGGTTCGTCGAACGTCTGCTCAACAGCTTGCATCAGTTCGATATAAGTCCATCTCGACTGACGTTGGAACTTAAGGAAACCCAGAACGTAATCGACCGAGATCTCTGCCTCGATGTCCTCAAGCGCCTGCGCCAAGCCGGCATCGGGCTCGCACTCGATGATTATGGAGCTGGCCTCAGTTCGATCACAGAACTCTACAAGCTGCCATTTACAGAAGTGAAGATCGACCGCGACCTCATCGCCGATGCATCACGCGCCAGGGATGCTCGGGTCGTACTGCGAGCGATCGTTCGTCTCGCACACGAGCTTTCGATCGACGTGACGGGCGAGGGAGTGGAAACGCATGCGGAATTTGCCGCCGCCTTAGCCGCAGGTTGCGACTCCGTGCAGGGCAGACTGCTGTGTGAACCCAGACCACCGTTCCAGGTCGAGCAGTTTCTACGCAGTAACGAGGTGGATTTCCGGCCGAAACGAGGGGTCGGTCAAACGGACGGATTGCGGGTCGCCGCTCACTGAGCAGTGGCGGATGGAGGACGACGGTGGACCTTGAGCTGCCTTCACACGGCAGGGGCCACTGGTTCGATCCCAGTACCGCCCACCAGAGAAAACAAAGCCTTAGTCATGTACAGCCGAAGTTCCAGAGAATTGTATGGAACTTAATATGGAACTATTTGCCGGCAGACAGCCGTATTCAACGGCAGTCGTGCTTAGACGGTCAGACGGTCGACGTCTCGCATTTCACTAAAGGCGGTGCCAATACGCGTTTCCGACGCAGGGAACCTGTCCGACCTTCGCCGCAATCAGTGAGAGATGCCGCTCCGTGAGACCGGTGACGTCGATACGAACGTGCAGGGCTCCCGCCGTCCCCAGTTCGGCGACGACGCGGCGCGGCACGATGTTGAGATTCTGGAAGCAGGTCAGGATTCGGGCGAGCGCGCCCGGGTCGGCTTCAGCGCAAACTCGCAGGCAGAGAGCCTGCGTCGCAGCCTCTTCGGGCGCCTCTTGTGCCTGTTCTCCGGTCATGGAATCGGTTCCTCATCGCAATTTCACCTGGATCGAGCGAGCGATAGCCCCGGCTTTCCGCGAAAGCCGGGCAGGTAATGAGCTCGATCTGGTGGATGAGGTAAACCATAACTCTAAAACCAGTATGCCCAATCTTCGCACTTAAGTCACTCGACTGCGTACCTACACATTTCTGCTTCCGCGGTGTTGTCATTACCCCCGCCCGCTACCCCACTCGATCTTTCGGTCACAAGTGAACGCCCGTGGACGATTTGCAGGATCGCCGCCCGCCCTGGACCCAGGTATCCGGGCGTGATCGGGCACCTATTTAGACGGTCCGAGACGCTGACGCCGTTCCCCAATTAGCGCACCGGGAACTCGAAGCGGCGAACGGGAGGGCTACGGTCCCAGGCTCACCGGCATCGGCGAGGTCAAGACCACTATGGCGCCCTGGATCTTGCCGTCGGACCCTACCGCTATTCGCCACCGCTGGGAACCCTGCTCGCGCCGGACGTCGTAAACGTCCCACCCAGCGCTGCCGACGCCCAGGAACTCGATGGACTGGATGTCACCGAGGTAGGACGACATCGGCTGCAGCCGGGATAACTGACGCTGTACGACTTGCGCGAATGCCGGGCTCATCTCCTCATAATTAGGCGTCCCGGCTCTTGTGCCGGCAATCAGACGACGCAGTGCCTCCTCGCTGCCCTGGGTTGGCGTCTTCTGCTCGATTCGAAAGGCAAGCTTCACGCGGAGCCCTTCCGCCGTTGCAGCATCAATACGCTCAGCCCGGATTTCGACCCCGCCCTGCCGCAGAACGAGTCCCGTCGCCTGGCCCTCCCCGCCTTCGATGAATGTAATCTGCGCGTCCACGACTTTGACGGAGAACTCTCCTTCCCCTACCGGGTAGAGGTCTACGGGTGGCTGGCCGGTGATCTGCATGATCAGCTTCGTCTCATCTCGAGTAAGGGTGTAGAAGCCGAACTCCCCTTTGTGAGAAGCGTAATAGCCTACATACCGATCCAGTACGGCGGGCTCGATGATGACATCCTCTGCATCTTTTTCTTCCGAGGTAGAGGTAGGGCTAGAGGCCGACGGCGTCTGGGTCATTTCGAAGCTCCGGATGACATTGCAAAGCTCGTCGACTGAAAGCGGGTGCTGCGAGTTCAGGCGTGCCAGCGCGGCCTGCGTGATGGCGCGGCCGCGCTCGGCGTCCTCCAATCGTGTTCTCCAGGTTGCGAGCTGAATCTGCAGAATCCTTTGGAGGCTTGGAGTCTCGGGACTTGAACGAGTCACATCCCGAATTTGCGTGAGACTCAAACCGGCGCTCTTCAGCAGCGCAATCGTGTTGAGCTTGACCAGATCCTCCGCGCCATACTGCCGCCATCCTGCGGCCGAACGCCTGGGTGCAATGAGTCCGTACTCTTCATAGACGCGCAGCGCGCGCACCGTAAGGCCGGTGCGGTTCGCGCACTCGGCAGCGGTCAGCCGTTCTTGGAGTTCAGGTTTACCCACGTCCACCTCGCCATCAGACCAGAAGACTCTAGGCTATGACGTAGGGTCCGGTGCAAGCCCCTGCCTCTCCTCTGGCGCGGACCACCCAGGCGCCGGAAAAGGGCCGGCCCGAGTCGCGTGCAGAACACTGCCCCCTTCTCGCGAAGGTAGACTTCAGGTCGGTTACCCCAGAGGCGGTTCCCATGTCTGCCGGCGCCGGTGCGTCATGGACTCTCCCCGAGACCTTTCTCTTTGATGGGCAGGAAGTTCGTTTTGGCAGTCTCGGCCAGGCCGACCATCCCCCGCTCGTCTTCCTGCACGGGACTCCGTTCTCCTCGGTCGTCTGGCGGCGCATTGCCCCGCACCTGGCCGAGCACCGGCGGATCTTCTATTACGATCTCCTCGGCTACGGCCTCTCCGAGATGCGGGCCGACCAGGATGTGTCGCTCGCCGTCCAGGGGCGGTTGTTCACCGCGCTGCTGCGCCACTGGGGCCTTTCGAAGCCCGATGTCGTCGCCCACGATTTCGGGGGGTGCACCGCGCTTCGCGCCCATCTGCTTCATGGGTGTGAGTACGGCTCCCTTACCCTGATCGATCCGGTGGCGCTGGCACCCTGGGGGTCGCCTTTCGTCCGCCACGTCCGGGACCATGAAGCCGCCTTCGCCGGGCTCCCCTCCTATATCCATGCCGCCATCTTGCCCGCCTATATCGGCGGCGCCGCATTCCGCCCCTTGCCTGAATCCGTCCTCAAGCTTTACGTCGACCCCTGGCTCGGTGCCCGAGGCCAAGCGCCTTCTACCGGCAGATCGCCCAGATGGATCAGCGCTACACCGATGAGATCGAATCGCAGTACGGGCAAATGCGTTGCCCGGTGAGAATCATCTGGGGCGAGCAGGACGGCTGGATCCCGATCGAGCGCGGACGAGAGTTGGCCAAGAGAATCCCGGGCTCGAGCTTCCTCACCGTGTCGGATGCCGGGCATCTCGTTCAGGAGGATGCGCCGGAAGCCCTCGTCGCCGCGTTCATCCATGGCTTCCGGTGATGACCAGGCAATCGAGGACGCGGGCGCCGACGCCGTTGCAGCCGCCTATAACGAGACGCCGAGAAGCTTTCCAATCAAGACAACGGTCGTGGATAAGCCCAAAAGAATCAGAGGGAGCACGAATTTGAGCACGAATCCCCTGCGAGAGCCCTCGCGCCGCGCCTTAAGGCCCCGATAGCAGCTGAGGCCGATCAAGGCGGCCGTAGCCAGGCAGAGCCTGATCACGATAGCGAGACTCGGCGGCGTGGCAGACAAAAATATTAGCGGCACCGATAGAGCGAGTATCCAAGCCGCGAATACGAACACCCGATCCCCAGTCGGCCTCGCAGGCGGTTTTGGATTTCCAGCTCCCTTGCCAGAGAGCTCTTACCCGCCGCCTCCGTGCGCTTGTATTCGCTGAGATCGTTTAAGCCACGCTTCTGCAGCTCAGCGTCGAGTGCCTCCTTCGCCTCCGGGACCAGATGGCCCGCCAGCGCTGCGCGTGCAAGCTCATCGTCCGCCAACCGGCTATACACTTCAGCGAATCGCTGCATTGTAGTCGCGTGCCCGTGCGCCGACGGCGATCCCGTCCGCAGACCTTTAGGGTACCAGCCAACCCCCGTTCTTCAAACAGGCCGCCGTAATACGTGCCGGCGAGCACACCCGCGGCCGCACCACGCTGCGCTCGGAACGACAGAGCTCCAGGCGCCAAGGGGGCGCGCCCGCGGCGCCGCGCGGCGCCGCGGGATGCAGCTGCTACCGACCACAGGCCTCGACGTAACGCTCGAGCTCCGCGCGCGTGACGTAAGTGCGCGCTCCATCCTTTTGACGCTTCAAGGCTCCGTCGTGGATTCGGTTGTAAAGTTGAGCGCGGCTCATGCGTAGGATCCGGGCGGCCTCGGACACCTCAAAACGCAGCTCCAGCCGTATCTCCTGCTGCGTCTCCTCTTTGGTTCTTGACTCACTCATAACCTGACCTCGCTCCTCACTCGATACCATGTTGAACACCATGAGTGCATGGTCAGCGATCGCGTGGCGATTTTCACCTCGCGTATCGGTTGTCTTTGCCCGGATATGGAGCGACCCGCTACCAGTCTATCTGACATAACAGACGGTACGAAGCTACTTGTCCGTCGCCGACGGCGATGTCACACGCGGAGAGCGGGCGCGACTTCAGCGCCGCGCCCGCCCGCTACATTGCCCCTGCGGTTGATCTCGAGTTCATCAATCCCGGAAAGAAGTGATCTCGATCGGAGCCGTCAAACTCGCCCGTTCGCATACAGCAGTTTTTAAAATCTGCGGCCAGACAGGCACGGGCACGGGTCATTTCGCCCAAGCTTCTCGGTAAGCTCTTTGTACCCACCCACGATTCGCGTTCCGCGCTTGACGTGGGTTTCCGACGGGAAGCCCTTCCGGCGCTTACTGGTGATCTCGAAAGGACTCGGCGTGCAGTTGTTCTTTTCTGAGTCGCATGGGACACCCTCCATTCCGGTCCAGCTACGGGCGCGGATGGTAGGGGAATACGAATCGAGGTGCAATGACGGGGCGCTTTTGACTGTTTACCGGTCGGCGCTATCAGATTCACTTCATCCGCGCCCGAGGAAGATCCTTTTGGCGGTGCCGCCAAAGTCGTTCTTTCCAGGCGAAGATGCTTTCCGCGAATCTGGTGAGGTCATCAGCTGTGAGATGCTCCTCCGGGCTGCCTTCACGATTAGAAGCAAGGCGCCCTCCGGCATAGAGGCAACGGTGAATAAGGTCGTTTCGCCGCTTGAAGAGCCGACGACCCTCGAGAAGCGCATCGCGCAGTCCATCGAGCAGCTCATCGGACTCTAGTCGTTGCATCAGCCTCTTGGCGCGCGCGAGCTTCTGGCCGATGGTCCATCGGCGCTTCCTCTCGCCGGGCTTTTCCACTATTGACAGCGCCTGCAGCAGATTGTCGAGCTCCTCCTCGGCGTAGGCGCAATAGAGGGTGACTAGGCCGAGCGGCCGAATGAGGTCTCCTTCGAAGGCGCCGTTCATCTGCTTCTACCTGTACCGTCACTTCGGAGAAAGGCTGCTATAGAGCGGCAGACGGCTGCAACGCCGAAACTTTCTGGCGCACATACTCCTCAAGGTGTGTAGCTGCGAGATGCACGTCGGATGCCAAAAGGGTCTCTCGCTCTCCGACCACCCACTTCATGAACGCGTTAGGGTTAAGCACCCAGGGTCTATCGGCCGTACGCCAGGCGGCATCCATGCGCTGAACCCACCAACCGGGGAATAGCACCACGCCCCTTATCTCGAACTGTTTCTTGGCCTTTTCCGCCAGAAGCCCTCGCAGGCGCCGCGCGTTTCTCTGTACCTGCTCTAGCGGATCACGATCAGGGCGAAAGCCGCCGACCAGAATGTGATCCCCCTCGAAGGATATTTCTCCTCGCCGATCCCATGGCTTCGAACGCGTCTTTGTCTCGATCGCGTAGAACCCCCTCGTCGACAACACAACATGATCAATGTTGCCGCTCTCCATTGGGACGTCGTGAAATACGTGGGCGCCAGAACCCCGCAGGCCATCAAGCAGCAGCGCGACAGAAATCTCTCCGTCACGGCCCAACTGCAATGACCGTATTCGAGGGCGGGCACGCATGAAGCGCCAGATGCAGAGGGCGATGGCCAAGACGGCCGCAGCACCGTAAAGCGCGGGATGTCTGGACCAGTGGTGTATGGATGCCTGCCATTCGATGAGCGCCATGATGGAAAGCAGCGTTGCGGCCATCAGCGCGGGCAACAGATCGTTGAACGCGAGCTCAACGAGTTGTCCGCGAATGGAATCGCCGGGAAGCCGCAGGAGACTTCCCTGAATTGGAGAGCGTCGTTTCATACGTGGCTCCGCCCTGGTGGCAGTCCTTCGAGCAGATTAGTCACACGGCTGAGCTAACGCCCGCCGACCAGATCACGTTCTACAAAGGTCGGTCTCCCTCAAAGTGCCGCTACTCGGCGCTCCTTCCGGTCAACTCCCGTCGTTCGGCGGGTCGAACCACAGCTATTCCGTCCGGCTGTGATCGGCTCGCAAAAACTTGGTTGCCAGCGGGGAAAAGAAGCTCACGATGACTACGAAGAGGGCGCAGTATCCGAACAGCGAAGCAAAAAACCCCTCAAACGCAGACACAACATCAAGCCCAAGGAATGGTCGTATAACGACCATGCTTAGCATGGAAGCCGCTAATATCCATCGCGACACCCGCCAGAAGAAGATCGATCAATGAGGCCCGTCAATAAGGAAGCGACGTAAAACAGCGCATAGGCCCAAAGTCCCCACGCGGGCATAATCGAGCCGAAATAGCGCCAGTGCCGCGCTGTTACAACCGCCGGATCGAAGTTGACCAGGCCGTGAGATGCGCCGATGTATATTGCCAGACTAGTGAGCGATACGGCAATCACAACACGGAAGAGGTAGGTAGAGATGTGAAACATTTTCTGGATCCTAACTTGTTCTTGCCGCGCGGTCCTGACGAATGTGCCCTGACCGCAGCCGCCTCGTGAGCCGCCCTTTGGGCGGTGCGACTCGCCAAATCGCCAAATGTTTCAGCCACGGAATCACCTCGTCAGCCCCGGCGTATTCGCGAATCCATTCTGCGCAGGGCTTCCGCAGCGTCGATTGTATGCGCCGCGCCGGCATCGAGCTCGTTGAGCCGCTTCGTTATCTCGGCTTCCCATGCCTGCTGCGGATCAGCGTCGGCCGGCCCGTCCAGGCTCTCGAGCAAGGCGTGCGCGAGCGCCGCGCGCTCGCTCTCGGGAAGCTCGAGCGCGAGGTCTAGGACATGCTTCAAGGTAGCCGACGACATCTGAGTCAAAGTCTTGTTCGGATTCGTCACCTGGCGCCGAGCAGGCGCAGCAGCGCGTGGTAGAGGACGAGCGCAAGCTCGAAGCCGAGAGAAACCCCCAGCACCAGAAAGAACGGGAAGTGGGGCGGCCCCGCAAATTTCCAGAAAAATGCCGTCAGCACTCCCAAAAGCGCGAGCGCGCTCAGCACGAGACTGACGAGCGGCTCGAGGATTGAAAGCAGGAGAAACGCAGGCACGCGGATGCACTGCCAGAGGAGCCACAGGACGAACCGGAGGAGATCGCCGGCGCCCGACGCTCGCTCCTCTACTGAGGCGCTGAAACTCAGGCTATTCATGGCTGGCCTGCTTGGGTCGTGGCCGCTCAGGCATGCGCGGACGCGAGGCGCCGACCCGCCCCGCGGCCGCTCTTCGCCTGCACCGTCAGGCGCAGACCAAAAGCCTGCAGGATCGCGACAAGCGTGTCGAGGCGCGGATTGCCGCGTGCAGAAAGCGTGCGGTACAGCGTCTCGCGCGATAGCCCCGTCTTGCGCGCCAGCGCCGCCATGCCGCCCACCGCCTCGGCTACGGTGCGCAGAGCGACGGGGACCGCGCGCGCGTCGCCGTCCTCGAGCATCGCTTCAATGTAGGCGGCGACCTCGGCGTCGCTTCGTAGATGATCCGCCGCTCGGAACGGGCGGCTTGGGCTTGCGCGCTTTGTAGTCTTTCCAGTACTCATGGGCTTGTTCAATGTCCTTCGCTTGGGTTCGCTTGTCTCCGCCGCATAGCAGCAGAATGAGCGCCTTGCCGTCGTGCGCGTAATACACGCGGTAGCCGGGGCCGTAGTCGATCCGCAGTTCGCAGACTCCTTCTCCTAAGCTCTTCCAGTCACCGAGAAGTCCTGCCTTCAGCCGATCGAGCCTCGAGACGATGCGGGCGCGCGCCTCGGCATCGCGAAGACCCGCGAGCCATTCGGACACCGGCCTATTGCCGTTGACCTTCTGGTACTCGCGAACTTCCACAGCTTCCATTGTAGCCTAAAGGCTACTTAGTGGACACATTCGTCACTTCCGCGTCCGGTCGATGAGTGTGCCATGTCAGGGCCATGCGGTACGCCCTTCGAGCGCGCCTACCTCCCGCGAGATCGCACGAGGTGACGGCGATTCAGGCGCGCGCGTACCCGTCAGATCGTTCGCCCACTGCTCGAGCGCCTTGCGCATCTCCTTGACGTACCCATAGCGGTTGTAGATCGCCGTCACGCTGCCATCGGAGTGGCCGAGCACGCGCTTGACGAGCTTGTCGCCCGCATCGCCCAGGCTCTCCGCGAGGCGCGTCGCGACCGTCCGACGCAGGTCGTGCGCGGTGAACTGCTTGGCAAACCTCTCGCCGGTGAGAGCGAGAATCGCATCGGGAAGGCGGGTCCGGAAGTACTTCGGCACCCCTTGGATGGGCGCGCGCCCCGCCGTGCTCGATAACAGGTAGTCACCGCTTCTCGGCCTCGGGATACGCTTGATGATCTCCATCGCCTGCGGTACGAGCGGCACGACGTGCACGTGATCGCTCTTGTAGGCGCCCGCCGGGATCACCATCAGCGCCTGCTCCATGTCGAGCCAGCTCACGCGGGCCGAGGCCCACTCATCGCAGCGGCAGGCGGTAAGGAGCAAGAGCTGCACGTGAGTTCCGAACGGGTACCCGGTGGATTCCGCGGCCTGCCACACGAGGCGCGCCTCGTTAAAGGAGAGCACCACGTCTCTCGCCTTGCTCTTTGGCAGATTCCTCACGATGTTGCTCGCCGGGTTGTCGGTGCGCCTAAGCTTCGCCTCACTCATCGCCCAGGAATACATGTGCCGCAGCACCCCCATCGCCGTGCGGGCGGCCTCCACCCCGCCGATGGGACCCCCGCGCTCACCCGGCGGGCGTTTGCGCCGCACGCGGACCGCATCCATCACCGAGCGCACCTGCTCACGGTTTAGGCGCTCGGCGAGCTGGCGCCCAATGCGGGGGTTGATGTGCCGGGCGAAGGTCTGCTCGTACTTGCGCGCCGAGTCGAGCTCCCGGGAGTAGACGTACTGCTTCAAGAACTCCTTCGACAGCTCCTCAACCGTGAGGCCCGCCGCCGCGCGCGCCGCACTCGAGGTTTCCACCGGACTCACCCCGCGCTTGGCCTGCTCGAGAAGCGTCGCCGCCTTGGCACGCGCCTCCGCGACCGAGACCGCCGGATAGCAGCCGAGATTCACGCGGTGCTTGCCGCCTAAGAGAAGCCGTCCACTCACCTTGGTCCCTCCTTCGCCCGCCACGCGGATCAGGAGCGACCAGTTCGCGGTGCCCTTGGTACCGATGCGCACGGAGAGCCCCGGGATCGCCCCATCGGGGAGTGTCAGAAACCCGCTCGGGGGCGAGCGCAGGTAGCTCTTTAAGACCGGGTCGGTAATTCGCTTCATCGTTACGACCAAAAAGTGGAACCAATGTAAAATTTACCCGTTTTGGTTCCAGTTTTGGTTCCACTTTTGCGGGAGTGCCCCTAGATGACGATATTGTCGTGTAGATAATATTCCAAGTCAAATCAGCATGTTAATGACAGCCATGGACTGTCATGGAAACTGTTAGATAGAGTCTAAAAAATTTCGGGACGTAGGTGTCGCAGGTTCAAATCCTGTCACCCCGACCAATGATCCGTCCCTATTGCGCAATGTCTCCCGATCCCGCGATCCACTCCCCTCGCGGGGATTCGCTAGGGCGCCGGCCCGCCTGCCAAAAAAACACAGTGAGGGGACAGTCTGTTTTTACGGATTCACGGCTGGTATTTTTTACGGATACAAGGCTATACTTTCTTACGGAAAGGTGGCTGGTACTCCTTACGGATGCATGGCGAATGGCTAACGAACGTCCCCTCGAGCAGGCACGACGCTGGTGGAAGGAACGCGTCGATGCCGGGCGCTACGTCGTTTCCCCGTCAGAAGTGCCATCGCCCGCCGTCAGCCGAGTCCTGCGCCAGGAAGGGCTGATTCTCGATACCGCCGGTAAACGCGCTTGGATTCTCACCCCAGGCAAAACCGTCGACGCCCGCGCCGTATTCCTTGCGAACTATTGGCCCGTCGTTGCACTGGTTCTAAAGCGCTACGAACTCGCGGCAGTCGCCGGCATCGCCGCCGTTCGCGTGTATCTTGAGGACTTCTCGCCACCCGAAGATCTCCCCGCGTACCAGGCCGCGAACCAGAGCGAGTACAAGCTCACGCTGTATCCAGGGTTTCGCCTGCGTCTGCGGCCTAGGAAGCTCACTTCCGGGGACATCGTGACCGTCACGGCGCCCGGTCAAACGGAGCTGCCCGTCCAGGGGTCCGTTGACATCCTAACCACGCTCGATGAGGGCGAGGTGGCCGCCGGCATTGAGCCTCTCTCGGCTTGGCTTCGCCACCTCGTCGTGCGGACGCCGGATCTCGAGGCCCGCGTCGAGAAGAATCCGCGTCCGGTCATTTTGCAGCGCTTGGCGGATCTCGCGGCCGCATTACACAACGAGCCGCTTGCGCGCCAGCTCATGCAGCTCGTCCGTCGCATCTCGAGTCGCCAGAACACCCCCGCGCGAACCGGCGTCGGCACCCGAATTGCGATTCCGAAGGTTCTGACGGATGCGCCGCGCGGTACGGGCTCACCGTGGCTCGATGCGCAAGCGATGCGTCTCGCACGCGAGCAAACCGAGGTTCGTCGCATTCTCGGCGACGTCGCCCGCGAACTTCCGAGGTTCAACTGGACCCTGCTGCGTGCGCAAGCGGAAGAGAATAAAGCGTACGACGCTTATCACAGCACAACGATGGAGGGGTATCGCATCTCGCGCGAGATCTCTGACGCCATTGTGCGCGGAGAGCCGCTTCCCGACGGGCCTCAGGATCGGAAGACCCTCGAAGCAGCGATGGCGGTTCAGGGCTACACGATCGCGTACGGCATCATCATCGAACGCGCCCGACGTAAGGACCCCATTGATGCCGCGCTCATCCTCGACCTCCACGAGGCACTGTTTCGCCCATCAGTGGATGCTGGGCTCGCCGACACCGCCGCGCTGCGCGGCTGGCGTCAGGACAGGGTCGGTCTTCAAGGGTGGCGCTACGTGCCGCCGAACGCAAAGAAGGTGCCGGATCTTATCGGCGGCCTCGAGCGCTTCGCCGTGCGAAGTGACCTCGATCCGGTCACGCGCGCGCTATTGGTACATCTTGAGTTCGTCACCATCCATCCCTTCATGGACGGCAACGGGCGTCTCGGTCGACTGCTCATGAACCATGCGCTGCTAACTGCGGGTCTCCCTTGGGTAACGATCCGCAGCGATGAGCGAGTCCCGTTCTTCAAATCGATCGAGAAAGCCCAGGTCGACGATGAAGCCAGACCTTTTGCTGAGTTCCTTTGGCATCTCATTACCCAGGTCGTGCGGGAGCTCGAGTCCCGCAGAACGCCGCGCACTCGGTCTGGCGCCGCACGTGGACGTGTATCTCGCCGACGCAGGACGCGAAGATGACATGCCCGCCGAAGACACTGTGGCGCATCAGGCGCACAGCGCAGGCGCGCCGCGCCTCTCCTCACCGGCGGTGACAGCGGCGCCCCCGTCTGTTCCAGCCTCGGCGTCGATTGTGCGGCGAACCACCGCTGCCTGCTGCTCGGTCGCGGCGGAGAGGTTCGGATATAGTGAAGGAAACCAGAAGTCTCGCGCAGCCGACGGAATGGCGAATTTCAGCACATCGGCCGGCCCTTCACTCTGAGCCGGTCACGCCTTGATCAAAGCAGGCGTAGCTGATGCGCAGAACGCAGGATGATCTCAGGTTTGCCCCTATACAGCCGCACGACACCGGAGACTGCCACGCGCTTGCCTTGAAGCTGCTCCACGTTGCGAAATGAGCTGGAGTTCTCAGCGAAGATCACAGCGCTGAAGTCCTGATTCGGATACGGCGCGCCAAAGTTCAAGAACGTGTTGCCGCTTCGGGAAGTGAACACGGCCGCCACCGCGCCCTCAACGACGACTTGCTGTCCCACATGCGCCGTGGCCTCACTGTCCTTGATGTGCAAGCTCTGAGCCCAACAGACCAGCGGAACGAGAAGGAAGATAAGAAGGAAGCGGTTCGAGTTCCGCGACTTCTGTTCGGACATATGGTTTCCTCCGAAAGTTGTGGTGCCGATTGCCGGCATCTTGATGCTGGTGGTGTACCGCGACTGCTCAACTATATAGTTGCGATATACCTGATCATCATTGGTCTCGTGGGACTGTTCCGCACCGCAGCCCTGCACACCTGACATAGTCCGCGGCATCGGACCGAGCTGTCGTGGGCTGGGACACGATCGACATCAGTAGTGGGGCGGCCGCTCATCCTCCGGTGCGCGCACCGCCGTATCCGATTGCACGGCGTCGATGCGGGCGGCCAGCCCGAGGATCTGCGTCCGCAGCATGTCGATCTCGCGGTGCTGCCGAAAGACGACATCACTCAATTCGAGGTTTGCGCGCTCCAAGAAGGCGATCTTGGTCTCTAATTGCTCGAGCTTATCGGCATTCATGAAAGGCTTCCCCGGTCGTTTTGCGTTCCAAGCCAGCCTCCAAGTGGCTGCGGGCGACGATGATATGCTCGCCGTCGCGCTCCGTCTTGTCGAGACGCCCAGGTCGTCAATCGGTCTTCGGGCGGATCACCTGGCAAGCGCCATTGAACGCAATGGCCAGCTGCGCGCAGAGGACCTCGCGAGGGCGGACGCATGCTAACGAGCCTGGGTGTACACTCGCCGTCCACCCGGGTAAGGCCATCGTGGTCGCGTTGGGTACCGGACTCGAGAGGAGACATCCCATGGCCCGAATCATCACGTTGCTCGTTGGCTCGGCGCTCACGATCTCGGCGCTGGCCGCATACCCAACTCCGGTCCAGGCCGCTAGCTCTTCCGCCGCCGACAAAGCCGCAATCGAGGCCCTGGAGGCTCGCTTTGCCGCTGCATTCGAGGCCAAGGACGTGGATGCGATCATGCGCGTGTATCTGCCGGGACCGGACCTGTTCGTGTTCGATGTAACGCCGCCCCGCCAGCACGTGGGCTCGTCCGATTACAAAGCCGACTGGGAGGACACGTTCAGAGCGACTCGGGGTCCCGTCCATTTTTCGATATCCGACCTGAGCGTAACGGTCGTAGGTCGAGTCGCCTATGGCCACAGCATCCAACGGGTATCGTTCACTCGAGCGGACGGCTCGAAAGCGGACTTTGTCGTCAGGGTCAGTGATGTGTATCGAAAGACCCACGGCAGGTGGCTCATAGTGCAGGAGCACGTCTCGGTACCCGTGGATCTGAATACCGGCAAGGCAGATCTGCTCTCGAAACCCTAGGTCGCAGGCCCGGCTCGCCACCACTGCCGCGAGCCGGGGACCATCACCGGCGTCAGTGTGGTTGCTTCAAGGATGCAGTGAGCGCCACGGCAAGCGCCGCCTCCCCGCTCACGAGATCGTGCCACGCGAATTGCAGTCCCTTGCGGTGTCCTTTCGGCACCAGCTTGAAATGATCAGGCTCGATCGTGAGCACATAGGCCCTCGCATCGATCAGCAGTTCCCGCTTGAGCGGCTTATCGAGCTTCGTCATGGTGCGTTACCACGTTTCCTCACGAGATCCCGGACGCTGTGGCGAGGACGGTTCGCCTGCCGCCACGTCGCAACCGTTATGCCCGAAAGCCCGAGCGTTGTCGCGACGTTTCTCGCGACTCCGCTCGCGACCGGAGAGGAGCCGAGCGCGGCGATCGGCAAGTGCTGGATCGGACCTTTCGCGAGTGCCCCCGACCTGTTACCGTCGCGAAGCCGTCCGCGTCAAGTTTGATTCGGTGTTATGTGCATCCTGGAAACCGCCCGCCTCATTCTGCGCCCGCCCCAAAGCGAGGATTTCGAGCCCTGGGCCGCGATGATGGCCGATGAGGAAGCTGCGCGCTTCATAGGGGGAAGGCAGGGCCGCGCCGAAGCGTGGCGCACCCTGTGCATGATGAGCGGTGCCTGGACGATCCGGGGCTTCTCCATGTTCTCGGTCATCGAGAAGCAAAGCGGGCGCTGGATCGGCCGCATTGGACCCTGGCAACCGGAAGGCTGGCCGGGAACGGAGGTGGGTTGGGCCCTGGAGCGGGGGGCCTGGGGAAAGGGCTACGCGTCCGAGGGCGCGGCTGCCGCCATCGACTGGGTTTTCGAGACGCTCGGCTGGACGGAGGTGATCCACTGTATCGCTGCGGAGAACCTCCGCTCCATAGCGCTCGCGGAACGTTTGGGATCGCGTTGGCAGCGGCGTGCGCTCTTGCCCGCGCCGCGAAATATCTGGAGCGAGATCTATGGCCAGGGGCGGGACGCCTGGCAGGCAAGCCATCCGGCAACGGCGAGGCGCTGAACTCCGCCCCGCCGCTGCCACCCTACGCCATCCTGCAGCTCAGTGCTTCAGCGCCTTGTCGGCAGCCGCAACGTCGGTCTGCAGACGTGAAACGCCGCTGGATGCATCGCTGATGTATCCATCCGCCACCTGCACCATCGACGGCGTCGGCAGCACGAAAGCCGTGCTCACTTGGTTGGAGATCGAGCTCAGCCAGGCACGAAGCCGGGGTGGATAGACCAGTGCGCCTTCGCTCGACTGGATCCTGAGGTCCACCAGATCGTCGATATCGTGGTCGAGTTGATCCAGTGCCTGCTGCGCCGCATTGCCAGACACCTTCTTCTCGGCCACGGCTTTCTTTAGCGCGTCACGGGAGTCAATCGCGCGGTTGAGGTTGGTATCGAGCTCGTTCAGCGCCTCGTGCAGTCGCATCAACAAATCGAAACGCTGCTGCAGCTCCGCCTCCGTGGTCGGTAACGTCGGATCGAGCTTGACCTGGAACTCCTGCTTCTGCGTGGCATGACCATAGGTCAACGTTGCGTAGTAGGTACCGGGCATCACTTCCGGACCGACGGGCGCGGCGGCCGCAAAGAACGAATTGTAGATGCCCTTCACGTCGGCCGCGTCCGGGTAGGTCAGATCCCACTGAAACCGGTTCATGCCGGCCTTGACCGCCGTCGCCCGCTCTTGACGCTGCTTGCGCGCCACGGTGGGGTTGTCCGAAATCTTCTTCGGCTTGCCCTTGGGCTTCAGGTGCATCGTAAAGCTGCGGACCAATTTTCCGCTCGAGTCGGTGAAGCTCAACTTCACCGGCGTGCTGCCGTTGTAGCCGGCTGGCAGGTGGAAGAACACCGAGACCCCGGGCGGGAGATTCTGGCCTCCGGGTCCCCTCTCTCCGAATCCGAACATGCTGCGCGTCACCAGCCACGTCTGTTGCGGCTTGAAGAGATAGGGCGCATCACCTGCAACCCGCGCGGCCCCGAGCTGCTCCAGGAACTGCAGGTTGTCGAGCACCCAGAAACCGCGTCCGAATGTGGCGAGCACGACCGCATGCTGCTGCGGCTGGATCTCGACATCACTCACGCGGACTGCCGGGAGCTTCAGCGTCAACGGCTGCCAATGCCGGCCCTCATCGAGGCTGAAGTAGACGGTTGCGCTGCTACCCGCGATGAGCAGATCGGAGTCGTCCGGATCCTGCCGCACGCTCTCGATGTACTCATCCTGCGGCAACCCGGTGGTGATCTTCGTCCAGTGCTTGCCGTAATCGGTCGTCTTGTAGACGTAGGGATGAAAGTCATCCCAGTCGAACCGGCTCGCCGAAACATAGGCGGTGCCCTCGTCGAGGTGTGAAGGCTCGATGCAGGTGATCGTGGACCAGGTCGGTAGCGCCGGTGGGCGCACGGAGCTCCAGTGCCGGCCCGCATCAGTCGTCACGTAGACCAGTCCATCATCGGAGCCGGTCCAGATTACATCGTCCGAGACCGGTGAGAACGCGATCGAGGATAGGGTGTCGAACATCTCCTCGCCGGTCACGTCCGCGCTGATCGGGCCGCCCGGCCGGCCCTGCTTGCTCTTGTCATTGCGGGTAAGGTCCGGACTGATGGGCTTCCAGTGGATGCCTTCGTCCGTGGTCTCGAACAGCACGTTGGCGCCCATCAGCAGCTCTTTGGGATTGCCGGGTGCAAACACCACCGGATGATGGTTCCAGCCGTAGCGGTATTTGATTTTGGATCCCGCAAGACCCAGCTTGTAGTCGGGCCAGGGGCTCACGTTCGTGACCAACCCCGTCCTGCGATTCTCCTTCCACTCGAGACTGTAGTAGCCGCTGCCGTAGGTGACCCAGGGCTGACCCGGCGTCGGCACCACCCAGCTCATCTCGCCGCCCTGTACGTCCTTCCAGACCGGCGGAATCTTGCCGGCGGGCACGGCGCTCGGCGCTTCGACCGAGCCGCGATCCTGCTGCGCGCCATAGATGTGGAACGGGAACTGATCGTCGAGATTGGCGTGATAGAACTGGCCGGTCGGCTGGTTGTCCTCGGAGCTGAAGGCCTTGCCGCCGTTCAAGCTGACGGTCGCGCCGCCATCGTTGCCTTCGATGAAGATCTGCGGATTGTTCGGATTGATCCAGAACACGTGGTTGTCGCCATGGGGCGGATGGAGCTGCTCCAGCTTCTTGCCACCGTCGTGGGATACGTATACCTCGACGTTGGGCAGATAAATCGTATTGGGGTCCTTGGGGTCGACGTACACGTTCATGTAATAGAACGCGCGTTGCGTGATGTCCATGCTGCTGTTGATGGGTTTCCAGCTCTGGCCGGCATCGTCGGAGCGGAAGAGTCCGCCCGCCTGCCCGTTGTAGTTCGCTTGAATCAGCGCGTACACGACGTTGGGCTGGCTCGGTGCGACCGCGATGCCCACCTTGCCGAAGATGCCGGTCGGCAGCCCCGGGGCGTGCGAGATGTTGGTCCACTTCGCCCCGCCGTCGGTCGTCTTGTAGATGCCGCTGCCCGGACCGCCGCTCGAGAAGGTCCAATGCTTGCGGTACAGCTCCCACATCCCGGCGTACAGCACCTGCGGATTGGACGGGTCCATCGCCAGGCAGATCGCGCCGGTGCCGTCGTCCACGTACAGAATCTTCTTCCAGGTCTTGCCTCCATCCGTGCTCTTGAACACCCCACGGTCCGGATTGGAGGCGAACAGATGTCCGAGCGCCGCCGCGTACACGACGTCGGGATTTTTCGGATCCACGACGATCCAACTGATGATGTGCGTGTCGCCGAGCCCGATGTAGGTCCATTTCTTGCCGCCATCGGTGGACTTGTACATCCCCTCGCCGGTCAGCACCGTGTTGCGGGGAGCGGAATCACCCGTGCCCACATAGATGATCTTCGGATTCGAGGGCGCGATCGCCATGGCGCCGATGCTGTTGCTCTTGAAATCCTTGTCGGAGATGTTCTTCCAGCTGTGACCGTAATCCTCGCTCTGCCAAACGCCCCCGCCCGCCGTCCCCATGTAAAAGACGTTGGGCTTCTCGGCGATGCCGGCCACGGCGGTCACGCGCCCACCGGAATAGGGACCCACGCTGCGCCATTGCAGCGCGCTCAGGAGTTTGCCGCTCGTCATGGGCGCCGCCCAGGCGGCCGAGGATGTCAGGAAAAAGCAGGAAAGCAGCACACAGCGTGCTTTGAACATGGCAGCTCGTCTCCCTCTGCAGAATGAGTTGATTTTTAGCGGCCTCGATCGAACATGAGCAGCTTCAGCGATCCCGGCGTGAAGGGCGACTGACGCGGCCGATGATGCGTCTTGCGCCACTGGGTCATGAAGTCTTCCATGGCCTTGCGGGTGGTATGCGCCGCGACCAGGAACACGCGGCCGCTCTCGGTATCGATGTCCATGGTGCGCGCCGAGAGAGCTGTCTTCACGGTCGCGACCGGCACGAAGCTATTGGCATCGACCTCCCGAATGATCGACAGCGTGCCGTCGAAGCCGTTGGAGCTGAAAATCAGGTTGCTCTTGGGATCGAACCGGTCCGCGTCGGTGCCGCGTCCGATCGGCACGGATGCGACGACTGCGCCATTTTCCGCGTTGACGACCACCAGCTGTTGATTCCTGCAGCTCGAGAACAACCGATGCGCGCGCGTATCGATCGCCAGGCCAGCCGGATCCTGACACTGGGGCATCGGCCAAGTGGCGTCCAAACGATTGGTGGCGGTGTTGATGCGGAAGATCTCGTGGTGGGTCACGCCGTTGACGTAGAGCTCACCGTTATTGCCCGGCACCGCGTACTCGAGGTCGCCGCCGAGGTTGATGAAGGTCAGCACTCGTCCGCGCACCGGATCGATCACCGCGACCTCACCGGTATCGCCGTCGATGACGAACGCATGACCGCTCACCGGATCGAAGGTGACGGCATCGGCGCCGCGCTGGACCTTGAGGCGCTTGACCACTTTCAGTGTCTTCACATCGAAGATCACCGCTTGACCGAGCTTGCCGTCATCGGTGATGCCAAGACCTGCAGCTGCGTCGAATGCGGTTCCGTGCGGGCCTCCGGGAATCGGCCCCACCTCGCCTACCATGCGGCCGCTGCGCCCGTCGACCACCGTCAGCCGGTTTCCGTGGGCCACGAAGACGCGATGCGAGGAAGGCTCGTATATGACGTAGTCCCAGCCGTCAGGGGCGCCGAGCGGCACACTCTTGACGAGGTGGTAGGCGAGCGGCGTAGCGGCTGTCGCAGGCGCGGATTGCGCCCTGGCCGCAGGTGCCGCGCCGAGCGCGCCGGCGAGAACGACGGCGAATACGAATCCCGGTCGTGGCATGCTGTCCCCTCGGCGCTCTGTCCGAACAGGCTTCAGCTTACCTCGCTCCGAAGCGCATACCAGCCCGGAGACCGTACCGTTAGCACGCTTCGGCGCATTGCGGCCGGTCAAACTCGTGCTGACTGGCCGCCGGGCTGGCCTCCGATCCGCTCAGGCGCCGATACGGCTCGCGGCCGAAGCTGCCCCGCCCACGATGCCGAGGGCTGTCGGTTAACTTCCGCGCGCGTCACCTTCGTCCTCCAGCGGTGGGCGCCACACCCCATTCCCTGTCGTCCCGCGCGGACAGGTTTTCCCGTAACTCAGAGCCTCGTACCCTTGATCGCATGGCCCTGCGACTGGTGATCCCAAGCCGGAGCGAGGTGGACGGCGAGCTCGCGGTCGAGCGCCCGTGGTGGCGCTTCTCGGTGAGCTTCAATGTCGCGATCGCGCAGAGCATTCCGGTCGCGCGAATGCACGAGCGCGAACGCGAGGGCGTGATGATGCGCTGGGGCCTTGCGCTGAAGTGCGCGCGAGGCGGCATCAGGTTCACGACGCGCGGTGTGGTTCGCAGCGATACTCTGCGATCCGATCAGGAACTGCGCTCGGCGTGGGTCTACGGCCAGCGGGGAATCGTACCCATCGCGGGCTTTTATCTCTGGCAACGCACCGCCGCCGGCCATCATCAGCCCTACTACGTGCGCCTGGTGAACCGGCCCGTGTTCGGCATCGCTGCGCTTTGGGAGCGGGGGGAAACGAATGACGGCGAGGTGATCGAAAGCTGCGCGCTGATATCGGTCGCGGCCAACCCCCTGTTGACGGAAGTCAATAACATCACTGCACAGATGCCGGGCATTCTTCGCCGCGATGAGTACGCCGCCTGGTTCTCCTCGAACGTCTCTCAAGCGCAGCAGTTGCTGCAGCCGTATCCGCAGACGCAGATGGTCTGCCATCCGGTCGGCCCCCACGTGAACGACCTGCAGTTCGACGAGCCGAAGCTGATCAAGCCCGCCGACAATCGTTACTCATGAGTTACAACGCCCGGTAAGCACAGATCCTTGCGTTTCGTTCCGTCCCGCGCTAGTTTCCTGACCGTCCGTCCTCGCCAGAACAACATCAAGCGCTGCAGCCCGGGCACGCGACCGGGCGTGACCGCCGCGCGACAGAAGTCGGGAAGAGGCCATGTTCACGCAACTGCTCGACCCACTCCATGACCTGACACTGACCTGTCTGGTGGCTCTGATACCCGTGGTTGCGCTGCTGATCCTGCTCGCGGTTTTCCGCTGGCCCGCCTGGCTCGCGACGCTGGCCGGATCGATCCTCACGTTCGCCGTGGCCGCCTGGGTCTGGAAGATGCCCTTCGGCGATGGCTGGCATGCCTATCTGTATGGCGCGGCGACCGGCGTATGGAACGTCGACTGGATTACCGTCTGGGGCATGGTGCTCTTCAACACGCTCACCGTCAGCGGTGTGTTCGAGAACTTCCGTCGCTGGCTCATCGCACAGGGCAGCATGGACGTGCGCGTGCAGACGCTGCTCTTCGGCTGGGCGTTCGGCGCGTTGCTCGAGGGCCTGGTCGGATTCGGTTACCCCTGGGCCGTGGTGGCTCCGATCCTCATCTCCCTCGGCATCTCTGACCTCGATGCCATCCGGGTTGCCGCGATCGCCAATAACGCGCCGGTCTCCTTTGGAGCGCTCGGCGTGCCCATCATCGTGCTGGCCGCGGTGACCAATTACCCTCTGATGGCGCTTTCGGGCTCGGTCGGCGCCATCGTCGCCGTGCTCGCGCTGCTGCCACCCTGGGTGCTCTTGTATCTCGTCTCCGGAAAGAAAGGCATGCAGGGCGGCTGGCCGCTCGCCGTAGTGGGCTCGTTGGCGTACATCGCAGGTCAGTATCCGGTTGCGGTGCATCTCGGCCCCTATCTGCCGGACATTACCGGATCGATCGTCTGCTTCGCCGCGCTGCTCGCGCTGCTCAGAGTCTGGCAACCGAGAACCGTCCTGGGTTACGGCGGCGTGCCGCTCGATCCGGCCCTGGCCCGAGAGACGCGAGGACATGGCCTGAGCTTGGGTGAAGTCGTCCAAGCCTGGATGCCCTTCCTCGTGCTCCTGGTCGTGGTCGCGGCCTGGACCGGCCCTTGGTCGCCGCTTCCGTCGAAGACGTGGTTCACCGCCCAGGCGGTGGCGTGCTCCTCACTCGCTGCCACCTGCGATGCGGCAAAACCCGCAGTCACGGCGGCATTCAAGTTCGCGCCCTACATCGGGGGCACTGCGATCCTCGCCGCCTGGATCATCGTACTGGTGCTGCTGCTCGCCATGGGCCGCTTGAAGGGCGCGCAGATCGGCGAGATCTTCCGTCGCACCTTCCACCAGATGTGGGGTGCCTGCCTCGTCGGCCTCTTCATCTTCGGCCTGGCCTACATCTTCAATTACTCCGGCATGGCCGCTTCGCTCGCCAAGGGCTTCTCAAGCATGGGTACGGCTTTCATCCTGGTCTCGCCCGTCCTCGGTTTCATCGGCGTCGCTCTCTCGGGCTCCAACACCTCCACCAACGCGATGTTCGGCAAGTTCCAGGCACTCGTGGCGACGCAGCTCGGCTTGCCGCCGCTTCTCCTGCCGACGCTCAACTCAGTGGGCGCGGAGATCGGTAAGCCGGTGGCGCCCCAGACGGCGAGCGTCGGTGTTTCGACCAGCAAGTTCGTGCGCAAGGAAGGCGATGTCATCCGCCACAACATGGGGTGGACGTTCATTCTGCTCGCCTATCTCATCCTCATTGCGATCGGCTGCTATTTCCTGCACCCGGCCTCGATGCGGCTGTCACCGGGTCAGTGACCAGACGACGCGGCGCTTGTATCGGGACGACACGCTGAGACGCGCGATTGCCACCTGCAAGGCTCGGGCGTATAAATTGGACCGCTGGCGGCGATACGCACGACAAGAGGATCCGCTATGCCAACCAAGACACTTTGCACCGGGCTGGGCGCGCTCGCCTGTTCCTCGATCTTCACCCTGCTGCTCGCCGCCAGCCGGCTTGCGAGTGCCGGCACGGCGGCCGGTGCCTGGAGTGGCGAGGATCTCCAGGGCCGCTATTCCATCGGGCACACCACACTGGTGCTCACGGACACCAGGCGCAACCCGGATGGCTCGACTCCGGTCACCACCGCCGGTCGGCCTCTTTACGTACAGATCTGGTATCCGACATCCTCGCACGCCTCGCAGCCGATTCGCTATTCCTGGAACAATCCGGTGTACAACCAGAACCCGGGCGGCTCTGTTTATCCCGGACTGCCGGACACACCCGCGGTGACCTTTCCCGGAAGCCTCTCGGCGCATCCGATAGCAGAGGACGCGCCGCTGGCCCACGGCACATTTCCGCTTCTCATCGCGACCCACGGCTACGAAGTGGCGGCGGCGAAGAACATGCCCGACACTCTGGAGAGTCTCGCGAGCAACGGCTACATCGTAGCCTCGGTCGAGCATACGGGCGATGACGATGCCTGGTACCAGACTTACTTCATGGAACACTACGTCGGGCTGAAACTCGGTCCGAATCCGAGCATCTACGCGGCGACCATCTATCAGCGCGTGAAGGACGTCAGCTTCCTGATCGATGCCATGCTGACGGGAGAGGCGGACCGCGGCGCTCAGCCGTTCGCGCGGCGGATCGACGCCCGCCGCATCGGTGTGCTGGGCTACTCGTTGGGCGGAATGACCTCGCTTGCAACCGTCACCGGCATCAGCTCCATGGGGCTGCCGGCCGATCGACGCGTCAAAGCCGCCTTCATGGGCGCAGGCAGCAACTACGGACTGCTGCTCGGCACCGCCGATTATGCCAATGCCCGAGTGCCGTTGATGTTCTTGGGCAACGACACGGGCATCGCCTACGACAATTTCAATTCCTTTGCCGCCGCGCCAAAGAAGTACCTGGTGGACATCGCGGGCTGGAATCATCACGTCGGCGGCTACCAGTCGAGCTGGTGCCAGGACATCCACAACTCGCTGGTCGCGATCAATCCGGCGGTTTTCCCGCAGGCGTTCATCGATCCGAGCACGCTCAATCCGTCCGATATCGCGAACTATACCTTCGATGCGACCTTCTACTGGAGCTATACCGGCGCCTACGAGCTCGGCGTCTACAACTTCTGCCACGGCTCTGTGTTCGATGGCGTGACCGATGCGCAGCTGCAAGCCGTGATGTTCGGCAATCCGCAGATCCTCACGGCGAAGCAGGAGCTCCAGGGTGCGATGCCTCTCGAGAATGAGCTGCCGATCGCGAAGACCAGCCGGCTCACCAGCGGCTACGCGCTCGCGTTCTTTGATGCGATGCTGCGCCATGGTGATCACTCGATGCCGCGCCACGATCCTCTCGTTCGCGTGGTCGAGGATTGCGAGCAGGTCCGCGCCCACCCGTTCGATCTGATGCCGGGCGATGAGATCGATTTCGTGCCGGCGGGCGATGACTACCGCGTGTCGGTCCGTGCCGGGCAGGCATTGCTCGATTCCGGCTCAACGAAGCTCAATGTCGGCGGCAACGGCACGGCCATGCTCTCCTATCCCGGCTTCTCCTTCCCCGTTCCCGGAAGCGATGCGCCGGTGACGACGCTCTTCGTCAGCGAGGACGGCGCGATCACCACCCGGACCTCGGGCGATTATACCGGCGTGGATGACAACGGCTCTCCCTGGTACATGCGCGGGCAACTGCTGCTCACCAACCAGCTCACGATCGGAGCCCTGATGAAGGACCTCGACAGCGCCGCCGCAGGCAGCGGGGGCGGAGTCTTTGGGTGGTATGACTCCGCCCATCAGCGCGTGATCGTGACCTACGAGGCGGTACCGGCTGCCGGCACGACCGCACCCAACACCCTGCAGGTCGCGATTTACAACAGTGGGGAAATCTCCATCACCATAGGCGAGCTGGCCGACACCGGGCCCAACTACGCGCCCGACATCCTCGGGACGATCGGCATTGCCTCCGGCCAGACGAGGGCTGCGGATTTCGGCAAAGTGACTCCGATCGATTTTGCGGCATTGCGCGGCGGCCCACCCGTCATGCTGAAGTTCTCCGACGGCGGCGCCATTTACGAGCAGTACTACAACGGCATCAACGCGCGCTGCCGCTGAGCGGCAGGCGCTCCCACGGCTCGACCGGACCGCGGCGGATCCGAAATAGCGGATGCGCATCGGGCATCGGAGTGCCAGCCCATTGGCGCCAGACCGAAGGACTGCGACGACGCAGCTTCGCGAGCAGATGACTCCATTCATAGAGCAGCTGATCCCGCGATACGGCGATCACGGCTTCTTTGCGGCCGGCTGCGAGCTTTCGCCGGTCGAAGGCAAATCCTCTCGCCCGCGCTTCGCCGTAAACGGCATCCAGATAGCGCGCCATCGCGCTCAACGGGGCCGGGTGTTGCTTGAAGCGCTCGAGCTGCGGATGGTGGCGGTAGCCTCGAGTATTGCCACGCAGCACTTCCCGCGCGAGCAGCGCCTCACGCCATAGGGCCACCAAGCCGCGGGAATCCAGGTACTTTGGATGGAGGGACCAGAGCCGCATCGTAGTCGAATCGTCCGAAATCCGTCCTTCCATGTTAACCCGCTCGCGGGTCCTTTTGGCGCGAGAGCATGCACCTCGTCAGTGCGCGCCACTTCGCAGTCTCTACACAGGTCTTTGCGCCTCGACGACGGAGAGCCTCGCCGCGCGCAGCGCGGGCGCAAGCCCGCCCAGAATCGCGAGTGTCAGCGCCCATGCAACCCCCACCGCAAACAGTCGCGGTGAGACCGTGAGCTCGTACACATTGTGGATATCGGCGACCAGCCTGCCGCTGAAAAGGAGCCACGCCACCCCGGCGCCGAGGAGCGCCGCGACGAGTGAGAGCATGGCGGTCTCGAAGAGCACCGAGACGGCGATCGGGAGCGGCTCGTAGCCGATCGCACGCAGTGTCCCTATCTCGTGGGTGCGAACGCTCACCGCCGCGTACGTGAGCTTCACCGTTGCGAAGAGCGCTCCGAGAGCCATGATCGCGCCGATGAGGTACGTGAGCTCGGTGAAGAACGCCGTGTAGAAGTTCACCGTACGCGCATCGTAGTGCGACAGCCGCTCCGCGGTGACCTCCAGAGCGGGGTTGGTGGTGAGCCAGCGCTCGAACGCGTCGAAGTCGTCGGCTCGCGCGAGCCTGACGAGAACGCTCCCGTAGCCGGACATATGCGCCGAGGACATCAGAGTGATCACGTCGGCGACGAGTTGCCCCTCGAGAATGCTGCCGTCGTCCGTGAAGAGTCCGACGATCGGCCATTCCCCATCGGGTAACCCGATCTCATCCCCGAGATGCAAGTGATAGGCACGCGCGGCACCCACCCCCACGATCAGCTCCTGCCGGCCGGTGCGAAACATCCTGCCCGCCACGATCCTGAGATCCGGTCTCAGCGCGAGACCCGCCGGACCGATGCCGCGCAACTCGGGCGAGCCGATAAAGCGCAAGCCGAGCGGCGGCACCCAGAATAGAACCTCGGCATCTCCCAGAGGACGAGCGTCGGGTCCGTCGGCGATTCCGGGCGCCTCGAGGATCGTCCCGATCGCGTTTGCGGGAATGCCGCTGCCATATTCGGTGTGGGACTCGGGCGAGAGCACGATCGCAAGCCGCGGATCAGCGCCCGCGCGATAAGCGCGCAACATCCCGACGGTCACGGAGAGCATCGATAACAGCACGCCGATCACGCAAGCCATGCTGGCGACGATCACCAACGATGACCACTTGCGCCCGGGGAGCCCCGCGAGCCCCAGGCGCGCTACCACCACGATTTGAGTCACCCTGCGCATCCGTCAGCGTCCCGCAAGCGCATCGGCGACCTTGAGGTGCCGCAGCCGCCACATCGGAACCACCGCGCTCGCCAGGGCGAGCAACGATGCCGTGCCGAGGGCCCAGCCGACGACGGCCGCCGAGACGGTGGGCTGCGGAATCCCCGCAAGACCCCGCGGCAGGTACTGCGCCGGCCACCGCGTCAAAGCGCTTGCAAGAGCGCTGCCGAGCATGGCGCCCGCCAGGCACGGGATGAGAGCCTCGGCAAATACCAGAGCCATGAGGCCGGCGTCCCGATAACCCAACGTCTCGAGCACGGCGAATTCGGGCATGCGCTCGCGCACCGACTGGGCGATGCCATTGGCGGTCAGCAGCAGGATCATGAATACCCCGGCGCCCGCCAACGGCCAGGTGCTCCTCGCGAGCGAGGCTCCCGAGTTGATGGCATAGCGCGTGTTGACTTTATCGGGAATGGTAAGGGTCGGCGTACTCGAATTGGCAAAGAGTCTGTCGATCCTGATGCTGACTTCGTCCGCCTGCGCCGCATCGCGGATGGCCACTCGAAAGCCCATCGCATAGCCTTGGTCCTCGAGCGGTCGCGACTCGTCCACGTAGCTGAAATTGCCGAGGATGAAAGCGCCGATCCGCGGGTCATCCGGCACGACGCCGAGCACGTGAAAGTCCCAGATCGAACCCCCGTCGGCGCGCAGCCCGGCAGCCGTGATGAGCGGGAAATCGTCTCCTTTCTCGAGGCCCAGTCTCGCAGCCGGCGCGCGGCTGACGAATACGCCCGTCGGCGTCGCGAAGAGTTGACTCCACTCAGCGCGCGTCAGGGGCAGCTCCGACCAGGCTGCACGCATGTGCCTGTCCACCGCGATGACTCGGGCGACCTTGCGCGGATTCTGGTAATGACCCCAGAGCCAGTAGTAGGTGCCCACCGCGGCTACCCCGTCGACTCGCCCGATCGCACCGCGAAGGGCCACCGGTAGCAGGACGCCGTGAGGGCTCGCGCTCGGAAAGCGCGCGTTGACATCGAGACGATCCATTCTGGAGCTCTCGATGAGATGGGCGTAGGTCGCATGCAAGCCCAACATCAAGCCGAACAGCGTGAATGCGAACGTCGCTGCAAGCCATACCAGGACGGCCTCGAGCGGCTTGCGCCACAGGGCCGACCAGATGAGCGGCAAGTATTTCACCGGCAGGGAACCGGGCTGCGCCGCGGACAGTCACTTAAAGAGAAGCCTGCCCCCGAGGCGGCCGTCGCGCTGTGAATGCCAAACAAGAACCGGTATCTCGTCTTCATCGCCGTGACGGGCGCGCACGCCGTGATTCTCGGGGTGCTCGTGCGCACCTCGCGGGCGATCAGGCTGCCATCCTGGACCGGTGTCCCCCTTGCGGCTTTCGTTCTGCGGGCCGCGCATCGGCGCGCGCCCATCGCTCGCCCGCGGCTCGACCAAACCCCTGCGCTACTGTCGCCCATCACCGAGCCTATCACTCTGGCTTCTCCCTCGCTCCGCGCGCAAGGTCCGGACACCAGCGCCACCGACTGGCACGCAGCGGCAAGAGAAGCCGCGGCCACTGTCCTCGAGCGCAAGCCGCGCATCTCCTTCGGCTTTCCTGCGGGCGGCACGAGTGCTCTCACCCTCGGCGTGCCTTCCCCTTACTCTCCGGCCCACCATGCCGGCGAGTCCGAGCGAACAGCGACCGGGGAGGTCATCGAATGGACGAGCGAGCGGTGCTACGTGATCTCCGACCCGCCCTCGCTCGCGGAACCCGACTTCCTCAAGAACGCGAGGATCACGCACTCCGGGTGTCTGCCGCCGCCCGAACCGCCGCCCGGCGAGCTCTTCAAGGGTCTGCCCGCCTATAAGAAGTATCACCCGCAGTAGGGTTGCGGTCGCGCGGCTAGTGAAAAAGCTTCAGCGCATTGCGCAAGGTCTGCAACACGCCCCAGAGGAGGGGAATGCCGACGAAGCTCCAGGCGAGGATGAGCTGGACGATGCGCGTGCTGCTCGAAGTCTGGCCCGACATGGCAGTTCCCATGACTACGCGAGGAGCGTGGCTCGATCCTGGGCCGCAGGCATGTGGTGCCGCTCGTGCACGGGCCTGATGAAGAGATTACAGAAGAAGCCGATGACGAGCAGCGCGGCCATCAGATACATGGTCAGGTTATAGGCGTCCGCCTTCGGTACCCCGCGCGCGATCTCGTAGGCGCGTATGTAGTTGACCAGCACCGGCCCGAACACACCGGCCGCGGACCACGCGGTGATCAGGAGACCGTGAATCGCGCCGACATAACGGGTTCCGAACATGTCCTTGAGGTATGCCGGCACGGTGGAAAACCCGCCGCCGTACATGCTGATGATGATGAGAAAGCAGAGGACGAAAAATCCGACGCTGCCGACTCCGCCCGCGGTCGGCACCAGCGCGTACAGCACCGTGCCGAGGATGAAGAAGCAGAAATAGGTGTTCTTCCGTCCGATGAGATCGGAAGCCGACGCCCAGATGAATCGCCCCGCCATGTTGAAGAGGCTCATCAAGCCGACGAAGCCTGCGGCGGCGACCGCGCTCACCTTGCCGGGAAACATCTCCTGGCTCATGGCCGAGGCCTGTCCGAGTACGCCGATTCCCGCGGTCACATTGAGGCACAGCACCCACCAGATGAGCCAGAACTGCGGCGTCCGCAGAGCCCGGTAGACGTACACGTTGGCGCTCGTCACGAGCTTCGGCGGCTGCGCGGGTGGACTCCAGCCCGAGGGCTGCCAACCCGCCGCGGGAACCCGCACGATGAGCGCGCCCACCATCATGAAGAGCAAATACACGACCCCGAGCACGACGAAGGTCTCGGCGACGCCGACGTGAGTCGCCGTCGAGAATCGAGCCATCAGCCACACCGAAAGCGGTGAGGCGATGAGCGCCCCGCCCCCGAAGCCCATGATGGCCATGCCCGTGGCCATGCCCGGCCGGTCGGGGAACCACTTGATGAGCGTCGAGACCGGAGAGATATAGCCGAGACCCAGCCCGACACCGCCGAGCACACCGTAGCCGAGATAGATGATCCAAATCTCGTGGACATGCACTCCGAAGGCGGAGATCAGGAATCCGCCACCGAAACACAGCGCCGCAGTAACCATCGCGCGGCGGGGACCGCCCTCTTCCACCCAACGGCCGAAAATGGCCGCCGATACTCCGAGGAAGAAGATCGCCAGCGTAAAGATCCAACCGAGGTCGGTGAGCCGCCAGTCTCCCGGCGCGGAATCCTTGATCCCGAGGAGGCGCGTCATCGGCAGATTGAATACGCTGAAGGCGTACGCCTGTCCGATGCACAGGTGAATGCAGAGCGCGGCAGGCGGCACCATCCAGCGGCTGAAGCCCGGACCGGCCACCGTGCGATCCCGGTCGAGGATCGAGAGCAGGCGCATGCGGGAAGTTTACTCGCTCGTTTGCTCCCTCGCCCGACCGCAGCGCCGCGAGCCCGGGCCGGGCGCCGCTGCCCATCACAGCGTTCGCCGGGCGGTACGATCCTGTACCGCTCCGGTGACATAATCAGGCCCGAGCCGATGGCCCACTCCAGGCGCGCGTGCTAGAGTGCCGACCGAAGCGACAGCTGGCGCAGAACAAGAAAGCACCGCCCGCTCGGCCCGCACGCTCGCTGGAACAACACTAACACTGGGGATGAAATTCAATGGTCAGCATCACGAGGATCGCCGCGGCTGTCCTGCTCGGCGCCGGCGCCCTGCCTCTCGCGCACGCCGGTTGCGGGCCCGCGCCGCAGCCGGCATTCGCCATTCCGGACGGCGCGCATGCCAGCCAGGACGAGATGAGCGCGGCGCGTGACAACTTGAGCGAGTACAGCGCCCGGGTGGCGGCGTACGCCTCGTGCCTCGATGCCGAGCAGGCTGATACCGAAGGAGCGGCTATCGATGCGCGACGCCTGCGGGCGCGGTATCTCGATCTGACGAGCGCGGCTTTGCTGCAGCTCGCCTCGGTGGTGAGCTGCTTCAGCGCGCAGGTTCAGGCCTTCCAGATGACCGGCGGCGGCACCGACGCCGGGCCGGCGCGATGCTCGCGACTCGACCCTTCGGCACGCACCCAGGTGCCCGCGCCGGCTGGGTAAAGCCGCGGGGCGATGGCATCGGGCCGCGGCCGGTGGCGTGGTAAAATTCGCCATCCCCCCACGATCCGCCAGGTCACCATGGCTTACGACTACCGCAAGTTCTATATCGACGGCCGCTGGGTCGAGCCCCTCGAGCCGAAGGAATTCACGGTCATCAACCCAGCCACCGAGGCGATCGCCGGTGTCATCTCTCTAGGCTCCGCCAAAGATGCCGACCGGGCCGTGGCGGCCGCTCGGCGCGCATTCGAATCCTTCGCGCAGACCTCGCGGGAGGAGCGGCGCGCGCTCCTCGAGAGGATCCTCGCGCTCTACAAGAAGCGCGCTCCTGAGATCGGCAGCGCCATCCGCGAAGAGATGGGCGCTCCGGCCACGCTCGCCAAGGGCTCGCAGGCCGGCGCCGGCCTCGGGCACATCGCGGCCATGGTCGAGCTGCTCAAGACTTTCGAGTTCGAGGAGCGGCGCGGCTCCACCCGCCTGGCTCTCGAGCCGGTGGGTGTATGCGCCCTCATCACCCCCTGGAACTGGCCCATGAACCAGGTGGCGGCGAAAGTGGTGCCCGCGCTCGCGGCCGGCTGCACCATGGTGCTCAAGCCCTCGGAGTTCTCGCCGTTCAGCGCGGCCATCTGGACCGAGATCATGCACGAGGCCGGAGTTCCGGCCGGCGTCTTCAATCTCGTGAACGGAACCGGCCCCGAGGTCGGCGCGGCGCTCGCCGCCCATCCCGAGATCGACATGGTCTCCTTCACCGGCTCCACCCGCGCCGGCACCGAGGTGGCGAGAATCGCGGCCGCGACGGTCAAGCGCGTCCACCAGGAGCTCGGCGGCAAATCCCCCAGCATCGTGTTGGAGGATGCCGATCTCGAGCGCGCGGTGAAATCCACGGTGCAGCACGTGCTCGAGAATTCGGGCCAATCCTGCAACGCACCGACTCGGCTGCTGGTGCCTGCAGCTCGTCTCGCCGAGGTCGAGGCGCTGGCGAAGAAGACCGCCGAGTCGGTGGTCGTGGGTGACCCCGCATCGGAGAAGACCGCAGTGGGGCCCGTCGTCTCCAAGATCCAATTCGAGCGGGTCGAGAGCTACATCGCCAAAGGCATCGCCGAGGGCGCCAAGCTCGTCACCGGTGGCGAAGGCCGCCCGGCGGGGCTCGAGAAGGGTTATTTCGTCCGTCCGACCGTATTCTCCAACGTCAACAACGAGATGACCGTCGCGCGCGAAGAGATCTTCGGACCCGTCCTCACGATCCTCCCCTATGGCAACGAAGAGGATGCGATCCGGATTGCCAACGACACTCCCTATGGCCTGCAGGCGTACATCTGGTCGCGCGACCTTGCCCGCGCCAACCGCATCGGTCGCAGGATCCGCGCCGGACGCGTGACCATCAACGGCGCGCGCGGCGACATGAACGTGCCGTTCGGTGGATTCAAGCGATCAGGCAACGGCCGCGAGTGGGGCGAGTACGGGCTGCGCGATTTCCTCGAGGTCAAGGCGGTGCTCGGCGCCGAGGCGCAGGCGTAATCGCCAGAAACCTCGCGACAGCCGCCATGACGAACGCGACATGACGGCTCTTGATCGCCGGCTCGAGTAATGCTCAAGTAGCCGGATGAATACGCCAGACAGCAGCGCGGCTCTGCAGAGCCGGGTGGGCGCGGCAGCGGGCCCGCTCGGCGAGAACCAGGTGCCGGAGCTCAGCCGGTCTTTGCGTCCGCGGCACGTCACCATGATCAGTCTCGGCGGCATCATCGGCGCCGGGCTTTTCGTGGGCAGCAGCGTCGCGATCGCGGCGACCGGGCCGATGGTGATCGTGACCTACGCGCTCACGGGCTTGATGGTCCTGATCGTCATGCGGTGCCTGGGGGAGATGGCCGTCTCCCGACCCGACATCCGATCCTTCACCGAGTTCGCGCGGGCGGGCTTCGGCAACTGGGCGGGCTTCACCGTCGGGTGGCTCTACTGGTACTTCTGGATCATCGTGATCCCCGTGGAAGCCATCGCCGGGGCGGTCATCCTGCAGCAATGGTTTCCGGCAATCCCCAAGGTCGTCATCGGCACCGGGTTGATGGCGGCGATGACGGCCGTCAATCTCATGTCCACCCGCTCCTACGCGGAGTTCGAGTTCTGGTTCGCCTCCATCAAGGTTTCGGCCATCATCGTCTTCATCGCGGTGTGCGCCGCGTTCCTCTTCGGAGCGCTGGGAGCGCACCCGGGAACGCTGCAGATGTGGAGCGCCCACGGGGGACTCTTCCCCAAGGGACCTTTCGCCATCGTCACGGCGGTGACCACGGTTTTCTTCTCGATGATGGGTTCCGAGATTGCGACCATCGCCGCCGTCGAGTCGCCGGATCCGGCCCGCGCCGTCGCGCGGATGGTGACGCAGGTCGTCAGCCGGATCCTTCTCTTTTATCTGGGATCCATCGCCTTCATCGTCTGCATCGTGCCGTGGGACAAGGTGCCGCCGGGCCTATCGCCCTTCGTCATCGCGCTCGACTCGATCAGGGTGCCGTATGCGGCCCCGATCATGACCGGGATCATCCTGACGGCGGTGCTCTCGTGCCTCAACTCCTCCTTCTATGTCGTCTCGCGCGTTCTCTTCGTGCTCGCGGCGCAGGGCGACGCCCCCCGCGCCCTGGTGCGGCTGAACTCGCGGCGGGTGCCCGCGCGCTCGGTGCTTCTCGGCAGCGTCGCCGGTCTCATCGGCATCCTCGCGCACGACCTCGCGCCCACGGCGGTATTCGCCTTTCTGGTGAACGCTTCGGGTGCGCTCATCGTCGTCATCTACGGTGTGACGTGCGCCGCGCAGATCCGGCTGCGCCGGGCGCGCGAGCGCGCCGGCCTGGGGCCGCCCGAGCTTCGGGTGTGGTTCTTTCCGTGGGCGAGTTATGCGGCCATCGCGGCGATGATCTTCGTGCTTATCGCAATGGCGCTCGACAAAGACGTCGATATACAGAGGGAGTTCTGGGCCAGCGCGCTGTCGATCGTGGTCGCCTTCGCGGCCTACCTGCTCCTCGGGCGTCGCTCGGCCGGCCGTGGTCGAGCATAACAACAGGTCGATTGCGGCTCCGGTTCGGCGGTTGCGGCTGAGCCGTCTACGAAAAGAGGTCGCCGGCGAGATACTTCAAACCGGTATCCACCGCAACGGTAGCCACGCGATGTCCGGGCCCGAGCTCGCGCGCCAATTGCAATGCCGCAACCACATTGAGGCCGGTTGAAGTCCCCGCGAAGATCCCCTCGGTTCGCGCCAGCGTGCGCGCCATGGCGCGGCTTTCGGACTCCTCGACCGTGCGTGCTTCGTAATGCCAGTCCTTCATGTGTGGCGGCACGAACCCCGGGGCGAGTCCCTCCACTCGATGCGCCCCTCCCCGGCCGGTGGTAAGCACGGGCGATGAAGCGGGTTCGAGCGCCACGATGCGCGCCTGACAGCCCGCAGCTTGCAGAGCCCGCGCCGTTCCGGTGATCATCCCTCCCGTTCCGACACCCGCGCAAAATACGTCGATCCTGCCGTCGAGTTGCTGCGCCAGCTCGCGCCCGATCGCCATATAACCCTCGATCGCCTCGCCGTTGTTGAACTGATCGGTGTAGTAGGTGGCGGGCTGCGCGCCGAGGCGCCGAGCCTCGGCGATCATTTCCTGAAATAGCTGCGGCGTCAGCTTGCCCTCATCGCTCGCGATGATGCGCAGCTGCGCGCCGAAGGCCCGCATGGTCTGCAGCTTCTCCTTCGCGAACGCATCGGACGTGACGGCGGTGAACTCATATCCCTTGACAGCGCAGACCATGGCGAGAGAGGAGCCGGTGCTGCCGCCGGTGTACTCGATCACCTTCATGCCCGGACGCAACGCGCCGCGTTGCTCCGCTCCTTCAATCATGGCGAGCGCCATGCGGTCCTTGTACGAACCGGTCGGATTGAAATACTCGAGCTTGACGAACACATCGGCGGCGTCGGGAGATGTCAGATTCCGCAGCCGCACCACCGGAGTGTTGCCGATTGCATGCAGGATGTCGCTCATCACGGCGGGATCAAGCAGCGCAGAGCTCAGGGGACGCTGTCCAGCATCGCGCCGGCTGGCCGCGGCGGGTCCACCCCTGTGCTCAGGGTGTGCGAAGCCAGCGTGCCGATGCCATGGCGGCCCTTTACCGCGTACCACCCCAGACCCGCTCCGAGAATCACCGCGATGTACACGAACGCACCCCAGGTGTTGTACCAGGGGGTGCCGTAGACCGCTTCGCGGGGCCACGCCAGGTTGAGCGCCATTCCCGCGCCCCAGAGCACCGCCACGACGTTGACGAACATTCCCCACCTGCCCATGCTGAAGTAACCGCCGGCCGCGAGATCTGCGGGCGGCCATTGCCCGGCGAGGCGCTTCTTGAGCAGCGGCACCGTCACCAGCAGGTACGCCAGGTAGATCATGATGACGGCGATCGAGGTCAGCACCGTGAAAATCTTCGGCTGGCCGATGTTGAGGACGAGGATCAGCTCGGCAATCACCCCGATCACGACGGCGGGAACGATGGGCGTCTGCGTCTGCGAATTCACCCGCGCAAGCCGCTCGCCGAAGGGCAGCGCGTTGTCGCGCGCCATCGCGAAGCTCAGGCGAATGGCGGCGGTGTGCACGGCGAGCGAGCACACGGTCACCGCGACCACGATGCAGACCAGGAAAACTCTGCCGAGCGGTCCCCACATCACCTGCTCGACGATGTATTGCAAGCCGCCGCTGCCGGTACCGATCTTCGGATCGTTGAGATCCGGTGCCGCCATCACGGCAAACACCAGGATTGCGCCGCCGATGACGAACGAGGCCAGGATCGCCCGCAGGATGGCCCGCGGAGCGGTGCGCCGGGGCTCGTGCGTCTCCTCACCGAGCGAGCTTGCCGTATCGAAGCCGTACATGACGTATCCGGAGGCAAGGGAGGCCACCAGGAAGGCGCTCAAATATCCCCAGCCGCCGCCGCCGTAGCCCTTGGTGGAGAAGAAGACTTCGGGACCTCGTTTGATGTTGAGCGCGAGGAAAAGCGCTATCAGGCAGGCCGCAATCAGCTCCACGAACACGCCCGCGCTGTTGATCATCGCCATCAGCCGCACGCCGAGCGCATTGACGACCGTGGTGAATACGATCAGGACCGTGCCGAGAACGACCGCGTTGGTCGCGAAATCGTAGCTGCCACTGCCATCGCCGATGATCTGAAAGCCGCTCCAGAGGCGCGGCAGATTCAGTTGCAGCGCCAGCACCACGGCAGACAGGGTGACGATCGAGGCGGTGAGCATCAGCCAGCCCGAAGACCAGCCTACCAGGCGGCTCCCGAGTATCTTCGACCAGTTGTACACCGATCCTGCGATCGGGTATTTGGCCGCGAGCTCCATGAAGCAAAGCGCGACGGCCAGCTGACCGATGAGCACCATCGGCCAGGACCAGAGATAGGCCGGGCCGGCGGTGCCGAAACCAAAGTAAAACAGCTGGAAGGTACCGGTGAGTATCGAGATATAACTGACGCCGGCGGCAAAGCTGCCGAAGGAGCCGATGCTGCGGGCGAGCGATTCCTTGTAACCGAAGTGCTCCATGCCGCTATCGGTGCCCGCGGTCGTCTTTTTGTCAGCCATTGGGCAATCCTACCCGTCAATCCGGGCCCGGAGCCAGCCTGGGGCCCGGGAAGCGCCACGCCCGAGCCGTGACTGCGACCGAACCCGCCGGCTCTTGATCGCCGGCTCGATTGATGCTCAAGTACCTCTCTGCTCAGCGTCCTCCCGCACGAATGACCGCGCCGCTCACCCGTTTCGGGTTCCTCACCCTGCGCCACTTCTCGATGATCGCGTTCACCAACGCGATCGAGCCGCTGCGCATGGCGAACTACCTTGCCAGGGAGGACATCTACCACTGGTCGGTGCACTCCCTGGATGGCAGCCCGGTGGAGGCGAGCAACGGCCTCTCCGTGGCCCCCACCTCCCGGCTGGGGGAGTCGCCGCCACTCGACATTCTCTTCGTGTGCGGGGGCATCGACGTGCCGCACGCGGTCGATGAGCGGCTCATCCAGCTGCTGCGCCGGCTGGCCCGCGAACGCATGATCCTCGGCGCGCTCTGCACGGGCGCGTACGCCCTCGCGAAGGCCGGACTCCTCGACGGCTACCGCTGCGCCATCCACTGGGAGAACCTCTGGGGACTTCGCGAGACCTTCCCGCGCATCGTGTTCGCTCCCGACCTGTTCGTCATCGACCGCGACCGCTGCACCTGCACCGGCGGCATCGCACCCCTCGACCTGATCCTGCATCTGATCACCCCGCGCATCGGCAGGACGCTGGCTGCCGGGATCTCCGAGCAGTTCATCGTGGAGCGCATCCGCGACAGCAAGGACCGGCAGCGCATTCCCATCGCCGCGCGTCTCGGCGGTTGCCACACCTCCATCACTCAGGCCGCGGCGCTCATGGAGGCCAACATCGAGGAACCGCTCGCGCTCGAGGAGCTCGCGCGCATGACGGAGGTCTCGCAACGTCAGCTGCAGCGGCTTTTTCACCGCAGCCTCGGTCTCACCCCGGCGCAGTATTACGTCACTCTGCGGCTGCGCCGCGCCCGCGAGCTGCTGCAGCAGACCGCCATGCCGATCACGAGCATCGCTGTCGCCTGCGGCTTTCGCTCCCCAGCCCACTTCAGCAAGTCCTACCGCGCGATCTTCGGACATCCTCCGAGCCAGGAGCGGCGCCCACCGGCCGAAAGCGCCGCCGCCCCCGGGCGGCCGCGGCGGCCATCCGCATCAGTGTCTAAATGACCGTTCAACGGCTGGCGCTCGCCAGCCAGACGGCGCACCATCGCCGCACAGCGCGCTCAATCCGTTGTTTTTTGGTCACATTTTTGGCCTGCTCGAACTTCACCTTGCATCCCGCAAACGCATGACGGAAGATAGCTCCGGGGGTTGCACCCGTCCATTGAGTGGCTGTTCAATGCCGCAGTCCTGCGGGTCCGAGAAGACTGCACCGCTCGAGCGAGCCGCACGCCCGCCGCTGCGCGTCGGCATCATTCTGGCCGAGCACTTCACCCTCTCGGCATTCGCGGTTTTCATCGATCATCTGCGCCTCGCCGCGGACGAAGGCGACCGCAGCCGTCCGGTGCACGTGCAATGGTCGATCATGTCGGGACGGCGCGAGCCGATCCGAGCGAGCTGTGGCGTGATGCTGCAGCCCACGAGCGGCTTGCTTGCCCCCTCCTCGCTCGATTACGTCGTGGTCGTCGGCGGAATCCTCCACGCCGGCCCGCAGATCGATGAGATGACCACCCGGTATCTGCGCGAGGTCGGCGCGACCCGCACTCCGCTCATCGGCATCTGCACCGGCAGCTTCGTTCTCTGCCGCTCCGGCCTCATGGAGGGTCGGCGCTCCTGCGTCAGCTGGTATCACTATCAGGATTTTCTCGAGGCGTTCCCCGGTCACGAGGTGGTCGCCGACCGATTGTTCCTGGCCGACGGTCCGCGCATCACCTGCGCCGGCGGCGCGGGCAGCGCCGCGCTCGCGACTCATCTGATCGAGCAGCACCTCGGCCGGGCCCAGGCGCAGAAGGCGACGCAGGTGCTGATGTTCGACCGCCCCCGCCAGGGGAGCGATGCGCAGCCGCATCCGCCGCTTTCGGAGGGAATCGGCGAGCCGCGCGTACGCCGCGCGCTGCTGCTCATGGAGCAGAACCTGACACGGCCCATCTCGATCGGCGTCATCGCGGAGGAGCTCGGCGTGTCGACGCGTCAGCTTGAGCGACTCTGCCGCGAAAGCGTCGGCATGGGCCCCGCCTCACTCTATCGGCAACTGCGCATGCGCTATGCCAGCTGGCTCATTCAGAACACGGACCGCTCGGTCACCGACATCGCCATCGAGACGGGATTCGCCGATTGCGCGCACTTCTCGCGGCAGTTCAAGGACGCCTACGGCATCTCCCCCTCGACGCACCGCCTGCAGCCCAATCACGTCACGAACGCGGACGCCGCGCGCTCGCGAGTGTTCGACTAACTTTCACTCGGACTGTCAGAAGCGGGTCTGCCCTTGCCTGGCGCAAGGCCGGAGGGGCTTGCCCGCGCGCCGCGCGCCCGGGAAAATGCGACGTCTACATAACACGATGATGGCGGTTCCGTTCAATCCCGGACCGAGGTCGTCGGCTCTAATCGCGGGGAAACGGAGGGTCTCATGAAATCAACTGTCCCATACGCGGTCGCCGCCATCCTGGCCGGCGCGGCCTTCCGAGCGTTTGCCGCGCAGCCCAGCACCGATCCGCCACCGCCACCCAATGGCGGCACGACCAATGCCGGATCGGCCACCGGCACGTCTGCCGGCGCGGATGCGAGCGCGGCCGCCACGGCGAGCCAACTCTCCACGGTCATCGTCACCGCGCAGCGGCGCACCGAGAACATCCAGGACGTGCCGATCTCGATGCAGGCGCTCACCTCCCGAACGCTGCAGCAACTCAACATCCGGACTTTCGACGATTACATCAAGTATCTGCCCAACGTCACCGCGGCCAACAACGGGCCGGGGCAGAACGAGGTCTTCATGCGCGGCGTGAGCGCGGGCTCGCAGGCGAGCCAGGGCAGCGGGTCCACGGGCCTGTGGCCGAACGTTGCCATTTACCTCGACGATCAATCGGTGCAGCTGCCGAACCGCAACCTCGACATCTACGCCGCCGACCTGCAGCGGATCGAGGTCCTGGAAGGTCCTCAAGGAACGCTCTTCGGCGCCGGCGCCGAAGCCGGCGTCATTCGCTACATCACGAACAAGCCGCAGCTCGATGTGACCTCGGGGAGCATCCAGGCCGGCTACGGAACGACCGCGCACGGCGACAACAATTCCGATGTCACGGCGGTCCTCAACCTGCCGATCATCTCCGGTCACATGGCATTGCGCGGGGTGATCTACGATGACCGGCGCGGCGGCTATATCGATAACGTGCCCGCCACCTTCGCCCGCAAGGACACCGACATCGGCATCCATTACGCGGGCTACCCGGCGGTGAACGGGCAGTGCCCGGACGGACAGCCGAACAACGGCTACTGCGTGCCTCCCGGCAGTCCCTCGGTCAGCAACTATCAGCTGGCCGGCAGGGCCATCAACCCGGTCGAGTACCAGGGCATCCGCGTCGAGGCGCTGTACAAATTCAACGACGACTGGGACCTGCTGATCACCCAGTCCTACCAGGACCTCAATTCGGAGGGCGTCTTTTATCAGCAGCCGTTCGCATCCGACGGCACTGCGCTCGCGCCGCTCGAGGTGACGCTCTTCAACAAGGCCCACGACAAGGACAGATTCGAGAACACCGCCTGGACCGTGCACGGCAAGGTCGGCCCCCTGGACCTCGTCTATACCGGCGGCTATCTCGATCGCAACGTCGAGCAGGTAGGCGACTACACCAACTATGCGCGCGGCGTATACGCCGACTATTACCAGTGCTACGGCCCCACCTCCTACAGCAGCACTCCGCTGCCGCCGACGTGCTTCTCCCCGAGCGCCATCTGGCGCTCGGTGGAGCGCAACGTGCACCAGCAGCACGAGCTGCGGCTCAGCACGCCCGACAGCTGGCGATTGCGGGCGATTGCCGGCCTCTACTACGAGAACAACGCGCTCTACGACCAGACCGGCTGGCAGTACAAGAGCATTCCGCCGTGCACTTCGGACAGCGGCCCGGGCAATACCGGCTGCCTGTCGAACGTCGGCACTTTCCCCGGCACCACGGTGCAGAACCCGGGCGTGCAGAACGACAACATCTCCTTTTATCAGGACCAGCTGCGCCAGACCCGGCAGATCGCCGAGTACTTCTCCGCCAGCTTCGATCTCGTGCCGAACGTGCTCACCCTGACGGGGGGCCTGCGACACTTCATGTTCCTCAATTCCGAGGCGGGGAGCGTGCTCTCGAGCTTCGGCTGTTTTGAGGCCGGCGTGCCGCCCGGCGGCTGTCAGTCGAGCTTCAGCACCAATCTCAACGCCAAGCACCTGTCCGATACCGAAACCGGCAACAGGGCGCGCGCCAACCTCACCTGGCACCTCCGGCCCGATCTGATGGTGTACTACACCTTCTCGCAGGGCTTCCGGCCCGGAGGCTTCAACCAAAACGGCGGCGCGCTGCACGGCGTCGGCCCCAACGGCGTGGCGCAGTACATGGTTCCGAGGTCCTACTCCTCCGACAGCCTGAACAACAACGAGGTGGGCTGGAAGACGCAGTTCTTCGATCACCGGGTGCAATGGAACGGCGCGGTCTACTACGACAAATGGACCAACGTACAGATCGAGTTCTTCAACCCCGGCGTGGTCGGCAACATCTTCTACGACACCAACGGCCAGGATTTCCTCATCAAGGGCATCGAGACCTCACTCGCCGCCCGCCTGATGACCGGGCTCACGGTGCAGGCCGCGGCGGACTGGAACAGGAGCTCCCAGACCAATTCCCCGGCTCTCATCGACAACAATCCCGCCGATACCGGGCCGGGCGGAAATTACGGCAAGCCGATCACCCAGGTCTGTAGCGCCGGCACCTGCGCCGCGGTGGGCAATCCCTTCGGCCCGATCGGCGCCCCGAGCGCCAATTCGCCGCCGATGCAGTTCAGCCTGCGCGCCCGCTACGACTGGGAGATGGGCGATTACGTTCCGTATGTCCAGCTCGGCGTGAGGCACACCGCCCACTCGTTCTCGCAGGCGGGCGCCAACCCCGAGATCCTCGCGGGTGGAGCGATCACCACCTCCCGCGGGCGATTCGAGAATCCCGCCTACACGACCGTCGACGCCGCGATCGGCGTCTCGAAGGGCGCGTGGCACGCGGATCTGCACGGCGAGAACCTGACCAATTCCAACGCCAGTACGTTCACCAGCACCGATCAGTTCATCATCGAGCAGACGCCGCTTCGGCCGCGAGTCATCGGGATTTCATTCGGATACAATTTCGACTAGGTGCTGCAGGCCCCGGCGCCACTATAAGCGCCGGCTCCGACGTCACTAACGCTGCGAGCTCTGCCAGTCCGGCGCCACGTAGAACGGCGCGTCCTCGGGCGGCAGCAGGGATCTGCCGCGGATGTGATCGGCCGCCTTCTCCGCCAGCATGAGCGTCGGGGCGTTGAGATTGCCGGTGGTGATCGACGGCATGATGGAGGAGTCGACCACCCGCAATCCCTCGACTCCGATCACCCGCGTGTCCGGGTCGACCACCGCCAGGCGGTCGTCCGCACTTCCCATCCGGCACGAGCACGAGGGGTGATAGGCGCTCTCGACGTGCCGGCGAACGAACTCATCGATCTGCTCATCCCTCTGCACGTCGGCGCCCGGCTGGATTTCCCGGCCCCGATAGGGTGCGAATGCCGGCTGCGCGAACACCTCGCGGGTGAGGCGCACGCAGGCGCGCATCTCCTCCCAATCCTCGGGCTGCGAAAGATAGTTGAAGAACACCTTGGGCTTCTCCAGCGGCTCGGCGGAGGCGAGCCGGACCCAGCCTCTGCTCCGGGAGCGCATGGGTCCGACGTGGGCCTGAAACCCATGCTCCTGCGCCAGGGAGGAGCCGTCGTAGCTCACGGCCATGGGCAGAAAATGAAACTGGATGTCGGGGTAGCGCACGCCGGCGCGGCTGCGGATGAAACCGCCCGCCTCGAACTGGTTGCTCGCCCCGAGCCCTTCCTTGGTGAGGAGCCACCGCAGACCGACGAGCGCCCTGCGAAACGCGCTCGTGTGTGCATAGAGCGTGACGGGCTGCGTGCACGCCACCTGGAAGTAGAACTCGAGGTGATCCTGGAGATTCTCCCCGACACCGGGGAGATCCTGGACGACGGCAATGCCGTAGCGCGCAAGCTCCTGCGCAGGCCCCACGCCCGAGAGCTTGAGGAGCTTCGGGGACTGAATGGGTCCTGCGCTCACGATGACCTCGCGGCGCGCCTTCGCGACGCGCTGCTCGCTCCCGCGGCGATACCCTACCCCGACGGCGCGGCGCCCCTCGAAGAGGATGCGCGTTGCGAGCGAATGGGTACGGACCGCGAGGTTATGCCGGCGCATTGCCGGACGCAGATAGGCATTGGCGGCGCTCGAGCGGCGGCCACCGCCCACCGTCATATCCATGCGGCCGAACCCTTCCTGCTGGAAGCCGTTCATGTCCTCGGTGTAGGGATAGCCCGCCTGCCGGCCGGCTTCGAGCCACGCTGCGTTCAGCGGATTGTCGAGCGGGCCATGGCGCGTATGCACTTTCCCCGCCTCGCCGCGATAGGCATCGCCTCCCCCGTCGCGCCGCTCCGTGCGCTTGAAGTAAGGCAACACATCGCGGTAGGCCCAGCCCCGCGCGCCCTGCGCAGCCCAGCGCTCGAAATCGAGCGGATTGCCCCTGACATACACCAGTCCGTTGATGGAGGATGATCCGCCCAGCACCTTGCCGCGCGGGGTATGCAGGCGGCGCCCGCCGAGATGCGGCTCGGGCTCGGTGTAGAAGAACCAGTTGTAGCGCGGCATGTTCATGGGATAGGAGAGCGCCGCCGGCATCTGGATGAAGAGCGAGCGATCCGAGCCGCCATATTCCAGCAGCAGCACGGAGTGCTCGCCGCTCTCGCTCAGCCGGTCGGCGAGCACGCACCCCGCGGAGCCCGCCCCGACGATCACATAGTCGAAGGTGTCCTCGCGCATGGCCTAATACGGCGCCTCGACATCGCCCATGGCGACGTAGACGCTCTTGAGCTGGGTGTAGTGCTCGATGGCCGCCCGCCCGTTCTCGCGGCCGAGTCCGGAGAGCTTCACTCCGCCGAACGGCAGCTCGATCGGTGTGATGTTGTAATGGTTGATCCAGCAGGTCCCGGCCTGAAGGGCCGCGATCACCCGGTGCGCGCGCGTCAGATCGTTGGTGAAGACCCCGGCCGCCAGGCCGAAGTCGGTCGCATTGGCGCGCGCGATGACTTCCTCCTCATCCTCGAACTCGAGCACCGACATCACCGGCCCGAAGATCTCCTCGCGCACGATGGCCATATCGTCATGACATTCGTCGAAAACCGTGGGCGCGACGAAGAACCCGTTCGCCAGATCGCCGCTCGTGACGCGATGGCCGCCGGTGACGAGGCGCGCGCCCTCGGTCTTGCCGCGGCCGATGTAGCTCAGCACCTTGCTCATGTGCTCTTCCGAAATGAGCGCGCCCACCTGCGTCGCCGGATCGAGCGGATCGCCCAGGCGCATCGCGCTCACCCGCGCCGCCAGCCGCTCGAGGAAGGCCGCCTTGACGGCGCGATGGACGAACACGCGGGTGCCGTTCGAGCAGACCTCTCCGGCGGAGTAGAAGTTGCCGAGCAACGCGCCGCCGACGGCGTTCTCGAGGGATGCATCCTGGAAGATGATGAGCGGTGACTTGCCTCCGAGCTCGAGCGTCACATGTTTGAGCGAAGCGGCCGAATCCGCCATGACCGCCTTGCCGGTGCCGACCTCCCCGGTCAGCGACACCTTGCGGATCTGAGCGTGCGTGGTGAGCAGCCGCCCGGTATCCGCCATGCCCTGCACCACCTGAAACACCCCCTCCGGCAGCCCCGCCTCGGTGAACACCTCGCGAAGCTTCATGGCCGTGAGCGGCGTCAGCTCCGCGGGCTTGAAGATCATGGCGTTGCCGCAGGCGAGCGCCGGAGCCGTCTTCCAACAGGCGATCTGCAGCGGATAGTTCCAGGCGCCGATGCCGGCGACGACGCCGAGGGGCTCGCGGCGCGTGTAGCCGAACGCCTGCGATCCGAGATCGAGGTGCTCGCCGGCGAGGCTCGCGGCGAGCCCCGCGTAGTACTCGAGACAGTCGGCACCGGAGAGCACATCGACCGCGCTCGTCTCCTGAATGGGCTTACCCGTATCGCGAGTTTCGAGCTCCGCGAGCTCGGCGTTGCGGGCGCGCAGAATGTCGGCGGCGCGGCGCAGAATGCGTCCGCGCGCGACGCCCGGCAGGCTCGCCCACTGCTTCTGCGCCGCCGCAGCCCGGGCGATGGCCGCAGCCACTTCCGCCGGGCCGTCCACCGG
>DATFCZ010000060.1:0-21663 GCA_035252605.1 Steroidobacteraceae bacterium
CTGCATTGGTCCCAATCGTCGAGCTCGCGCACGCCCTGCGCGAGCGCCGGGAGCGCCTCGGGCTCGGCCGAGTCGGCGAGCACGTCGAGATAGTCGCTGAGCGCGATGCCGATCGGCAGCAGGCGGCCGCGATCGCAGTAGAGTGCGGCAAGAGCGATGAGCCGGTGCCCATCGCACACCGCGATGCTGTGCAGCTCTCCCGGATGGAACACCTGCCACCAGGGCAGGAGCCACGCCGGAGAAACGAACGGCGGCGCCGCGGCGCGCCGCCACAGCTCCCACCATTGCGTCTCGAGCGCGGTGAGATCCTGCGCTTCCCGGATGATTCGAATCTGCGGCATGCCCGCCGGTGCTCGTGCGCGAGAACGAGCGCTCTCACAGCAAGTTGCGCTCCGGATCGTGTCCGAAAATGGCTAGTCCGCAGCTTCTTTCGCGCGTATCGTCGCCGCCCATGCAGCCGATGCCATTCGATCAGACGGTGCTCGAGCGGGCGCGCCTCAGTCGCGATCCGCGCTTTGACGGCAAGTTCTTCATCGCCGTGACCTCGACCGGCATCTACTGCCGCCCGATCTGCCCGGCATCTCCATCTCCCAGGCGAAGCAACGTGCGCTACTTCTCCTCCGCGGCGGCGGCGGCCGAGGCGGGTTTCCGACCGTGCCTGCGGTGCCGCCCGGAGGCGGCGCCCGGCACGCCCGCCTGGCTCGGTACCTCTGCCGTCGTGCGGCGCGCCCTGCGCCTCATCAACGAAGGGGCGCTCGATGAGGCGAGTGTCGGGGAATTCGCGCGGCGTGTCGGCGTCGGCGCACGGCATCTCGATCGGCTCTTCCTGCAGCATGTGGGCGCATCACCGCTCGCCGTCGCGCAGACCCGGCGTCTGCATTTCGCCAAGCGGCTCATCGACGAGAGCGCGCTGCCGATGACGCAGATTGCGCTCGCCGCGGGTTTCGGCAGCCTGCGCCGTTTCAACGACGCGTTTCAGAAGGCGTATCAGCGCTCGCCGCGGGAGCTGCGCAGGGAACGGCGCGAGCCCGCCGAGTGCGGCGCGGGCGATGAGGTATCGCTCGCCCTCGCCTACCGGCCACCCTACGACTGGAATCACCTGCGCGAGTTCTTGTCGGTGCGCGCCACGCCCGGTGTAGAGCGCGTGGCGAATGAAAGCTATTGCCGCCTGATCCGCGTCGACGCCGGCCACGCGCTGATCGAGGTACGCGCGCTCCCGGGCAAGGATGCACTGCAGCTTCGCGTGCAGGGCGCCCCGCCCGCAGCGCTCTTTCAGATCGCGACGGCCGCCAGGCGCGTGTTCGACCTCGCGGCCGATCCCGCGCTCATCGCCACGAGCCTGGCGGCGGATCCGCTGCTGAAGCCGCTCGTGTGTCGCCGACCCGGCGTACGCATCCCGGGGAGCTGGGATCCGTTCGAGTGCGCCGTGCGCGCCGTGTTGGGTCAGCAGGTGACGGTGGCGGCTGCGCGCACGCTCGCCGGGCGGCTCGTCGCCAGAGTAGGCGAGCCGGTAAGGACCGCGGTGGCGGGGCTCGATCGGCTTTTTCCGACGCCGGCGGCGCTCGCGGCCGCGAATCTCGATGGGCTGGGTCTCACCGGGGCCCGCATCAACGCCGTGAAGTCGCTGGCGGCCGCGGTCGCGGACGGCCGGATCGCCTTCGACCGCTCGGCCGATGAGATCCTCGCGCGGCTCCTCGAGCTGCCGGGGTTCGGCGAGTGGACCGCGCAATACATTGCGCTGCGCGCGCTCGGCGAGCCCGACGCCTTTCTCGCCGCGGATCTCGTGGTGCGGCGCATGGCGGGCGGCGAGGGCGCTCCGCTCACGGTAAGAGAGCTCGAGCGGCGTGCCGAGCCCTGGCGGCCCTGGCGCGGCTACGCGGTCATGCACCTCTGGTGTGCGGCCGGCGAGCGGAACATGCGTGGAGAAGCCTCATGAACACGATGAACACGACATCCGAGACTCGGTACTGGCACGAGCTCGACTCGCCCATCGGCAGGCTCCTCTTGGCCGGTGATGAGGAGCACCTGATCCAGGTGCACTTCCAGTCAGGTCCCCGGCCGCTGCGACCCGCGGACGGTTGGATTGCCGATGCCGCGCCGTTTCGCTCCGCGATCACGCAGCTCGGTGAGTACTTCGCGGGCGAGCGGCGCCGGTTCGATCTGCCGCTCGCGCCCCGAGGCACGGAGTTTCAGCGGCGGGTGTGGCGCGCGCTCATGGAGATTCCGTATGGTGAGACGATCTCCTACGGCGAGCTCGCGCGCCGCATCGGCCAGCCCACCGCATCGCGCGCCGTCGGGCTCGCGAACGGCGCCAACCCCCTGCCCGTCATCGTGCCCTGCCACCGCGTGATCGGCGCCGATGGCACGCTCACCGGCTTCGGCGGCGGCCTGCCGATCAAACGCAAGCTCCTCGCGCTCGAAGCCGAGGGGCACGGTGTCGAGCGCTCCTCCGATGTCCAGGGAAGATTCAGTTGGCTCGCGCTCGGGTCGGCGGCGATGCCACGCCGCCTAGGCTGAAGGCGACGAGCCGATCCTCGGGATCCGGCACGCTCTCGTGCAATCCGCGAAGGTGTCCGGGTCCGCCGACCGCGATCACGACGTATTGCCTGCCGCTGCGCCCTAAGTAGGTGACGGGCGTCGCCTCGCCGTAGCCTTCGAGCCCGGCCTCCCACAGCATCCGGCCCGTGCGCGCATCGAAGGCGCGGAAGTCTCCATCGAGAGTCGACCCGATGAACACCAAGCCGCTCGCCGTGGCGAGACTTCCGCCCACGTTCGGCGTCCCCGTCGGCGGCGCTCCGCGTCGCGCCAGCTCCGGATAATCACCGAGCGGCACCTGCCAGGCGATGCGCCCGGTGCGCAGGTCGATGGCGGAGAGCAGTCCCCAGGGCGGCTCCTGACACGGAAAGCCGCTGCGATCGATGAAGCGCGCGCCGATCTCGGCGTTGCGGTAGCGCCTGAGTGTCGGCTGCCGCGATCGCACTTTCATCATTCGGCCGACGCTGCCGAGATTGCTCGTGTTGATGAAGAGCAATCCGAGCTCCGGGTCGTAGCTCGCGCCACCCCAGTTGGCGCCGCCGTCGGTCGAGGGAAAGTGCACGCTCGGCTCGAGGTCGAAGGGGGTATAGGCGCCCTCGCTGCGGTACTCGGCGAATTGCCTGCGGCAAAACGCTTCCGACTCGCGGGTGACGGTGCTGACATCGGCGGCGGTGACACTCTGGCGCGCGAGCGGCGGTGTCGCCGGGAACGGCTCGGTGGGCCAGGGGTGCTCGCCCGGCACATCGCTCCTCGGCACCGGCCGCTCGCGCACGCCGAAGATCGGCTTGCCGGTGCGCCGATCAAGCACGAAGAGGAGCGCGGATTTGGTGAGCGCCGCCACCGCGGGTACTTCGTGACCGTTCGTCCAGGCATCGACCCCTTCCACGCTCACGGTGTCGGTGTCCCAAAGATCATGGTGCACGAGCTGGTAATACCAGCGAAGCTTGCCGGTGCGCGCATCGAGCGCCACGACGGAGTTGGCGTAGAGATTCCTGCCGGGACGATCCCCCCCGTAGTAGCTGTCGGCCGGATTCGCGACCGGAACGAAGACGAGCCCGAGCTTGGGATCGACCGAGATTTCTCCCCAGGCCGCGGGTCCGGAGCGATGCTGCCAGCCTCCCCGGCCCCAGGTGCCGGGGTTGGGCTCTCCCGGCTGCGGTGTCGTATGAAACCTCCACATGATCTTCCCCGTGACGGCATCGACCGCGGTGACGAGTCCCGGCGGCCCTCGGCTCGGTCCTTCCTGCAGATTGGGGGCGAGGATGATGAGGTTCTCGAACACGGCGGGAGGCGAGGTGAATTCGAACGGCCCGTCCGGATAGCCCGCCGTCTCGATCGCCTTCAGGTCGAGGACACCGCGATCGGCGAATTGCGGCACCGGGCGGCCGCTGCGCGGGTCGAGCTCGATGAGCCGGCCGCCATCGGTCGGAACGATGAGCCGCGGAGCGATGGCGCGCGTGCCCGGCCACCAGCCGAGCCCGCGGCTCACCCCGGTCCACTTCTCGCGCGGATCGTAGCTCCAGAGGCGCCGGCCTGAATCCGGATCGAGCGCCACCACTTCCTCACTCGGCAGGAGCACGTACATGGTGCCGCCGACGACGAGCGGCGTGTCTTCGAACCCGTTGTCCTTCAAGCCGCTGTCGAACACCCAGGCGACGCCCAGGCGCGCGACATTGTCCGGCGTGATCCGGGCGAGCTTCGAGAAATGGGCGACCGCCGGCGGCCCTGCCAGAGCGCAGCAGGGCAGAAGCGCCAGAAGAGCCGCAAGCGCTCCGATGCTTTTCATGAGCACGCCCTCTGCCGAGCCGTTACCCGCAGCACCTCGTCTGCAGCACCTCGTCTGCCTCGGCGGCGGCCCTCGGAGCGATTCGGCCTCGCGCGTTCCAACATCCCCCGCGATCCTGTCAGATCGGCTTCTGCCCCAGCGCTTTGAGGCGCGCATCGAGCTTCGGCACGTCCACCCGCTCGAGCGCCGACCACTGCGCGAGTGTCGCTGAGGAGATTCGCGACAAGGTGGCGTAGGAGCTCAGAGCATCCGCACTCGGATCCGCATCCGCTCCGTCCACGGCGGCCTCGAGGCTGTCGAGATCGGTGACGAGCGCCTGCAGGCTGTCGCTTCGCTGCGGAGGCGTCGCCGGGAAGGGAACGCGCTGGGCCGCGACACTGGTGCCGGAGATGAGGGTGGCCTTGGTCAGAAGCGCCGCCGTCGCTGCTCGCGCCCGGCCGGCAGTGGCGAGCCGCGCATCGAGCCTGCCGAGCAGCTTCGCTGCGCGCGCGAGCGCCGCCGAGACTGCGACTCGCGAGCTCTCCACCTTGCGCGCGAGCTCGAACTCGCGCTGCAGCGCGGCTTGCGAGACCCTGACGCGCGGGTCGGCCTTCACGATGAGCGGCTGGCGGTAATCGCGCCCCTGCACGTCGAGCTCGACCGTGTAGTGGCCGGGCGGCGCCCACACGCCGGCATCGGGCGGCGGGTCCTCGGCGCCGGGCGCAGCAGGCAGCGCGTAGCGCAGATCCCACACGAACCGTTGCATGCCGGCACTGGCCGCTGGAATCGGCGCGGGGGGAACCCACTCCGGAGCGTACTTCAGTGTCTGCGGATCGAGCGGCGGCGCCTGCGTGGCACTGCTGTAGCGGCGGACGATCCGATGCGCGTCATCGAGAATGGTCACGACCACGGGGCCCTGTATGCCGGCCGGCAACACGTAATCGATGATGGCGCCCTGCGGCGGGTTCGCGGCCATCGGCTCGTCCTTCGGCATCGGCGTGCCGGTGAAGGTGGCCGGGCGCACGCGAATCGCAGGCGCAGGAGCAAACAGCGTGACCGTCTCCGGGTGCACCTCGCCCATCTGACGCAGCGCCGTCACGTCATCCATGATCCAGAACCCGCGGCCGTGGGTCGCGATCACGAGATCATCGCCATGCACGTCGATGTCGCGCACCGAGGTGACGGGCAGGTTCTGCTCAAGCGACTGCCAGTGCGCGCCGTCGTCGAAGGAAACATACATGCCGAACTCGGTGCCGGCATAGAGAAGTCCCGGGCGCACCGGATCTTCCCGCACCACATTGACGAAGCTCCCGCGCGGCAGCCCGGCATCGAGCCGCGTCCAACTCCTGCCGTCGTCTCGGGTCACATAGACATAGGGCGCGCCATCGTCGAGGCGGTGGCGATCAATCGCGAGATACGCAACCCCCGCTCGGAAATGCGACAGCTCGATGCCACCCACCTTGGACCAGGGCGTCAGCGCCGCCGGCGTGACGTTGCTCCAGTGTGCGCCGCCGTCGGCCGTGCGCCAGACGAGCCCATCGTCGGTTCCGACCCAGATGACTTTCGCATCGAGCGCCGAGGGCGCGATGCTGTAGATGACTCCGCGGCGCTTGCCGAGGTGATAGTCGTCCCTCGCCGTCGTGGGATCGAGATTGCCCGGCGTGCCGGGATCGGCTCGTGTCAGATCGGGACTGACCGGCGTCCAATGGTTGCCGCCATCGCTCGTGCTGAAGAGCCGCTGGTTGGCGAAGTAGAGCGTCTTTGGATCGCGCTTCGAGAAGACGAGCGGCATCGTCCAGGTGGCGCGATAGTGCGCGAGCGGGTAGGCCAGCGTCGGGTCGACGTGGCGGACCTGCTCCGTCCTCGTGTCGAGCCTGTCGACGCTCGCCCCTTCATCGCTCGCATCGCCGTAGATGATGTGCGGGTCGTCGGGATCGGGAGCGATCATGCCGTTCTCGCCCCCGGGACTCATCTCGTGGAACTGCTCCATGGTGATGCCGTCATAGCTTGACGAGCGGCTCGGCAGAGACAGCGCCCCGGAGTCCTGTTGCGCGCCATAGACCCGGTACGGGAATCGGTTGTCGGTGCTCACGTGATAGATCTGCGCGGTCGGCTGGTTGTACCAGCTGCTCCAGGTTTTTCCGCCATTGAGCGTGACCTGCGTGCCCTGATCGCTTCCCAGGATCCTGACTTTCGTGTCGGTCGGGTTGATCCAGAGGACGTGATAGTCATCGCCCGTCTGATCACCCTTGAGCGCCATGAAATGCGTTCCGCCGTCCTTCGACTCGAGCACGATCGTATTCATGACGTAGACGCGATCGGCGTCGGCCGGATCGGCCGTGATCCCGCAGAAGTACCAGCCGCGTCCCCAGATCCGGGCGTCCTTCGAGATGTGCTGCCAATGAGCGCCGCCGTCATCCGATCGATAGAGGCCGCCCTCGTCCCAGGGACCATCCGCCAGCGCGTACACGCGGTCCGGACTCGCCGACGAGACGGCGAGCCCGATGCGGCCGGGATGAGCGGGCAAACCGTGACCGGCGAGGTGTTGCCAGTGATCGCCGCCGTCATGGGAGACGTAAAGCCCGCTACCCGGACCGTTGGAAGGCGGGTAGACGCTCCAGGGCGGCCGGCGTGTCTGCCAGAGCGCCGCATAGATGGTCCTGGGATCGCCCGGCTTCAAGGCGAGGTCGATCGCGCCGACGTTGTCATTCTCGAACAGGACCTTCGTCCAGTGCTCCCCGCCATCCCGAGAGCGGAACACGCCGCGCTCGGCATTCGGGCCATAGGGATGCCCGAGCGCGGCGACATACACGAGGTTGGGATCGTGAGGATCGACCAGGATGCGCCCGATCTGACGCGAGTAGGTGAGGCCGATGTGCGTCCAGTGCCGACCGCCGTCGGTGGACTTGTACATGCCGTTGCCCTGCGCGATATCGGAGCGCATATCCGCCTCGCCGGTACCAACGTAGATCGTGCTCGGGCTCGAGGGGGCAACTGCGATGGCGCCGATGGAGCCTGCCGGCTCGCGATCGAAGATCGGTTGCCAGGTCCTGCCCGCATCCTTCGTGGCCCAGACACCGCCGTCCACGGCGCCGAAGTAAAAGTGGCGGCTGTCACCCGCGATTCCGCTGACGGCGAGCACGCGGCCGCCGCGAAACGGGCCGATGAGACGCCAGTGCAGCGCCTGGTAATCCGAAGGATCGACTGCGCCCGGAGCAGGCGTGGCCATGGGATCGGCGGCGCTCGCCCACCTCGCCAGCGACCATCCGACCACGAGCCAAGCAAGAGCGCGCATTCGCACCGGCAGCCTCCGAGAATTCCGTAGCGTAGAGGCAGCACTTTATCCGGACGGGCAGCTTTTTGCTCAGGCTCCGGAGATCGCTGCGAGCCCAGGCGAGCGGCCGCCGCGACGAGTCGCGGCGCTTGCGGGCAGCCGCGCGCTAAACGATGCCGATCGAGAAGAAGGCGATGACGGCGAGGAGCTTGGCGATGAGTCCGGGTCTTCCGAGATAGAGCACGCGCAACGGCAGCGCCAGCCGCCGCCAACGTGTCACGGACTGGGTCAGATCGATGGATGAGAGCCTCATGGGCGTACTCCCGGTGCTGATCCTGGGAGCATTGGGCGCTCGAATCCGCGCTTCTTGCGGTATGCAAGAGTGGCGCGGCGCCTAAGGATTGTGACGAAAAGAGGCACCGTGCCGGGCTTGGATCGCCGGGCACGGATGCCCCGAGGTACCCGTGGAAGATGGTGCTAGTGGAAGATATTGACGGCGACGTCGACGATGACGCCGGTGGCAACAGCAGCGAGAACCGCGTTGTCATTCACGCGCACCCAGTAATAGCCGGGCGGCGGCGGGCGCAGACGGTAGTAGCCCCAGTTGGGAACGACATAGGCGGGCCCACGCCAGGCGCGCGGCAGGTGATCGCCCCGGCGCCAATGATGAGCGTAGTAGCCGCGCGGTCGCTGGTAACGGCCCGCGTCGAAATCCACGTGACCGCGCATCTCGCCGCGGCGCTCCTCGCGGCGCTCGTGGTGCTCCTCGTAGCGCCGGTCCCACTGGTCGCGGTCGTGATGCTCGTCGCGCCGCTGCTCCTGCCGCTGATCGAGATCGTGGCGACGATCCTGTGGCGGATCGGCCAGTGCGATGGAGCCCGTGAACAGGGAGAGCACCATCGCTGCCATCACAGTTCGCTTCATGGTGGACACCTCGCTCGAAAACCTGCGCCGAGCTTGGCGCAAGCCACCTGAGCCGCGGCTGAACGGCCCCCGTCGTGCCGATGCAGGGGCCTCACGGCCCATTCCCGCTACGACACGCGGCGCGCGTTTGGAGGAGAATGGGCGCCCGGACCTGGGTCACGCATAGGAGCCATAGTCCATGTCAGAGCCATCCTCCGTGTCGGAGCCAAGGCGGGTCACCCACCGCGGCGGCTGTCACTGCGGGCGTGTCAGGTTCGAGGCGCTCGCCGCCGCCGAAGTAGAGGTGTCCGACTGCAACTGCTCGATCTGCAGCAAGTCGGGGTATCTGCATCTCATCGTGGATGCCGAGCACTTCAAGCTCCTCTCCGGAAGCGACGTGCTCACCACCTACACCTTCAACACCGGCATTGCCAAGCACCTCTTCTGCTCGGTGTGCGGCGTCAAGTCGTTCTACGTGCCGCGCTCGCATCCGGAGGGATTCAGCATCAACGTCCGCTGCCTGGATCCGGGCACGATCGAGAAGCTCACCGTGGTGCCTTTCGACGGACAGGATTGGGACGGAACCCGCCGCTAGCCGAGAACCCGCACACCGGAGCGGACGGACGGAACCGCGCCGCCCTCCGCCGGCAGGCTGGCGAGGTATGGCGCCGCGGCCGGGTGCTTCAGCACCTCGTCCATGCGCAGCACCGGCGTCACGCAGCAGTCGATGCCCGCAAAGACGCTCATCCAGTGCGAGAGAGGCTTGTCTGCGAATATTCGTCCGAGCTCATCGCCGAGCGCGCGGGCGTCCTCGCCGCCGATTTCCTGGCCGCTCTCCCAATGACGGCCCGCGAGATCCGGCCGGCCGAGCGCTTCACAGAATCGCAGCCAGAACTTCGACTCGAGCGCCGCGACCGCGACATAGCGATCATCGCGCGTGCGGTAGAGCGCATAGCAGGGCAACCCTCCGTTGAGCAGATCGCAGCCGCGTCCGGGCGCTGAGCGGCGGGCCTGCGCATACGCAAGAGGCAGCAGGTTGCTCGCAGTGAGGACGGCGGTCATGGACACGTCGACGTGGGTGCCGATACCGGTTCTTGCGGCATGAAGGAGCGCGCTCACGGCGGCAAAGGCGGCCGCGAGCGCGCCGCCGAGGAGATCGGCCACCTGCACGTTGGGCGGCATCGCAAGGCCCTCCTCCGGCAGCAGCTCCTCGAGCCAGCCCGAGAGCGCGAGGAAATTGACATCGTGTCCGGCCATGCCCGCCATCTCCCCGCGAGCACCGTAGCCGGTGAGTGAGATGAGAGAGGCCCTGGGATTGCACTCGTGCAGCCGCTTGAAGCCGAGACCCAGCCGCTCGAGCACGCCGGGGCGAAACGACTCCAGCACGAGATCCGCCCGGCACAGCCGCTCGAGGAACTCGCGCTGGCCCTCGATCCGCGTCAGATCGAGGGCGAGGACCTCCTTGCCGGCATTGAGCTGTCGATAAAGAAAGCTCGTGTGCGCATCGAGCGGGCCGAAGCGCTTCGCATCATCACCCGCCGGCGGCTCGATCTTCACCACTCGCGCGCCGAGGCTCGCCAAGTGCCAGGTCGCAAGCGGCCCCGGCAACAGGCGCGAGAGATCGAGGACGGTGACCCCGGCAAGCAGCTCCGCATTCATCGCTTGGGCTCCTCGGCATGGCTTCTCCTGCCGGCAGGCACCATGATACGTTCGCGCCATGGCCATTACCTACGCCCTCGAGCCCGATCTCTCGGCGCAGGAGTTTCGCGCGATCCTGGTCGCATCCACGTTGGGTGAGCGCCGCCCGGTCGATGATGTGGTGCGACTCGATCGGATGCTGCGCAATGCCGATCTCATCGTCACCGCGCGCGACGGCTCGCGCCTGGTCGGCATCTCGCGCGCGATCACCGATTTCAACTACTGCTGTTATCTCTCCGACCTCGCGGTCGATGCCGCGTATCAGCGCCAGGGCATCGGCAAGCGGCTCATCGAGGAGACGCACCGCAGCGCGGGTGAGTTGACGAGCCTCATTCTGGTCGCCGCTCCCGAGGCCGGCTCTTACTACCCGCACATCGGCATGAAGCAGCGTCCGTCCTGCTGGACGCTCGCGCGTTCGCGCTAACCGCCCGCTTCAGCCGACGCTTCCCGCTGCGCGAGCGCGCGCCTCGCCGTCAGTGCCGATCCCGGTGGTGGCCGTCGTCCCGATCCCAGCGGCCTCCTTCCATGTGCCACCCGCGACCTCCTCGCACCCAGTGCTGGGGTTCCCAGTGATATCCGCGCCGAGGCGCGGACCAGTGACCCGGCGCCCAGATGTATCGACTGCCGCCCCAGCGCCAATAGCCTCCGATCCAGACATAGCCGGGATACGGTGCCGCGCCGTAGTACTCGACCTGCGGCGGCGGCGGCGCCTCGGCTACGTAGCCATCGCTGTAATAGCCGCTGCCGTAATAGTCGGGAGGCGCCACGACACAGCCTCCCAGAGCCAGTGACACACCCAGGGCAACCGCCAAGCGGCTGAAACGGAAGAGCGTACGGCGCATGGTGAACCTCGCTTCGAGCTACGGCCGCGCTCCCGCGACCGCCTGCCATTATGAACGCAGCTTGCCCGCCCCGGTGCACACGCCCTCGCGCCCTTGGCTGAGGCTTCGCGGGGGGCCCGTGAGCTGCGACGCCCTGTACGATAGCGCCGCCATGAATCGAGTCTACCCACCGCAGCGCTTGCCGCGCCACGAGGAGCTCACCGTGCGGGGGCTGCGTCATCGGGTGACCTGGTGGGGTGAGCGCACCGCGACCCCGGTCGTGCTCCTCCATGGATTCATGGATTGCGGGGCGACGTGGCAGTTCCTTGCCGACGCGCTGCCGTCCACGTGGTCTCTGGCCGCGCCCGATTGGCGCGGCTTCGGCGAGAGCGAGCGCGCCCCGGGCGGCTACTGGTTCCCGGACTACTTCGCGGACCTCGAGGTGCTGTTGGACGAGCTGGTGCCGCGCGGCAAGGCGCGGCTGATCGGCCACAGCATGGGAGCCAACATTGCGCTCATGTACGGCGGCATCCGCCCGCAGCGCCTGGCATGGATCGTGAGCCTCGAGGGATTCGGACTGGCGCGCACGAGCGCCGAGGAGGCGCCCGGGCGCTACGCGCAATGGCTGGATGAGCTGCGGCAGGCTCCGCGGGAGGGGCGCTATCGCTCCACCGCGGACCTCGCCGCCCTGCTGCGCACACGCAACCCGAGGCTCACACCCGATCGAGCCGAGTTCGTGGCGCGGGCCTGGAGCCGCCCGGTTGCAGCGAACGCGCACGAGCTGCGCTTCGACCCGCGCCACCGCCTCATCAACCCGGTGCTCTACCGCCGTGAGGAGGCCGAAGCCTGTTGGGCCCGCATCGAGGCTGCCGTGCTGTTGGTGAGAGGCGATGCGGACGATAAGCGCTCGGGTGCTCTGCGCGCCACGGCCGCGGAGATGGGCGCGCAGATCCGCAAGCTCGAGATCGTGACCGTGCCCGGCGCGGGGCACATGCTGCACCATGAGGCGCCCGAGGCCCTCGCCCGCCACATCGTCGAGTTCGAGCGCAGCCTCGGACCGGAGTTGGCCTAGCGGTCGCGCCCAACTATAGAGGCGGCCCCCTTCGGCCGCGGTATCCACTCAACACCAAGGCCAGAATGACGACGATGACGATCAGTCCGATGGGGCCGATGCCCCAGCCGACGCCGAAACCCCACCACAGGCCACCGCCTCCACCGAGCAGCAGCAATAGCAGGATCAGAACGAGAACCAGATCCATCGTTGCTCCTCTCCCCAACGGCGAGAATGCCGAGGAGCTAAGAGCAAAGCTCGTTCCCGACCGAGTAGGTCGGCCGCAGCGCATCCAGCCGATTCCAGACGCTGAGGAGTCGAAGATAACTCGTCAGATGTCGGGAGTCGGCCCGACACCAGGCCAGGAATTCCGCCTGCATCGCGGCGGAGATGTGCGCGCGGTCTAGGCGAGCCAGCCAGTCGGCGGCGCCGTTCTCGATCTGCTCGCCCGACGCCATGCGTCCGGGCATGACGGATACACCTCTCGTGGGGTGGAACCGATCGCCTCGAGCAGTCGCGCCGCGCAGAGCCGGACGCCGTGGCTGACATGCTTCTCCACGGTGTGCTCCGCGATTCCCATCCGCAGCGCGATCTCCTTGTGTGACAAGCCGTGAATCTTACGCAGGGTCAGCACCTGGCGGCACTTCTCCGGGAGCGATGCGATGACCTGCCCGAGCAGGCGCCGCTCCTGAGTCAGATTCACGATCTCGTCCGGTCTGCTCTCCTCCCCTCCTGACCATACGACGTCCCCTCCAATGGTTTCCGGTAGCGCCTCGAGAGAAACGATGTCTCTTCGTCGCAGGTGATCCATGGCGATGTTGCGCGCGGTGGTGAAGAGGAATGGACGCCAGCTGCGCACCGCGCGCCGTCGCTCCGGGGAGAGGGCGAGGAGCCGGGCGTAGGTTTCCTGCACGACGTCCGCGACATCGTCCCGGTAGGGAAGGCAGCGGGTGAGAAAGGCGCGCAGGTCCCGCTCGTGCGCCAGTACTCGGAAGAACCAGTCTGTCGTTATTGTTGTGCCCACCGGTCGTGAGTACCCGCGCGACCCCCTCCCGTTCACCCCAGGGAGCAGGCTATTGCAAATTCGCAACACCGGCAAGTGACCTCTGCCGTGGCGCCGGCACTACCGGAAATGCCGCTGCCGCCCGTCGTAAGCGTCGTGGGAGACCGAGCCGCTGAGCTCGGCGATGCAAAAAAATGACACTTACACGGCGCGCGCTGCTGACCCGGGCTCTCGCCGCTTCGGCGGCGTCTGTCTCCGCGCGCGCCAGCGCCGGCCCCGCCGCCGCGCAAAAGGCGGGAAAACCGGCGGGCGCACACACCGGCACGCCCGCCTGGATCGAGGCGGACCTGCCCGCGGCGGAACGCCTCCTCGGCCTCGCCTACACCCCTGCGCAGCGTAAGCAGCTCGCCCGCACCTATCCCCCCGTTCTCAAGGACCTGGCGCGGGTCCGCGGGCTCGATCTGCCGAACGACCTCTCGCCTGCCGTGCGCTTCGATCCTCGCATCCCCGGCAAGAGCTATGCGATGCCGACGCCAGGGATCCGCGGCGCGGCGCCTGAAGCCGGTCCCCTTCCGAGCTCGCCGGTCGACATAGCCCTGGCGCCGGCCTGGAAGCAGGCCGCATGGCTGCGGTCGAAGAAGCTCTCGAGCCGCGAGCTGACTCATCTTTATCTCGATCGCATCGCCCGCCTCGCTCCCGAGCTCAAGACCTTCATCACCGTCACGGACGAACTCGCATTGAAGCAGGCCGCGAGCGCGGACGCCGACCTCGCCAAGGGCCGAGTCCGCTCGGGGCTTCACGGGGTGCCCTACGGGATCAAGGACCTCTTCGATGTGGCGCAGGTGCGCACCACCTGGGGAGCCGAGCCCTATAAGGACCGGGTGGCGAGCGGCAACGCGGCCATCGTCGATAAGCTCGAGGCGTCCGGCACCGTGCTCCTCGGCAAAACCACCGCCGGCGCCCTGGCGTACGGCGACATCTGGTTCGGCGGCACGACGCGCAATCCCTGGAATCCCGCCGAAGGGTCCTCCGGCTCATCGGCGGGGTCCGCATCGGCGACGGCGGCCGGCCTCGTCGGCTTCTCCATCGGCACTGAAACATTGGGATCGATCGTCTCGCCGTCGAATCGCTGCGGCTGCACCGGCCTTCGCCCAACCTTCGGCCGAGTGTCCCGTCACGGGGCGATGGCGCTCTCCTGGTCCTGGGACAAGGTCGGAGCCATTTCGCGCTCGGTGACCGACTGTGCGCTGACCCTCGACATCATCAACGGCCCGGATTCCCGCGACTGGGGCTCACTCGATGCCCCGCTCGGCTGGGATTGGCAGGCGAGCGCGCGCGGGCTGCGGGTCGGGTACGTGCCGGCCTGGTTCGAAGGCAAGGGGGTCACCGCCGTCGAGCACCACGCCCTCGATGCGCTGCGCGCGACCGGGGCGCAGGTGATCGAGGTGAAGATGCCGGATCTGCCCTACGGGCTCCTCACTCCGCTCGTCTTCCTCGAGGCGGCAGCCTCGTTCTCGCAGCTCACGCTCACTCACCGCGACGAGGAGCTCAAGTGGCAGGCCGACATCGCCTGGCCCAACACCTGGCGGCGGGCGCATCTTTTCCCCGCCGTGGAAATGGTGCAGATCGAGCGCCTGCGCCGGCAGGCGATGGTCGCGCTCGATGGCTTCTTTGCCGGTTTCGATGCGCTCATCGGACCGGCGTTCGCCGGCGACTCGCTGGTCGCGACCAACGCCACCGGCCATCCGTGCCTGGTCATGAAAGCCGGCTTTCTCGAGCTGCCGACGCGGCGCATCGATGACAAGCCGGTGAACGCTCAGGGAAAGAAGCATCGCGTGCCGCGCGCGATCTGCCTCTGGAGCGCCCTTTTTCGCGAAGACGTGTTGATGACGCTCGGGCGCGCGCTGGAAGGCGCGCTCGGCGTCGCCGATGAGAATCCTCCGCTTGCACTTCGATAGAGGCCTACCGACATGAACCACTCCGACGATCACTTCAACCGGCGCCATCGCGGTTGGCTCGTTGCGCCGCTGCTCTTCATGGTGGCGGTGTGCGCGAATGCGCAGACCAACACCCAGAAGGGCGCGCAGGTCAAGACTCAGAAAAGTGCGCAGCTCCTCGCGAAGAAGGACGCGAAGAAGACTCCGCTGCTTCTCGCGCAGAACGACGCGAAGAAGACTCCGCAGCTCCTCGCGCAGGCCGGACCGCCGCAGCCGCCGTCTAACTCGGCGGCCAAGAAGCCGGTGCTGACCGAGGTCGTGATCACGGGCTCGCGCATCGCGCGCGCGGCCAACGACACCCTGCAGCCGACCGTGGTGGTGAGCTCCGCCACCATCGAGAACCGCGGCTTCACCACCGCCAGCCAGGCGCTCGATGAGATGCCGGAGTTCGGCGTGCCGCCGACGAGCCAGCAGAATCAGCAGTCGGCCTTCAGCGTCGGGCAGAGCTTCGTCGATCTCTTCTCGCTCGGCTCGCAGCGCACCCTGACGCTCATCGACGGGCGGCGATTCGTCTCCTCGAATACCGCGAGCCTCTTCGGCGCGGCCTCGCCGGGCACTCAGGTCGACTTCAACGTCATCCCGGTGCAGCTCATCGATCACATCGAGACGATCTCGGTGGGCGGCGCGCCGATCTACGGCGCGGATGCCATCGCCGGCACGGTCAACGTCATTCTGAAGCATGACTACCAGGGACTCGACCTACAGGCCGCCTCCGGCATCGCTAACCAGGGCGATGCGTTCAATTTCCGCATCAGCGCCCTCGCGGGTCACAACTTCGCCGACGGCCGGGGCAACGTGACGGGCGTCGTCGAGTTCTCCAAGAGCACGGGCCTGCGAGGCACGGCGCGCTCGGTGTACGCCGACCAGGGCGGCTTCGAAGCGCCCGCGGTTCCCGGCAAGTACCAGACGGTCTGGACGCCGGACCCGGTGGTCAATCAGCTGAGCACCTCGGGCGTGCCGTACCTGGACAACCTCTTCTACACGCCCTCGATTCCCGACTCGGCGATCGGCTTCACGAACGCGTCCGGCCAGCCGCTCGCCTTCTCGCCCGGCTCGAGCGCGCTCTCGCCCTACGACCTCGGCACCGCCACCGGCAACCCGATCTTCTATTCGGGAGGCGCCGGCATCAATCTCATCGACTTCAGCAACCTGCAGGCCTACACCGAGCGGATCAATGCCGACATGCTCGGGCATTTCGACTGGACCGATCACGTGCAGACCTTCTGGGAAGGGTGGTTCTCCGAAGACCACAGCCACTCGCTGATCGCCCAGCCGTTCTACAGCGCCACGATCTTCGGCAATCCCGGAACTCCAAGTGGACCGCTATTGATCAGCGTCAACAATCCCTATCTCTCCGTCGCCGACCGGACGCTCATCCAGAACGAGATGAACGCCTACGCGGCCAACGGCTACTTCTTCGGCGGCGGCGCGCCGCTGGATCCCAACTGGAACCCCAACTTCTTCTATCTCGATCGCGGCAGCACCGACCTCGAAGCCGGCAGATTCTCCGGCGACCAGGTGGTCGCCCGCGGCGTCGCCGGGATGAAAGGTGACTTCGCGGCGTTCGGCAACTCCTATCACTGGGACTTCGCGGCCAACTACGGCTACTCGCGCAACATCTCGCGCAATCCGGTCGTCGTCTTCCAGAATCTGGAGAACGCGATCAATCCCGTGGTCAACGGCAGCGGCCAGATCGTCTGTCCGCCGGGCGCCGTGAACTCGCCCATCTCGACGGAATCCTCGACCTGCGCGCCGCTCGATATCTTCGGTGAGGGCAACCCGAGCGCCGCCGCGAAAGCTTACGTCACGCATATCGCTCTCGCCGACTCTTACAACACGCAGCGGGACGTGACCGCGGATCTGACCGGTCCGATCGTGAAGCTCCCCGCGGGCCAATGGCAGTTCGCGCTCGGCTTCGAGAACCGCCGCGAGTCGGCGAACTTCGAGCCCGACGCGTTCTATACGTCGAGCCCGCCGGCCGGCGATCAGACCGCCTCGGCCATCGAAGGGTCCTACCATACCAACGAGGTCTACGCCGAGACCCTGATCCCGGTGTTCGAGCCGCAGCAACATATTCCTGCGCTGCACAAGATCGAGCTCGAAGGCGCCATCCGGCGCGTCGACAACTCGATCGCGGGCAACTCCAACACCTACACGTACGGCATGCGCTGGGCGCCGACGCGCGACATCCTCTTCCGCGGCAACCGGACGGTGTCGATCCGCTCCCCGGCCATCACCGAGCTCTTCCTGCCCTCCTCGACCTCGAACGAGTTCGCGCAGCCGGACCCCTGCGACATGAATTTCGTCAACCAAGGGCCGGACCCCGCCATCCGGAAGAAGAATTGCCAGGCCGCCGGCATCAATACCTCGACCTTCACCTCGAATGCAATCAATGCGACCGTACAGGGAATGACGTCCGGTAATGCCGGCCTGGTAAGTGAGACCGCCAAGTCCTACACCTACGGCGTCGTGCTGACGCCGCGCTGGATACCGAGCCTCTCCATCGATGCGGATTACATCGACATCAACATGGCGAATGCCATCGAGCAATTCAATCTCAGCAATATCCTCGAGGCCTGCTACGACTCACCGGATTATCCGAACACGCCCGAGTGCAAGGACTTCACCCGCAACGCCGCCGGCCAGCTCACGAGCTACCACGACGGCTTCGTCAATGCGGGCTTGCTGCACTTCCAGGGAGACACGATCGCCTTCACCTGGAACATGGAATTGCCGCGGAACTTCGGCAGGATGTCGTGGACCGGCCAATACCTCGACACCAAGACGCTGAAGCTGCAGATCGGGCACTCGACGCCCCTCAACGAGGCTGGGGAGCTCGGTGCCAGCATCATCGCGCCCAAGGACCGCTTCAGCGTGTCGACGAACTACGTGAAAGGATCGTTCGACTGGTACTGGCAGGCGCAGTACACGAGCCAGATGAACTTCAGCAATCTCAATACCCCCACCTCGCAGAACTACCTCACGGTGGGTCACTGGTGGCTGATCAACTCATCGATCGGCTACTACGTGACGGACAGCCTCAATCTGCGCCTGGTCGTCGACAACGTGTTCGACAAGGAGCCGCCGGCGCTGGCGCTGAGCGCGGCGGCCGGCAACTTCTTCTCCGGGACGTCGTACTACTTCGCCGGCATCATCGGCCGCACCTATCAGCTGACGATCGACTGGAATGTGTTCTGAGCTGATTCGAGGGCTGTAGAGCCGCCTCACCGGAGGGCGCCGCCGCATCGCAGGGTGCGGCGGCGTTTTCTTTAGGAGCTTAAGGTCCGCGGCGCAGGGAGTCAGGCGCGGTGACAGCCGTGCTCGCTCTCATCCAGACAGTCGGTGCATTCGAGCTGGATGGTGGCGTGGGTGATCGCATGATGATCGCGCAGCCTGCCGAGAATCCCCTGAAGCACTGCCTGCTGATCTGCGACTGAATCGACGAGGGCGTGGAGCGTCACGACCGGCGCTTCACCGGTCATCGACCAGACGTGCAGGTGGTGCACGTCCCGCACTCCCGGGACCTCCTCGAGGTCGCGCGCAACGCCCTCGGGATTGAGCGTCTGAGGTGCGCCCTGCAGCAGCACGTGCGCGGCTTCGCGCGTCAGCCGCCAACCCGAGCGCAGGATGAGAAGCGAGACCAGGATCGAGAGGATCGGGTCGGCCACCCGCCAGCCCCACTTAAGAATCAGCAGGGCGGCCGCCGCCGCCGCCGCCGAGCCCAAGAGGTCGCTGAAAACGTGGGCGCGCGCGCCGCGCTCATTCAGCGAGCTGGCGCCCGAGAGGGTGATGAAAGCCGCGAGATTGGCGGCACCGCCGATGAGGGCAATGATCAGCATCAGCTTGCCGTCGACCGCGGGCGGTGAGATGAGGCGCCGGATCGCCTCGGCCACCACCCATGCCGAAAGCGCGAGCAGCATCAGGCCGTTGGTGTAGGCGGCCAACGTCTGGTAGCGGGCGGAGCCGTACGTGTGCCGCGCGTCGGCCGGCCGGCGGCTCGCGCGAATGGCGACGATGGCGAGCAACAGCGCGCCCGTGTCGGCCAGCATGTGGGCCGCCTCGGCCAGGAGCGCGATGGAATTGGCGAACCAGCCGCCGAGGGCTTCGATTGCGGTGAAAGTCAGCAGGATGCCGAGCGTCAGCAGCAAGCGCCGCTCGCCCGCGCCCTGGCCGTGCTCACCCCGATGCGTACGGCCGTGGCGCATCGGCTGCCGGTCATGATGCGAGGGCTCGTGGTCCGCGTGCCCGTGGCGGGAGTGCTCGTGCGCCATGGAGTGCTATCCTAAAACCTGCAGTTGCTGGAGCTTCAAGCATGGCTCAGCTCTCGATCCCCATCGGCAAGCTGGCGCACAGCGTCGGCTGCAAAGTCCAGACGATCCGCTATTACGAGCAGATCGGGCTGCTGCCACCGCCGATGCGAACCGCCGGCGCGCAGCGTCGCTACGGCGAGGTACACCGGCAGAAACTGAGCTTCGTCCGGCACGCCCGCGAGCTCGGCTTTTCCCTGGCGGATGTGCGCGAGCTCCTGGCGCTTGCGGACAAGGTCAATTCGGACTGCGGTCAGGCCGATGAGATCGCTCGCCGACAGCTCGAGGCCGTGAGAAGACGCATCATGATGCTGGGGAGTCTGCGGACGGAGCTCGAACGGATGCTGGCCCACGGCCGGGGCAAGCGAATCCGCGAGTGCCGGGTGATCGCCACCCTGGCGGATCACGGCCTCTGCATCGGCGATCACCCGCACGGCTCCCATGAAGAGGATTACCCTTTGCTCCCCTGAGAGCCACCACCTGAGACGCGTTACCACGGGAGATCACGACGATGGAGAAGCGAAGACTCGGCAAGAGCGCTCTCGAGGTCTCGGCCATCGGCTTGGGCTGCATGGGCTTGAGTCACGGCTACGGACAGCCGGTCGGGAAGCAACAGGGCATCGCGCTCATCCGCGCGGCGGTCGATCGCGGCGTCACCTTCTTCGATACGGCCGAGATGTACGGTCCGTTCACGAACGAGGAGCTCGTGGGCGAGGCCTTGGCGCCGGTGCGCGAGCGGGTCGTCATCGCGACCAAGTTCGGCTTCGGCATCGACCCGAAGACCCACGCCCAAAGCGGTGTGAATAGCCGTCCGCAGCACATCCGGGAGGTCGCCGAAGCTTCTCTCAAGCGCCTGAAGACCGATTGGATCGATCTTTTCTACCAGCACCGGGTCGATCCCGAGGTGCCGATGGAGGAGGTCGCCGGCGCGGTGAGGGATCTGATTCGCGAGGGCAAAGTGAGACACTTCGGCCTTTCGGAGGCCGGCGTGCAGAACATCCGCCGCGCGCATGCCGTTCAGCCCGTCACGGCGCTGCAGAGCGAGTATTCGCTCTGGTGGCGGGAGCCCGAGCACAAAGTGCTGCCGACGCTGGAGGAGCTCGGCATCGGCTTCGTCCCCTTCAGCCCGCTCGGCAGGGGTTTCCTCACCGGAGCCATCGACGAGCACACGACATTCGACAGCGCGGATTTCCGCAACAACGTGCCGCGGTTCTCACAGGAAGCGAGGAAGGCGAACCAGGCCCTCATCGAGGTCATCGGAGAGATGGCCGGCCGCAAGAAGATCACGCGCGCGCAGCTTGGACTCGCCTGGGTGTTGGCCCGCAAGCCCTGGATCGTGCCCATTCCGGGCACGACGAAGCTCCATCGACTGGAGGAGAACATCGGCGCGGCCGACGTCAAGTTGAGCGCCGATGACTTGCGAGAGATCGACCGAACGCTTGCGCAAATCCCGATCGAGGGCGCGCGCTACACCGAGCAGCAGCAGAAGCTGGTCGACCGCTGATCCGCCGTGAAGCATTACCTGCTCTTCTATTCCTTCGTCGACGACTACCTCGAGCGTCGCCCGGCTTTCCGCGACGCGCATCTCAAGCACGCCTGGGAAGCGCAGCGGCAGGGGAGTCTCTTGCTCGCCGGCGCCCTCGCCGATCCGGCGGATACGGGCGTGCTGCTCTTCGAAGCCGTATCGCCCGCGGTCGTTGACGGCTTTGCCCGCGCCGATCCTTATGTGGTGAACGGCCTCGTCAAGTCATGGCGGGTGCGCGAGTGGACGACCGTCGTAGGTGCCGCGGCCAAGACGCCCGTGCGCCCGGCGCTCTGAGAGCAGCACCGCTTCGCGCGCCTCACCTGTCAGAGAGAAGCGCGATCTCGTTCCATATCCCGAGCTGAGGCAGGTTCGACTCTCCGCGCGTGTGCGCGCCGAGATAAGTGTCGTTCGAGAAGATCGCGCCGCCGGTCACCTTGAGACACTCGTAAGGTCCGATGCATTCGCGCTGGCCGTCGGAGGTCGTGACGCGCAGGTACACCGGCTCGCGACATTCCACCGTTCGATGTTGTTTTCGGCCGAGGCGCCAGAGTCCGTCGGTGAAGCTGGCCGTAACGGCGTTGTCGGGTCCGCGAAGCGTCCCGTCGGCGCAGATCCTGAAATACGCGCCACGCACGAGGATCACCGATTCGCTGCTCAGCGGCCGAAAGGTGAGCGTGATCACTCGCCGAGCTCGAGGTGGCATTCGGCTTGCCGCTCCCGGCCGTGACGGCCGGGAGCGGTGCCGATAGAGGGAGTCTTAGTAACGGCGCGAACCGCCGAAGCG
>DATFCZ010000061.1:0-80789 GCA_035252605.1 Steroidobacteraceae bacterium
GGACGGGAGAAGGCGGCGCGCGACGAGAGGCGCCAGTCGCTCGCCGAGGCCGATCTTCTCGTAGAGGTCGTCGAGATCCTTCATGCCGAATTCCCCGAGCACGGCGTGCTGCACCTCCGGGCTCACGTCCTCGAGCGTGAGGCGAAACTCCCCGAGCGCCTGGTTGAGGAGCCGCTGGCCGAGCGCGATCGCCTCGGTGCGGCGCAGGCTCTTCAAGTAATGCCGGATGGCGTTGCGGGCCTTGGCCGTGACGACGAAGTTGACCCAGGAGGGATTGGGCATCGCCCCCTTGGCGGTGATGATCTCCACCGTCTGGCCGTTGCGCAGCACGGTGCGCAGCGGCGTCAGACGCCGGTCGACCTTGGCCGCGACACAGCGGTTGCCGATGTCGGTGTGCACCGCGTAGGCGAAGTCGACCACGGTCGCGCCGCTCGGCAGGCGCAGGATCGTGCCCTTCGGGGTGAAGACATACACCTTGTCTGGAAACAGATCGACCTTGACGCTCTCGAGAAACTCCTCCGAGGTCCCGTCCTCCTGCAACTCGACCAGGCTCGACAGCCACTCGCGCGTGCGCTCCTGCTGCATCGAATCCGCATCGCCGCTCTTGTATTTCCAGTGGGCCGCGACGCCGGACTCGGCCACCCGATGCATGTCCTCGGTGCGGATCTGCGCCTCGATGGGCACGCCGTTGGGGCCGAAGAGCGTGGTGTGGAGCGACTGGTAGCCGTTGACGCGTGGGATGGCGATGTAGTCCTTGAAGCGTCCGGGCATCGGTCGGAAGACCGAGTGAACGACGCCGAGCGTGCGGTAACAGGTGTCCGGCCGGTCGACGATGATGCGCAGGCCGTAGACATCGACGATCTCGGCGAGCGAGGCGCGCTTGCGCAGCATCTTCTTGTAGATGCTGTAGAGGTGCTTCTCGCGCGTCTCCACCCGCGCAACGATCTCGCTCTTGGCCAGGGCAGCGCCGAGCTGTTGCTCGATCTTCTTCAGGAACTCCTTCTGGTTGCCGCGCGCCTTGCGCAGCGCACGCTCGAGCACCTGATAGCGCCGCGGATAGAGCGCCTCGAACCCGAGATCCTCGAGCTCGAGCTTCATGTTGTAAAGCCCCAGACGCTCGGCGATGGGCGCGTAGATCTCCAGCGTCTCGCGCGCCACGGCCCGGCGCCTGGGCAGCGGCATGGCCTCGATGGTGCGCATGTTGTGGGTGCGGTCGGCGAGCTTGACCAGGATCACCCGCAGATCGCGCACCATCGCGAGCAGCATCTTGCGGAAGGACTCCGCCTGCGCTTCCTCGCGGCTCTTGAACTGGATGGCATCGAGCTTGGTTACCCCATCGACGAGCTCGGCGACGTCGGCGCCGAAGCGCGCGGCCAGCTGATCCTTGGGCGTCGGGGTGTCCTCGATGACATCGTGCAGGATTGCCGCGATCAGGGTGTCGGCGTCGAGGTGCAGGTCGGCGAGAATGGCGGCCGCCGCCACGGGATGGGCGATGAAAGGCTCGCCGGAGAGGCGCTTTTGTCCCTTATGGGCGGAGGCGCCGAACTCGGCCGCTTGCTCGACCCGCGCCACCTGCTCCGGTGGCAGGTAGCCGCCGACGGCGGCCAGAAGCTCCTTCAGTCCCGGAGTGCGCCTTCCGCCGGGGAGCAGTCCCAGGAGCGAAGACGCGTAGTCCATAAGAATCGGCCGGGAGGCTTAATCCCCCAGCCCGAACTGCGGCGCGCGGAAGCTCGATTGAGCCTCGAGCTCGGGAATCGCGGGCTCGGCCAAGGGCTCGGGTTCGCGCAGCATCTCGAGCGTGACATTGCCGGCGGCAATCTCGCGCAGCGCGACCACCGTGGGCTTGTCGTTTTCCCAGGCGACGGTCGGCTCGGCGCCGTTGGCGAGGCGTCGGGCGCGCTGGGCGGCCAGGATGACGAGCTGGAAGAGGTTATCGACGTTTTGCAGACAGTCTTCGACGGTGATACGGGCCATGGTACGGGTAGGAAGAAAGATGAGCGCGGCGGGCGCGGGAGATGGCTCATTGTAAGCCCAATCGAGGTGCTCAGGCCAGCAGCCGCTCCAGCAGCGGCGTGAGCTCGGGGCGATGGGCGTCCAGCCTCAGAGCCCCGCCCCCGCGAGGCGCGGTGCCCGATGGCACCTCATCCGCGTGGCCGGTCACGATGGCCGTGAGGTCGGACACCGCCCTCTCAAAGTCGTCGTTCACCACGACGTAATCGAATTCCCGCCAGTGCGACATGTCGCTCACCGCATCGTTGAGCCGCCGCGCGATCACCTGCGGGGAATCCGTGCCGCGGCTGCGCAGGCGCTTCTCGAGCGCTTCGCGCGCGGGCGGCAGGATGAAGATGGTCACGCAATCGGGCATGGCCGCGCGCACCTGTCGGGCGCCCTGCCAGTCGATCTCGAGCACCATATCGCCGCCGCGTGCGAGCCGTTCCTCGACGGGGGCGCGCGCCGTGCCGTAGAGGTTGTCGAATACGCGGGCGTACTCGAGAAACTGGCCGTGCGCAGCCAGCCGCTCGAACTCCGGCACGCCGATGAAGTAATACTCCCGCCCGTGTTCCTCGGTGGGCCGGCGCGGCCGAGTGGTGTGGGAAACGGACATGCGCAGCCGTGGCATGCGCTCGAGCAGCGCCTTGACCAGCGAGGTTTTGCCCGCGCCCGAAGGGGCCGCCAGGACGAAGAGCCTGCCGCGCATCGCGGGCGTCGTGCGGGTCTCCCCGCGCTCGAGCTCGGCGCGCGCAGCGGCGACCCACGCGCGCAACGCCTGCGCGCGGTGGCTGAGCTCGTTCTTGGTCCCGGGGTCGAGCTCGGCCGCGGTGCCCGGCGCATCGGCCGGCAGGAAGATCGGATCGTAGCCGAAGCCGCCGCTGCCGCGCGGCTCGAGCGCGATGCGCCCTTCCCAGGTGCCGTGGGCAATGATCGGCCGGTCGTCTTCCGGCCGGCGGACGAAGGCGATCACACAGTGGTAACGCGCCTGGCGGAATTCCGTCGGCACATCGTGCAGCTCCGCGAGGAGCTTCTGGAGATTGTCGGCATCGCTCGCCCCCTCGCCGGCAAAGCGCGCGGAGTACACGCCCGGGCGGCCCTCGAGCGCATCGACTTCGATGCCGGAGTCATCCGCCAGTGCCGGAAGACCGGACAGGCGGGCCGCATGCCGGGCCTTGAGGAGCGCGTTGTCGAGGAACGTGGTGCCGGTCTCCGCCGGCGAGTCGATCCCGAGCGCGCTCTGCGCGATGAGCTCGAGCCCGAGCGGCCGCAGGATCGCGGTCATCTCCTTGAGCTTGCCGGAGTTGCCGCTCGCCAGGACCGTCTTCTTCATCTTCCCAGGGCCTTCGTCTGCAGCGAGAACAGCCGCTCGATGCCTCCGGTCGCGAGGGCGAGCATGGCGTCGAGCTCGTGACGGCGGAAGGGATGTCCCTCCGCGGTGCCCTGCAGCTCGACGAAGGCGCCGCCGCTTCGCATCACCACGTTCATGTCGGTCTCGGCCTGCGAGTCCTCGCGGTAGTCCAGATCCAACACGGGCTCGCCGCTCACGATCCCGACGGAGATGGCGGCGACCTGTCCGTGCAGCGGGCTCGCGGCGAGCGTGCGCTGCGCCACCAGCTTCTCGCAGGCCTGCGCGAGTGCCACGTAGCCGCCGGTGATCGAGGCGGTGCGTGTGCCGCCGTCGGCCTGCAGCACATCGCAGTCGATCGTGACGGTGCGGGGTCCCAGCGCCTTGAGATCGATGACCGCGCGCAGCGATCGTCCGATCAGGCGTTGGATCTCCTGCGTGCGGCCACTCTGCTTGCCGCGCGCCGCCTCGCGGGCGGAGCGGGTGTGGGTGGCGCGCGGCAGCATGCCGTACTCGGCGGTGACCCAGCCCTGCTCCTTGCCGCGCAAAAAGGCGGGCACCATCTCCTCGATACTGGCGGTACACAACACCTGGGTGTCGCCGGCCTCGATCAGGACGGCGCCTTCGGCGTGCTTGGCGAAGCGGCGCGTGAAGGTCACCGGGCGCATTTCATCGGGTGCGCGTCCGCTCGGCCTGCTCATGAGAGCCAGCGCAGCGCCGCCGCCGAGGTGTTGTCGCTCGCCGCGCCCGTGCGCGCCACGGCTTTCTGGCCGAGCTCGAGCAGCTTCTCGCGCAGCGGCACGCCCGCGGGGCTGCCGGCGCCCGCTCCTGGCGCAGCCGCTGCGCAGAGCTCCGCCGCGAGCTCCGCGTCCTTCACCCCGCTCCACAACCCATCGGTGCACAGGAGCAGCACGTCGCCCGACTGCAGCGGACGTCGGCGCGAGATCGACATGTCGGGAATGATGGGATCACCGCCGAGACAGCACTCGACGTAGTTGCGCATCGGATGAGCCTGGGCCTGCTCGGCGGTGATGAGGCCTTCGCGCAGCAGCACCTCGACGTGGCTGTGATCGCGGCTGCGGCCGACGACGGCGCCGCCGCGCAGATGATAGATGCGGCTGTCCCCGACATGCGCCCACCAGGAAGCCTTTTGCTGCACCAGGCACAGGGCGCAGGTCGCGCGCGGCCGCTGCTCGAGCGGCAGCGACGCGCCGAGCTTGACCACTTCCTCGTGCGCGCGAAAGAGAGTCAGGTGGAGGAATCCGAGCGGATCGAACAGCGGCTGCGGGGTATGCCAGAACGCCTCGAGCACGATCTCGCGGGTAATCTCCGCAGCCCGCGCGCCGTTGGCATGGCCGCCCATGCCGTCGGCGACCAGTAGCAACGCCGCATGCTCCGCCACCGCAGCGGCGACCCGATCCTGGTTCTCCTCGCGCCCGCCCAGGAGGCTGACGTCGGCGTACTCAACCCGCAAGAGGAAATCCCTGCATCTGTTAGACTGGGTTCGCCTTTATAGCACTCGGCGCGCCAGGAGCGTACTTCAATGATCGCCAGCATGACGGGCTTCGCCCGGCGCGAGATCTCCGGCTCCTGGGGAACTCTCGTGTGCGAGCTGCGCAGCGTCAACCATCGCTTCCTCGAGGCTGGTTTCCGCCTGCCGGATGAGTTGCGCTCTGCCGAGGGCGAGCTGCGCCAGCGGCTCGCGCGCGAGGTACGCCGCGGCAAGGTCGACTGCGTAATCACGTATCGCCGCGCCCAAGTCTCCGAAGCCGGCCTCGAAGTGGACTCCCACGCGCTCGAGCGGCTGCTTGCGCGGCTGAAGGACATCGGCCGGTCCTTCCCCGAGCACACCGTGAACGTGGTCGATGTGCTGCGCTGGCCCGGCGTGCTCAAGGAGGACACCTCGGCCGGTGAGGAGTTGCTGGTTGCGGCCCAGGCCCTCTTCGGCAGCACGCTCGAGGATCTCTTGGCGGCACGCGCGCGCGAGGGTCTGCGGCTCAAGGAGATCCTGGAGCTGCGCTGCACGAGTCTCGAGGATCAGGTCCGGCAGGTGCGCGAGCGTCTCCCCGAGGTGCAGACGCGGCTGCGGGCGCGGCTCGAGGAGCGAGTGAAGGAGTTGACCGCGAGTGTGGATCAGGAGCGGCTCGAGCAGGAGCTTGCGCTCCTCATCCAGCGGCTGGACGTGGATGAGGAGCTCGATCGTCTCGCCGGCCATGTCGCGGAGATCCGCCGGATTCTCGGGGGCAACGAGCCTGCCGGCCGGCGGCTCGATTTCCTGATGCAGGAGCTCAACCGCGAGGCGAACACGCTGTCGTCGAAGTCCCAGGACCTCGACACCACCCGCAGCGCGGTCGACATGAAGGTCATCATCGAGCAGATGCGCGAGCAGGTGCAGAACGCGGAATAGCGTTCAGGGGTGTCGAGGCGGATCTATCGCTGTCCTGAATACCCTGTATTTCTAGGTGTTTTGGCCATGAATGGCCACTTCCCTCCAACCCCATATCGGCTATCCTGTAGCTAGTGTGGTAGCTGATCTGTAGCTAAGTCCGTGGCTGCTATTCGACGATCAGGGGCGGCTTGCGAGGAGCTGAAACACTTCGCAAACCACGCGGATCGAGAGCCACCGGATCGAATCCCTGCGGACGGAGGGGTCGAATGGAGCGCGCGAAACTCACTACGCTCGCGGTTGAGCGGGCGCACCGATCGGGCGAGCGGATGCTGCTCAGCGATGGCGACGGGCTATATCTGCGCAAGCAGACTCGCGACGGCGCCTCGTGGACGCTGCGCTATCACTTCGCCGGCCGCGAGCACTGGCTGACCCTCGGCCACTACCCCGCAATGTCGCTTGCACAGGCCCGCATCGAGGCGCGGCAGGCCCGTGTGCTGCTGGACAAGCAGCAGGACCCTTTGAGCGTGCGCCGTGCCACTCAAGCCGCGCAGCGCCAGCGCGGCTCGTTTCGAGAGTTGTGCGAGGAGTGGTACCGGAACGAGATCATCGGCCGGGGGATCAAGCACCCAAGCGTTCCGCGCCGGCATCTCGACAAATACCTGCTGCCCAAGCTCGGCGGCACGGCGGCGGTGGACGTCACCGCCGCGGACATCGCCCGCGTGATCGACGAGGTCAAGGGACGGGCACCGACGGCGGCGAACGATCTGCTGCGCTTCGTCCATCGCATTTTTGCCTTCGGCGTACGTCGGCGCATGGTCCCTGCCAACCCGGCCTCCGGTTTCTCGCCGCGCCTCGATCGAGGCGGCACCGAGAGACCCCGCAGCCGCGCGCTGAGCCTCGACGAGCTGGCGAAGCTCTTCGAGAAGGTCCGCGAGGCGCCGAGCCTCGGCACCGCGAACGCACTCGCCCTCAAGCTGCTTCTCGGCCTTTGCGTCCGCAAAGGTGAACTGCTTGGGGCCCGATGGGAGGAATTTGATCTCGACGGCAGCACGCCTCAAGGCGCGGTCTGGCATCTTCCCGCGTCCCGCACTAAGACCGGCACCGCCCTCGACATTCCGCTCGTGCCCGAGGTGGTCGGTTGGCTTCGGGAGCTCAAGACGCTTGCGGCCAGCAGCGAATATCTGTTCCCGAAGCGTCGGCGTGATCCCCGTGAGCGCGTACCGCATGTTGGTCTCGATACGCTGAACGTAGCTCTGGAGCGCGTGCCGCACGGCCTGCGGCCCTTCACGCTGCACGACCTGCGGCGTACCGCGCGCACCCACCTCGCCGCGCTCGGCATCCGGCGCGAAGTGGCCGAGCGCTGCCTGGGGCACCAGCTGCGCGGGGTCGAGGGTACCTATGACCGACACGACTACTTCAAGGAGCGGTGTGCGGCGCTCGAACAGTGGACCGCTCTGCTGCTCGAGAGCGAGCGCGGCGATCGCAAAGTGACAGCGATCGGCCAGCAATCAGAGCAACGCAAGGCGGGGTGATCCATACAGCGGCCGAAAGGACCGGGCTGGCAGTCGCGCAGGTCAGCGGCGCCGCCGCGACTGATCCATGCGGATCCACTGGTGTGCGCACCGCACATCGCTTTGGTCAGCGTGTATAACAATAGCCGCCGCGAAGCTATCCTGCACCGCGCACCTTTGGCCGCAACAGAATCTCACGCCGCGTGTGTCGTCGGTCGGTGTGCCGCAATGCGCGAGCTGCGTGTCACAACCCAGAACTATGCGCCGCAAGCGCAGACTGGGAAGGGGAGCCGTCGGCGTTCGATAACCCTGGACAGGCATCCGCCGTGGCTTCAGTGCATGCGACCTGGATCGATTTGCGCGTCTCTCACGACGCCGAGGATCGCATTGGCCACCAGTCCTGGTTCTTCGAACTGAATCAGATGGCCGGCGTGCGTGGCGATCACTTGAGTGCTCTTTGCCGACAGCCGGAGAAGGTCGCCTTGCAGATCACTCCATACGATTCGCATCTTTTCCCATATGGGGAGCGGAATGCCCGGCGGGCCTAAGGCATGCGGGCTTTGACTGACGACAACCAGTGGCTTGCGGCCGATCGTCATGACCCCGCGCGCCTGCTCTGCACAGGCCCGGAAGTCGATGGCCTCGGCCGAAAGCGCGGCACCTGGTCCACGGCGCAGCAGCTTTAGTGGCATCGCCTCACCGGGTGCCTCTGGCGGCAAGATGCTCGCGAACTTGCCCAGTTGGTCGGGATGGCAGGAATCCACCAGAACCAGGCCAGGCACTTCATTCGGATATCTTCCTGCGAAGAGCCGAACATTGAAGCCTCCGACGGAGTGCCCAACGAGAACGTACGGAGGTCGAACCTGCGCCGCGGCCAAGACGGCACGCAAATCGTCCACCATCTCGCTGCTTGTTCGTCGACCGGGGGCAGGATCACTCGACCCGAGACCCGCTCTGTCATGCATGAGAACCCGCGTGGAGTTCTGGATCTCCTTGAAGACTTTTGTCCAGCCCATCGGTTCGGGTCTTTCGAAACCTTGCTCGATCGAAAGACCCTGCCCTTGGTCGATGACTACAGTAACCGGGCCGTCGCCCTCGCAAATGTAGCGGAGTCGCCTTCCATGAACATCTGTCGTTCTGAATGCGCTGGACACTGTGCGGCCCTATTGTTCTAGCGATCGCGATTATATGCGCTCAGGACCGCCATTCGCGGGGAGTTGCTTATCGTTGGCCGGATGTATTCCCGTGACCCTCGTAGTCTTCCGATGCGCCATTGCCGATGGCATTTCCTCCTGCGGTTAATACGCGGTTGAGGCACATTGCTGCTCCGTTCGAGATTGCGGAACAAAAGCTAGCAGCCGAAGTCGTTGTTTCTGTTCAGCCGCGCCTTGCCGCCAGTTCGCTCATTGGGGAACACCGACAGCGTGATCGCCGGATGTCGATGTCGGAGGTTTCGTGCACTGGGGCCGAGGTTTCCCCGAGAACTCGTTCCAGGATGGCCTGAACTCAGTACACGAAACCCGGAAAAGCGATACCGGAAACGGTCGCGTGGCAGCGGCCGCTGCCTTGGCATTCACCAGCCCCTCAGCCGCTGTGCCCGCTTGTCGAGAGGCCGCGCGCCATGCGCAGCACGTTCTCGCGGTGAAACTCGAGATACCGTCTTTGCCCCTCGGAGAATGCGCCGACGTTCGCTCGGGCCTCGCGATCGATTCCCATCCGTTTGAGGGACACCGGGTCCGCCACGGGAGATACGATCAGTTGTCCCGCGTCCTCGAAAGAAATGAACCCCTTATCAAACAGGTGGTCCACCGTCGGGGTCAGGAGCAGACCGTTTTCGCCATCGAGGCGCTCCTCATTGCTGCTGTCGCGCCAAGGCTGGATGTGGCTCGCGATCAGATGCTCCATGCGCTCCACCCGGGTAATACGGCAGGCGTGCTCGATGGAGCGCACGTTGTCCCGGAAGATCCCCTGACCACGACGCGCCAGGACGAGCGCGCTTCGCTCGGTCTGCGGGATCGCCCCATCGGCGCTAATGCCGGCCTCGACGCGCCGCTCCCATTCCTCGATATCGCGCTCCGGCGCCGGCGAGTCGCGCTCGATCCGGCCGACCTCCTGACCGACATCGGCGACCCGCCGAGCCTCCGCGCCGATCAACTCGAACAGCGCCCAAGCGAACCCCCGGCTGATTTCCGTCAGGTAGACGCTTTGCAGACCATTGCCCTCGGGGGTCAGTGGTGCATATTTTCCAGCCAGATGAGGGCGCAGTCGCGCAATGTGATCCTTGGGACGGACTGCACTGGAAAGACGCTGCCAGCGAACGCCCACGCGCCAGCCGATCTGGCTCCAGTTCGTGCCGGCGGTGCCGAATTCCTCCGGCTTCGGGCTCTCTCGGCAATAGCCGGTGACGATGCCGAGGGCGGCGATGCGCGTGTCGCAGAACGAGAGGACGATGTCGCCGGGTGCGACCTCGCGCATGAACTCGTAGAAGGGATTCCGGTGTCCGTTCTTGTTGCGCTTCGGCGACCAGAGGTAACCGCCCTCGGTCTCCTGGCGGAAGGTTTGGTTCTGATTGACCCACCAATAACGCATGCTGTGGTCCGTCGCAAGGGCCTTACTTTCGCAGCTCCCGGAGCCTGACCCAATCCCCGGGTGCGCGCTCATACGTCCAGAACGACCATCCATTGATGGCGCGGCGATGCGGTAACGCAGCACACGCGGCCATGGACGGCGAGCGGAACTTTGTGCCCGCGAATGAGATGATCCCGTTGCGTAATACGCGAGCCTTTATAACCTTGCCCTTATAGCTGGCGCGAAGGCGCAGGGGGTCACATATGCAGACAGTACCGCCTTCCTCGACGAACTGGCGCGGAGAGTCACTGTCTTTCTGGCTCGCTCCACTCCAAGGAGTTCGCTCAAGTGCTCCGCTGCATCCTGCTTCACTCGACGGGTGAACTCGCGCCGGAGATTTTGCGCTTTTGCAAATTTGCCTGCCTGTCGATTCCCGGTTGGCCGCACGATTCGTAGAACCAGTGATTCCAGTTCCCTGATGTGGTCATCGCCGACCGTCAAATACATGCTGAATCGATCCCACGACTCGCCGTGCTTGTCGCGCAAGTGCGTCCTCAACCGGCCCCGGAGATCTCGCGCCAGTCCGACGTAATAGAGCTTCTTCTTCCGGTACAGCGCGTAGACGCCATTGCGTCGTCGCGCCTGCTCGCGAAAGAACTGCTGATATTCCGCCAGTGCTGTACGGGAGATTCCCTCCAGATACTGAGAGACCAGCGCGCCTCGACTCGACCGTCGCATAAATACCCCCGATGCCGCTCATTCTTGCGATGGCACGTCCGCCTTGGAATTCTTTCCTCGCTGCTATCTCGACCCTCTGCTGAGTTGTCAGTGCGCCAGCCATTCAGCTACTGGTCGGTTCAGGAAGTCCTCGAGCGCGATGCCGTCCCCACCGACGAGCAGTGTACGCTTTACCTTGAACGCTGCCGCAAAGGCTCCCGTACCGGGATGAGCTTGTGGCGCTCGGCCGCTCTTCACTTCAATGGCGGTCAGTCCTGAGCGGGCTTTGACGACGAAATCGACTTCCTGCCCTCGGTCGCGCCAGTAGTAGACCTCGCACTCGCCGATAGCCGCGGCATTTGCCAGATGTGCGCCGACCGCCGATTCGATGAGCCGTCCGCGGAATTCCCGATCCGAGCGCGCCTCTTCCGGGCTGACGCCGGCCGTCACCGTCATGAGCGCGGTATTGAGCACCTGCAGCTTCGGGCTCGATCCCCGGCTGCGCGCCGTATCGCTCGCGTATTTTGGGAGCCCGCAGACCATCCCCGCGCCGGCCAACAGGTCGAGGTAGTGCGCGAGCGTCGTGGTGTTGCCGGCGTCCTGCAGCTGCCCGATCATCTTGGTGTAGGAGAGAACCTGGCCCGAGTAGCGGCAAGCGAGCTCGAAGAGCCGGCGCAGCAGTGCTGGCTTGTCGACGCGGGTCAGCAGCAACACATCGCGCGCGATGGATGTCTCGATGAGGCTGTCGGCGATATAACGCGCCCAGCGGCCCGGATCGCCTCTGAGGGGCGCGGCGCCGGGGTAGCCGCCGAAGTAGAGGTATTGCTCCAGCGACCAGCCGAAGGCCGCGCGCATCTCTGCGAAGGACCAGTGCGGCAGCCTCAGCGTTTCGAACCGACCGGCGAGGCTCTCCGTGAGGCCCTGCGCCATGAGTAGCGGCGCCGAGCCTAATAGCACGACCTTGAGCCGTCGCTTCTTGCGCGTGTCCTCGTCCCAGAGCCGCTTGACCGTCTCCGACCACGAAGGGATTTTCTGGATCTCATCCAGCACGAGCACGGCACCGGCCTCTCCCGATGCCTCCAGTCGCGCCGCCTCCCATTGCTGGCTGATCCAGTCCGCGCCTCGAAGCGTCGGCTCATCGGCGCTGGCATATCGAACGGGCAGGCTCAGTTCCCCAGTGACCTGCTGGACCAGGGTGGATTTGCCGACCTGGCGCGGACCGGCGACGACGTGCAGAAACCGGCGCGGCTCGGCCAGCCGCTGGGCCAGCACGGCAGCTTGGGGGCGTCGGTACTCGGCCGGAGATTTGCTCATGTCATTGAGTATTTTTACTCAACGTCTAGAGCGCCGCAACGTACTGCGAAGCCGCCGTCACCTCGGGGCCGGCGTCAGGGATGGCCTGGCTTCAGGGGTGATCTCGGGAACGGACCGCCTCGGCTTCGTTGCAGTGCTTTCGTTGTCCCAGAGGCAGAACCGCTCGGGTACGGCTGTAGCTAGACCCGTAGCTGCTCGAGCGTGGACTTACTCAAAAAGACTAAAAATCAAATAGATAGCCGCGCCGTCCGCGAGCAGGTGCAGAACGCGGAATGACATCCGGCAGCGCGGCATCATGTCTGGATCGCGCGGCGTCGTTCCTCGCCGCCTGTTCACGGCCCGCGCTGAGCATCGGCTCCCATTCGACGCCCGAGGAGCTCTCTGCCGCGCTCAACGATCTGGTCGCGGCAGCGGAGTTGTTCGGCTGCAAGCCTTCCTTCTGGCGCTGGGCGGCGGAGGCAGCGGCCCTACTGGGCCGCAGTGCCGATGCCGAGACGTATCGCCGGCGCTCATAGCGGCTGCCGAAGAAGCTCTCCGGCGCCAATCGGATTCAAGCGCAACCACCGGCTGTTATCGTCAATGAGGAAATAGCCGAGAGCTGCTGCGAGTTGCGCTCGGGGCTTCGCGGCTGGGCGGCCAACGCCCACGAGTCTTCGACCGAGCAGGAGCCGGCGGGTTCGCTGCCGCCCGTACGGCAGCTCCGAGTGGCGCGGTTACTTCCCCGCGCCCGCAGCTCCGTACTTCTTGCGGAACTTGTCGACGCGTCCGGCGGTGTCCACGATCTTCTGCTTGCCCGTATAGAAGGGGTGGCAGCTCGAGCACACCTCTACCTGCAGGTCGTGTCCGAGGGTGGAGCTCGTCTTGAACGAGTTGCCGCACGAGCAGGTGACCGTGATCTCTTTGTACGCAGGATGGATGTCGGCTTTCATGGCAGGCTTCGAGGCAGTGGCAGTCCGGCCATAGATGGGGCCGGAAGGCTTCGGTTCAAAGGGCCGGCGAGTGTAGCCGCCGACAGCGGCTGCGACAAGCGCGCCGCAAACCGCCGCCGGCTCCGAGGCGACGGCACTGGAAATCGTGCCAATGAATGGTCAAGCTCCAGGCCCCCTTATCCACAGAACTTGTGGATAACTCTGTGGGCGAGCATCCCCTCGTGGGTAAAATTTCCCGGTTATATTGCATATTTATTGCAATGGCTAAAAAATGACCAGGTATTTTTATTCTGCTTTATCAATAGCTTCCAGCTACATCATCGACCCACATGGCGGGTTTGTCGGCTAATTTGCTCATTTTACGTTCCCACCCCCCGGGGCTGTGAATAAAGCACGAGCGGCGAGCGCTGGCGGAGGCTTTGGAGCCGTTGACAATTCTGATTGACCGGCGCTTTTCGGGATTTCCGTCACGAATCGTAACAATACGTCGTTGAGGAATCGCCGCCCCAGAGGACTCGCGCGATAGCACGTCCCGCAAGCGACGATCAAGTCTTCGTTGATGAGATCCGTCATCGTCTCGGCCACGGTGGCGAAGGAAAGTCCGGTCCGGCCGCTGAAGGCCGCGACCTCGAATCCCTCGACGAGCCGCAGCGCATTCAGCATGAACTCGAACGGCAGCTCCTCGGCCGGGACCGCTTGGCGCGTAAAAGTCCCGTGGCCCGCCGAGGCGAGGTAGCGCCGCGGCTCGCGCGGCTGCGTGGTGCGCACGATGCCTCTGCCGCCGCTGCCATCGACGGTCAGCTTGCCGTGCGCGCCGGCGCCGATGCCGAGATAGTCGCCGAAGGACCAGTAGTTGAGATTGTGGCGGCAGCGCCGGCCGGCAGCGGCGTAGGCCGAGACCTCATACTGCGCAAGCTCCGCCGCTGCGAGACGCTCCTGCGAGCCCTCGAGCATCCGCTCCGTCGCCTCCTCATCGGGGAGCGAAGGAGGACGGCCGGCAAAGACGGTGCCGGGCTCGATCGTGAGCTGGTACTGCGAGAGATGGCTCGGGCTCAGCGCGAGGGCTTCCTCCAGATCGCGTAGCGCGGCGCCGGCGTCCTGGCCCGGCAGCCCATACATGAGATCGATGTTGAAGTTGTCGATACCGGCGGCGTGAAGCTCCGCCGCGGCGCGCCGCGTCTCATCGGCGCGGTGAATGCGGCCGAGCGCCGCCAGCTGCGCATCATCGAAGGACTGGGCGCCGAGCGAGACCCGATTGATGCCGACGGCGCGGTATTCGGCGAAGCGGCCGCGCTCGATGGTGCCGGGATTTGCCTCGAGGCTCACCTCGAGGTCGGCTGCGAGCCTCACGTGCCGGCGCGCCGCCTCGAGAAGGCGCGCCACGGCGCGCGGTGAAAACAGACTCGGCGTGCCGCCGCCCAGAAAGATGCTGATCACTTCGCGGCCGGCTACCTCCGGCGCCTGCGCCGCGAGATCACGCTCGAGCGCCTCGATGTAGCGCTGCTCCTCGAGCTCCCCATGGAGAGTGTACGAGTTGAAATCGCAGTACGGGCACTTGCGCACGCACCAGGGAAAATGCACGTAAAGCGCAAGCGGTGGAGTTTCGAGCACCTCGTTATTCTACCCGCCGGTAGGCTGGGCAGGCACATTTGCGCCTTGATTCGGGGCGCGGACCGTGTAAACCTTCCCGTTCTCCCCCGCTGGCGCCGACGGCCGTCTTCCGGAGCATTGGCAACTCGCGAGGGCGGGTCTCAGAGGGCAAACGCAAAGCGTCCACCGAATGACCGCGAAGACAATCGAGCTCCTCGACCGGGCCACCGACCACAAGGTGAGCCTGCCCGTGCGCCCGGGCACCATCGGACCGGCCGTCGTCGATATCGCCGCGCTCAACAAGGATCTCGGAGTCTTCACCTACGACCCGGGATTCGGTGCGACCGCCTCCTGCGAAAGCCGCATCACTTATATCGACGGCGATGCCGGCGTGTTGCTCTACCGCGGCTACCCGGTCGAGCAGCTGGCGGAGAAGAGCTCGTTCATGGAAGTGGCGTATCTGCTGCTGCACGGCAGTCTCCCGAGCCGCAAGCAGCTCGAGGAATTCGAGGGCAGCATCCGTCATCACACCATGATCAACGAATCGCTGCTGCGCTTCTTTCATGGCTTCCATTACGACGCCCACCCGATGGCGATGGTATCTGCGGTGGTGGCCTCGATGTCCGCGTTCTATCACGACACCATGGACATCTATAACCCGCGGCAGCGGGAGATCTTTGCGCATCGCATCATCGCCAAGATTCCGACCATCGCCGCGGCTGCCCACAAGCATGCTCTCGGGCAGCCCTACATCTATCCGCGCAACGACCTCGATTACTGCAGCAACCTGCTGCACATGCTCTACGCCGTGCCGTGCGAGCCCTACCAGGTCGATCCCGTCGCGGCCCAGGCGCTCGATCTGCTGTTCATCCTGCACGCCGATCACGAGCAGAACGCCAGCACCTCGACGGTGCGCCTCGCGGGCAGCACCGGCGCCAATCCGTATGCGGCCATCTCGGCGGGCGTTTCCGCGCTCTGGGGCCCGGCGCACGGTGGCGCCAACGAGGCCGTGCTCACCATGCTCGAGCAGATCGGCACTGCCGACAACATCCCGAAGTTCCTCGGCCTTGCCAAGGACAAATCCAGCCACTTTCGCCTGATGGGCTTCGGGCATCGCGTCTACAAGAACTTCGATCCGCGCGCGAAGATCATCCGCGAGATGTGTCACAAGGTGCTCTCGCGCCTCGGCCGCTCCGACAATCCGCTGTTCGAGCTCGCGCTGCGGCTGGAGGAGATCGCGCTCAAGGACGATTACTTCGTCGAGCGCAAGCTCTACCCGAACGTCGATTTCTACTCCGGAATCATCTACAGCGCGATCGGCATCCCCCGCTCCATGTTCACGGTGATGTTTGCGATCGCGCGCACGGTGGGCTGGGTGGCGCATTGGCAGGAGATGATCGCCGACCCGGCGATGCGCATCGGTCGCCCGCGGCAGCTCTACACCGGGCCCACCCGGCGGGACTACGTCGAGATCGGCAAGCGCTGAGCGGCGCCGCCCTGCTGCGCGCGCTCAGCTCTCGAGCAGCGCCTGCACTTCGATCGCATTCGCGCGCCGCATCGGCCGCCCGTCCACCGGGCTCACCGGTGCCTGGCGGATGCCGTCGGTTGGAAAGACCGTGACCTCGATCGACTGATCCTCCACCTCGAAGCGCAGCCCCGGGTAGGCGAGCACCCGCTCGGGGCTCATGCGCACCCGCCGCTCGGTCACTTCGTGGGCGATGCCATGGTCGATGAGCTTCAGCGCCACCGACTCGGGGCAGTCGGCAAAGAGGTGCAGCTGCACGTCCGAGTGCTGGGTCGCGGTGCCGCTGAGCACCGCGCCCACCAGCCGCGGCTCGAACTCCCGCAGCTGCTCCATGGCCGCGAGCGCCGCGCGTCGCTGCGCCTGCAGCGACTCGTCATGCGATTCACGGGCGAAGAGGCGTTGGTATTCGGCGAGCGCCGTTTCGATTTCGGTGTTCTTCGGCAGCACGGCAGCGCCGTCCTGGACCCCGAGTCTCTCCGCGGCCTTGCGCTTGGCGATGAAGAAATCGTGGATGCCGTGCTCGGCCATGATGCGCGCGGCTTCCTGCGCCAGCGCGCGCCGCAGGTTCTCGCCGCGCGGTGTGGAATATCGGCGGGACATCGTGGTCAGAATATCGAATCGGCGCCCGACTGGCTCTGCGTGCCTCGTGCCGTCGCGGCCGCGCCCGGCGCGGCGGCCGGCAGATGGTTGGCCATGAACAGCTCCGAAATGCCGTCCGGGCTCTCGTCGCTCACCAACGCCCCGGTCTGGGGCGAGATGCGCAACCTGACGATGCCGGGCGGCATCGGGCGCTGCCACTGCGGTACGCCCGCGAGCGCGTAGCGCATGAAATGGACCCAAATGGGGAGCGCCGTGTGAGCGCCCTCATCGCCTTGGCCGAGGGGACGGTTGTCGTCATATCCGACCCACACGGTCGCCTCGAGCTCGGGCGTGTAGCCGTTGAACCAGCCGTCACGGTAGTCATTGGTCGTGCCGGTCTTGCCGGCGATGTCGTCCCGATTCAGCGAGAGCGCTTTCACCGCGGTGCCGTATTTGATGACGTCCTTCATCATCGATGTCATCAGATAATCGTTCTGCGGACTGATGACTCGCGGAGCGAGCCAGGGGGGCGGCAGCGGGCCTTCGCCCTCGTGCAACTCGTCTCCGTCGGCAAGGAGGCTCGCAGCCCTCTGCTGCGGCTTCAGCTGGTTGGCCGAGTTGGCCGAGGCCGGATCGGCGCAGAGCGCGCAGGCGATGCGCGGTGTCGCCTGCCAGAGCACCTTGCCCGAGGCATCCTCGATGCGCGCGATGTAGTAGGGCTGCACCCTGAAGCCGCCGTTGGCAAAGACCGAGTATGCGGCCGCCATCTGCAGCGGCGTCGTGCGCAGTGTTCCGAGCGCGAGCGTCAGATCCTGCGGCAGCGTGCGCGGATCGAAGCCGAAGCGGCTGACATACTGGATGACGTTCTGGATGCCGAGGTCGCGCATCAGTCGGATCGACACCAGGTTGAGCGAGTGGGCGAGCGCCACGCGCAGGCGCACGGGGCCGCCGAAGGAGCCGGTGTCGTTCTCCGGCCGCCAGGTGGCCTCGAGCCCCGGCGCTCCCACCACGAGCGGCGCGTTGAGCAGTGTGCTCGCGGGCGTGAAGCCGTCCTCGAGCGCCGCGGAATAATAGAACGGCTTGAATCCCGAGCCCGGCAGCCGCTGCGCCTGCGTCGCGCGGTTGAACTTGTTGGAGAAATAATCGAAGCCGCCGACGAGCGCGGCGACACCTCCGTCGTTCGGGTTCAATGCGACGAGCGCGCTCTGCGCCTGCGGCACCTGCGCGAGCTGCGCGTGGCCCTTCTGGTCGGCCACCACGTACACGACATCACCGCGCGCGATCACCTCCGCGGCCGTCTTCGGCGCCGGACCCAGCGCGCCCTCGGCGAGCGCCTTGCGCGCCCAGGAGAGACCGCTCCAGTCGATGTTGGCGAAGCCCCGCGATCTGACATAGACCTCGGCGCTCTGTGTCCCCACGTTCACCACCAGGGCGGGCGAGAGAATGCCGATGGGCGCGTACTCACCGACCAGCTGCTCGAGCTGCCCCGGAGTGGCGCTCGCGGCAAGCACCGTGCGCCCCACCGGGCCTCGCCAGCCCTGTTGGCGATCGTACTCGATGAGCCCGAGCTGCACGGCGCGGTTGGCGATCGACTGCAGACGGCCGTCGATCGTCGTGTAGACGCGGTAGCCGGCGGTTTCGGCCGCGGGGCCGTACCACTGCTCCATCTGCTCGCGCACCAACTCCGCCACGTAGGGCGCGCTCACATCGAGACGAGGCGCGTGGGCGCTGGCGTCGACCGGCGAGTGGTTGGCCGCCTCGGCCGTGCCTTTATCGATGTAGCCGAGATCGAGCATCCTTTGCAGCACATAGGCGCGGCGCGCGGCGGCGAGGTGCGGATGGATGATCGGGTTGTAGAGCGAAGGGGCCTGGGGAATGCCGGCGAGCGTGGCCGCCTCGGCGACGGTGAGCTGATCGAGGCTCTTGCCGAAGTAGGTCTGCGCCGCGGCTGCCACTCCGTAGGAGCGCTGGCCGAAGAAGATGACGTTCAGATAGAGCTGGAAGATCTCGGCCTTGGTCAGCTCGCGATCCATCTTGAACACGACGAACGATTCCTGGAGCTTGCGCCGCCAGGTTTTATCGAGCGTCAGGAAGACGTTGCGCGCGGCCTGCATGGTGATGGTGCTGCCGCCCTGCACCTTCTTGCCCGCGATCAGATCGACCATGGCGGCGCGCGCGATCGAGAGCACGCTGATGCCGCTTTCCTGGAAGAAGCGGTGATCCTCCGCCGCGAGGAACGCGTCCCGCAGGAGCGGCGGGATCTGCTCATAGCTGACGGGTGTGCGCTGCTCCGCGCCGATCTGCGCGATGAGATCTCCCGTCGATGTGTAGATGCGCAGCGGGACTTTCAGCGCCACGTGCCGCATCTGCGCGGCCGTCGGCAGCGAGGGCTCGAGGTAGACATAACTGCATGCGTAGAGATACACCCCGAGAAGTGTGATCAACATCACACCGCCCAGGGCGGCGAAGGGAATGCGAACCTGTTTCCATTTCACAGAAAACGACTCTCTCTCTGCTTGCGCTCCCGTCGGGGGCTATGCATAGTAGCGCCCGTTTCAGGGCAAACTCACCGAAAGGTGGGGACGCAAAGCCTCCGGTCTACGGGACGCATGTGCCTATGACAGCGGGGTTGCCGGTCGGTTTCTAGACCGTCCTCGCATCGCGCATGCCGGCCGCATCCGAAGGCGCGTCTCCAGAACACTTGGATACGGCACAGGCACCTCTTTCCGTTTTCCACTGGCTGAAAGTCCCCGGCGGCGCTCTCAGCGCGACCCTGCGCAGCTGGCGCGGGCGCAACGAGCGGCCCTCGGTCCGCCGGGCTCCCGCAGGCACTTTACGTGCCCGAGCGCAGAGCTTCCGGGATGCGACCGAACGTTTCCGTGAGCCGGCTCACGTTCAATTTAACTTTGCACTGATATATAGTGCACTGGGCATTTATACGGGGCGGTCATTTTCAGGCACAAGTACCTGAAAAGGAAAAGAAATGTTCCTCCTTCAGCGCAAGCACCGACCCCTCCTGGGACTTGACATAACCACATCCTCGGTCAAGCTGATCGAGCTTACCATGGCGGGGGGGCAGTACCGGGTCGAGGCCTATGCGGCCGAGCCCACGCCACAGAACGCCATCAACGAGAAGGCTATCGTCGATGCCGAGGCGGTCGGGGAGGCCGTGCGTCGTGCCGTCAAGCGCTCCGGGGCGAAGAGCACCGAGGTGGCCGTGGCCATCAGCGGCGATGCGGCCATCACCAAGGTGATCCAGATGCCGCGGGCACTGCGCGCCAATGACCTCGAGGCGCAGGTGGAGATGCAGGCCGACCAGTACATCCCCTTCCCGATGGACGAGGTCAGCTACGACTTCGAGGTGCTCGGGCCTTCGGAGAAAGATCCGGAGAGCAACGACGTTCTGCTCGTCGCCACGCGCACCGAGAACGTCGACCAACGGCAAGCGGCCGTCAAGGCGGCGGGACTCACCGCCAAGATCGTCGACGTCGAGGCGTTCGCGCTCGAGAACGCCTGCAAGCTGATGACCCACCAGATGCCGGACGGGGGGATCGATCGGACCATCGCCGTGGTGGACTTCGGCGCAAGCAGCACCACCTTCAGCGTGCTGCGCAATCTCAAGGTCGTCTATACGCGCGACTTCTCCTTCGGCGGCCAGCAGCTTACCGAGGAGATCATGCGCACCTACGGGCTTTCCATGGAAGAGGCCGGACGAGCCAAGAAGGAAGGCGGCCTGCCGGGCAACTACCAGGCCGAGGTGCTCGACCCGTTCATCGATGACATGACCCAACAGGTCAGCCGATCGCTGCAGTTCTATCTCGCCTCCGGCTCCGGCCGCGAGCAACCGGAGAAGCTCCTGGTCTGCGGTGGCTGCGCCAACATCCCGGGCGTCGCGGAGGTGATCGCGAGCCGCGTCGGCATCGCCGCCGAGAAGGGCGAGCCGCTCGGGCAGATGAAGCTATCGTCGCGCGCCAAGGCGCAGGCGGTGCAGCGCGATGCGACCGCCCTGCTGACGGCGTGTGGACTGGCACTACGGAGCTTCGACTGACATGCCGCGCATTAACCTACTTCCCTGGAGAGAGGCGCAGCGCAAGGAGCGCAAGGTCGCCTTCATGGCCGCGCTCGGCGGGGCCGCAGCCTGTGCCGCCGTCGCCACCATGGGCGTCTACCTGCTCTACACCGGGATGATCGATGCGCAAGTGCGGCGCAACGAGCTGTTGCAGCAACAGATCAAAGTCCTCGACCGACAGATCGAGGAGATCAACAACCTGGAGCAGACCAAACGCCAGTTCATCGCGCGCATGGAGATCATCGAGAAGCTGCAGCGCTCGCGCCCCGAGATCGTGCACGTGTTCGACCAGATCGTGAAGACGCTGCCTGACGGTGTGTATCTCACCAGCGTCACCGAGGCAGGTGATCACCTGAAATTCACCGGCGTCGCGCAATCGAGCACGCGCGTGTCCGCCTTCATGCGCAACATCGACGCCTCGCAGTGGATGAGAAACCCGACCCTCGAGGTGATCCAGTCCGCGTCCGGAGTCTTTGGCTCGAGCTTCACGCTCGATGCCCAGGAGACCGGCGGCGAGGCCGATGCCGATGCTGAGGCGCCGCCGCACCCGGGACGGATCGTGGCGAATGCGAGGGCACCCCGATGAACCTGAGCTTTCTCCAGGAGCTGCGCGATCTCGACCCCCGCGATCCGGGGCGCTGGCCGCTGCCGGCTATGGCGGGCGCGGTGGGCGCCACCTTCATCGTCCTGTCGCTGCTGCTGGTTTACTTCTTCGTCTGGAACGACGTGCGGCCGGAGCTGCAGCAGAAGGAACACGAGGAGCAGGCGCTGCGCCTCGAATTCCAACAGAAGCACGCGCAGGCGGTGAACCTCGCCGTGTACAAGCAGCAGCTGACGGACCTGCAGCGCTCCTTCGGCGCGCTACTGCGCCAGCTCCCGGGGAAGACCGAGGTGCCGAATCTCCTGGTCGACATCTCGCAGACGGCGCTCGCCGCCGGACTGCAGCAGAAGCTCTTCCAGCCCGAGGCTGAGCAGGCCAAGGACTTCTACGCGGAGCTGCCCATCAAGATGGTGCTCACCGGCAGCTATCACCAGTTCGGCGAGTTCGTGAGCGGCATCGCGGCGCTGCCGCGCATCGTGACCTTGCACGACATCGAGATCAAGCCGACACAGACCAACAACAAGACCGGCGGGGGCTACGACGATCTCACCCTGACGCTCACCGCCAAGACTTACCGCTATCTCGATCCGGATGAGATGGCGACGGCACAGCAGGGCAAGAAGAAATTCGCCCATCCCCCAGGTCGGGGAGGGCGCTGAGGCGCTCAACGGGGTAGTGACGCAAATGCGACAGCACATGAATGGCTTCTGCACCGTTCTCGCCGGTATCTGGGCCTGCGCGATGCTCGGGCTCGCGGGCTGCACGAGCGCCGACGGCGACCTGCAGCAGTTCATCCATCAGACCGAGCAGCAGCCCGGCGGCCACGTCGACCCGCTGCCGGAGATCAAGCCGTACGAGACCTTCGTCTACGACGATCAGAACCTGCGCTCGCCCTTCGTGCCGAGTCAGCCGTCAGGATTCAACTCGGTACGTCCCGATTCCAAGCGCCCGCGTGAGTTCCTCGAGCAGTTCTCTCTCGATACGCTGAAGATGGTGGGCACTCTGCGCATCGCTGGCGCCATGTACGGCCTGGTGCAGACCAAGGACGGCATCGTCCATCGCGTGACGGTCGGCAATTACATGGGCCAGAACGAAGGCCGCATCACCGACATCACGCCCTCGAAGATCGACCTCAACGAGATCGTCCCCGATGGTCTCGGCGGATACATGAAACGGCCGGCGGCCCTGGGCCTCAGCCAGTAGGGAGTCTCGAACAATGAAATCCCTTTCCCCGATGTGTCGGATCCTGAGCGCGGCCGCCTGGCTCGTGGCGCTCGCGGCATTCGCGGCGCTGCCGAACCGGCCCGCCACTGCCGCGGACGGGCCGGCTCTGCAATCCATCGACGTGCAGCCGCTGCCGAACGAGCACATGCAGCTCACCCTGCACCTCTCCGGCCCGGCGCCGCAGCCGCTTTCCTTCACCATCGACAACCCGGCGCGCATCGCGATCGATCTGCCGGATACCACGCTTGCGCTGCCCTCGCGCCGCATCGACGTGAGGTCGGGCGGCCTCGATTCGATTCTCGCCGCCGAGGGCAAGAATCGCTCGCGCCTGGTGTTGAGCCTCGACAAGATGACGCCTTACGACATCCAGCGGCAGGGCAACGAGATCGTGGTGACCCTGGGTTCCAGCGGCGCCGGCGCTTCCGCGGCGCAGGAGCCGCAGTCTCAGCCGGCGGCGGACAACGGCGGCGCTACCGCCGAGGCGGCCGCGGGGGCACCCGAGGCGTCCGGTGGCGGCTATGCGCAGCCCTGGCAGCTGCGCAGCATCGACTTCCGGCGCGGCGCCGACGGCTCCGGCCGGGTCGTCGTGCACCTCTCCGATCCTCACATTCCGATCAACCTGCAGCAGGTCGGCAACCAGATCGTGGTGGATTTCGGCAACGCGTCGGTGCCGCAGGACCTGATGCGCCGCTATGACGCGACCGATTTCGGTACCCCGGTGGCCGATTTCGATGTGACCAACACCAGTCACGGTGCGCGCATCGCCATCGACGCTACGGGCCAGTACGACCAGCTCGCCTATCAGTCCGACAACGAATACGTGGTGGAGCTGCAGCCGCTGAAGCAGGGCCAGGCCGAGGCGCAAAAGCCGAAGTACACGGGTGAGCGTCTGACGCTCAACTTCCAGGACATCTCCGTGCGCGCGGTACTGCAGCTCCTTGCCGATGCGAGCGGCGAGAACATCGTGGTCAGCGACTCCGTCAACGGCAGCGTCACGCTGCGGCTGCAGAACGTGCCCTGGGATCAGGCGCTGGCAGTCATCCTGCAGAACAAGGGACTCGGCGAAGAAAAGGACGGCAACGTGATCATCGTGGCGCCGCAGGCGGAGCTGGCCGCGCGCCAGAAGGCGGAGTACGCCGCGCAGCACACCGTGCAGGAGCTCGAGCCGCTGCGCTCGGAGTATCTGCAGATCAATTACGCCAAGGCCGCCGATCTCGCGGCGTTGATCAAATCGCAGAGCAACTCGCTCCTCTCCAAGCGCGGCAACGTCGCGGTCGATGAGCGCACGAACACCCTGCTGCTGCAGGACACACCGGGAAACCTGGATCAGATCAACCGCCTGGTCGCGCGACTGGACGTTCCCGTGCGCCAGGTGGAGATAGAGGCGCGGGTCGTGCTGGTGAACGATGACTTCCAGCGCCAGCTCGGGGCGCGCCTGGGACTCACCAGCGCATGGAGCAACAACGGTGGCAACGGCGTGATCACCACCACCGGTACGGCGCCGGGCGAGGACACGATGATAGGTTCCGCCCTCAGCAACCTCGCCAAGAACGGCGGGACCTCCCCCTATCCGGTATCCGTCCCGACCGGCACGACGGGCTTCCCGCAGCGCTACAACGTGAACCTGCCCGTGGGTACGCCCGATGGGTCGTTCGCCGTCGGCATTCTGACCGGTACGCATCTCATCGACCTCGAGCTCTCGGCTGCCGAGGCGGAGACCGAGGCCAAGGACATCTCCTCGCCACGCGTGATTACCGCCAACCAGAAGGAGGCGACGATCATGCAGGGCGTGGAGATTCCGTATCAGCAGTCGGCCTCGAGCGGCGCGACCTCGATTTCGTTCAAGAATGCCGTGCTGCAGCTGAAAGTCACCCCGCAGATCACGCCTGACAATCGCATCATCCTCGATCTCGACGTCCGCGACGACGAGGTCGGGCAGGTGGTCGTCGAGTCCGGCGGCGTCAACGTGCCGGCGATCGATACGCGCGAGGTGACCACGCAGGTGCTGGTCAACGATGGGCAGACCGTCGTGCTGGGCGGGATCCTCACGACCAATTCCAGCAACGTCGTGAACAAGGTCCCGTGGCTCGGCGACATCCCGGTGCTGGGTCACCTGTTCAAGAACACCGACCGCACCAATAAGAAGGACGAGCTGTTGATCTTCGTTACGCCGAAGATCGTCCACCAGGGTGTCAACGTCTACTGAGTCAGCCGCGATGATGGGCTGAAGACACGGCCGCCTTGGGGCGGCCGTGTCGTTTTTGACTGCGCCATTGCTATGCTTGACCCATGCGCGGCGCGCCCAATCTCGTTCTCATCGGCCCGATGGGCTCGGGCAAGACCGCGGTCGGCCGCAGCGTCGCGCGCCATCTCGGCAGGCCCTTTTACGACAGCGACGCGGAGATCGTGCGGCGCACGGGCGTTGACATCCCGTTCATCTTCGAAAAAGAGGGCGAAGCCGGATTCCGCCAGCGCGAGCGGGAAGCGATCGAGGCGCTCATCGCGCTCAAGGGCATCGTGCTGGCTACCGGCGGCGGGGCGATCCTGCTGCCGGAGAATCGCCGATTGCTCGCCGAGCGGGGCTGCGTCGTTTACCTCGAGACCTCGGTCGAGCAGCAGGCAGAGCGCGTCAGGCATGGGCGCAACCGCCCGCTCCTCAGCGACGCCGATCCGACGCTGCGCCTCGAGGAGCTGATGGCGGTGAGGGGTCCGCTGTATCGCTCGATTGCCGACATCATCGTGCCCACCGACGGGCGGCGGGTCAAAGCCGTCGCCGGGGACATCGTGCGCATGATCGGCTAGATTGACGCCATGGAGACCCTGCGCGTCGAGCTCGGCAGTCGCAGCTACCCGATCCTGATCGGGCAAGGCCTGCTCGGCGAGCGGGCGCTCTTCGATCAGCACGTGCGCGCGCGCGACATCCTGATCGTCAGCAACACCGTCGTGGCGCCGCTTTATCTCGGCAGCATGGAAGCCAGTCTCCAGCCTCGGCGAGTGATCGCGACCGTCCTCCCGGATGGTGAGTCGCAGAAGACGCTGTCGAATGTAGCGCGCATCATTGATGTGCTGGTTGCCAATCGGTTCGGGCGCGACTGCGCCGTGGTCGCCCTGGGTGGCGGTGTGGTGGGCGACATGGCGGGCTTTGCGGCGGCTACTTATCAGCGGGGTGTCGCCTTCGTACAGGTGCCGACCACCCTGCTCGCTCAGGTGGACTCCTCGGTGGGTGGCAAAACGGGGGTCAACCATCCCGGCGGCAAGAATCTGATCGGTGCCTTCCACCAACCGGTCGCAGTCGTGGCGGACACGCGTACGCTGGCCACCCTGCCGTTGCGCGAGTTGCGGGCTGGCCTGGCGGAGGTCATCAAGTACGGCTTGATCTGCGATGCCCGCTTCTTCGCCTGGCTCGAGGCCCACCTCGATGAGCTGCTGGCGGGCGATGCGGCGGCGCTCTCGCACGTGGTCCGCCGCTCCTGCGAGATCAAGGCGCAGATCGTGGGCCGGGATGAGCGCGAGCAAGCCGATCGGGCGTTGCTGAATCTGGGACATACCTTCGGGCACGCGGTCGAGTCGGCTACCGGCTATACGCAATGGCTCCATGGCGAGGCGATCGGTGCCGGGCTCATCATGGCGGGGCGTATGTCGCAGGAGTCGGGACATCTTGCGGCTGGGGAGCTCGAGCGCATCACACGCCTGATCGCCCGGGCGGGCTTGCCGACGCACATCCCCCAGGTGCGGCCCGAGCTCGCTCTGGAGCACATGCGAATCGACAAAAAAGTGCAGGCGGGCAAGATCCGGCTGGTCCTGATGCGCGGGATCGGCAACGCCTTCGTCACGGCCGAATACAGCGAGCCCGCCCTTCAGCGCACGCTCGCTGCGCATCTGGGGTAGCGCCATGACCGAAACCGCGCCTCCCCGCGGGGAGATCCTGGCGCCCTACGCCGCGTGCGATGACCGTTCGCGCGGGCGGCGCTATGCGGAACCCAAGCCGGAGTTTCGCACCGAGTACCAGCGAGACCGAGACCGCATCATCCACTCGAACGCCTTCCGGCGTCTGGTATACAAGACCCAGGTGTTCGTGAACCACGAGGGCGATCTTTATCGGACCCGAATCACTCACTCCATCGAGGTGGCGCAGATCGCGCGCTCGGTCGCGCGGGCGCTCGGTGTGAACGAGGCGCTGACGGAGGCCATCTGCCTGGCGCACGACCTTGGACATACGCCTTTCGGACACGCCGGTCAGGATGCGCTGAACGAATGCATGCGGCCGTACGGCGGCTTCGAGCACAATCTTCAGTCCCTGCGAGTCGTGGATGAGCTGGAAGAGCGATATGCGGAATTCCCGGGCCTCAATCTCACCTTCGAGTGCCGCGAGGGTATCCTCAAGCACTGCTCCGCCCGCGCCGCGCGCGAGCTCGGTGAGCTCGGCGAGCGGTTTCTGAAACGCACGCAACCCAGCCTCGAGGCGCAGATCGCCAACCTGGCGGATGAGATCGCCTACAACAATCATGACGTCGATGACGGGATCCGGGCACAGCTCGTCGGCATCGAGGAGCTGCGCGAGACGCGACTCTTCCGCAGGGAGCTCGAGATCGTCACGACGAAGTACCCGGGGCTCGGGGAACGGCGTCTAATCCACGAGGTTATCCGGCGGATGATCAATCACATTGTCGTCGACCTGATCCGCACCAGCCAGGCGAAGCTCGAAGCGGCGCAGCCCGGCTCGATCGAGGATGTGCGTGCCCAGCCCCGGTCACTGATCGCCTTGAGCGATGGCGCGCGCGAGGAGCATGCCGAATTGATGCAGTTCCTGCGCGAGCGCCTCTACCGGCACTACAAGGTTCTGCGCATGACCGCCAAGGCCCGCCGGGTCGTAAAGGAGCTCTTTGAAGCCTTCCTGGCCGATATCCAACTGATGCCGCCAGAGCATCGTGAGGCTGCTGCCCGCGGCGAGACCGCGCAGGGAGCAGCCGGCCGCGCGCGATCCGTGGCAGACTACATTGCGGGTATGACCGACCGGTACGCGATCCTGGAGCACCGGCGCCTGTTCGACCCTGTGGAGCGGACTTGATGGCGGCTCCAGGCGGACGCGGACGGCTTGATGTATGCATACTCTTGCCGAATTCGCCCCTCTCGGCGTTGATTCAACCAAGGGTGCCCCTTTCGTTGCATTTCGAATGCTTTCGCAATTGCAACCCAGCAACCATCGGCACCATAGCAGCTGCAGCGGCCTGATCGGCGGCTGACGAATCTGGCTACTTTCATAGTCTATTCAGTGACTTAGCTTTTCTCGCGGTCACATTCCTGAGAACTGACTTGCGAGTTGTAGCCCCGCGACGCCATCGTGGGGCGTCCACTCCATTTACATAACCCTCTACAAGCGTGCATGGATCACACTTTTTAATTGACATAACCCCAAGCCCGGCCTAGAGTTTTGTTGCAAAAGGGCCACCACTGTCCATGAATAAAACGAGCAAGGAAAAGGAAGCGGTGCTCAACGTGTTCGCGGCGCTCATCCGGCCGCTTATGCGGGTTGCCTTTGAATATGGGATTTCCGCAAGCGAGATCGCCGGAGCCGTTAGGCGCACCTACGTGCAAGCACTCGAAGCAAAGCTGCTTGAGCAGAAACGACCGCCAACTGATGCACGGCTTGCGGCGGTTTCTGGCTTACCGAAGTCCGATGTGAGCGCTTTGCGTGACGCACTTCGGTCCGGCGCGCCCCACAGTCTGAGAGGGGGCGTTAGCTTGGACCAGCTGACGACATTGCTCACCGCGTGGCATACCCACGCGAACTTCTCCGGTGCGTATGGCCTCGCCATGGACCTTGACGTGGTACCGATACCGGGTTCGCCGCGTCGCAGCTTCAAAGAACTCGTTGCTATCGCTTGTCCGGGGTCCGACGACGAGGCGCTGCTTGACGAGCTGATTGCTGCTCAATGCGTTGAAGTCGTGGATGGTAGTACCGCGAGATGCTTGTCGCGTGCGTATGTGCCTCCTGGAGCAGACGTAACGCGGATTGACAGAATGGGTCGGTTCCTCGGTGTTGTGTGCGCCAACTTTGTTCATAACTTGATGCGTTCCGATCCCGAACCGATCTATTTTGAGCGCACCGTAGTTTCTGATGACGCACTCTCGGGTTCAGGGAGGGACAAGTTTCTTGCCCTGGCCTCTGAAAGAGGACAGGAACTCCTCGTCGAGCTCGATACGTTTTTGACGCAGATTGCAACTTCAGAGAAGAGCGACTCGGGAAAAAGATACGGCCTCGGCATTTACTTCTTTGAAGATGAATCCACCGAACAAGCTGATCATCCTTCCAGAAAAATCGCCGATCAGCAGATGGCCGACAAGGGCCGGCTAATCGAAGAAATTGACGTTCTTGCGGTAACACGCGGGAAAGACTAAAGCGGAAGTCTTGGGGAGTAGATAATGAACAAATTGGTCTCCACGATCGTCTCTTCAACGATCGCTGCAGCCGTGCCCACTGCGTACGCAGGAATCAGCGGTGGCGGTACTGCGAGCTCCGCTCAACCGGTTGAGTTGCTGCTGATTGGCCCAGTTGAAGCTATAAATGCCCGCGCGGGTGTCGTTACAATCCTTGGGCAAAAGGTCATTTACTCCGCTGCGGGGAAACTAGTTGTCGGGGACGGCGTTGCTGTGTTTGGACACACAAGCGCAAACGGCTCCTTTGTGGCAACTTCAATTACTGATGAGGGTCAGTATGTTGCCGGGGCAACAATGGTGTTTCTCTCGGGCAAGGTCCAGAAGGCGGATCCGGCTGTAGGCCGGGTGGCAGTAGGCGGTTTGAGCGTTGACCTTACGGCTGCAATGTCAAACGGTGTCGTAGCGCCTGTTGTTGGAACAGAGATCAGGTTGAAGGGCATTCAGCCGGTTGCCGGTGGCTTGGTGCTTGCAAATGGCATTAGTGGCGGTGGCACCTCCAGCCTCGGAATCAGTGGTGGTGGCACGCTCGGGATCAGTGGTGGTGGTACCCGGAATCTCGGTATCAGCGGCGGTGGCCATTCCAGCCTCGGCATCAGCGGGGGTGGCACTCTCGGAATCAGTGGCGGCGGCCTAGGGATCAGTGGTGGTGGCACGCTTGGGATCAGTGGTGGTGGCACGCTTGGGATCAGCGGTGGTGGTACCCGGAATCTCGGTATCAGCGGCGGTGGCCATTCCAACCTCGGCATCAGCGGGGGTGGCACTCTCGGAATCAGTGGCGGCGGTACCCTAGGGATCAGTGGTGGTGGCACTCTCGGAATCAGTGGCGGCGGCACACCATAGATAGCTATACGGCCCAAGGATGGCAGTGCTGTCGAGTAGTCGCACTGCAGTCGTATAGCGGCTTCACTTGCCGATCCGAACTCTACGTAGCTCGGTAGTCGCGACCCATACAGAACCAGAATCTGGCAGTGCTGCATTTCTGGGTGAATACGCCAGAAATGCCAGGTTACGTCTCGAACCAAAAACCTAAATCATCAGCCTCGAAGACGCCGTCGAAGACTTCGACGCCGCTATGGCGCTGGGTCGACGTTTTGCAGCTGCCTGGGAAGGGTTCATTTTGGGGAGGTGCTGGTTATCACTCTCCCGGCATGGAGACGGGAAAAGCTGATCGCGCAATTACGGCGCATTTATTAACTTCCAGCATCGTTGCCGCTTTTGTTAGGACTCGATGGAATGCAGGCACCGCGCACATTCCGGAGGCCCTAGCTTGATATTGATCTCGACGCGTTACGTGGGGGCGCTTGCTGAGCATCGGCGGGCTTGTGATGTGGCGCTGCCGCATCTCGTCGAATGCTCGCTGCCGGTGGAGAATTCGAATGCCCAGTCAAACTAGCCGTAAGTCCCTCATCAACAAGGATCAGGCGATCTCGCTTCTCTACCCGATCGCTGCTTTCTTTAACCGCGGTGGTATGAGCAGAGCTCAGTCGTTGGCCGCCCTAAGCGCTGCAATCGACAACGTGCGGAAGCCGCAGCGAAAGCGCGAACTGGAGCACATAGGAACGCCGATTTATTACGCAGACCTGATCGCTGCATGGACTCGAGAACGCAGGTTCTTGGATTCCCGGGGCCGCCCTCGATCGCTTTCACTGTGGGGTCATCACGGATTTGCCGCTCTCGCGCGAAGTGCTGGAACGGACCGCGATCCTAAAAGCCTGCTAAACGTGCTTATCCGCTACCGCAACGTGCGAAAATTAAGCAACGGAAAATTTCAGCTAGTCAGTCCATTTTTCCGCGCAAGTGCTGGCTCAAGAATGGCATTCGAGCCAATTGTCTATTTTCTCAACGATGCGACTGTAACTCTTACGCACACTCTTAAAAGCGCTGGCACGCAGACGAGTCCCTTCTGGCGTACGGTAGAGAGCACTCAGATATCCAGGGCTAATGCGGAGAAGTTCGTGGACTTTGCTAAGGAGCGCAGCTTGATTTTTTTGGAGGAGATGGATGAGTGGCTTCGGGCGCATTCGAGTGTCAGAGGTCGTGGTGGGAAACGGCAACCACGTGTCGGCCTAGGATTATTCTCGATTTCCTCGCGCTGAGGCTAGTCCTTCCCGCCATGAAATCTCAGTTGCGGTTCTGTTGCGCACATTGCCATTGAACTCGGCAAAAACAGACCAGCGAACAGAAGACTCGCTTGTGGACCTCCTGTTGCCTGTTGCGAAACTACTTGTACGCGGAGGCGCCGGGATTGACGAGCTGGTGCGTGCCGCTAAGCGAGCATATCTTCGGGCAGCCATGGACACTGTGTTGCCCCAAAATCGGCGCATTAACGTTTCTCGGCTCTCAGTTGTAACAGGAATGACACGCAAGGAGGTGTCCGCCCTCCTGAATCAGCCAAAAAACGCGCGACATGCTGCTATCAGAAGAAGCGGCGAACAAAGAGCGCTGAGGGTCTTGAGAGGATGGTTGACTGATCCCCGCTTTCAGAACCGCAACGGTCGACCTGATGATCTCTCTTATCGAGGGCACAAGAAGTCATTTGGGGCACTTGTAAAGCTTTACGGAGGAGACGTAACTCCAAAGTCTGTGCTCCGGGAGCTTGAGCGGATAGACATTGTGGAAGCCACCGAGACGGGAGCCCTACGCGTGCGAACTCAACGAAGGCGCAGCAATATTGATGCGCACTATCAGCTGGCTGAGCTCGCACGTCTTTTCGAAGATTTTGCTTTGTCGATCATAAAGCCAAGCGGCGATTCGGAAGCGCCATCGTTCTTCGGATTCAAGGATTCCACTGTGCCCTCAACAGGTGACGCAGCATTCTTTGTGCGGACCTTTTCCCGACGGGCCGCCGCGCTTTTGGAAGATTTTCAGCAGTGGTCTGCCGCGCGCGAGCGAAGCAAGAGCAGAAGGAACGAACATAAGGACGCGATACGCGTTGGACTGGGAGTGTATCTACTCAGATCCAATGCTTCGATGACTACCAACACGGCCACAAAGTTGGACAGTAATGTCTCAGTTCGGCATAAACGAATGTAGTAAGGACGATCAGGTGGATTTACCTCTCAACTCCTTCCTCAATATCTTCCCCACATTGCTCTTCGGCAGTTCCTTTCTGAAGTAGACATGTTTGGGGACTTTGTAACCGGCCAAGGATTTGCGGCAGTGCTCGATGACGTCGTGCTCCGTGAGTTTCGGATCCTTGGCGACTACGTAGAGGGCGACGACCTCCCCTGAATGCTCATCGGGCTGGGCTACGGCGGCGCACTCGAGAACTCCGGGGCATTCGGCGGCGACAGCTTCGACTTCGTTCGGGTATACGTTGAAACCGGAAACGAGGATCAGGTCCTTCTTACGGTCCTGAAGGAACACATAGCCGCGCTCGTCCATATGGCCGACGTCGCCGGTGCGAAGCCAGCCGCCGGGAAGGATGACTTTGGCGGTCTCATCGGGGCGGTTCCAATAGCCGCGCATCACTTGGGGACCACGGACGCAGATTTCGCCGATTTGGCCCGTGGGAAGGTCCTGTCCCTGGTCATCCTTGATCGCGATCTCGGTGGAGGGCACGGGCAGGCCGATGGAGCCGTTGAAGTCCTCGGTCGTCGGATTGATCGTGGCGGCCGGCGAGGTCTCGGTCAGACCCCAGGCCTGGGTGAGGATCTTGCCAGTGACTTCCTTCCAGCGATTCGCCACCGATTCCTGTACGGCCATCCCGCCCCCCAACGTGACCTGCAGGTGACTGAAGTCGATAGAAGCGAAGCCCGGCGTATGCAGTAAGGCATTGAAGAGCGTGTTGACGCCGCTGAAGAACGCAAACGGCTGCTTGCTCATCTCTTTCACCAGCGCCGGGAAGTCCCGTGCGTTGATGATCAGCACGTTCTTCCAGCCGAGATGAACGAAGACCAGGCAGTTCGCGGTGAGTGCGAATATGTGGTAGAGCGGAATCGCCGTGATCAGCACGCCGCCCTCGTGGGAGAATCGTCCCGCAAGCCACGCTTCCGCCTGCAGGATATTGGAGCTCACGTTGCCGTGCGTCAGCATGGCGCCTTTGGCAACGCCGGTGGTGCCGCCCGTGTACTGCAGGAAGGCGATGTCCTCGGGCCCCACATCGATGGATTTGAGCGGCAGCTTGCGGCCGGCGCGCAGCGCCTCGCGAAAGTCCAGGGCGCCCGCGATGCGCCATGGCGGTACCTGCTTGCGATGGTGCCGCACGATGTGGTTGACGATCCAGGATTTGGGAAAGCCGAGAAAATCCCCGGCCGCGGTAACCAGCACCTGCTTCAGCCGCGTGTGCGCGGCGACTTCCTGCACCACGTGGGCGAAGTTCTCCAATACCACGAGGGCGGTCGCGCCGGAGTCCTCGAGCTGATGCTGCAGCTCCCGGGCGGTGTAGAGCGGGTTCGTGTTCACGACGATAAGGCCCGCACGTAAAGCGCCAAAGAGCGCGATCGGGTACTGCAGCGAGTTGGGCAGCATGATGGCGATCCGGTCGCCTTTGACCATGCCGACCGACTGCAGCCACGCCGCGAAATCGCGTGTGAGCTCATCAAGCCGTGCGAAGGTCATGGCGCGGCCCATCTGCTCGAACGCCGGCCGGTCCCGATAAGCCGCGCAAGCCTGGCGCAGTAGCTCCGCGAGGGAGGTCAGCCGGGCGGGGTCGATCTCGGCCGGGACGCCGGGCGGATAGGACTTCAGCCAAATTCGGTTCATGGCGACTGCCCCCTCAATGTCTCTTCTTCAACAGCGGTTCAAGGTACGGCCACACGTTCTTCAGCACGAGCGGCTCCCCGCGCGCACTCGGATGCAAACCGTCCGGCTGCATCAATTGCGGATCGAGCGCCACCCCCTTCAACAGAAAGGGTACCAGCGCGGTGTGAAATTGCCGCGCGAGGCTCGGGTACATGTCCGCAAACTGCTGGGTGTAGCGTGGTCCGTAATTCGGCGGAATGAGCAGGCCGACGAGCAGCACCCGCGCGCCCGCGCTTTCGGCCAGGTGGATCATATCGGCCAAGTGCTGCCGGGGAAGCTTGAGGGGCAGGCCGCGCAGGGCATCGTTGGCCCCGAGCTCCAGGATGAGGATCCGAGGTCGCGTCAGTCGCAGCTCCCGCGGCAGGCGTGCCAGTCCGCCGGTGGTGGTCTCGCCGCTCACGCTGGCGTTGATCACCTGGTACTCGTAACCTTGCGCTCTCAGGCGCCTGACGAGCAGCGCCACCCAACCCTGCTCCGGCCTCAGGCCGTGCGCGGCGCTCAAGCTGTCGCCGAACACGAGAATGGTACGGTCGGACGCCACCGCGTTCGGGAGCGCGATGAACATCAATCCGAGGCAGAATACCAGCGCCCAGGCGCAGGTCCGCAGCAGCGTTCTCAAGGCCGAGCACCTCACCAAGCAGGTCCAGAGTCCCGAAGGCCTGTTGACTATTGTGCACGACGTCTCGCTCGACATCGCATCGGGAGAGTCGATCGCGGTCGTGGGGCCTTCCGGGGCCGGTAAGTCGACGCTGCTGGCGCTCCTTGCCGGGCTCGATCTGCCGACCACGGGTCGGGTGTTCCTCGAGGGGCGGGACCTCACGCAGCTCGATGAGGACGGCAGGGCCCTGGTTCGCGCCGAGCGGGTCGGATTCGTGTTTCAATCCTTTCACCTGATCCCATCGCTCACCGCCCTCGAGAACGTGATGCTGCCCCTGGAGCTTGCGGGCCATGCCCGCGCGCGCCATGCGGCCTTGGAGACTCTGCGTCAGGTCGGACTCAAGGATCGCGCGCGGCACTACCCGCGCCAGCTCTCGGGCGGCGAGCAGCAGCGGGTGGCGCTGGCGCGCGCATTCGTGACCGAGCCGGCGGTGCTCTTTGCGGACGAGCCGACCGGCAATCTCGATGCGGCGACCGGCGGGCGCATCGGGCAGCTGCTCTTCGAGATGAATGCCCGCTCGCGCACCACTTTGGTGCTCGTGACGCACGATAGCGATCTCGCGACCCGCTGTGAGCGGATCGTGCACATGGACGCCGGCGGGTTGCGATAGCGGGCATGCGCGCTCTCCTGCTTTCGATACGGATGCTCTCCCGGGAATGGCGCTCGGGCGAGCTCGGGGTGCTGCTACTCGCGCTCACCGTGGCGGTGGCGGCGCTCACCGGTGTCGGGTTCCTGGTGAGTCGCATCAGCGCCGCGGTGTCGATGCAGGCGGGCCAAGTGCTCGCCGCCGATCTCCGTCTCGAATCGCCGCAACCCATCGACCCAACGGTCATTGCTCAGGCGCGCAAGAGTGGAATCCGGACCGCCCTCGCGACGGGTCTTCTCAGCGTGGTGTTCCAGGGCGATCAAAGCCAACTCGCCGACATCGACGCCGTGACGGGCGGCTATCCGCTGCGCGGAACGGTGAAGGTGGCGGATCAACCCTTTGATCGCGGCGCGCCGGCCCGCGGCATTCCGCCGCCGGGGGAGGTCTGGCCCGACTCGCGGCTCCTCGCGGCGCTCGGTGGGCGTCTCGGCTCACGGCTTTCGATCGGCGCCGCGGAGTTGCGTGTCGGGCGCGTGCTCATCTCCCGGCCCGATGAGGGTGGCACGTTCACCGGGCTCCTGCCCAACCTGCTCATGAACGCCGCCGACCTGCCACGGACGCAGCTCATCCAGCCGGGCAGCCGAGTGAGCTACGGAGCGCTCTTCGCCGGCAGTCCGGCACGCGTAGCGGGCTTCAAGGGCTGGCTCGAGGCCCACCGGCGCCCGCAAGAGCGTTTGCGCGACATCTCCAGTACGAGTCCGCAGATCAAAAGCGCGGTCGATCGCGCCGGCCGGTTCCTGAGCCTCGCGAGCCTCGTGGCGGTGCTGCTCTGCGCGACCGCGGTGGCGATGTCGGCACGGCGTTATGTCGGCCGGCACCTCGACTCCGTGGCGCTGCTGAAGACCCTGGGGGCGACGAGGCGATTTACGGTGTGGCTCGCGACCTTGCAGCTGCTCGCGGTGGCGGCGCTCGCCGCGGTGATCGGCTCGGTGATCGGGTACGTCGCCCAAGCCTGGCTCGTATATGCGCTGCGCGGGCTGTTGGCGAGCCGGGCGCTGCCGCCGGCGAGCCTGGTACCGGTGGCGATGGGCTTTCTCACGGCCGTCGCGCTCCTTGCGGGGTTCGCCCTGCCGCCGCTCCTGCAGCTCTCGCGCGTGCCCGCCCTTCGAGTGTTGAGACGCGACCTGGGTCCGCCGCGGCCGCTGGTGCTGTTGGCCTTTGGGCCGGCGGCGGCGGTCGTGGCTCTGCTGATTTACTGGGTCGTGCTCGACTGGAAGCTCTTTCTGGGCTTCACCGCCGGACTTGCGGCTTTCATCGCCTTGCTTGCGCTCACGGGTGCGGTCCTCGTGCTCGCAGCAGGTCGACTGCGCGAGGGTGCCGGGGTGGCCTGGCGCTATGGCATCGCGAGCCTCAGCCGGCGCAGAGCCGACAGCATCGTGCAGATCGTCGCCTTTGGCACCGGCATCATGGCGCTGCTGCTCCTCGGCATCATCCGTAACGACCTCGACGGCGACTGGCGCCGAAGTCTTCCCGCCGACCTGCCGAATTACTTCTTCATCAACATCCCGCCACAGAGCCGCAATGCCTTCATCGCGTATCTGCAGGCACGCGGCGCGAGACCTTCGGTCGTGCTGCCGATGATCCGCGGCAGACTCACGGCGATCAATGGCCGGCAGGTCGAGACTCTGCGCTTCGCCGATCACCGCGGAGAGGAGTTTGCCAATCGCGAGCAAAACCTCACCTGGTCGGCGGCGCTCGGTGCCGGCAATCGGGTGGTCGCCGGCCGATGGTGGACGCCGGCGCAGGACGGGCAGCCGCTCGTCTCCGTCTCTACGGAATTCGAGAAGTGGCTCGGTTTGCACCTGGGTGATCGGCTCACCTTCGATATCGCAGGCGAGACCTTCACGGTACGTGTCGCCAGCATTCGCAAGGTGAAGTGGGACAGCTTCAGGCCCAACTTCTTCATCGTGTTCGCTCCGGGGCTGCTCGACAAAGTCGCGGGCACCTACCTCACCAGTGCCTATCTCGCACCGGGCGCTGCCCGCTCGCTGGCGGAACTCGCGCGACAGTTCCCGAGCGTCTCGATCTTCGACATCGACGATCTCCTGGCGGACGTGAGATCCGTGATGGACAAGGCGGTGCTCGCCGTACAGAGCGTCTTTGGATTCACACTGCTCGCGGGATTGACCGTGCTGCTCGCCGCAGTGCAGTCGAGCCGCGACGAGCGCCGCTTCGAGAGCGCGATGCTGCGCACGCTCGGAGCGAGGCGCCGCACCGTGCTCACCGGCGTGCTGGCGGAGTTTGCCGCGCTCGGCATCCTCTCCGGGCTCATCGCCGCGGCGGGCGCCTCGGTGGCGGCTTATTTCCTCACGACGCGCGTGCTTGATTTGCGATATGCATTCAGTGCCTGGGCCTGCCTGGTCGGGGTTGCGGGCGGTGGACTCATGGTGATCGCGAGCGGCTGGCTCGCAACGCGCTCCGTCGTGCGACAGCCGCCGCTTGCGACCTTGCGCGCCGACATCTGAGCTCATTGCCACGAGCTCGCGCTGTATTAAAATCGCGACAGGCGCACGGAACCGGCGCGCGAGCGTTGCTCTTGCGTGCCAGGCATTGCTGGAGGGGCTCCCATGATGAGGATGCTGATCGCCGATCCTGTCGCCAGGGCCGCGGAGCAGATTCACGGGGTAAGAGGACATGGTGCGCTCGCGGCCCGATGAGTCTGACGGACCGGGGCCGGAGGATCGTTCCGAGCGGCGTCGAGCCGAACCGGACGCGGATGCGGATGCGAGCAGCTCCGCCACCTATCTCCTCGAACGCCAGGCCATCCTCGACAGTACGCTCAAGGACGAGGACCATTCGACCCTCTCCAGCATTTTGCGCCGGCACCCGCCCTTGCCGCTCGCGCTGCTGTCGCTCACCGCCAACGAGGTGCGCGAGCGTTTCGTGAAATGGCTCGGTAATGCCAACATCGAGATCGAGTGCGCCGCCTCGGCCACCGACGCGCTCGCCATGCTCGAGGCGCGCACACACGCGTTGCTTTTCACCGACCGGCTGGAGCTCGCGCGCGCGGTGCGGCAGCTGCCCGCAGGCTCGGCGACTCATGTGGTGTTCGTCGACGTCGACGGCAAGGTGAGCGTGCGCGAGGCGCTACGCGGCGGCGCCAATGATTGCATGCCGGCCGAGCCCGGCGGCGAGGAGTTCTGGGCACACCTGACGACCGCGCGGCGCATCGCGAGTCTTTCCTCGGCGCTGCAGCTGGCACTCACCGACAATCGCATACTCTCGACCATCGATGAGCTCACGCGCTGCGGCAGCCGACGTTTTTTCGAGCACGAGTTTCCCCGCGAGATCGAGCGGGCCGTGCGCATGCGCCGTACGCTGTCGCTGGTCATGTGCGATATCGATCACTTCAAGGCGGTGAACGATTCCTACGGCCATGAAGTGGGCGATGAGGTGTTGCAGGAGTTCGCGGCCCGACTCAGGCAAGGTCTGCGTCTGGGCGAGGACTGGGTGGCGCGCATCGGTGGCGAGGAATTCGCGGTCGTGCTGCCGGAGGTGGCAAGTGGTGAGGCAATGCAGGTGGCGCAGCGTTTGTGCGAGCGCGTGCGCGCCACCTCATATCCGACGGCCGCCGGGGATCTGCAGGTCACGGGAAGTTTCGGTGTTTCGGTATTCGAGCCGCAGCGCGGGGAGCGGCGTACGTCCATGCGCGCACTCGTCAAGGCCGCGGACGCGGCCCTCTACGAAAGCAAGCGTTCCGGCCGCGATCGCGTAACGGGCTTTCAGCCTCATTGATCAGTGCAATGACGCACAGAAGCGCCGGTGCCACCGCCGGTATGCTCCTGGTGTCGAGCCGGAGAGAGGATAAAGGGTGGGAAAAGAAAGCGGCGCCACGGGCCAGGTAATGGCCGAGGATCCGGCGATCGAGCTCGATCCCCTGGAACAGACGATCTCGATCGAGGGTGCCCGGGTGCTGCGGCACGAGGCGCACGGCCTCGCCCCGGCGCCCATTCCTCGGGCCTGGATCCTCGAGGGCGACCCGGTCGCGCGCGAAAAGCGTCTCGCCCTCAGCACGGACCGGCTTGCCTCGGCCTTCATGTGGGATTGCACCGCCGGCCGGTTCAACTGGTTCTACCACGAGGACGAAGTCGTCCACGTGTTGGAAGGTTCCGCCATCATCAAGGATGCTGCGGGCGTGCGTCAGCCGCTGCAGCCGGGGGATACGTTCCTATTCTGCGCCGGATCGCGGTATCAGTGGGCGGTGCCGGGCTACGTCCGCAAGATCGGCTTCCTGCACGCGCCGCTCTCGCGCGACGTACGGCTCCTCAGAGCCGCGCTCGAGTATCTGAAGGCCCCGTTCCGGCGCCGGCCATCAAGGCAGCTGGAGAGCTGACCTCCTGACCTTGCGCGCCCCGGCGGCCTATGCGCGCCGAGGCGGGCGAGGTAGCCTTTGCGGATGGCGCGCGCGTTCTCGCCCGGAATCACCGCGGCACTCGCTGCAGCGCTGCTCTTTGGCGCGAGCACGCCGCTCGCCAAGCAACTCCTGCGCGCGGCCTCGCCGATGCTGCTCGCGGGCCTGCTCTACCTGGGCAGCGGCGTCGGTCTGAGCGTCGCCCGGCTGGTGCGCGATCGGGGCTGGCGCACACCGGCGATGAGCCGCGGCGAATGGCTCTGGCTGCTCCTCGCCATCGGCCTTGGCGGGGTGCTCGGCCCCTTGTTTCTGATGTTGGGGCTGACGAGAACCTCGGCCGGGACCGCATCGCTCCTGCTCAATCTCGAAGTGGTCTTCACCGCGCTTCTCGCCTGGATCGTCTTTCGGGAGAACACCGACCGGCGCGTGCTGCTCGGGATGGCACTCATCGTGGCGGGAGCTGCAGTGCTCGGCGGGCGGGACGCTGCGGAGGCGACGGGGTTCGGGTGGGGCGCGTTTCTCATCGCGCTTGCCTGCCTCTGCTGGGCTTTCGACAACAACCTGACGCGGAAGGTGTCGGCTTCCGATGCGGTGTTCCTCGCAGGGCTCAAGGGGCTCGCGGCCGGCGTCGTGAATACCGGGTTGGCGTTGCTCCTCGGCGCGCGACTTCCGGCCGCCGCGGGCCTCGGGGAGGCGATGGCGGTGGGGCTCTTAGGCTACGGCGTCAGCCTGGTGCTGTTCGTGCTGGCCCTGCGCGATCTCGGTGCGGCACGCACCGGCGCCTATTTTTCCACGGCGCCCTTCATGGGAGCGGCGATCGCGGTCCTCGCCTTCGGCGAGCACCCCGCAACGGCGTTCTGGCTGGCGGCGGTCCTGATGGCCGGAGGCCTATGGCTCCATCTTAAGGAGCGCCATGAGCACGCGCACGCTCACCTGCCGATGACGCATACGCATCGGCACGTCCATGACGAACACCATCATCATGGGCACGACTTCGATTGGGATGGCCGGGAGCCGCATACGCATGAGCACACCCACGCGGCTCTGACTCACAGCCATCGTCACTATCCTGATATCCATCACCGGCACGAACACGACTAGCGCATGGATCCGGGTCAGCTCAGCTCAGCCGGACATGGATATTGCGGAACTTGTCGTCGTAGAAGGCGAGGCGGTCCTTGAGCGCCTGATGCTCGTCGAAGGGCTCCTCGTAACTCCAGACAGCGTCTTCGAGCATCCTCCCGGGGGCGTCAGACGTCTCGTTCTTGCCGCCGCCGTCCAGCGGCAGGCTGAAGTAGCGGGCGGTGCCCTTGAAGGGACACTGGCTGGTGGTGGCGCTGCGTTCGAGCTTCTCCATCCTGACATCGGTGCGCGGGAAGTAATACCGGGAGGGGCTGCCGTCCTCATCGACGCGGATGACGTTGCGGGAATCAGCGAGGATCTGACCGTCCATCTCGACCGTCACCCGCTCGCTGATCTGGCTCTCGAGCACCTTGTGCTCGGGCCACTTCTGGTGTCCGGGGGACTTGCTCATGCTGACCTCCATCATCGGCGGGCTTCGAGGGCCCTGCATCAAGCAGCCGGCGTGCCCATTCACGACTTTCAGGCTGCGGATACGAGCGCCCGCGACTGCTCGGCCCAGAAAAGCGCATCGACGTAAGCTGCGCGGATCAGGGGCGCGGGCAGGTCGGCGTAAACGGCGTGGTCCCAGGTGCCTCTCTCATAAGCGCGGGCGCAATGCAACGCCGCGCCGAGCGGGCCCTCGCCGGACACCAGGGCTTTGGCCACCGCCGGCGTGAGCGGCAGCTCCTCCACCACCTTGCGGGTCGGCAGTCCGAGCAGCGCGTTCAAGAGCGAGAAAAGCCCGGTGATGAAGAACGGTCCGCAATCGCGGGCGCCTGCGAGCTTGCCGAGCTGCTCGCACATCCGGCCGCGGGTCATGGCCTGCACGATGAGGCTCGGCGGCCGATCATCGAGCCCCTGCAGGCAGAGCAGTCCACAGAGCTGGCGCAGGTTGTCGAGTCCCAGGATGACGATGGCCTGGCGGATGGAGTCGATCTTGCGCGGCAGGTTGTAGTAGCTCGAGTTGATGCAGCGCAGCACCCGGTAGGAGAGCGTGACGTCCTGGCTGAGCAGGCGCTCGACCTCATCGAGGGAATATTCCTCGTTCTGGAGCGCCGCCGACAGGCGCAGCGCGCCGAGCCGGCTCACCGGCACTCGGCGGGCGCTGAAAGTCTCGGGCTGCTGGAGGAAGTTGCCTTGGAAGCCGGTGAACCCGAGCGCGACGCAACGCTCGAACTCCTGCCGGCTCTCGACGTTTTCCGCGATGAGCGCCAGACCCTTGGCCCTAAGCTCCCGGGCCAGACGCCCGAGCTCGTCGGCCGGCGGATGGGTGATCTCGAGCTTCACCATGTCCGCGACCTCGAGCAGTCGCGGATCGCTCACCTGAGGGGAGAAGTCATCGAGCGCAATGCGGTGACCGCGCGCCCGCAGCGTGTGGATGCCCTGGAGAACCTGCGCGGTGGCGCGCACATCTTCGAGCACCTCGACGACGATGCGCTCGGGCTGCACCGGCAGGCTCGGCACCTTGACCAGCAGCTCCTGCGGAAAGTTGATGTGCACCGGCAGGCCGCCTGCCAGGCGGTCGAGTCCGATCTCGAGCGCGGCCCCGGTGATGACCTCCAGCGTCGCGCTGCCCGGATCGGCGACCTGCGCACTGCGGCTGGTGGGAGAGGTCCGGTAGAGCAGCTCGTAGGCGACCACGGCCATGGATGCGTCGTGGATCGGCTGCCTCGCGAGGAAGACTTCGGGCTTCAGTGAATTCACTGGGTCGGCCGGATTCCGATGGTCACCCAGGAATCCGGCTGTGGCTGGCCCTGCCAGTTCAAGCCCTCGATGGTCAGCTGATAGTCGCCCGGGCCGAGAGCGGTGCTGTTGAGCGCAATGCGCAGATTTCCGTCGGAGTCTCTCGCCAGGTGGTCGATGACCCCGACTCGTCCCTGATTGATGCGATCGATGGTGATGCGGAAGAGCCGGTAAGGCGATCGTGACTCGTCGATCCGGAAGTCCGCCAGTTGCCCTTCGCTGCCGCCGCCGATCACGATGGCCGGAGTGTTCGACGCGCCGTCCCGGCTGGGAAGCAGGCGAATGTCCCGGGTGCTGGTCGCCGGGTCGAGCGGGCGCTCCATCGCCTCGTGCTCGAGGGCGGCGATTCTGCGGGTTTTCTGGGCGCTGCCGTTTGCCACGATCGCCAAGGCGGCCCCGAGCACCAGCACCGCCCCGAGGAGCCCCAGCACGATCTCGAGCTTCTGCCAGAAGGGCTTCGGTGGCTCCGCCCAAGGCTCGGGCTTGCCGCTCGCCTCGAGCAGACGCAGCGCGGCATTGACCCGTTCCGGAATCCCGAGCTCATCGAGAAGCTCGGGATGATCGCGACAGAAGCGCTCGAAATCGGTCGCTCCCTTGATCGGCAGGCGCCCGGAGAGGTAGCGCTCGACCACCTGATTGCGGGCGATGAAATCTCGATCCATGACTGCCGGCGCCGGTGATGCGGCCGCGGCAGGCACAGCCGGCTGCTGCGCCGCGCCGGGAGCAGGAGCGGCGCGTGGAGCGGCTGCAGTGGCAGGGGCTCGCGCCCCGCCATTGCTCGGCGCAGCAGCAAGAACGGGCGGCGCGGCGGCAGGGCTTGGCGCGGCAGAACTGGCCGGAGGAGCGGGCGTAATGCGCGCCGGCGCGGGCTGCGGCGCCGCGCTCGCGGCTGGCGCGGGCACGGCAGTGGCCACAGGAGCGACTGCAGGAGGCGCGTGCGGTGGCGCAGAGGCCGCCTGCTCGCTGGCGAGAAGGAGCTTCTCCGCATCGACGAGATCCTCGCTGGCACCCGGTGCCGGTGGAGGCAGCCCCGGACCTGCAGGCGCCGGCGCGCGCTTGCCGCTCCGCGACTCACTCGGAATCAGGCCATCGACCGGCGCCTCGATCGGCAGCTCGGTCAGAGGCTCGGGGAGCGGTCGGGGGGATCTGGAATCCATCTTTGTGATCGTGCAACGAGCGGGGCGACAAGCCAACGCGACGGCTCACAAATCCGGTGGTGTCCGTCCTCGAATCGTGACCCCGATCGCACTTCGGGGCGAGGACATCGAGATGCGACACCGGTATTGCGTCACATTCCGCGCTGGCGGCCTGAGATACATTGCCGCGCGATGCACCTCACCGAGCCGCTCGAGCACGAGAGCTTTCCGGACTCCGCCTACGCGCAGGAGTTGCGGCGCGGCTTCCGGGATCTGCGCTTCGCGGGCGATCTCGAGCAGGGCTTCCAGACATTTCACTTAAAACACGCGCTCTCCCGCGTGCGCTTCTTTCAACTCGCGTTGGGACTCATGGCGATCGCCGCGGCGGTGAAATTGACCGTGCTCGATGCGCTGCCCGTGCGCGCGGTGGCGCTCGGTTGGCTCGGCGTCGTGATCCCGGCGTGCCTCGCCCTGGCGCTGGCCTCGTGGAGCGGGCTCTACGAGCGCTTGTACCTGCCGGCGGCGAGGCTCCTCCTGCCCCTCATCGCGACCGTAGCGGCATTCGGCATCGCGGACCGGCACGTTGCCGGACATCCGGAGCCCTTCTGCTTCCTTACGACCTTCAGCATCGCGATTTTCTTTCTCGGCGGGCAGCTCTTCCGCGAAGCGCTGCTCGTCAACACCTTCATGGTCGGGTCCCTCGGCATCGCGCTGGCGCGCGCCGGCTGGCCTGGCGCCGACATCGTCTACTACACGACGGAGTTGGTAATGACGAGCGCCGTCGGCGCCTTCGTGTATCAGGGCGTCGAGCGGCAGTTGCGCACCTCGTTCCTCGAGCGCGGGCTCCTCAGCGAGATGGTGGCGCGCGACGGCCTCACGGGGCTCAAGAACCGGGGCGCATTCGATGACGACTATGCGAGGCTATGGCAGCAGGCGACACGCGACCGCCGCTCTCTCGCCGTACTGCTCATCGATGTCGATCACTTCAAAGCCTACAACGACCGGTACGGCCATCAGGCCGGGGATCGGGCGCTACGCCGGGTGGCTCAGGTAGTGCAGCGCTTTGCGCGCCGGCCGCTCGACATCGCCGCGCGCTACGGCGGCGAGGAGTTTCTGGTGGCGCTCTACGACCTGGATGCCGGGCACGTGCACGAGATCGCCGAGGAGCTGCGCGAGAGCATTCAGGCGCTCGGCATCCAGCACGACGACTCGCCGGCGGGCGTGGTCACCGCGAGCATCGGGGTCTCGATCGTGAGCCCCCGGCCGGGCGTAAGCCCCGAGGACGCGGTGCAGCTCGCGGACGAGGCGCTCTACGCGGCCAAGCGCGCCGGCCGCAACCTCATTCGGCTGGTGGACTCTTCCGAGATCAACTACTCGACGGGCGCGTTTCGGCGCAGCGCATGACGCTCGAGGAAGTGCTCGACCTTGTCGCGGTAGGTGCGTGAGAGCTTGAGCTCCTGACCGGCTTCCAGGGTGAGGAAGTATTCCCCGTTCATGTGCGCCCGCAGGCTCTTCACGAAGCGCAGGTTGACGATGGTCGAGCGGTGCACCCGCTGAAAGAGCCGCGGATCGAGGATTTCCTCCAGCTCCTTCATCGTTCCGCGCAGAATGTGCGTATCTCCCTCGGCGTGCACGCACATGTAATCACCCGCCGCATCGATCCACTGGATCGCGGGAATCGGCACGCGCACGGTCTTGCGTCCCTGACGGATCGGCAGGACCTGCGGCTGGCGTACGCCGAGGGCCGCGGTGCCGCGCTCGAGCAGCTCCTCGAGCCCGATCTCTCCCGAGCCGGTGATCTCGGCCACGATCTCCAGCAGTCGGTCGCGCTGATCGGCGGCGCCGCGCTCGAGCGCGCTCTGGCGCACCCGCTCGAGCGTCGCATCGAAGCGGTGGTCGTCGATGGGCTTGAGGAGATAATCGATCGCGCGGGCCTCGAAGGCGCGCACCGCGTACTGATCGTAAGCGGTGATGAAGACGACCATCGGCAAGAGATCCCGCGGCAGATGCGTCAGCACGTCGAAGCCCGAGAGCCCCGGCATCTGGATGTCGAGAAAGACGAGGTCCGGCTGCTCGCGCTGCAGCATGGCCACTGCCTCGCGGCCATTGCTGCACTCGGCCACCACCTCGAATTCCGGCGCCTCCTGCAGCCGCAGTGCAATGCCGCGCCGCGAGAGCAGCTCGTCGTCAACGATCGCCGTGCGGATCCTCACGCGCTCACGCTCTCCGGGGTCGGCGCTGGCCGCGGATAGCGCGATCCGCTCGTGCGCGGCGCCGCCTCATCGCGAGTCGCCGTCTCGAGCGGCAGCGCCAGCTCCACCCGCACGCCCGGATGGCTGTCGAGCACGGCGAAGCGGTAGTTCTCGCCGTAAAGCACGGCCAGACGCTCGCGGGTGTTGCGCAGCCCCACACCGCCGCGCCGCTCCGCCGGCCGTGAGCCCTCGTTGATACCCGGGCCGTCATCGATGACGGCGATCTCCAACATGGTCCCGCGGGTCCGACCCTCGATGCGCACGAGGCCCCCGTGCTCGCGCGGCGAGACCGCGTATTTCAAGGCGTTCTCGAGCAGCGGCTGCAGCAGCAGACTCGGCACCAAGGCATCGAGCGCCGCGCTCTCGATGGCATATTCCAGCCGCAGGCGCTCGCCGAAGCGCAGCCGCTCGGTGCCGAGATAAAGATCCAGCGCCTCGATCTCCTGGCGCAGCGTCACGCGCTTCATCGGGTCCTGATCGAGGGTGTAGCGCAGGAACTCCGAGAGGCGCATGACCGCGTGATTGGCCGTGCGGTTCTGGTTGTCGAGGATGAGGGTCGAGATGGCGTTCAGGGTGTTGAAGAGGAAGTGCGGATTGAGCTGATAGCGCAACATCTTCAGCTGCGCCTCCTGGGCCAGGGTCACCGCCTTCAGCACCGCCTCCTGCTGCTGCTGCTTCGACTCGTAGTACTTGATGCCGAAGTAGAGCGCGCTCCAGCAGAGCAACAGATAGGTGGAGAAGAGCGCGTTGTGGAACAGGTCGAAGAGCGAGTCGAAGTGATGCTTCGGATCGACGAAGTGCTGCAGCGAGACGTTGATGTCGACGCGCAGGGCCAAGGCCGTGACGTACGAGGTTGCGAGCGCGACCGGAATGACCCAGCGCTCGCCGCGACCCCATACGGCCCGGTAGACATACCGCATCGGCGCTGACAGCACGAAGCCGCCCGCGGCCGCAAAGATGATCACCCACCCCATGCCCGGAGGCGGCTTGTAGAAGAGGAAGCCGAAGTAGACCGTGACGGCGTAGGCCAGCCAGCCGCCGGCATGCAACGACCAGAAAAGGAAGTTGCGGCTGGCGCGCAGTTGCGAGAGAGGGAGCATGCTGGCCCGGTTCACCCGGGACATCATACCGTTTCCCGGGGACGCCGAAATCCAGCGGCGGAGCTCAGGGGGAGGGTGATCCCAGCAATCCTTCGAACGGCTGCTGTCGGGCCAGCATCGGGCCCTGGGCGAAGTCGCAGCCGACGGCGGTCAGCCACTGCAGCGCCGCCTGTGAGTCCACCTGCTGGGCGGCGCAGTGCAGGCCGAGCACTTTCACGGCCTGCACGATCGCCACCACCATGGCCTGCGACAGCTTGTCGCGTAGCGCCCCGCCGGTGAGGCGCGAGTCGATCTTCACCAGCCGCAGCGCCTTGGAGCGCAGGAGCGGCACCACTGCGGAATCGAAGGAAAAGTCGTCAATCACCACGAAGCAGCCGAGCTGATCGCAGCCCGCCATGAAGCGCTCGACCTGTGCCCGGCGCTGGGTGCAGAGGGGCTCTGCGATCTCGAACCCGACGGTGTCCGGCGCGATGCCGTTGGCCTGGAGACCCGCCGCCACCTGCTTGAGGAAGCGGTCATCCTCGAGCGTGGCAATGGACAAGTTGAGGGTGAAGCTGGTCGGCTCCACCGTCCAGGCGGCGCGATGGGTGCCGAGCCAGGCGAAGAGGCGCTGCATGGCCAGAGCATCGAGTACCGCCGGATCGCGGAGCTCGCGCGAGGTACCCGTCGGCAGCAGCTCGAAGCGACGGGTGCGTCCGCCCGAGCGCAGCTTCACGAAGGGCAGCATCTCGAGCGTTACCAGGGCGGGATCGAGCGTCAGCGCGCGGGAAGTGCCGCTCGATGCCGGGTTCGTAACCGGGCGGGCGCTGCCGGTATCGGCGGCAGATGGGGGGCTCAGGACCCGCGAGTTCCCGGTGCCGGGCGCGGCCGGCGTCAGCGCCGGTGAGCTGCGCGTGGCCACCGTTCCCTGCCGGGCCGGGGCCGCGACCGCCGCCACGGGAGAATCGCTCAGCACGAATTCCAATATGTCGTTGACCGCTCCCGGGGAGAGCTCCTCGGGACTGCGAGTGGGCGAGCTCTTGCGCGCCGCGGCGGGCTGCGGTGGCGTAGGCATGGTGGGCGCGGGCGTCAAGAGCGGCGGCTCCGCGGCTGCCGGCGGCCCCTCGGCCGCCGCCAGCGAGAGCACGAGCGCGGTCGGGTCGGTGTCGGGCCTGCGCGGACCCGCGGGCCGCAACAGCACCGCGAGCTTTTGCATCAGAGTGCGCGTCGGCCCTGTCATGATGCGATCCATCAGGCCCTCGCCCCCGGACTTCAGATCCGCGAGCACCATGGCGAGTCCGACGAGATGGCCCTGCGGGGCGCGCACCGCCAGAAAGGCCGCGACGCGCCCATCTTCCAACCGGTTCTCGCAGCAGCTCTTGCCGCTCTCGGCGGCGAGCCTGTCCAGAGCATCGACGACGAGCGAGTGCTCGTCGGGTCCGAGCGCTCCCTCGCTGAGCCAGAGGACGTTACCCTGACTGTCGTAGAGTGAGACGGAGTGCAGCCGCATCGGCGGAAGCGCGGCTCGCAGCTGCCAGCCCAGAGCCTCGGCGGTCGCCGGCTCTGCGCCGGGCGCGGGAGCGCCGGCGGTCGGGCGTGGAGGGAGCGCGTTCTGTGGCTGCAAAGCCTTCCCCATCGCGGACGGCATATCCGGTGTCGACGGACTTTAGAGTGACAGCATACTCCGGGCGCTGCCGTGATTTTGCTCTAAGTTACGCCGGCGCCGCAGCCCGCCGAAAAAATCAAGCGGCGTGAGTTTGACTAAATCCGGGGCCACTGCCCGTGAGGAAGTCGTTCTTGCCGAGCTCGACACCATTGTGGCGCAGGATCGCGTAGGCGGTCGTGATGTGGAAAAACGCGTTGGGAATGACCCAGCGGACCAGGTACTCGAGCCCGTTGAATTCCAGGGCCCGATCGCGCAGCGGCACCTTGATGGTGCGATCCTCGGAGCCCTCGAGCGCGCTCGCCGGCACGCCCTTGATGAAATCGATCGTGCGCGCGAGCCGCGCGCGCAGCTCCTCGAAGGTTTGCTCCTTGTCCTCGAACTTCGGTGCCTCGATGCCGGCCAGGCGCGAAACCCCGAATTTGCTCATGTCGGATGCAATCTGCACCTGGCGTGTCAGTGGGAGCATGTCGGGTGCCAGGCGTGCGCCGAGGAGCACGGCGGGGTCGAACTTGCGGGCAATGGCATGCGACTGCCCCTTCTCGAGCACATGCGAGAGATGGGCGAGCGCAGGGGCGAGCAGGTCGACCGAGACGGCATGGACGGAGATCTTCATGAGTTTCTCCCAAGGAGGTGGCGGGGACTTTCCGATCGGGACATCTTAATCGCGGCAGACCCTGGCGCCCACGCCCCCCCGGTGAAACAATAGGCTCCCGCTCCGGAGGGATTACACCCGGCTTGAGTCAGCTCTGGGCACCCGCACAACTGGCCGTCCTCGCCAAGGTCGTGGACCTGAACGGCTTCTCCTCCGCGGCGCGCGCGCTCGGCGTACCGAAGGCGGCGGTGAGCCGGGCGGTTGCCGACCTTGAGCAGGCGCTCGGAGTGAGGCTCCTCGAGCGGACCACTCGGCGCCTGTCACTGACTGCCGCCGGCCGAATGCTCTATCCGCACGCCCGGCGCGTGGCCGAGGAGTGCGACGCCGCCCGCCTCGTCATCGCGAAGCTGCACGCGCCGGCGGGCGGGCCGCTGCGCATTGTGTCCGATCCGACCTACGGGCGAGTGTTGCTGACTCCGCTCGTGCCGCGATTTCTCGAGAGCTTCCCCGATATCCCGCTCGAGGTGGCACTCGATGGTGTGGGACCGGAGAGCGGTTGGGACGTGGCGCTGCGGGCGCACCCGGCGCAGGATCCCGAGATTGCTCATCGCTCGCTCGGCGCGCCGCCGGCGCTGCTCTGCGCGACGCCCGCGTACCTCGAACGGCACGGCAGACCCGCGCGCCCGGAGGAGCTGCGCAGCCACGATCTCCTCACTCCCGAACCCACGGATCTGCCCGAGTTTCGGCTCCTGCTCACGCGCGGCGCGCAGCGCGCGGAAGTCACGGTCTCGCCGAAGCTCGCGGTGAGCGATCCGGCGGTGCTGCATGCCGCGGCGGCGGCCGGCCTGGGGATCGGTCTTTTGCCCGGGTTTCTCTGCCGCCAGGGGCTCGCCACCGGCCGGCTCGAGGCGGTGCTCCCGGAGTGGACGGCGCCGCCCGCCACGGCGCTTTACGCGCTTTATCCCGCGGCCCTCGAGGCCGACACCCGGGTGCAGCGGTTCGTCGAGTTCCTGGCCGCGAGCATCGTTCCGGCGCTGGCGAGTCCGTAGCCATCCTACCCGCCGGCAGGCAGGTTACCGACGAGTAGGATTGCGGCGCGCTCGCGGCTACACTAATCCGCGGCGCTGGAGCCGGGCGTCCTGCCCGGCCGAGCGCGTCTCGGGCAAAAAGCGTGGTTTTTGCCCGAGACTCCGCCACCTGCGGCGGCGGGGCACGTCCGTGTGCCTTATGGTTCATATCCGCGCTGGAGACCGTCGATGTATCGCGCGCCACTCAAGGAACTGCGCTTCGTCCTCGAGGAGCTTCTAGGCATCTCGCAGCTCGCCGCCTGCCCCGCCCTCGCCGACTACAGCGACGAGGTCGGCGCGTCGATTCTCGAGGAGGCCGCGAGGCTCGCCGAGACGGTGCTCGATCCGCTCAACCGTCCGGGCGATCGCGAAGGCGCGCGCTGGACGGCGGAAGGCGTATCGACTCCGAAGGGATTCAAGGAGGCCTACGCGCAGTTCGTCGGCGGTGGCTGGCCGCAGCTCGGCACCGACCCGCGTTTTGGCGGCCAGCGCGTGCCGCAGGCCCTGAACAGCGCCGTGCAGGAGCTCTGGGGCTCGGCCAATCTCTCCTTCCTGCTCTGTCCGATGCTCACTCTCGGGGCGGTGCACGCGCTCGAGCGCTGCGGCTCCGAGGAGCAGCAGCGGCTGTTCGTGCCGAAGATGGCGAGCGGCGAGTGGACCGGGACCATGGTGCTGACGGAGCCGCAGGCCGGCTCCGATCTCGCGCAAGTGCGCACACGCGCCGTGCCGGAGGGCGATCACTACCGGCTCTTCGGTCAGAAGATCTTCATCACCTGGGGCGAGCACGACTGCACCGACAACATCATCCACATGGTGCTGGCGCGGATCGAGGGTGCGCCGGAAGGGGTGAAGGGGATCTCCCTTTTCATCGTGCCCAAGGTGTTGGTGCATGCCGACGGCTCGCTGGGCGAGCGCAACGAGGTCCGCTGCGTCTCCATCGAGCACAAGCTCGGCATTCACGCGAGCCCGACCTGTGTGATGCAGTTTGGCCACGATCGGGGCGCGATCGCCTATCTCGTGGGCGAGGCGAATCGCGGCCTCGAGTACATGTTCATCATGATGAACACGGCGCGGCTGGCGGTCGGGGTGCAGAGCTACGCGGTCGGCGAGCGCGCCTTCCAACAGGCGGCGGAGTATGCGCGCACACGCGTGCAGGGCAGGCCCGCGGGGGCCGGCGCCGCCGAGCGTCCGACCATCATCCACCACCCCGACGTGCGGCGGATGCTGCTGACCATGAAATCCTGCACCGAGGCATCGCGGGCGCTGGCCCTCTATGCCGGACAGCAGCTCGACCTCGCCGCCTGGCATCCCGAGGCCCGAGTGCGCAACGCCGCACAGATTCGCGGGGATCTGCTGATCCCGATCGTGAAGGCCTGGTGCACCGAGACCGCCAACGAGATCGCCGCCGTCGGCGTGCAGGTGCACGGCGGGATGGGCTTCATCGAGGAGACGGGCGCGGCGCAATACGTACGGGACGTGCGCATCACCACGATCTACGAGGGCACGACCGGCATTCAGGCGAACGACCTCATCGGCCGCAAGATCGGCCGCGACCGGGGCGCCGCCATGGAAGCGCTCGTCACCGACATGCGTCGCGAGCTGCGCTCGCTCGAGCCGACCGCCGCAGCGCCCCGGCAGACGCGCGATGCGGCGCTCGAGGCCGTTGAGCTGCTCGAGTCGGCGAGCCGCTCGTTGGTCGGCAACCTTGCCCAGGCGCCGCAGCGTGCGCTCGCCGTGTCCGTACCCTACTTGAGGCTCTGCGGCCTCGTCCTCGGCGGCTGGCTGCTCGCGAAATCAGCCGCTGTTGCCGCTGCCGGCCGCGGCGCCGCCGGGCGGGAGTTCTACGAGTCGAAGATTCACACGGCGCATTTCTACGCCGGGCAGGTGTTGCCTGCCGTCCTCGGGCTCGCCAAGGTCGTGGAGCAAGGAGCGGCCAGCGTGTTGGAGACTCCGGCGGAGCGGGTCTGAGAGAGGGCGGCAGCCAACACTCCGGCAATCCTCGCGGCCAGCACCCGCTCTCCGCGGGAGTCGTGGTCGCGCGCCGCGGTGCCGTGGGTTGGCTCTTCCTCATGCTGCGTGCCTATCGCAACTGGGATTTCCCCAAGGGGCTGGTGGAGCCGAACGAGGAACCGCTCGCGGCCGCCCGGCGCGAGGTGCGGGAGGAGACGCTCATCGAAGATCTGCAATTCAACTGGGGCGAGGGCTATAAGGAAACCGGGCCCTACGGTCATGGCAAGATCGCCCGCTATTACCTGGCCGCGACCGCTACGGAGCGCGTCACTTTACCGGTAACCCAGGAGCTCGGACGGCCGGAGCACCATGAATGGCGTTGGGTGAGCCCGCAGGCAGCGCTGTCGCTCGCCTCTTCGCGACTGCGCCCGGTGGTGCGTTGGGCGATGGCGCTGCTGGAGGCTCGGTGATCCGAGCTGCCGGCGTTGCGCTCAGCGTCGCCTTCGCGGCGCTGCACCTCGTCGTGGCTCACGCAGGCGCCCGCACGCGCACCGTCCTCGACGACGCGGGGCAGCGAGTCACCGTGAATTATCCGCCGCGCCGCATCGTCAGCCTGGCGCCGGCGGCCACCGAGATGCTCTTTGCCGCGGGCGCGGGCGATCAGGTCGTGGCGACGGACGATGCCTCGGAGGCGCCCCCGGCCGCGCGCAAGCTGCCGAAGCTCGGCGATCTTGCCAATGTCGATATGGAGCGTCTGATCGCGATGAAGCCGGATGTAGTCGTCGTCTGGCCGTACGGCACGAGCCCGGCGCAGATCGCGCTGCTTTCTCGCCTGGGTCTGCCCGTGTACCGGGAGCAGGCCACGACGCTCGCAGCGATTGCCGATTCGATTGAGAGGATCGGGAAGCTTGCGGGCACGAGCGCGGTCGCGGAGCGCGTGGCCGGCACACTGCGGGCCAGGGTTGCAACACTCGTGCATCGGTACGGACGGGCGCGTGATCCGCCGACGGCACTGCTCGAAGTGTGGAACCGGCCCCTTTATGCCGTCGGCGGGCGGGAGCTGATGAGCGATGCGCTGCGAGTCTGCGGGGCGCGCAACGCGTTTGCCGATCTGGCCGAGGCGGCGCCGGCCGTGAGCGTGGAGGCCGTGATCGGCCGCGATCCCGACATGATCATCGCGGTGGCGCCACCGGGCGAGGGTGCCGCATGGCTCGCCTGGTGGCGCCGCTTCCCCATGCTGCGCGCGGTACGCAGCGGACGGCTCATCGACTTCGAGGACCAGAGGCTGAGCGCGTTGGGACCGGGGGCCATCGAGGCGACCGCGGTGCTTTGCGCGAAGCTCGCATCCCACGCCAAACCCCCGCCCTAGCACGACTTTTTTGCGCTGGTGCGCGATGATCGGCGCCGCAGCGCCAGTCGGTATCGGAAGAGACGCCCCTCTGGTAGGCTGTCTGCGCCTACCAACTATAATCGCGTGATAGCCGGAGACCGGGGCGGCAGCGGGCTGGAAGATGGCCAGGATCAGCTTCTTCATCGTCCGCCCGCTGCTCGTCATGTTGGGGGCGGCAGCGGCGCTCGCTTTGCCGTCCGAGGACGCCCGCGCCGAAGGGCCGAGCGCGAGATTCAACCTGCCGGCGGAACCGCTGCCCCAGGCGCTCCTTGATTTCTACCACCAGTGCGGCGTCCAGCCTGCCTTCCAGGCGACTCCGCAGCTGCAGGCCAGCCGCGGCAATGCCGTCGCCGGTGTGATGGATAGCTCGCAGGCCCTGACGCTGCTGCTGAAGGGGAGCGGCTATACGTTCCACTTCGATTCCGATCACTCGGTCGACATCATTCCGATCCAACAGCCGAGCGTTGCGCCCGTCGCCGCCGCGCCCGCGCGTCGCGCCCTGCCATTACCCCATCCGCGGTCGGAAAGCGAGCCGGACCAGGCGGACCTCGAGCAGGTGGATGTCACGGGAAGCCTCATCCACGGAGTGCAGGATGTCGTCGCGCCGCTCGTCTACGTGAACCAGCCGCAGCTCGCGCAGGCTGCCTTTGCAACGGTCGAGAATGCCCTCTACTCGCTGCCCATCATTTCCCCGAACGGTCCGCGCGAGGACCTCGGCATCGATGCCAACTATCAGTATGGCGCGGGGCTCGATCTGCGAGGCCTGGGCGTTGGCGCGACCCTGGTGCTGGTGAACGGATATCGGCAGCCGCTCTCGGGACTGAACGGCGATTTCGTCGACGTGTCCACGATACCGTGGAGCGCGGTGCAGCGGATCGAAGTGCTGCCCGATGGGGCTTCGGCGCTCTACGGGTCCGATGCCGTCGCCGGAGTCGTCAACATCATCATGCGCGATGACTTCCAGGGCGCGGAGACTCAGGCGAGGTACGGGACGGCGAGCGGCGGGCGGCGGCAGACGATGGCCTCGCAGCTTCTCGGCGCGCGCTGGGGTGGTGGTCATGCCATGCTCGCCTATCAGTACTCCGACATGACACCGCTGCCAGCGGCTCAACGTCCCTACGCCGCGAACGGCGACAAGACACCTTACGGCGGCGCCAATTACGACAGCTACTACAGCAATCCGGGAAACATTCTCGACCCCGCAAGTCTGCAGCCGGCGTACGGCATTCCGGCGGGGCAAAACGGTCACGGGCTCACGGTCGCGGCGCTCTCGCCGAGCGCAAATCTGCAGAATCAGTTCGCCGGCATGCAGCTCTTTCCGCAAGTCAGATCCCATCAGCTGTACGCGACGGTCGCGCAAGACCTGAACGAGAATCTGCAGGTCTTTTTCCAGGGGCGTTTCGCGGTGCGCGATACGTTGCGAAGCTTTCTGCCCGACCAGCAGGTTCTCGTCGTTCCTCCTTCCAACCCGTTCTATGTGAATCCCTTCGCCGGCGCGCCCTATACGCTGGTCGCGTACAGCTTTGCAGACGACTATGGTCCCACGGAGTTCTCCGCGAGAAGCCAGGCGTACGTGGCCACGGCGGGAGCGCGGCTGCAGCTCGGCGCAACGTGGCAAGCCATATTGAGCGAGTCCTACGGCCGGCAATCACTGCACAGCGACGAGTTCAACGTCGCCGATCCGGCTGCTCTCGCGGCGAGTCTCGCCGATCCGAATCCGGCCACGGCCTTCGACCCTTTCGGTGCCGGCTCCAATACCAACCCGGCCACTCTGGCTGCCATCGAGCGCACCTTTCCGCTGCATGCCGTCTCCAGCCTCGAGTCAACCCGGCTCGTGGCGGACGGCTCGCTCTTCAGCATGCCGGCGGGCGAGGCCAAACTCGCGGTCGGCCTCGAGCGGCGCGAGGAGGGATTGTCGCACGACGTCGCCAATCCGCTCGACCCGGTGGAGCAGACGGTCCCGCAAAGCTACTCCCGGCACGTCACTTCGCTTTTTTCGCAGCTCGCCTTGCCGCTGATCGGCGATCGGAACCATCCGCGTGCCGTGCCGCGGCTCGAGCTCGATGTCGCCGCGCGCTACGAGCACTACAGCGATTTCGGCCGCACCTTCAATCCGACCCTGCGGATTCGGTGGATTGCGCTGCAGCCGTTGAACCTGCGGGCGAGCTGGGGCCGATCCTTTCGCGCCCCGACACTCGACAATCTTTACGATACCTCGGGGAACGCCTCCGCATCCGTCGTGCTCGCCGATCCGCAATCACCGACCGGCCGCTCGTTGGTTCTGGTGGAGCAGGGCTCGAATCCGAGCTTGAAGCAGGAGACCGCCAAGACCTGGACGGCAGGGCTCGATCTCGCGCCGCCGGTGCTGCCGCGCTCCACCTTCTCGCTGACCTACTACTCGATCGACTACGAGAACCGCATTGCGCAACCCGCCGCCGACGATCCGTTCGCCATCCTCATCGATGCGGCCGAGTGGGCGGCCGTGATCGAGCGCAATCCGACCCGGGCGCAGATCGCGGCAGTCTGCAACCTTCCCGACTTTCAGGGTTCCGTTGCGGCCTGCCTCGCGAGCTCACCCGCCGCCATCATCGACGGCCGGCTCGCCAATCTCGCGACCACCCGCACGACGGGGCTTGATCTTGAGGCGCACGATTCCTTCAGCGGCGCGCCCGGCACCCTGGGGGTCGCATTGGCGGCGAACTACGTATTCAAGTTCGAGCAGGCCGTCACCAACACCTCGCCCGCGACCGAGATCGTGAACACGATCTCCAATCCGCTGGCGCTGCGGCTGCGCGGCGTCCTCTCCTGGAACCGCGCCGGCCCGCAGCGCTCAGGACCAGGCCTCGCCCTGGCGGTCAACTACACCGGCGGCTACAGGAATCCCGGCAGCACCCGGTTGCCCGATGTATCGCCCTGGACAACGGTGGATGTTCGTTTCCTTTACCGGACGCGGCCAGACACGGGCTGGCTGGGCGGAGTGGAGTTTTCCCTCAACGCGGTCAACGTGCTCAATCACGATCCGCCGTTCGTCGACGATCAGTTCGGCTATGACGCGTACAACGTACAGCCGCTCGGACGGGTCGTGAGCCTCGATATCCGCAAGCGCTGGTGATGGCGCCCTTCGGTCATGCTGGCGCGCGAGCACGACCCGGTGCGAGCGACCGCGTCAGGCCGCGCGTGCCTCCATGCCGGCAGCTCTCCAGCCGATGTTCTCCAGTACCCGGGCGACGGCCTGTATCGTGGCGGCGATCCGCACCGCGCTCTGAACCGCCTCGCGGGAGAGGCCGTGCTGGCGCACCTGACGTTCGTGGGAGGCGATGCAGCTGCCGCAGCCGTTGATGGCCGAGACCGCCAGGCAGACGAGCTCGAATTCCATCTTGTCGATTCCCGGGCTGCCGATGACGTTCATCCTGAGGCGCGCCGGCAGCCGGCCGTACTCAGGGTCCTCCACGAGATGCAGGAAGCGGTAGTAGACGTTGTTCATGCCCATGATGGCGGCGGCGGTGCGCGCGCCGGTCAGGTGGACGGCATCGAGGTGCATGCCGGCGAGCTCGCTCATGGCGGCGGCGAAGGCGGGGTTGCGGGAGGCCTCGGCCGCGCCGACCGCCACCAACCAGACTTGCCGCTCCGTGAGGCCCGGTGCCCCGGTCGGGGCGAGCACAGAGCCCAGGTTGAGCTTCAGATCGCGCGCGTACTCAGGCAGCGCATCGCGCAGGGTGTCGAGATTTGTCATGGTCGTATCTCCGTCAGGCCGCCGCGAGCGTCTCCTCGCCCTGCTTCCAATTGCAGGGGCAGAGCTCGTCGGTCTGCAGCGCATCGAGCACGCGCAGCACTTCCTCGGGGCTGCGGCCGACGTTGAGGTCGGTCACGTACACGAACCGGATCACCCCCTGCGGGTCGACGATGTAGGTCGCGCGCTGCGCAACGCCGGCCTGCGGATCGAGAATTCCGAGCCGTCCCGAAAGCTCGCGCTTCAAGTCGGAGAGCATGGGGAAGGGCAGGCTCTTCAGCTCGTCCTTCTCGCGCCGCCAGGCGAGATGCACGAATTCGCTGTCGATGCTGACTCCGAGCACCTGCGCGTCACGGGCCGCGAACTCCTTCTCCAGCCGGCCGAAGGCCGCGATCTCAGTCGGACAGACGAAGGTGAAATCCTTCGGCCAGAAGAAGACGATCTTCCACTTGCCGGGAAAGCTGTCCTGGGTGATGGGGCGGAAGGCGGCGGCGAGCTCGCTCGAGACCACGCCGGTGAGCGAGAAATCCGGAAAGCGTTGACCAATGCCTAACATGTCGTGAGCTCCTGAGCTGAGTGGATGATCGGGTCCCCTGGCGGGAATGCGAGCATCCTGGGCGCGCGGAGCTCATTTATCCAATGGATTGACTTTATAATTCCGATAGACGCCATATATCGACCCCATGGCCGACATCAAGCTGAAGGATCTGCGCTATCTGGTTGCGGTAGCCGACAGCCGTCATTTCGGGCGGGCGGCGGAGCGTTGCTTCGTGAGCCAGCCGACGCTCTCGGCGCAATTGAAGAAGCTCGAGCAGTACCTCGGGGTGCAGCTCATCGAGCGGCAGCCGAACAACGTCTCCCTCACCGAGGCGGGAGAGCAGATCGTCGCCCGTGCGCGCCGTATCCTCGAGGCGAGCGATGAGGTCGTGACCCTGGCGCGAGCTCACCGCGATCCGCTCGCGGGCCGATTGCGGCTCGCGCTGCTGCCGACCATCGGACCTTACCTGCTGCCACGGGTGTCGGCGGCGATCCGCCGCGCGTTGCCGCGGCTCGAGCTGCATCTCTACGAGTACCAGACCGCGCCCCTGCTCGAGAAGCTGAACGCCGGCGAGCTCGATCTCGGCATTCTGGCGCTGCCCGTGGACCTGGAAGGTCTGGAGGCGCGGGAGCTCTTCGCGGAGCCCTTCACCGTCGCGCTCCCGCAGCGGCACCGGCTGGCCCGGCGAGAGCGTGTGCAGGTGGCCGACCTCGAGGGGGAGAAGCTGCTCCTTCTGGAGGAAGGCCACTGCCTGAGGGATCAGGCGCTCGAGGTGTGCGGCCGCATCGGCGCGGGCGAGAGCCAGGATTTTCGCGCGACCAGTCTCGAGACGCTGCGGCAGATGGTCGCGACCGGCGCCGGTGTCACCCTGCTTCCGGAGCTGGCCACCAAGGGCGCCTACGGCGATGCGCGCGGGGTCGTCGTGCTGCCGCTGGCCAAGCCGACGCCGGTGCGGCACATCGGCGCTGTCTGGAGAAAGACGAGCGCCCGCCGGGCCGCGATCGATGCCGTTTGCAGAGTGATCGCGGAGCGGGCGGGCTGAGGGCGCCGCTCTGGCATAATCGCCCGGAGTGATTCGCCCGGGTACAACGACACAGCACATCACCCCGTACGATCGGTTCGGCTGGAACGATCTCGAGATCGAGCGGATGCTGGCTCGCGGCGAGCACCGGCAGGAGCTCGTGGCGTATTTCGGAGCGGCGGAATACCTGGACCTGGTGCGGCTTGCGCGCAAGGCGGTGCGCGTAGGGGTGACCGACAGCTATCCCCATGTGGTGGTCGTGCCCGGCATCCTCGGTTCGCAACTCGGGCTCGCCCGTCCGCGACCGCAGCCGAACGATGTGTTGTGGATCGACCCCATCGACATCCAGGTGGGGCGGCTGCGGCTCCTCAGCCTCGATGCCGGTGCGCCGATCATTTCGCTCGGGGTGGTGCTCTACTCGTACTTGAAGTTGCGTCTTCGCCTGCGGGCGGCAGGCTTTGCGGTCACGCTGCACGATTATGACTGGCGGCTCGGGATCGAGGAGTCGGGCGCCGCGCTGGCCGAGCGGCTGCGCGAGTTGGGTGCGCGGCCGCTCGCGATCGTCTCACATAGCATGGGAGGGCTGGTGAGTCGCGCCGCGCTCGCCTTGCCGGGCACGCGACACATCGAGCGCGTGCTGATGCTGGGAACGCCGAATCTCGGCTCCTTCGCTCCGGTGCAGGCGTTGCGCGGCACCTATGCCGTGGTGAGAAAGATCACTCGCCTGGATGTCGGGGCGACTGCCGAGCGTCTCGCCGAAGAGGTGTTCAACAGCTTTCCGAGTCTTTATCAGATGGTGCCCGCATCGAGCGGCAACGGCGCGAGCGACCTGCTCGATGCGGCCGAGTGGCCGGGCTCGGGTCCCGCATTGCGAGCGCAGCTTTTCGAGCGCGCCCGGCGCTTTCGCGCCGGCCTCGCGCCGCCCGATCAGCGCTTCGTGGCGATCGTCGGCGTGGGCCAGGAGACGGTGACCGGAGTCGCAAGAGCGCGCGAGGGGTTCGTCTATACGATCACCCGGCATGGCGATGGGACGGTGCCGGCCGCCAGCGCGGCACTCGATGCCGCGCACACTTATTTCACGCATGCCGCGCACAGCGACCTGACCCGCGATGCGCAGGTGGCCGCCGCGATCGTCGATCTCCTGCGGGCGAAGGGCACGAGGCGCCTGCCGAGCCGATGGCGGTCCGACAGCCGCGCGCAAGTCCGCGTCAGCGATCGCGAGCTGCGCCGCACGCACGCCGGCAAGGTCGATTGGGCCGCTCTTACTGCCGCTCAGCGGCGGGACTTCCTGCAGAATCTCAACGAGCCGCCGAAGCTGCGACTGCGCGTGCCGCCGAGGCGCCGGCCTCGCCCAGCGGGCTCGCCGCATCTCGCCGGGAGGGGAAGTTGACTCCGCTCTGGCTACAGTTGTTTCCGGACCTGCATCAGGGAGAGCTGGTGCTCCGTGTCGCGCTGCGCCTCATGGCCGCCCTCATCATCGGCACCGTCATCGGCCTTCAGCGCGAGCTCACTCACAAGCCCGCCGGACTTCGCACTCATCTGCTGGTGGCGCTCGGCACGGCGCTCCTCGTCGTCGCCGCCGTGAACACCGGCATGAAGTCGGCAGATATCTCCCGGGTCATCCAGGGCCTCATCACCGGCATCGGCTTTCTCGGCGGCGGCACGATCCTGAAGCTCACCCGCGAGCACGAGATCCGCGGCCTCACCACCGCCGCCGGCATATGGCTCACCGCCGCGGCGAGCGTTGCCGCGGGACTGGGGGAGTTCGCCGCCGCATTCGTCGGCGTTCTCTTCGCCCTCATCGTCCTCAGCGCGGTGGGCAAGTTCGGCGAGCAACGGCAGGAGGAGCGGGAGAGCGGGCCGAGCGACGGGCGGCAGTCATAGGAGGAATGGGATCAACATCCTGGTGCGCTGCCGGTAGGCCGGATAGGCCTCGGGAAACTGTGCGACCATCATTTTCTCCTCGGTGCGCGCGCTGAAGAGGAAATAGACGAAACCGAGGAAGAGGGGCAGCAGCCAGGCGAGGCCCCGCGCGAGCGTGGAGCCGATCATGGCGAGCAGGATGCCGGTGTAGATGGGGTGGCGCACGTAGGCGTAGGGTCCGGAGGTTACGAGCTCATGGCCCTGTCGCAGCGACATCGGCATGCCCCAGTTGCGACCGAGGTGCATGCGCGCCCAGATGGCAAAGCCGAATCCTGCCAAACACAACGCAAGTCCCACCCACTGTCCGGCGACGCCCGCGTGCATCGAGAGGACGACGCCGATGGAGGCCCATAAGCCCGAAGCCTGCCGGCGGGAGGTCAGGACGAGGAGCACAGCCACGAGGAGGACGGCGAGACGCACCCCCGCGGCCATCCGCCACGGCGCGCCCGGGCTCGCCTTTTTGTTGAATTGCGCGAGGATGAGCCAGCAGATGAAGAATGCTACCCAGAGCCAAAGGACGAGCGAGTGAGCCAGCCGCATGGCGCCGGCTCAGTCGCGGAAGTTGTTGAATTGCAGCGGCAGGTCGAGCTTCGAGCCGCGCAGGAGCTTCATGGCCGCCTGCAGATCATCGCGCTGCTTACCCGTCACCCGGACCTTCTCGCCCTGGATGCTCGCCTGGACCTTGAGCTTCGAGTCCTTGATGAGGCGCGCGAGCTTCTTGCCCATCTCGGCGTCGATCCCATGCTTGAGGAGGACCTGCTGACGGGCGGCGGAGAGGGCGATCTCGGGCTCCTTGACGTCCAGGCAGGCGAGATCGATGCCGCGCTTGCCCAGGCGTAATTTCAGGATCTCGAGCATTTGCTTGAGCTGAAAATCGACCTGGGCATGCAGCGTGACGGTGAGCTCCTCGAGCTCGAAGCGCGCGCCCGTGTCCTTGAAATCGAACCGTTGCGCCAGCTCCCGGTTGGCCTGGTCGATGGCGTTGGCCACCTCGTGGGCGTTGAGCTCGGAAACTACGTCGAACGACGGCACGGCGGTATCCCTCGATGCGTCCCCTATTGTAGCCGAATGCCCGGCGGTGTTACGCTCCGGGCATGTCTCAGCAGCACACCCGTCGGCCTTGGTGGTGGCGCACTCAATCGGAGTGGGCCTCTGGACGTGGGCGCGGCTGCTAGTTTCTCGACACCCTACCCAACACGCAACGTCAGCAGGACCCACCCCGGTGAACCCGGTGTGGGTTTTTTGTTATCCAGCATGAAAACGCCGTTCGACATCGCGGGGGATCTCGATACGCCGGTCTCGGCGTTCATGAAGCTCGCCGGCTTCAATCCGCGCTTCCTCCTCGAGAGCGTGGAGGGCGGGGAGCGCCTGGCGCGCTACTCCTTCATCGGCTTCGGCGAGGGGCTCGAGGTGCGGCTCGACCGCACAGGATTTCAGACCGGCGGTGCCCGGCGGCCGGTTCCCTCGACGACGGGGGAGCTGCTCGCGGGACTGCGGGAAGCGCTCGGCAGCGCGCCCAAGCCCGGGCCGCGGATGGCTGGAGTCCCTCTGGCGGGCGGACTCGTGGGCTACGCCTCCTACGATGTCGTAAGGCACTTCGAGCGGCTGCCGATGCCCCCCGGACGCGAGAGCGGCGTACCGTCGCTGCACTACGTGGCGCCGCGCTCGCTCCTCGTGTTCGATCACCTCACGCGGGGCATTGCGCTCTTGCATGATGGCTCGGAAGAAGACCGCCGCCATCTCAGGAAGGAAGTGATCCGTGCGTTGCGGGGTGGCCTGCCGAACGGCGCCCGGCCGGGACGCTACGGACGCCCGGAGCCGGCCTTCAGGCCGAGCGACTTCCTCTCCGGGGTGCGACGGACGCAGGAGTACATTGCCGCGGGAGATGTCTATCAGCTCGTGCTCTCGATGCGCTTTCAGGGCCGTCACGAGCTCGATCCGTTCCAGGCTTACCGGGCGCTGCGGCTGATCAACCCCTCTCCCTACATGTACTACTGCGCCCTGGGCGATGTGACCGTGGTCGGCTCCTCGCCCGAGGCACTGGTGCGGCTCAAGAACGGGGAGGCGCAGCTTCGACCCATTGCCGGCACCCGCCCGCGCGCGGACGATCCGGCAGTCGATGTGGCGCGCGAGGCGGAGCTGCGCGCCGATCCGAAGGAGAACGCCGAGCACGTCATGCTGGTCGATCTGGCGCGCAACGATCTCGGACGCGTGGCGCGCGCGGGCAGCGTCGGCGTGGATCCCTACCGCGCCATCGAGCGCTACAGCCATGTCATGCACATGGTGAGTGGCGTCAACGGAAGGCTGGCGCCGGGGCGGGACGCCTTCGACCTGTTTGCCGCGACCTTTCCGGCCGGTACGCTGGTGGGTGCGCCCAAGGTGCGCGCCATGCAGATCATCGATACCCTCGAGCCCGTCAGCCGCGGCCTCTACGGCGGCACGGTCGGCTATTTCGGCGCGAGCGGCGACATGGATCATGCGATCACCATCCGCACGCTCGTGTTCCAGGGCGATGAGTATAGCTTCCAGGCCGGTGCCGGCATCGTCGCCGACAGCGTGCCGGCCACCGAGCACGAGGAGGTTCTCGCCAAGAGCGCCGCCATGGCGCGCGCGCTCGAGCTGGCGGAGGCGGGGATATGACAACAGCGTCGGGAACGAAGCCTCGGCACCCGCGGCTGCTGCTGATCGACAACTACGATTCCTTCACCTACAACCTGGTGCAGGCATTCCTGGTGTTGGAGGCGGAAGTGCTCGTGTACCGCAACGATGCGATCGCGGTGGAGGAGGCGCGTGCCCTCGCGCCAACGCACCTGTGCATCTCCCCGGGCCCCGGGACGCCCTACGACGCCGGGATCTCGATGGAGATGATCCGCGCCTTTGCCGCATCCACGCCGGTGCTCGGTGTGTGCCTCGGGCACCAGTCGATCGTGGAGGTATTCGGCGGCAAGGTGGTGCGCGCCGGCAGGCTGATGCACGGCAAGACCTCGCTCGTGCGCCACGACGGGATCGGGGTTTTCGCGGACCTGCCGCAGCCCTGCGAGGTCGGCCGCTACCACTCGCTCATTGCCGCGCCGGAGGCGTTGCCGCCGCAGTTGTTGGTGAGTGCGCGCACGCCGGAGGGCGAGATCATGGGCGTGCGCCACCGGCAGCTCGCGGTGGAGGGCGTCCAGTTCCACCCGGAGAGCATTCTGACACCGGAAGGTCCGCGGCTGCTCGCGAACTTCCTCGCGCAGCCGGCGCGGCCGGCGGGAGCGGACGATGTCCTCGGCGCGTGACCTGCTCGATCGCCTGCTCGAGCGGCGCGACCTCACACAGTCCCAGGCCGAGGAGCTGCTCGGCATCCTCACGGACCCGGGGACTTCCGCCGCTCTGGCCGGCGCGGTCCTCGCCGCCCTGCGCTCCAAGGGCGTGGTCGCCGACGAGGTGCGTGGATTCGCCCAGGCGATGCGGCGGCTCGCGCGCCGGCCCGCGATCCCCGCCGGCTTGCCGGCCGTCGATGTCGTCGGCACCGGAGGGGATTGCTCGGGGAGCCTGAACATCTCGACCGGGACGGCGCTGCTCACCGCCGCCTGCGGCGTGCCGGTGGTCAAGCATGGCAATCGCTCGATCTCCAGCCGCGCGGGCAGCGCCGATGTGTTGGAAGCCTTGGGTCTCGCGCTGCCGCTCGATGAGGAGCGGGCCGGCCGATGTCTGTCGGCCTGCAACTTCACCTTCCTCTTTGCGCCCCACTACCACCCCGCGACCAAGGCGGTCGCGGCGGTGCGGGCCGCGCTCGGTGTCCGCACCATATTCAACATCCTGGGACCGCTCACCAATCCCGCGGAGCCCCCGTTTCACCTGATCGGCGCCTTCAGCCTCGAGGTGGCCGAGCTCATCGCCCAAACGCTCGCCGGCATGCCCATGGAGCGGGCGTTCGTCGTGCACGGCTCCCAGGGGTGGGATGAGCCGACGCCGGTGGGCCCGTTCACGCTCTTCGACGTGCGTCCCGGACGCATCGAGCGCTGCACGCGCACCCCGGAGGAGTACGGCTTGCGCCGCTGCGACCCGGCGGGGCTCGCGGGCGGTGATGCCCAACACAACGCGGGCGCCTTGCGAGCCGTGCTCACCGGCGAGGACCGTGGGCCGCATCGCGACTGCCTGCTGTTGGGAACAGCCCTCGCGCTGGAGGCAGCCGGCGCGACGACGAAGCCGCGCGAGGCCATCGAGCGCGCCGCGGCAGCCATCGACAGCGGCGCCGCTGCGCGCGTGCTCGAGATGCTGGCGATGACGGCATGAGCGGGGATTTTCTCGCGCAAATGGCAGCCGGGAGCCGCGAGCGCCTGGAGGCGGCGCGCGCCGCCTGTTCGCACTCGGAGCTCCTGCGGCGGGCAACCGATACGCCGCCGCCGCCGCCGCTACGCCTGCAACCGCGCGGCTTCGATCTCATCGCGGAGCTCAAGCTGCGCTCGCCCGCGGCCGGCGCTCTGGCGAGCCCCGCAGAGAACCTTACCGCGCGCGTCACGGCGTACGCCCGGGCGGGCGCCGCCGCGGTTTCGGTCCTGACGGAGCCCACCCGCTTCGACGGCAGTCTCGAGCACCTGCGTCTCGCGGCCCGGGCGCTCTCGGCTGCGGGTGTTCCGGTGATGCGCAAGGATTTCCTCATCGACCCCTACCAGGTGATCGAGGCTCGGGTGGCCGGAGCCGGCGGGGTGCTCGCCATCCTGCGAATGCTGTCCGAGCGCGAGCTCGAGTCGATCGTACGACAGGCGCGATCGCTCGGTCTTTTCGTGCTGCTCGAGGCGTTCGATGAGCGGGATCTCGAGCGCCTGCAGGCGCTGCTGCCGCGCTTGGGTCGCGAGGGGCTCCTCGTCGGTGTCAACTCGCGCGATCTGGCGAGCCTCGAGGTGGTCCCGAGCCGACTCGAGGCGCTCGCGGGATGTCTGCCGGCGGGCATCCCGCGGGTGGCCGAAAGCGGTGTCGGAACCGCCGAGGACGCGCGCCGCGTGGCCGAAGCCGGCTATGATCTCGCCCTCGTCGGCAGTGCGCTCATGAGCGGCGACGACCCGGCGGCGTTGGCGAGCGCCATGCTGAGAGCCGGGCGAGCCGCGCGAGCCGACGCCGGCAGGTGAGCGGAATCATGTGGATCAAGATCTGTGGCCTGACGACTCCCGAGGCGGTGGCGGCGGCGATCGCGGCCGGCGTCCATGCGATCGGCTTCGTGTTCGCGGACTCGCCCCGACAGCTGACTCTGGCAGATGCGGTGAGCCTGGCTCAACCCGCCCGCGGGCGCCTGCGCTGCGTTGCCGTGACGCGCCATCCGAGCCAGCGGCACGTGGACGACATTCTCGCCCGGTTCCGTCCCGATGTGCTGCAGACCGACGCGGAGGACCTGCAGGTGCTGACTCTCCCGAAACAACTCGAGCTGCTGCCGGTGTTCCGAGGCCTCGATGCGGCGCCGGGCAAGTCCCCGGTCCACCCGGGCCAGCTCCCGCCGCGCCTGCTCTTCGAGGGCCCGATGAGCGGCAGCGGCACGCCGTGCGACTGGACGACCGCCCAGCGCATCGCGCGCCGCGCGCAGCTCGTGCTCGCCGGCGGTCTCGACGCCGATGTCGTCGGGACCGCGATCAGCGCGGTTCGCCCCTTCGGCGTCGATGTCTCGAGCGGGGTGGAGGCGCGTCCGGGCGTCAAGAGTCCGGCCGAGATTCTTCGATTCGCATCGGCGGCACGCAGCGCCTTCGAGATGATCCAACAGGAGCAACAGTCCGCTTGAGCGAGCATTCATTCGATGATCCGATTGCGGATCTGATCGCCGGTCGCTTGCCGGATGCCCGCGGCCGTTTCGGGCCGTTCGGCGGCCGGTACGTGCCGGAGACGCTGATACCGGCGCTCGAGCGGCTCGATGAGGGCGTGCGGGAGCATCTCCCGAGCGCGGCGTTCCAACAGGAGCTGGCGCGGGAGCTCTCGAGCTGGGTGGGTCGGCCCACGGCGCTCACCTTTGCCGGCCGGCTCTCGGGCCGCTGGGGCGCGCGCATCTGGCTGAAACGCGAGGACCTCGCCCATACCGGCGCGCACAAGATCAATAACGCCATCGGGCAGGCGCTCCTCGCCAGGCATCTGGGGGCGCGGCGTGTCGTCGCCGAGACCGGTGCCGGCCAGCACGGAGTCGCAAGCGCCGCGGCCTGCGCGCGTCTGGGGCTCCCCTGCACCGTCTACATGGGTGCCATCGACATGGAGCGCCAGGCTCCCAACGTCGATCGCATGCGCCTGCTCGGCGCGACCGTCGTGCCTGTCACCAGCGGCGACCGTACGCTTCGGGCGGCGATCGATGAGGCGCTGCGCGACTGGGTGTCGGATCCGCTCGAGACCTACTATCTTCTGGGCTCCGCGCTCGGGCCGCACCCCTATCCTTACCTGGTGCGCGAGCTGCAGTCGGTCATCGGCCGCGAGGCGCGCGCGCAGATCCTCGAGGCGAACGGCGCGCTTCCCGATGCGGTGCTCGCCTGCGTGGGCGGAGGATCCAACTCCATCGGCGCCTTCCACCCCTTCGTCCCGGACCGCGCCGTCGAGCTGATCGGCATCGAGGCGGGCGGTCGCGGCCCGGGTCTCGGCGAGAACTCCGCGACCCTGTCCTTCGGCCGGCCCGGGGTGTTGCACGGCACCTACTCGATGTTGCTGCAGGATGAGAACGGCCAGATCCAGGAGACCCATTCCGTCTCGGCGGGCCTCGATTATCCGGGTGTGGGGCCTGAGCACGCGCTGCTTGCGGCAGCGGGACGCACCCGCTACGAGACCGCGAGCGATACCGAAGCGCTCGAGGCGGTGCGCGCGCTCTGCGAATGCGAAGGCATTCTGCCGGCGCTCGAGAGCGCCCATGCGCTCGCGGGGGCGCGGCGCTGGGCCGCAAGCCATGCCGGGCGGACGGCGCTCGTCTGCCTATCGGGCCGCGGTGATAAGGACATGCCGACGCTACAACGGACATTGCTCGCGCCCCGCAGCGCATGAAAAGCCACGAGAGCATCAGCGCCGCCATCCTCGCGGCGAAGGCGCGCGGCGAGCCGGCCCTCGTCGCCTACCTGACCGCGGGTTTTCCGAGCCGTGACAGCTTCAAAGCGCACGTGCAGGCGATCGCCGAAGCCGCCGATGTGCTCGAGATCGGCGTGCCCTTCACCGATCCGATGGCCGATGGCGTCACCATTCAGCGCGCGAGCCATGCGGCGCTCGCACAGGGGGTGAGCCTGCGCTGGATCCTCTCGCAACTCGAGGCGATGCCGCGCGGCAAGACACCGCTTTTGCTCATGAGTTATCTCAACCCGCTGCTCGCGTTCGGACAGCAAGCGCTGGCTGCCGCCGCCGCTCGCGCCGGCGTCGCGGGCTTCATCGTGCCGGATCTGCCGTTCGATGAGAGCGCCGAATTGCGCGCGTCGCTCGAAGCGCAGGGTCTGGCGCTCGTGCAGATGGTCACCCCGGTGACCCGCGCGAGCCGTCTCGAGCGGATCTGCGCGAGCAGCGAGGGATTCGTGTACGCGGTCACGATGACGGGCACGACCGGCAAGAGCGTCGCCGTGCCGCCGGAAGTCACGCGTTATCTCGATGAGGTGCGCGCCCGCTCTCCCGTTCCCGTATGCGCGGGGTTCGGTATCCGCAGCCGCGAGCAACTGGAGTTACTGCGCGATCACGTGGATGGCGTGGTGATCGGCTCCGCGCTGGTCGAGGTGTTGGAGAAGGGCGGCGACCCGGCGCGCTGGCTGCGCGAGCTTCGAGGACGCCGATGAGCCCGCTCGTCATCCCCGGCCGCTTCTGCGGCCCCGAGAGCTCCGCCAACGGCGGCTACTTCGCGGGTTGCGTCGCGGCACGCGCCGGCCGCACGGTCGCTGTGCGCATCATCAAGCCGCCGCCGCTCGATGTTCCGCTCGAGGTCGTGCAGCTCGCCGATGACCGGCTCGAGATCATGTTGGGATCGGAGCGCGTTGGCGAGGCCGTACCCGCCGCCCTCGAGTTGGAGGCTCGAGATCCGCCGAGCTATTTCGAGGCCGTGGAGGCTTCGCGCCGCTATGCCGGCTTTGCGCACCACCGCTTCCCCAGCTGTTTCGTCTGCGGCACGGGGCGGCCGCGGGGCGATGGCATGAGGATCTTCGCCGGTCAGGTCGTCGGGCGCGACATGGTCGCTGCGCCCTGGGTTCCCGATGCCTCCCTCGATCAGGGTGACGGCAAGGTGCGGCCGGAATTCATGTCGGCGGCGCTCGATTGCCCCGGCTTCTACGCCGTGAGCCCCGATGACCGCATGATGCTCCTCGGCGAGATCACGGTGCACCTGGATCGCCGGGTGCATGTCGGGGAGCCCTGCACCGTGATCGGTTGGGCGCTGGAGGCAAGCGGCCGCAAACACGCCGCCGGCACCGCCATCTTCGCCGAGGACGGCGAGGTCTGCGGCCGCGCGCTGGCGACGTGGATCGAGCCGAAGCAGTGGTCGCCCGAAGCGCGGTGATCTCGTTCCGCACCGAGCTCGAGCCGCTGCGGGATGCCTTGGGCGAGTGCCTGGATCGGTTCCAGGACTCTGCGGCCGCGGGGCGGCACTGAGATGCGGGCAGCGCCGGCGCGCACCAGGGGAGGGCGGCCGAGTTCGGCGACCTGGGTCGTCGCGCTGGTCACGCTCGCGGTTTTCATCAACTACATCGATCGCGGCAATCTTGCGACGGCCGCGCCCCTGATGCAGGAGGACTTGAGACTCTCGGCGGCCGAGCTCGGCGTGTTGCTGTCGGCCTTCTACTACGGCTATGTGATTTGCATGCCTGCGACGGGCTGGCTTGCGGAGCGCTTCGGAGCCCGCGCCGTGCTCGCCGCGGGCGTGACGCTTTGGTCGTTGGCGACTTTCGGGACCGCCTTCGTAGGCGGGTTCGCCGCGCTGCTCGGTCTGCGCATTCTGCTCGGCATCGGTGAGAGCGTTGCCTTTCCGTGCGCGGCAAAGCTGCTTGCGAATGCGGTCGAGATCGGGCGTCTGGGCATTGCCAACGGGGTGTTGAGCTTCGGGTATCTGCTCGGACCCGCGGTGGGAACCTTGGTCGGCGGAGCCATCATGGCCCGGTTCGGTTGGCGGCCGACGTTCGTCGTGTTCGGCGCGATGGCGGTGCTCTGGCTGTTGCCATGGCGCAGGACGAAAATCGTCGAAGTGCGCACGCACGACGCCGCGGGTGAACCGCCGCCGGGATTCCCGCAGATTCTCAGGCAGCGCGCGTTATGGGGGGCATCGCTGGGCCATTTTGCCTCCAACTACGGCTATTACTTCATCGTTTCCTGGTTGCCGTTCTATCTGGTGAAGGTGCGCGGCTTCTCGATCGACTCGATGGCCGCGACTGCATCGTGGGCCTACCTCGTGAATGCGGTCGGCGCACTGAGCATGGGCTGGGCATCCGACCGGTGGATACGGGCCGGGCGCAGTCCCAACGTCGTCTACAAGACCATCATGGCCGCTGCGCACGTGACCGGCATCATCTGCATGTTCGGCATGGTCGCCCTGTCGCAGACGGGCAGTCTGATCTCCCTGTTCGCGTTCGAATTGATCAGCGGATTTTCCTATCCCGGGCTGTTCGCGATTCCGCAGATCATCGCCGGCCCGGCGGCGACCGGCCGCTGGGTCGGGATCCAGAATGCAGCCGGAAACGCCGCCGGCTTGATCGCTCCGGCAATCACCGGAATTCTGGTCGAAAGCACGGGCCGCTTCGATCTGGCGTTCGCGCTCGGTGCCGCGGTCAACGTGCTCGGCCTCATTGGATGGGTGCTCATATTGCCCAAGGTCAGGCCGCTGCGATGGCGCAGTGAGCGCCAGGCGCAGCATGGATGTGCGAACGAGCTGTCCTGAAGCTGCTTCGCACTGGAGAGTAAGTGCATGTTCAAGATCGCGAGACTCGGCATCCGATCGGCGTGCCTTGCGCTCCTGCCCCTCGCCGTCGGCGGGGGATACGCCCGCGGCAGCGCCTCACCGATCGCCACCAGCCGCGCCGCTCCGACGGTCAACGCAGCGGGCGAGGAGCTCGTTGGCACCTATGCGCAGGCAAGGCCCGCAGTGGCGAGTTTCAAGGGGATACCCTACGCCGCGCCGCCCCTCGGAAGGCTGCGTTGGCGCGCGCCGCAACCCTACGTTTTCAAGGCACGCTCGTTCGAAGCGACACGGTTTGCGCCCGCGTGCTACCAGAATGACTACAACATCGAGTGGTATCGGCGCGTGTGGCGGGCTTTCGGCGTGTCACCGGATCCGTTCCACAATCTTCAATTCAGTGAAGATTGCCTGTACCTGAACATCTGGACTCCCGAGCCGCATGCGCGTGCTGGACTACCCGTCATGGTGTGGATCCACGGCGGGAACGACGTCGCCGGTTGGGCCTACGAGCCGAATTATCGGGGGGCGGCCCTCGCGGCCGACGGCCATGTCGTCGTCGTGAGCATCGGCTATCGACTCGGCATATTCGGCTTCTTCAGCCATCCGCAGCTGCTCGACAGCGCCGCGCCCGCGAATTTCGGCCTGCTCGATCAGATCGCGGCACTTCGCTGGATTCGCGACAACATCGGAGCTTTTGGCGGCGATGCGGACAATGTGACGATATTCGGCGAGTCCGCCGGAGGGGCCGATGTCGCCTATCTTTTGGCATCGCCCATGGCTCGGGGTCTTTATCGACGGGCGATCATCGAGAGCGGCGCCTACCTGTTGCGCTATCAGTACTCCTTTGCGGATGCCCAAAAGACAGGCATTGCGCTCGCGCGGGCGCTGCCGGGAAATCCCGATCTCGGTCGCTTGCGGGGCTTGCCGGCTGCGGAAATATTCGCAGCGGCGCTGAAGGTGAAGCCCGACAACACGTATCTTCCCGTCGTCGACGGCAAGTCGCTGACCCTGGCCCCAGCCCGCTATTTCCGTCGTCACGGAATCGCGGCGAGTCTGCTGATCGGCAGCAATGCGAACGAAGGCTACATGTACGACGACGGCAGGCAGGCGACTCTCGATCGGGAATTGATGAAATTTCCGCGGCTGGCGCGGCGTTTGCTGTCGCGATTCGCGGCGGCAGCGCCCAATGCTCGTTTGGAAGAGGATCGTCTCGAATCGTTCATCGAGATGGCGTGTCCGTCGTATCTGCTCGCTGCGGCATCCGAGCGCGCCGCCCATCGGGCCTGGGTCTACCGCTTCACCCGCCGACGAGCCGGGCCGGGCGGCCGGCTGTTGCTGGTCTATCACGGCTCGGAGCTGCCGTATGTGTTCGACACGCAGGACTCATGGCTCCCGGTGCGGCCCGTCGATCGAGAACTCACTCGGCGGATGTCGCGGTACTGGACGAACTTCGCACGGGACGGCAATCCCAACGGCCCGAACCTGCCGTCCTGGTTGGCTTTCAGCAGTCGACGACCCGAGGTCCAGGATCTCGGTTCGAAGGTGAGACCGATCCCGCCGCCCCATTACGCGCTGTGCATGCGCGTGGCGCCGCTCATTTATCCCGGGTGGGCAAGGGAAGCGGAACTCGCTACGGGTGGCCGACATCGCCACCGTGGCGCGCCCATGAGATGATGGTTGCATGGTCGAATTCAAACTCACGGGGCGGCGCGCGCTGGTGACGGGCTCGGCCTCGGGTATCGGCTTCGCGACCGCGGAACTGCTCGCGCGCAGCGGCGCGCGCGTTGCGATGAACGATCTTCCGACGCCCGCGCTCGTCCTCGCGGTCGAGCGACTGCGGGAGCGCGGGCATTCGGTCGAGCCGGTCGCGGGCGACCTCGCTGTCGCGGCGACTGCCGGGGAAGTCGGACGGCGCGCTGTCGACGTGCTCGGCGGTCTCGACTTCCTCGTCAACAATGCCGGCGCGCCGCTGACGCGCACGCCGATCCCACCCCGCGATCTCGACGCGCTGACCGAGGACTTCTGGGATCGGATCCTGAAGATCAACCTGCTGAGCGCGTTCTGGGTCACGCATGCGGTCGCCGCTGCGCTGCAAGCCTCGCACGGCGCGGTCGTGAACACGGCCTCGATCGCCGCATTCGGCGGCGGCGCGAGCAGCAGCGCATATGCGACCGCGAAAGCAGGCCTCGTCGGCCTCACGCGCGAGCTCGCGCGCGGACTGGCACCGGCGGTGCGCGTGAACGCGATCGCCCCGGGCCTCGTCAACTCCGGCTGGGAATGCTCATTCGGCGACCTCGATGCGGCGGCGAAGGCGACCGTGCCGCTCGCACGCGTCGGCGAGCCGGCCGATTATGCCGAATTGATCGTCTATCTTTGCGCCGGCGCTGCATACGTGACCGGCGAGATCATTCCGATCACCGGCGGCCTGCGCCTCTAGCGACCGCCATCGCCGGCGAGCTCCGGCACGATCACGATCCGCTGCCGATCAACTCACATGTTGGCCGCCTTTCTGCGAGATGTCACTGCGGACTCGGGCCGGCAAAGCAAGAAACGTTCTTCCGCCTACGCGCCCGAGCTTGCCTCGGCGGATGCGCTCGGCGCGACCATGCGCGCCGAGCGCCAGCCGCCCATCCTGTAGTAGAGCGCGGCGAGCAGCGCCGCGAGCGCCGAGGAGATCGGGAAGCTCCACCAGATGGCGTCGGCCCGATAGCGCGGCAGCAACGCATCGGCGAGCGGAAAGCGCACGAGCAGGAGCGCCACCGTCATGATCGCGAGCGGGAACATCACCGCGCCGGTCGAGCGCACCGTCGCAAAGAGCACCATGGCTATCGCGAAGAACATGTAAGAGGGCGTCGCGATGTGATTCAAGTGCGCGGCGATCGCGAGCGCCGCGGATCCGGCGGGCAGGAATGGCGCGAAGGAGCGCGAGCCGAGGAGCTCGATCGCGAGGACCACCGAGCCCGTCACGGCGATGCTGAAGGCGACGCCGGTCGCGGCGATCCTGTTGACGCGCTCCCATTTGCGAGCGCCCACGTTCTGCGCGGCCATGGCGGAGACGGCCTGCCCTACGGCGAAGGCGGGCATCTGGATGTAGTTCCAGATCTGCAGCGCCGCGCCGAACGCGGCGGTCGTGTCGACGCCGAATCGATTGACGAGCGAGATCATCAGCAGGCCGCTCAACGACATGACCAGCATCTGGCCGCTCATGGGCACTCCTTTGCGCACCAGCGCGGCGGCGAGGTGCCAGTCGACTTTGAGGAGGCGCACGTCCTCGCCGTGCAAACAAAGAAGATGCCGGCGGCGGTAGAGATGACGCACCATCGCCGCCAGGCTGACGGCCTGCGCGATGAAGGTGGCGAACGCGGAGCCGGCTATCCCCAGGCGTGGGGCGGGCCCCAAGCCGAAGATGAACACCGGATTCAGGCTGATATCGAGTCCGACGGAGAGGAGCATGAAGTAGAACGGCGTCTTCGAGTCGCCGGCGGCGCGCAGCACCGCCATGACGAAGGCATACATGTAAAGCGGCGGCAGCGCGCAGAAGATCACCCGCATGTACGCGATCGCGAGCGGCAGCGACTGCGGCGGCGTTTTCATGGCTGCGAGAATGGCCGGCGAGAGTGTCAGCCCCGCGACGGCCATCACCACGGAAATAGCCGCGAAGAATGTGGCGCTGGTGCCGACGGCGTGCCGCGCGCCTGGGATGTCGTTGGCCCCGATGCGTTGGGCGATGAAGATGGTGGCGGCCATGGCGATGCCGAAGGCGGCGCCGATCAGCAGGAACATCACCACGTTCGCGTTCGAGGTGGCGGTCAGCGCCGCTTCCCCGAGATACCGCCCGACCCAGATCGAGTTGACCGAGGCGTTGAGCGACTGCAGTACGTTGGCATAGAGAATGGGCAGCGCGAAGTGCACCATCCCGCGGCTGATCGAGCCCTCCGTGAGCGAGCGCTGGGCCATCAAAACAGCCGATACACGATCAAGAGCCACCCGGCCCCGATGCCCGTGAGCGTCCAGCCGGGCCATGCCGCGTGACCGAGCGCGAGCCAGAGGATGCCACCGACGAGGAGCGCGGCCCCGAGGATGACCGCATCGCGCCGCCTGTGGCCGCGGCGCAGCTCCGCGTGCAGCAGCTCGACGGCGGGCGTCTCGACCAGCATCCGCAGCATGCCGCCCTCGGCTCTCTGCAAGGTGGTCTTGAGGACCCCCGGCAGCACGCGCGCCGCCTCGATCAGCTCCGGTATTTGCAGCCGCAGGCTGTTCAGGATCTGGCGCAGGCTCATGCGCTCGCGCATCCACTCGCGCAGGATGGGCGCGGCGGTATGCCAGACATCGAGCTGCGGATAGAGCTCGCGCCCCAGCCCCTCGACGTTGACCAGCGTCTTCTGCAGCAGGATGAGCTGCGGCTGCAGCTCCACGTTGAAGCGGCGGGAGATCTCGAAGAGGCGCACCAGGAGCGTGGCGAAGGAGATGTCCTCGAGCGGCCGGTCGAAGATCGGCTCGCATACCGTGCGCACGGCCGATTCGATCTCATCCACGCGCGTGCCCGCCGGCACCCACCCTGACTCGACGTGCAGCTGCGCGACGCGGCGGTAGTCGCGATCGAACACGGCGAGGAAGTTCGCCGCGAGGTAGTGCTGATCGCGCGGATCGAGCGTGCCGACGATGCCGAAGTCGACCGCCGCATAACGCGGCCGCGCCGGATCCTCGATCAAGACGAAGATGTTGCCCGGATGCATGTCGGCATGGAAGAAGTTGTGCCGGAACACCTGGGTGAAGAAGATCCGTACGCCGTTCTCCGCCAGACGCTTGATGTCGGTCCCCGCCGCGCGCAGCCGCTCCATGTCGGAGATCGGAATGCCGCGGATGCGCTCCATCACCATGACGTCCAGGCGGCAGTAATCCCAGTAGACCTCCGGCACGTAAAGGAGATCCGAGCCGGCGAAGTTGCGCTTGAGCTGCGAAGCGTTGGCCGCCTCGCGCATGAGATCGAGCTCATCGAGCACGGTCTTCTCGTACTCCGCCACGATTTCCCGCGGCCGCAGCCGCCGCCCTTCCCGCCAGTAGGTCTGCGCGAGCTCCGCCAGCGCGTAGAGCACCTCGAGGTCCCGCTCGATCGATTCCCGCATGTCCGGGCGCAGTACCTTCACCACCACTTCCCGGCCGTCCGGAAGCCGCGCGGCGTGGACCTGCGCGATCGAAGCTGCGGCGAGGGGCGTCTCGTCGAAGTGCGAGAACGCCTCCGACACGGGGCGGCCGTAGGCGCTCTCGACGATCGCGCGCGCCATGGCGCCCGGGAAGGGCGGCACACGGTCCTGAAGCTTCGCGAGCTCGTCAGCGACGTCCTTGGGCAGAAGATCGCGGCGAGTCGAGACCGCCTGGCCGAACTTCACGAAGATCGGTCCCAGCTCCTCGAGCGCGAGCCGCAGGCGAACCGCGGGGCTCGCGGTGCGGTGGGGGTTCAGCCACGTCTCGGGTGAGAGATAGAAGAGAAACCGCAGCGGCGCGTAGAGATGCGTCGCCCGCACGAAATCGTGCAGCCCGTATTTCAGCAGCACCCGCTGGATCTGCAGGAGCCGCGCGAGTACGCGCAGCTTCACGGACACGACACCGGCGTCACTTGCTCGCGCGCCGCTGCGTCAGCAGCTCGAGGCGCGCATGGAGGCGATCGACGTCCTCGCGCAGCGAGTCCACGCCGCGCAGGAACTGCTCACCTTCCTCGCGCGACACCAGATCTCCCCGCTCGTAGCTGAAGTACTCGCCGACATCGCGTAGCAACGTCTCGGCCGCGCTGCGTGTCCAATCCAACGTGCCGCGCGCAAGCCTGCCGACTCGATGCGCCGCCACGTCGCCGATCAGGATGGAGAGCTCCTCCTCCGGATCCGGCGCGAGCAGCCGCGCCAGCTCGCGGAACTTCTCGGCGAGCTCGGCATCGCCGCGCACCTCGACCGCACCGCGGGAGAGCGGCGCTTCCGAGGCGCTGGCGCTCAACGCGAGCAGGCTCAACGGACCTCCGACGATCTCCGCGTCCGCCGGCAGACTCCCGCGGGTGACGCGCAGCGACTGCCCCGTCGATTCCACCAGCAGGCGCGCAAGCGCCGGCGCTTCGATTGCAATGCGTCGGCCCGCGAGCTCGGCGCAGAGCTGCCGGGCGCGCGGCGAGCGCGGCAGCCCGCGGTTGAGGACGTTCTGGATCGTGTCGGTGAGCATGAATGGCCCGTCAGTACTTGTAGCCGCGGTGCACCGCGACGATGCCGCCCGAAAGGTTGTGATAGCGGCAGCCCTCGAGCCCCGCCTGTTGCATCATCGCGAGCAGCGCTTCCTGCCCGGGGTGCACGCGGATCGACTCGGCGAGATAACGGTAGCTCGCCTCGTCGCGCGCGACGATCCTTCCAAGGAGCGGCAGCACGCGGAAGGAATAGGCGTCATAGAGCGGGCCCAGGCCCGGGGCCACGGGATGCGAGAACTCGAGCACCAAAAGCTGCCCGCCCGGCTTCAACACCCGGCGCATGGCGGCGAGCGCGGCCGGCTTGTCGGTGACGTTCCGCAGCCCGAAGCCGATGGTGACGCACTCGAAGGTGTCCTCTCGGAAGGGCAGACGCTCCGCATCCGCCTGGACATATTGCATGTTGCGAAGGAGGCCGCGGTCCGTGAGGCGGTCGCGCCCACGTTGCAGCATGGAGGAGTTGATGTCGCTCAGCACGACCAGACCGTCCTCGCCCACCTGTCGGGCGAGGCCTGCGGCGAGATCGCCCGTGCCGCCGGCCACATCGAGCGCCCGCTGTCCGGGGCGCAGGCCCGTCAGCGACAGCGTGAAGCGCTTCCACAGCCGGTGCGCGCCTCCCGACATGAGATCGTTCATCAGGTCGTAGCTGTCGGCGACCGAGTCGAAGACGCCGCGCACCCGGCGCGCTTTCTCGCGCCAGGACACGCGTTCATAGCCGAAATCGGTGGATCGGGGTTCGGTCATCGGAGCGCCGGGTCGCGGCAAAGGAGCATTCTATCGCCTTGCTTTTTGGAGCACATGCTGCGCAGAATCCGACCCCGTCAAGGGGGTCTTGAACCTAAGGGGCCGGGCGGTGTCAAAGCCGCTCGGCCTTTTTTGTTTGGCGCGAAGCCGGCGTCCTGCCGCTTCGCGCAGCCAGCCCAGTTACGCAATCTGCTCTCGGTCACTTGCTTTCGGGCCGCGGCACGGCTGATTTTCGGGCGAGGTATTGGGCCCATCTTTTCTGCCGATCGCGGCCGAGCTCGTAGAGATATTTCCAGGTATAGAGCCCGGTGTCGTGGCCGTCGTCGAAGACGAGCTTCACCGCGTACTGGCCGACTGGCTCGATGGCGCGCACGCCGACCGCCTCTTTCCCGAGCACCAGAGTCTCCTGACCGGGACCGTGGCCCTTGACTTCGGCTGACGGGGAATAGACGCGCAGATACTCAAATGGCAGCTCGAAGCGGCTGCCGTCGTCAAAAGCGACCTCGAGGAGGCGGGCGCTGCGCCGAAGCCTGATCTCGAGGGGGGTTCCGGGAGGATCTCGTGTCACGGAGCGCTCGCCGTGGGGTAGTCCGCAGTATGGCTGGCCAAGTATAGGTACCCGGGGGCAGGTTGCACTAATATGGACGCCCCTGCTCCAGCAGCGATACATCGTGGAAGCTACAGATACCTCCCACCCCGACTACTATCACCGTGTGGTCGATTGCCAGTGGGCTTGTCCGGCCCATACCGACGTCCCTGAATACATCCGGCTGATCGCCCAGGGCCGCTTCACCGAGGCGTACCTCGTCAACCGGCATTCCAATGTCTTCCCGGGCATCCTCGGGCGCGTCTGCGACCGGCCCTGCGAGCCGGCGTGCCGTCGCGGACGGGTCGAGGCCAAGCCGGTCGCGATCTGCCGATTGAAGCGTGTGGCAGCGGATAACCGCGACGACATCACCGGGCGGCTGCCGCCGATTCCCAGGGTCAAGAACGGCAAGCGTATCGCCTGTATCGGTGCCGGCTGCGCTTCGCTCACGGTCGCCAACGATCTGATGCCGCTCGGTTACGAGGTGACGATCTTCGAGCAGTACGGCGAGCCCGGCGGCCTGATGCGCACCAACATTCCCTCCTTCCGTCTGCCGCAGTCGGTTCTCGAGGAGGAGATCCGGATGATTCTCGACATGGGAGTCGACCTCAGGCTCGGTTCCCGCATCGGCAGCATGAAGGAGCTGCTCGCGACCGGCGGCTTCGATGCGGTGTTCGTCGGCTCCGGCGCTCCCAAGGGCAAGAACCTCGATCTGCCCGGCCGCGAGGCTGCCGGTGCCAATGTGCACATCGGCATCGCGTGGCTCGAGTCGGTGGCCTTCGGCCACATCGAGCGGATCGGCGAGCGCGTGCTCATCATCGGTGTCGGCAACACCGCGATGGACTGCTGCCGCACGAGCTTGAGGCTCGGCGCGAAGCAGGTGAAGGTGATGGCGCGCAAGCCGCGCGGATTTTTCAAGGCCTCCGAGTGGGAGCTCGAGGACGCCGAGGAGGAGAGCGTCGAGATCGTGGTCAACCGCTCGCCGAAGGCCTTCGTGATCGAGGCCGGACGCCTCGCCGGCATGACCTTCGAATGCATGGAGTACGAGCTCGATGCGCGCGGCCGCATCACCGCCGAGCGGGTGACCGGCGAGGAATTCATCGCCGCCGACGATGTCATTCTCGCGATCGGTCAGGAGAACGCCTTCCCCTGGATCGAGGGCGAGCTCGGCATCGAGTTCGACAAGTGGCACGTCCCCAAGGTGGATCCGACCACCTTCCAGTCGACGCGGCCCGGTGTCTTCTTCGGCGGCGATGCGGCCTTCGGGCCGAAGAACATCATCTGGGCGGTGGAGCACGGCCACCAGGCCGCCATCTCCATTCACAAGCATTGCCAGGGCGAGCCCGTCAGCGAACGGCTGGCGCCGGGTGTCAACCTGCAGAGCCGCAAGATGGGCATGCACGAGTGGTCGTACTCCAACGATTACGCCCCGGTCGAGCGGCGGCTGATGCCGCACGTGTCCCTGAAGGAGCGCTTCAAGAAGCTCAACATCGAGGTGGAGCTGGGCTTCAGCGCGGAGCAGACCGCTCAGGAAGTGCAGCGCTGCCTCAACTGCGACGTGCAGACGGTCTTCACCGCGAAGCTCTGCATCGAATGCGACGCCTGCCTCGACATCTGTCCCGTCGACTGCCTCAGCATCACCGCCAACGGACCGGAGGCGGAGCTGCGCGCCAGGCTCAAGGTGCCCGCGCGCAATCTCACCCAGCCGCTCTACGTGTCAGGGCCGCTGCCGCAGACCGCGCGCGTGATGGTCAAGGACGAGGACCTGTGCGTGCACTGCGGACTGTGCGCCGAGCGCTGCCCGACGGCCGCCTGGGACATGCAGAAATCGCACGTGCACTGGCCGCACGCCGAGGACGAGGCGCGGGCGCTGGAAGCCCGCAAACCGAAGATCGCCTGAATGCCGACGCATCTGGTCTGAATGTGAATGAGAGCGCAGCGCAAAATGCCTCTTGGCCAGACGCTCGCCGGCAGGAGCCGGCGCGCGAGCCTACAGGGACGTACTTGCGGCGTTCTGGCCAAGAGGCATTTTGTGATGCGCCCGCACCCCGAGCGCACGCAATAGATCTCAGCCGAAGTTGATCTTAGCCTCGAGATTCGCCCGCGAGTCCGCGTTGGCCAGCGCCTCCGCCATCTCCACCCGCCCCTCCTTGAAGAGCCGGTGCAACGCCACATCGAAGCTCTGAATCCCGCGCTCACTGCTGGCCGAGATCGCCTCCTTGATCCCGATGACATCCCCCTTCTTCACCAGCTCCGAGATATGCGGCGTATTGAGCATCACTTCCATCGCCGCCACCCGCCGGTTGTCCTTCCCCATCACCAGGCGCTGCGCCATGATGGCCCGCAGATACTGCGACAGGTCGAGGAAGATCTGCGTGTGCTGCTCCCGCGGAAACATGTTGATGATGCGGTCCATCGTCTCCGCGCAGTTATTGGCATGCAGCGTCGCCATCACGAGGTGTCCCGTGCCCGCGAGGTTGATCGCCGCCTCCATGCTCTCCCGGTCACGCACCTCACCGATGAGGATGACGTCCGGCGCCGCGCGCATGGCGCCGCGGAGCGCCCGCGCATAGGATTTCGTATCGAGCCCGACCTCGCGCTGATTGATGATCGAGCGCTTGTTGGTGTGCAGGAACTCGATCGGATCCTCGATGGTGATGATGTGATCCGATGACGTCTCGTTGCGCAGGTTGATCATGGCGGCGAGCGTCGTCGACTTGCCCGAGCCGGTCGCGCCCACCACCAGGATGAGCCCGCGCTTGAGCATCGCCAGGTCGGAGATGGCCTCCGGCAGCCCCAGCGAATCGAGCCGCGGCATGTCCGCCGTGATGTAGCGCAGTACTACGGCCGGATAGCCGCGCTGCAGGAACACGTTGACGCGAAAGCGCCCAAGCCCGGGCTCGGAAATGGCGAAGTCGATCTCCAGATCGTTCGCGAACCGCTCGCGCTGCTCGGGGCTCATGACCGCGAGCGCGGTCTGACGGA
>DATFCZ010000062.1:0-5447 GCA_035252605.1 Steroidobacteraceae bacterium
GAAAGAGCGGGCAGTGAGACTCTCGATTCGACGCGGCGCGCACCATTTGTAGGCCGCCTCCGGCCATCCACCATGCCAGACCCACATTCCCAAGCCACGATGACGCGCTCAGAACCCATTACCCGGACGCGCTCCTAGCGGCGCTCGGCACTGCGGGTGGAGTTCTCGCCGTTGCCCGCGGCGACACGGCCCGTGACGGCATGCGGCTCCGCGGCGACCAGGGGCCGCTTGCGCGAGGCGGGTAGAGGACTACGGCGAGTCTTGCGCCACAGGCCATAGAGGGCCAGCGCTGCGGTGAGCGCCGCGAGCACGGCAAAATACACCTTGGGCCCGAACGCCGCGATGAGGCCACCCACCAGGACGGGGGAGAGCGCCGCACCGATCCCGTTCATCCGCAGCAGCGCGCTGCTCGCCGCCACCATCTGCCCGGGCTCCAGGTGATCGTTGACGTGGGAAACGCCGAGCGAATAGAGAGTGAAGGCCGAGCCGCTGAAGAGCGCCGTGAGCAGCAGAAGCGGCCCATGAGGAAGGCTTCGAATGAGCGCGGCGGTCGCGGCGCTCGAGGTGGCGAAGAGGCATATGCCGGCAATCACCGTGCGCCGGTCGATGCGGTCGGAGAGCCTGCCGACCGGGTATTGCATGAGCATCGCGGCGAGCACGCTCACCCCCATGAAGGTCGCCACGCCCGAAGTGTCGAGGCCGCTCAACTTCGCGTACACCGGACCCATCGAGTAGACGTTGGAGGTGACCATGCCGGCGATCGTCACCGTGACCACGCCGACCGGCGCATTCCGGTAGAGGTCGCGATAGCGCACTTTCTGTGGCAGCGCGATCTCCGGCGCGCGCTGCGCCGCAATGACGATGGGCACGATGGCGAGGGAGATGAGGATCGCCACCAGCATGAAGGGCGCGGTGGTGCGGGGATCGGTCAGGATCAGCAGGAACTGCGAGCCGCCGAGTCCCACGTAGAGCACCGCCATGTAGAGCGCAAGCAGGCTGCCGCGGGTCGTGCGGCTCGAGCGGTCGTTGAGCCAACTTTCGGCCACCACATAGATGGCCGCGAAGCAGAGGCCCGAGAGCCCCCGCAGCAGCGCCCACGGCAAAGGAGCGACGAGCAGCCCCTGCGCCAGGATCGTTGCGGCGGCGAGCGCCGCCATCGCAGCGAACACCCGGATGTGCCCCACCCGGCGCACCAGGCGCGGGGCGAGCGCGGTGCCGAGCATGTATCCCAAGTAGTAGCACGACATCACCGCCCCGGTGAGCGGCGCGGGGAATCCCTCGAGCGTCGCGCGCAGGCTGATCTCCGTGCTCTGCAGCCCCGCGCCGAGCATCAGGATGCCCATGCCGAGGAGCAGCTGCCAGGTGGCCGCGATGGCGGTCGAAGACACGGGACTCGCGCGGAGCGCTTTGCGACGGGTGTTGAAACATTCTACCGCACGCGGGGATTCTTTCCGCTGCCGTGGAATGCCCCGCCGTAATGAGCGTATGAGTTTTTGCGATCGGCACGCCGCGGGTCCTTGGCCTATAGTGCGATCATGCGCCAGAACCGACGCCACCCCGGCCAAGGGACTCGCTCCCCCAGCCACGCCCGCGCGACCGCCTACCGCCGATTGCGCAATCCGTTTACTCCGCAGAGCGTGTTTTCGGACGACGCCGTGGCCGCGATGCACGAGAACGCGTTGAAGGTGCTCGAGACGCTCGGCATCAAGGTGCTGCTCCCGGAAGCGCGCGCGCTTTATGCCAAGGCCGGTGCCCTGGTCGATGAGGACAGCGAGATCGTGAGGGTGGGCCGGGACATCGTCGCCGCCGCCCTCGAGAGCTGTCCGCGCGCGTTCGAAGGGTTGGGCGGCGATCCGGGGCGCAACGTCGAGTTCGCGGCCGGCTCGCTCATCTTCATCGGCGGCTCGAGCTGTCCCAACGTGAGCGACCTCGATCGCGGGCGCCGTCCCGGCTCGCTCGCCGACTTCGTCGATCTGATCAAGCTCAGCCAGCACTTCGACGTGCTGCATCTGCTCGGCAACCATACCGAGCCGCAGGACGTGCCCGTGCACCTGCGTCATTACGCCATGACGCGCGCGCAGCTGACTCTTTCCGACAAGATGCCGTTCGTCCTCGGGCGCGGCACCGGCCAGGTGGAGGACTGCTTCGCGATGATCCGTCTGGCTCGCGGTCACTCCGACGAGGAGTTCCGCAACGCCGTCCACACCTACACCGTGATCAACAGCAACTCCCCGCGCGTGCTCGACCGGTCGATGGCGCAGGGCATCATCGATTTCGCGCGCTACGGTCAGCTCGTCATCATGACCCCGTTCTGTCTCGCCGGTGCCATGGCGCCGATCACCATCGCCGGCGCCCTGACGCTTCAGCATGCGGAGGCGCTGGCCGGCATTACGCTCGCGCAGCTCGCGCGCCGTGGCGCACCGCTCCTCTACGGCAGCTTTCTCTCCAACGTCGACATGAAGTCAGGCTCGCCCGCTTTCGGCACGCCGACGCACCTGCAGGCGACCTTGGGCGCCGGCCAGCTGGCGCGCCTCATCGGGCTCCCCTGGCGCGCCGGCGGCGGCACCGCCGGCAACGTGGTGGATGCGCAGGCAGCCCTCGAGACGCAATTCTCCCTCTGGGCCACCGTGCTCGCCGGCGCGACGGTCTGCCTGCATGCGGCCGGTTGGATGGAGGGTGGCTTGACGCACTCCTACGAGAAGTGCGTGACGGACGTCGAGATGCTGCAGATGTTGGCGGAGCTCTGCGTGGCGCCGGAGGCGGACGAGGATGCGTTGGGCTACGCGGCGATCGCCGCGGTGCCGCCGGGTGGGCACTTCTTCGCGGCGGCGCACACCATGGCGCGCTATCGCACCGCTTTCTACGAGCCGCTGATCGGGGACTGGTCGAACTTCGGTACCTGGACCGAGCGCGGCTCGCTCACCTCGACCGACCGGGCGAATGCCAAGTGGAAGCAGGTGCTCGCGGAATTCACGCCGCCGCCCGCAGCCGGCCTCTGCGGCGATGTGCTCGATGAGTTCATCGCGCGCCGGACCGCCGAGGGCGGCGCGCCACCTCTAGGATAAGGGTCCGCGCGGCCGATCACGGCGATCCCTTCGGCGAGGCGGATGCTGCCCGAGCGCACCGCCTGTCGCCGGGCCGACCAAGCTGCAGAGCATGAGCGCCGCGAGGGCGATGCGAGCTTCGGTGGTACACCCATGTTGGACGCGCCTTAGTGGCGCTCGCTCGCCGCGCGGCGCTCATCTTCGAGCACGTGGCGGGCCGACACGAAGTAGTGCCATGCCGCCCAGAATCCGGTAGGTACGAGACACAGCATGGCGAGCCGCAGCGACTCGGCGTTGGCCACGTGATGGGGCGCGAACCAGTCGCTCAAGACTCCCACCATCTGCGGCGCGATGATGAGATTGCCGATGTTGGCGGTGAAGAGCACCGTGGCGCAGTACACCGCCCGCATCCCCGGCCGCGCGAGGTTGTTCAGGATGCCGAACCCGGGACCGATATAGACGTAGATGGAGGGAATATAGAGCCAGAAGAGCGCCCGAGTGAGCGCCAGAGAATGCGTCGAATAGATCACGGCCGTGACGATCGTCGCCAACGCCACGTTGATGCCGATGAGTCGCAGGATGCGCGGCTCACTCGAGAGCCACGGCCTGGACAGAAGCCACGTGCTGCCGATCATGGCGAGACTGCCGCCGATGAGGTGAACGGGGCCCAGCATGGCGCCGGCCTGATCGACGTTGAGCCCGTAGCTTCTCATGAGGAAGGCAGGCGTCCACCACATGAGACCCCAGCCCCACAACGCCACCACGGAGCTACCGACGATCAGGTGCACCGCGGATCGCTGGCGGAGCAGAAAGCGCAGGGTCTCGGCGAACGGCGGCGCGGTCTCCTTCGTCGCGCGCTCATCGAGGCAGCCGCGCTTCGGCTCGCGGATGGTGAGGAGCACCAGGGCCCCGATCACGATCCCCGGAATGCCGAGCGCGAGGAACATGGTGCGCCAGCCGAGGCGGTAGGCGATCGCTCCCGCCACCTGCGATCCGAGCCAGGCGCCGATCGGGGCGCCGAGCGAGAAGACCTGCAGCGCCATCGGCCGGCGCGCCGCGGGGAAGTAGTCGGAGAGCATCGAGTTGGCACCCGGCGTGCCGCCGGCCTCGCCGACACCGACGCCGATGCGGGCGCAGAGGAGCTGCCAGTAGTTGCGCGCAAGACCGGTCGCGACCGTAAGGGCCGACCAGGCGATGAGACAGGCGCCGATGATGGCGCGGCGGCTCTTGCGGTCGATCAGCCAGGAGAGCGGAAAGCCGAAGATGACGTAGAAGATCGCGAGCGAGACACCGGTGAGGAAGGCGATGTTGGCATCGGAGAGGTGCAACTCCTTGCGGATCGGCTCGAGCACGGTCGAGATCGAGTAGCGGTCGGCGATGCTCAGCGTGTACACCACGCACATGGTGATCGCGACATACCAGCGCTCGGTGAGCGAGGCGGTCTCAGCCGTCGGACGGCGCTCGTCCGGCGGCACTGCCGTCTCGATCTCGGCGCCTGTCTCGCTCATCGGCCGGCGTCCTCGAGAATGAGATCGGCGGCCTTCTCGGCCACCATGAGGGTCGGGGCGTTGATGTTGCCGGAAGTCACCGCCGGAAAGATGGACGCATCGATCACCCGAAGCTTGGCCACGCCGTGCACGCGTAGACGCGGATCGACCACCGAGCCGCTCGCCTGCGGACCCATGGCGCAGGTGCCGCAGGGGTGAAACACCGACCCCGCGCGGCGGCGGAAGTCCTCGAGCACTTCCGTATCGGAGCGCACGTGCTCGCCGGGCTTGAGCTCCGAGTCGATCACGGCCGCGAGCGGCTTCGCGGCGGCTATCCGGCGCAGCACCCGTGCTCCTTCGTACACATCCGCCACGTCCTCGGCGGTCGAGAGACTGTTCGGGGTAATGACGGGACTCGCCAGCGGGTCGGGGGCGCGCAGGTGCACGCTGCCGCGGCTCGTCGGGCGGCAGGTGTTGAATGACATGAGAAAGCCCGGGAATGGGTCGGGATTGAGGAGTCGGCGGCTCTGGCCGCTGGTCGTGGTGTTGTAGCTCGCCGGGTTGAAGTAGATGTGGAGGTTCGGGCGTGCGAGCCCGGAGCGGCTGCGTACGAAGGCACCCGCTTGGTTGACGCTCATCGAGAGCGGACCGCCGCGCGTGAGCGCATAGCGCAGCGCGGCTTTCGCCTTGCCGAGGAACGGGGCGAGCTCGTCGTTGAGCGTCGGGACTTTGGAGCGATAGAAGTAGGACACGCAGACGTGATCCTGCAGTCCCTCACCGACTGCCGTAAGGGCGGCGATGACCGGGAGCTCGAGCCGGCGCAGCCGCTCGGGATTGCCGACACCCGAGAGCTCGAGCAGCTGCGGTGAGCCGATCGCGCCTGCCGCGAGGAGCACCTCGCCCCGCGCGGTCGCGG
>DATFCZ010000063.1:0-44776 GCA_035252605.1 Steroidobacteraceae bacterium
CTCACGTGTCGGTCCATGACGTGGCGGTCCGGCGGCTGGCGCTGTTGCTCCTCGCGCTCGCGCCGCTCCTCCTGCTCCTCGCGTGCCCGCTGCTCGGCGAGGCGCCGGGCCTCGTCCTGCGCGCGCCGCCGGGCGGCTTCCTCCTCCTCGATGCGGCGGCGGTTCTCCGCCTCCAGCCGCTCGCGCTCGCGCCGCTCGGCTTCGGCGCGCTCGCTCTCGCGGCGAGCGACTTCCTCGGCCTCGCGCCGCTTCTGATCGAGCTCGTCCTGCTGATGGCGCGCCTGCTCCTCGAGCACATCGCGCTTGATGTAGGTGCGCTTCTGCCGCACCTCGACGCTGACGGTGCGCGCGCGCCCCTGGCCGCTCGCGAGCTTCAGCTCGCTCTGAGTCTTGCGCTTCAAGGTGATGCGGCGGGGCGCGGCGTCGCGCTCGCTCTCCGCGCCGTGGCTGCGGCGAAGATGGGTCAGCAGCTCGAGCTTCGCATCATCGCTGATGCGATCATCGGGCCCCTGCACCTTGATGCCGGCCTGATCGAGCTGCACGAGCAGCCGATCCACCGGCACCTTCAACACCTCGGCAAACTGGGAAACAGTCACTTCCGCCATACTTTTCGCACCCTCAGGTCTGACCTGCCTCGAACCAAGGCGCCCTGGCAGTCATGATGAGCTTGCCGGCTTCCTCCGAGGGCAGTCCCTCGATATCCTTCAAATCCTCCACCGACTGCTCGGCGAGGTCCTCGCGCGTGCGGACCCCGCGGCGCGCGAGCGCAAGCGCGAGATCCGGGCTCATCCCCTGAAGCAGCAGCAGGTCATCCGCGGGCATCGACTGATCCAACGTCTCCTCGCTCGCGATCGCCTGGGTGAGCAGGACATCGCGCGCGCGGTTGCGCAGCTCCTTGACGATCTCCTCGTCGAACTCCTCGATCGAGGCGAGCTCCGCCTGCGGCACGTAGGCGATCTCCTCGATGGTCGAGAATCCCTCCTGCGCGAGAATGGTGGCGACGTCCTCGTCGACGTCGAGCTGCTTCATGAACATCTGTACCAGCGCCTTGGCCTCCGATTCGCTCTTGGCCTCGGCGTCGGACTCGGTCATGACGTTGAGCTCCCAGCCGGTGAGCTGGCTCGCCAGGCGGATGTTCTGCCCGCCGCGGCCGATCGCCTGCGAGAGCTTCTCCTCGGCGACCGCGATGTCCATGCTGTGGGAGTCCTCGTCCACCACGATCGACATGACCTCCGCCGGCGACATCGCGTTGATCACGAACTGCGCCGCATTCTCGTCGTAGGGAATGATGTCGACCCGCTCACCGGCGATCTCGTTGGAGACCGCCTGCACCCGCGAGCCGCGCATGCCGACGCACGCGCCCACCGGATCGATGCGCGGATCGTTGCTGCGCACGGCGATCTTGGCGCGCACGCCGGGATCGCGCGCGGCGCCCAGGATCTGAATGAGCCCCTGGCCGACCTCCGGCACTTCGAGCTTGAAGAGCTCGATCAGGAACTCCGGCGCGGTGCGCGTGAGGAACAGCTGCGGCCCGCGCAGCTCCGAGCGCACTTCCTTGAGGAACGCCTTGATGCGGTCCTGCGCCTTGACCTGCTCGCGCGGGATCATGTCGGTCCGCGGCACGAAGCCCTCGGCGTTGGAGCCTAGGTCGACGAAGATGCCGTTGCGGTCCACGCGCTTGACGACGCCGCTCACCAGCGTGCCCACGCGGTCCTGATAGGCGTCCACCACCTGCTGGCGCTCGGCCTCGCGCACCTTCTGCACGATCACCTGCTTCGCCTGCTGCGCGGCGATGCGTCCGAAGGACACCGACTCCATCGGCTGCTCGACGAAGCCGCCGATCTCGGCCTTCGGGTCGAGCTCGCGCGCATCATCGAGCCGCAGCTCGCGCTCGGGCGCCTCGAGCTCCGTCGAGTCGTCGGCAAACACTTTCCAGCGCCGGAAGGTCTCGTAGTCGCCGCTCTTGCGGTCGATGGCGACGCGCGCATCCCATTCCTCGCCGTACTTCTTGCGAGTAGCCGAGGCCAGAGCCGCTTCGAGCGCCTCGAAAATCACTTCCTTGTCGACGCCTTTCTCGTTCGAGACCGCATCGACCACCATCAGGATTTCCTTGTTCACTACTGTCACCTCAGCCTGCAAGCCTCGCCTTACCAATCTCTGCAAAAGACACCGGGACCCGCTGCCCGTCGACCTCGAGCGCGATGCCGGCCTCGTCCGCCGACAGGAGCTTGCCGGTGTAACGGCGGCGCCCCTCGCGCGCCGCCGACAGCTCCACGAACACCCGCGAGCCGACGAAGCGCGCGAAGTGCGCCCGCGTGCGCAGCACCCGGTCGAAACCCGGCGAGGAAACCTCGAGCGTATACGCGGTGGGTATCGGGTCCTCGACATCGAGCACTGCCGAGACTTCCCGGCTCACGCGCTCGCAGTCCTCGAGTCCCACTCCTTCGGGAGAATCGATGAAGAGTCGCACCACGGCGCTACCGCGGCCTGAGGTTTGCTCGAGCTCCACGAGCTCATAGCCCAGCCGCCCGACGAGGGGCTCGATGAGGGCGATGAGCCGCTCTCGCAAGGTAGCCGACATGGTCTCTATATTCCGAAACGGCCGTGGCCTGTTTCGGCCATAAAAAACAAAAAGGGCCCTCAGGCCCATACCGCCAAAACGGCCACCGGCCCGTTTTAGCCACGTAGAAAAACAAAAAGCCCCTCGGGGGGCTTTTTCTGGCTCCCACGGCCGAGGCCCGCGGGGGCGCGCATTGTACCCAAATAGCGTCGCTAGTGAAACACCCAGGGGAGAGCTGACGGTACTATTGTCGGATGCAAGCCCCGGCGCACCCGCAAGTCCTCTGGCGAAACGCCCGCATAGCGACCTGCGATGGCTCCATGAGCCGCCTGCCGCAGGGAGCCCTCCTCACCCGCGGGGGCCGGATCGAGTGGGTGGGCAACGACAGCGATCTTCCTGCGGACTGCCGGCCCGCTGAATCTCACGATTTCGAGGGCGCCTGGGTCACTCCCGGCCTCATCGACTGCCATACCCATCTGGTGTTCGCCGGCACCCGGGCCTGCGAGTACGCCGAGCGCCTGCGGGGCCGCTCCTACGAGGAAATTGCGCGGGCCGGGGGCGGCATCCTCGCCACCATGCGCCGGGTGAGAGCGGCCTCGGAGCAGCAGCTCATCGACGAGAGTCTGCCGCGCCTCGAGGGCCTGCTCGCCGAGGGCGTCACCACGGTCGAGATCAAGTCAGGCTACGGCCTTACCCTGCAGGACGAGGCCAAGATGCTGCGGGCGGCGCGATCGCTGGCGCGCCTCCTTCCCGTGACGGTCACGACGACGTTCCTCGCCGCGCACGCGCTGCCGCCGGAATACGCGCAACGAGCCGACGAGTACATCGATGAGGTCGCAGGGAAATGGCTGCCGCAGCTTAACGGCGAGGGTCTGGTGGACGCGGTGGATGTCTTTTGCGAAGGCGTCGGATTCAGCGTGGCTCAGGCGGAGAGGCTGTTCGATGCGGCAGGGCGCCTGGGACTGCCCGTCAAGATGCATGCGGAGCAGCTCTCGAACCTGGGCGGCAGCCTGCTCGCGGCCCGGCGGGGCGCGCTCTCCTCGGATCATCTGGAGTACGCCGGCTCGGCCGAGGCGCAGGCCCTCGCTGCTGCCGGCACGGTCGCCGTCCTTCTGCCCGTCGCCTTCTTCTGCCTCGCGGCCGAGCAAAAGCCGCCCGTGGCCGAGCTTCGCGCCGCAGGCTCGAGCCTGGCGATCGCCACCGATTGCAACCCCGGCTCCGCCCCCGGCAGCTCGCTCCTCCTGGCCATGAGCATGGCGACGCGTCTTTTCGGCCTCACCTGCGAGGAAGCGCTCGCCGGGGTGACACGGCATGCCGCGCGGGCGCTCGGTATGCAGGGCGAGCGCGGCACCCTCGAGGCGGGCAAGGCCGCGGACTTCGTCGTCTGGAACGTCGCCGAGCTCGAGGAGCTCGGGTATTGGAGCGGTTTCAATCCCTGCCGCTCGGTCATCAAGGCCGGCCGGCGGGTCTCGTGATGGACAGCGGCCCGGGAAGCGCGCGCATCGACCGCTGGCTTTTCGCCGTGCGCCTCTTCAAGTCCCGATCGCTCGCCGCCGAGGCGGTGAGCGGCGGCAAGGTGCACGTCAACGGCTCGCGCGTGCGCCCCTCGCACGGCGTGCGTCCTGGGGACCTGGTGAGCTTCAGCCGCGGCGCTGTGGACTTCGAATGCCATGTCGCAGCCATTCCCGAGCGCCGTGGGCCCGCCCGCGAGGCGGTGGTCTGTTACGCGGAAACGGACGAAAGCCGCGCCCGCCGCGAGCAGCACGTGAAGAACATGCGCCTGGCCGCTGCCATGGCCCCGCGCCCGGAAGAGCGTCCCGATAAGCATGAGAGAAGGGAGCTGCGGCGCCTGCGGGGACGCTGAGGTCGCAACCGGACAGGTTTATCCCCTGGCGTTGCTCGATAATTGCTCCCATATAAGGGGAGCCGGCATCGCCCGCGAGGTGTTTCGCAAATGTCCCTGAGCGTCTTCGACATCTTCAAGGTCGGCATTGGGCCCTCCAGCTCCCACACCATGGGACCGATGCGCGCCGCGCGCGAATTCGTCCTCGGGCTCGAGCGCGACGGCCTCCTCGGCGCGACCCTCAAGGTGACGGCGCGCCTCTACGGCTCGCTCGCTCTCACCGGACTCGGCCATGGAACCGACCGCGCCGTGCTGGTCGGCCTCGAGGGCGCGGATCCCGAGACGGTTGACCCGGACGGCATCGAAGCCACCCTGCAGCGCATCCGCACGAGCCGTCGGCTACGGCTCCTCGGCAAGCACGAGATCGACTTCGACGAGAAGACCCAGCTTCTGCTGCATCGCTCCGAGCGTCTGCCGGGCCATCCCAATGGCATGCGCTTTACGGCCTTGGATGGCGGCAAGAGCCTGCGGGAGGAAGATTACTACTCGATCGGCGGCGGTTTCATCATCCGCGGCGGTGAGAATCAGGCGCGCGAGGCGAGCGAGCGCCCGCAACCGCCCTACCCTTTCAACTCGGCCGCCGAGTTGCTCTCGCTCTGCCGCGAGAACGGGCTCGAGCTCTTCGAGCTCGTGTTGGCCAACGAGCGCACCTGGGCGAGCGAGGAGCAGGTGCGCGCGGGCGTGCTGCACCTCTGGCAGGTGATGCAGGGTTGTGTCGAGCGCGGCTTCCATCAGACAGGCGTTCTGCCGGGACCGCTCAAGGTGCGCCGGCGCGCGCCCAAGCTCTACCGCGTGCTCAAGGAGAGCGGCCCCTCGAGGCCGCTCGATGCCATGGATTGGGTGAACGCGTTCGCGCTCGCAGTCAACGAGGAGAACGCAGCCGGCGGCCGCGTCGTTACCGCTCCGACCAACGGCGCAGCCGGCATCGTACCGGCGGTGCTGCACTTCTATAGCCGCTTCGAGCCCGGCGCAAGCGATGAGGGTGTGATCCGCTTCCTCCTGAGCGCGGCCGCCATCGGCATGCTCTACAAGCGCAACGCCTCGATCTCAGGCGCTGAGATGGGATGTCAGGGTGAGGTGGGGGTGGCCTGCTCGATGGCGGCGGCCGGGCTGGTCGCAGCATTGCAGGGGACCAATGAGCAGATCGAGAACGCGGCCGAGATCGGCATGGAGCACAACCTGGGACTTACCTGCGATCCGGTCGGGGGACTCGTGCAGATCCCGTGCATCGAGCGCAACGCCATGGGAGCGGTGAAGGCCATCAACGCGGCGCGGCTCGCCATGCGCGGGGACGGCTCGCACAAGGTCTCGCTCGATCACGTCATCGCCACCATGCGCCAGACCGGCGCAGACATGTCGACCATCTACAAGGAAACCTCGCAGGGCGGCCTCGCGGTCAACGTGACCGAGTGTTGAGGCGTCAGCGCTCTCGAGGGCCCTGATAGGCCCCCTCGGATCAGCGTCGCCGGGCGTGCAGTCCCGCCGAGCGCTGGCCGCGACGCGTGGCACCGCGGGTAGTCCAGGGCGGGACACCCGACTCTGACATCGTGTCCGAGCTCTCGCCCATTCCCTGCTCGCCCATCAGCTCGCTCTTGCGTTCCTCGAGCCGCTCGCCGAGGCCTTCGAGATCGAGCGAGGAGCGCTCGAGACGCGGGAACAGCTCCTTCTCCTCCTCGCTCACGTGGTGCTTGACGTACTCGCCGAGCACGCACACCTTGGCCTCGTACTCCTCGTCCATCTGCCCGCGACCTTCGATCTGGCCGATGAGCTCCTTGAGGGAGGCGTGCTCGACGCGCGCTTCGGCCACCAGATGCGCATCCTTCGGGCTCAGCGCATCGCGGGCGGCGGGGTACAGCAACTCCTCCTCGATCTGCGCGTGCACGGTCAGCATCCTGCAGATACGCTGCGCGATGCTCTGCTTCTCCTCGTGCTCGGCGGACTCGAACTGCTCGAGCGCCTGCGCGACCGCGCGGTGATCCTGTTTCAACAGCTTCACGGCGCTCGATGCGGAGCCTGCGGCGCGGCGGCCGCGGCGGCCGCGCTCGCTGTTGCTGGCGCCGCGGCGCTTCGCGCTCAGCGAGCCGGTGTGGTCGGAGCGGCGAGCGGCACTCTTGGCACCCGCGCGGGTGCTGCGTGCGCGGTTCGAACCGCGAGAGCCGGACCTTGATTTTCGTGATGACATGAATGTGCCCCTTGCATCGGATGAGTGGGGCGGTGGAGCAATTCATGTACCGATAGTCAGGAGGCGGCTGAGCTCCCGGCGGCGCCCTCGGCGGCGAGCGCCACGCGATTGCGCCCGCTGTCCTTGGCGTCGTACAACGCCTCATCGGCGCGGTGACGCAGGGACTCCAACGTGTCGCCCGGCTCCCCGACGGCGACGCCGATCGATAAGGTGACGACGCCCATGTACTGCATGCCATCGGGCCGGGTGATGACGGTATGGGTGGCGGTGGCGCGAATCTGCTCGGCGAGCGCGGCGGCTGCAGCGAGGGACCTGCCGGGCAGGAACATCGCGAATTCATCGCCACCGAGGCGCGCCGCCATCTCCTCGCCGCTCACGTGCGCGCCCAGGACTTCCGCGACCTTGGCCAGCACCTTGTCGCCGATCACGTGACCATGCGTGTCGTTGATGCGCTTGAAGTTGTCGACGTCGGCGGCGAGGAATGCGATGCCGGTGAGGTCCGAACTCTCGCGCGACTCGACCGCGCGGCGCAGACCATGCAGGTTCTTGAGTCCGGTAAGCGGATCGCGCAGCGGCTCAGTCTGTGCACGCTCGAGACGCTCCATGACCTGCTCGACTTCCCGGCGCTGGGTCGCGAGCTGCTGGTTGAGCGCGCCGAGCACGGCCTGCAGCTGGGACGCCTCCGCTATCAGCCTGCTCACCGTTTCGGCAAGGGGATTCTCGCCCCTCTCGTCCGCCTCGGCCTGCCGCCGGGCGTCCTCGATGGCCTCGTTCAAACAGCCGGTGAAGCGCTTCACCGTCCTCTCGGCGTGAATGGACTGCTTTTCCGACTCACTCAGCACCTCGCGCAGCTGACTGTGCGCGAGCTCGAACGCCTGCACGTCGCGCCCGGCGATGTGCAGCGCATGGAGCCTGCCGATCTCGGCATCCGAGAGCAGGGTGTCCAGGGAGAGGAGCTTCTCGAGATCCTGTGTCAGGGCCGGATTGAGCTCGGCGGCGTGCTCGTACCAGACCGCATAGCTCACCGGGTGGTAGCCGGCCTTGTGGGGAGACATGAGCTGTAGCGCCCGGCGCAGGATTTCGGCGCTCTCTTCCCTGGAATGCTGATAGCGCATTGTTGTTGTCGATGCCCTTCGCACGGTTGCGTTTACTCAATCGTAACATCCGCAGCCGCCCGGCACGAGAGGCTCCCCCCGAGCCTCCCGTAACCCACAGACCCCCGGAGAAAGCCGGCTTCGCGGATCCGAGCCCCTGAGACCCGGGAAGCGGTCCGCAGCCGGCCCGACCGTCAGACCGTTGGAGAGGGCGCGAAGCCGGCGCCGTTCTTCTTCTCGGCGGCGGACTCGGCGGCGTGCTCTCTCTTGATGCGCTCGTAGATCTCCTCGCGATGCACCGCGATGCTCTTTGGCGCATTGATGCCGACGCGCACCTGATTGCCCTTGACCCCGAGAACGGTGATGGTCACATCATCCCCTATCATGACGGTCTCACCGACGCGTCTTGTAAGAATCAACATGCTGGTAGTCCTCTGTTCTAGTGATGGTCCAATCGAATCAAGGAGATCTCGCGCCGCCTGCTGCCGCCGCGGGCGGCGCCTGCCGGTAACCGAGAATGAACTGCCCGCCCTCGTGCTTGACGGTGACGGGAGCGATTCGTGACAGGCGTTGAAGCGTGCCGCCGATATCGCGGATATTGAAAGCACCGCCCACCCACTGAGTAGCGGCGCGAGGGTCGGCGATGACGATGCGCTCTTTCGTATAGCGGCTGAGATCGCTGACCAATTCCGACAGCGGCTCGCCCTGAGTCTCGAGCATGCCCTCCCGCCAGCGGATGACCTTGCGGACCGCGATCGTATGCCGGTCGGCTACCAGCCCGACCGGCGAGTACTCGATCTGCTGACCGGAAATGAGGCGCCTGCTCCAAAACGGTGGCGAACCCGAGCCGTTCTCAAGGCCCTCCACCGTGACGACGCCACTGACAACGCTCACGCGGACATCACCGTCGGCCAGCTGATAAACGTCGAAGCGCGTACCGAGCACCTGCACCTCGCTGTGCGCCAGCAGGATGCGAAACGGACGGCTGGGATCGTGCACCACCTGGAAGTAGGCCTCGCCGCGAATCAGGCGCACGAGCCGGTCATCGGGGCTCCCCACCCACTTGAGCTCCGTCTGTGTGTTGAGACCGACGATGCTGCCGTCCGGAAGAACGATGTTCCGCATCTGGCACGTGGCGGTCCGATAGGTTTGCGGCAGGTAGCCCTCGGTGCGCAGCACCCACCATCCGGTGGCGGCCATCAGGAGAAGCGCGGCTGCCACCCCCGAGGTCCTCACCGGATTCCACGCCCTGGCCCGAACTGGCCGGGGGCGGGATGCGGCAGGGGCCCAATCCAAAATGCCGGCGAGCTCCGCGCTCACATCGAGGATAGCGCGCTGGGCGTGGAATTCGCGGGCGTTGAGCGGCGCGGCGATCCAGGCCTCGAACCCGCGGCGCTCAGAGTCACTCAGGCCGCGAAACATGCGCGTATGCCACGCGGCCGCCCGTGCCCGCCGCAGCCGCCGCTTGCCGGCATTCCACAGGTTGAATCGCTCCCTCATTCGACCTCCGCGAGGTCGATGCCCTGAGAGGAGAGGTGATCGCGGCAGGCCTTCAACGCCTTGGTCATGCGCTTGTCGACCCGCTTCTCGGAAATCCCGAGCGCGGCGGCGATCTCCTTGCGGGGTTTGCCTTGCACATGGGCCATCACGAAGACGTTTCGAAGATTAGGTCGTAACCCTTTGATCACATTTGACAGGTGCTGCCCGATCTGGTCGGCCATGGCCTGTCGGTCTGGCCCCAGACGAGGGTCCGGCACCTCCTCCATGCCTGCCGAGCCCATGATCATCGAGCTCTCGAGCCGCCGCCGGCGCAAATGCATCAGGGCGAAGTTGGTGGCCACCTTGAAGAGCATGGCCCGCGGGAACATCACCTGATCCGGCCGGTACATTCTGTGCATCCGCTCGAAGGCATCCTGAGCCACCTCCCGAGCGATATCCGCCCTACCCAGCATTTGGGTGAGATAGGCGAGCAGCTGTGCCTCATGCGTACGGCACAGCCGCTCCAGTAACTCGTCAGGCCTCCCCGGTCCGGGGAAGCGTTTGACTTCACCCATGTCTTCTTCCAATCCCTATCCCTCAGCCATTGAAATGCTCGGCGCGGACAATCCCCCCCTCCTCGGCCTCTCAGCCCACCGCCTGAGCCACGCTTCGATGCCCGCATACTCGAGGAGCTCCCCGGGGCCGGGCGCAGTGCGGGTCGCTCGACCGGAGAGCACCTCGGCAAGTCTCCGCCGGTCGATGATCCGCTCCCTCACCAGATGGCCGTCCAACAGCAGCTCCCGCAGCAAGCCCCGATTGTGCTCCAGTGTCTGGCGCGCATGCTCCTCGATTGCGCCCTTGCGCGGGCGCGAGTACCGGCGCACCCGGTCCGGAACGTCGTTGAGACCACCCTCAGCCTGAGGGAGAGCTGCGCCTTGAGGCAGCTGCGGGCGAGCGACCCTGTGGGCGAGCATCCGCGCGATGAGGTCGTCGGCATCGCGGTCGGCGTTATGTATACCTGACGCTTGCGCTGAATCCACCGGCCAACCTCGGACCCGGCCGCCCAGCCGATGGGCGGGGTCGACCGCGACATACTTGTCGCGCTCGAGATCCATGAGAACCACGTGTTGCCCCGAGACGCACGCAGAAACGTGCGGAGCGAGAAGAAACGGCTGCATCCCCTTCCCCCGGGACGTCCCAGCGGGCCGAGTGAGGTGGATTGTTGAAGTGAGGTGGCCAAAAGTCAATCTGCGGCAGGCCTTCGGCCCGCTCGGACCGGGTATCAGTGTTGCTACCCGTCGATGGCGTGACGATTGCATGTCCCGATTGCGGAACCCTGGAGGAGATTCCGCGGCTGCTGCGGCGTGATACCGCCGTTTGCGTGCGCTGCCAGAGCGAGCTCGAGAAGACCAACGGCCGCAGCATCGGGGCCGCGCTCGCCTGCTCGCTTGCAACACTGCTGCTGCTCGTGCCGGTGAACGTGCTGCCGCTTCTGCGGGTGGACATCCTCGGCATGCACTCGGAGAACATCACCGCCGCGGGAGTGGCGCAGCTCTGGAGTCGAGGTTGGATCTGGCTCGCCGGCCTGAGCGGGCTCTTCGTCATCGTGTTGCCTTTTCTGCGCTTCGGACTGCTGACAGCGGTGCTCGGGTCGCTCAGCCTGAGGCGCCGCCCCCCCTGGCTCGGCGCGGCGTTCCGCTGGTCGATGTGGCTCGATCCCTGGGCGATGCTGGATGTCTACCTGCTCGCCGGCTGCGTCGGCTACTACCGGCTGATGAACATCGATCAGGCACACATCACGATCGAGCTCGGCGGCGCCTGTTTCATCGCCGCGGCGTTTCTCACCATGCTGTCGCGAGCCTCACTCGATGCGCGCACGGTGTGGCGCTCGATCGGCGGGGAGACCCACGCCCGGCCGGGGGAGCCGATGTTGGCCTGCACGACCTGCGATCTCGTGCGGCCGCTCTCGAGCGAAGGCGGGCGCTGTCCGCGTTGCCGCGCGAAGCTGCGGGTGCGCAAGCTCGACGCGGCGGCCTGGACCGCGGCCCTGCTCATCGCGGCGCTGGTCCTCATCTTCCCCGCCAACCTCTACCCGATGAACATCTCGAACCATCTCGGCCAGCAGGTGCGCTACACCATCTTTACGGGCATTCGGGACCTCTTCCAGGCGGGCCTCTACCCACTCGGCGTGCTCATCTTCTGCACCAGCATCCTGACTCCGGCGGCGAAGATCTTCGCCATCGGCTGGTGTGTGTTGTCGGTGTGGCGCGGTTCGCGGCGACACCTCGTCACCAAGACCAAGGTGCTGCGCGTGGTCGCGGAGATGGGCCGGTGGTCGAAGACCGATCCCTTCGCCATCGTGTTCTTCGTGCCGCTCATCCATTTCGGCTCGCTCGGCTCGGAGGATGCGGGCTGGGGCGCCACCGCCTTCATGATGATGACCTTTCTCACCATGGTGGCCTCGGTCACCTTCGACCCACGTCTGATGTGGGATGTCGCGAGCCCCGCCGTGGCACCGGGGAGCCGACCATGAGCGAGCGGCGCGAGGAGGGCGGACGGAGCGGCCCGGCCGAGCCCGGGCGTGTGCAGGCCGGCGTGCGGCACGGCTGGTGGCCGGGTTGGATCTGGGCGATTCCGATCGCGGCACTGATCGTCGTGCTCTGGCTCGGCGCCCGCGCGCTCCTCGCCGGCGGCACCGACATCACCATCCGCTTCACCGACGCCCACGAGATGAAGCAGCAGAACACCGACATCGTCCTGCGAGGCGCGCAGGTCGGCCAGGTCACGGGGATACGCCTCACGAGCGACGGCACCGCCGTCATCGTGACGGCCTCGATCGACGAGCAAGCGAAGAAATTCCTGCGGGCGGGGACGCGCTTCTGGCTGCGCGGCGCCAATCCTTCCCTGAGCAACCTGTCATCGCTCGGCTCGCTCCTCTCCGGTCCCACGATCGTCATGGATCCCGGCCCGGGCAGGAAAGCGCGCCATTTCATCGGACTCGAGCAGGCGCCGGTCGCCCCGTCGGCGGTGGAGCGGCCGCTCCTTTACGAGATCTCCCTCGACAGCGATGCCGGCTCGCTCGCGGGAGGAGACCCGGTGACGCTGCGCGGCTTCACGGTCGGTGAGGTGCGGGACGTCGGTTTCGCTTATGATCCCTCCACGGGCGATCTGTCGACGCCCGCGACCCTGGCGATCTATCCGTCGCTGTTTCACGTGAAAGGCGCACGCACGACCCCGAACGCCATCCAAGTGTCCGCGGAGATCGGGCGCCTCATCGAGAAAGGCATGCGCGCGCGGCTCGCCCGCAATCCGCCGCTCGTCGGCAGCTACCAGGTGAGCCTCGAGATGGACTCGGGTGCTACGCCTCCTGCCGGGCCGCTGATGGCCGATGGGTTGCCGGTGATACCGACCGCCTCGGGCGGCGGCATCGCGAGCATCATGCAGCGGATCAACAAGGTACCGATCGAGAAGATCGCGCAGAACGCGCTCGACATCACGCACAACGTCAAGACATTGACTGCTTCGCCGAAACTCAAGGATGCCATCGTGCAGCTCGATGCGGCGCTGCGGCAGATTCGCGGGACGGTCGCCAAGGCCGGTCCGCAGATACCACCGCTCGTCAAGAGACTGCGTCGCGCCGCCGGCGATCTCCAGGACACTGCTCAATCGGCCAGGCAGCTCATGAGCGGCACGGCGACCCAGAACGGGCTCGGCAACACCGTGCAGGAAATCACCGAGGCCGCGCGCGCGGTCCGCTCTCTCGCCGATTACCTCGACCGCCACCCGGAGGCGCTGGTCCGCGGAAGACAAGGAGCTGCGCAATGACCTACCGGTCGATCCCCGTGCTCGCAGTGCTCGCGTCACTGACACTCGCGGCCTGCGCCTCCAGTCCACCCACGCGCTTCTATGCGTTAAATCCCGTTGCCCCCGGCGCAAGTCCGCAACCGGCGGCCGGGACGCCGGTAAAGATCGACGCGGTGCACATTCCACCGGCGCTCGATCGCAACTCCATGGTGCTCGGCGAGAGCAGCAACCAGCTCGACATCTCCTCCCAGGATCGGTGGGCGGGGGACTTGGGCGAGATGATCCGCCGGGTGTTGACCGAGGATCTGGCGCAGCGACTGCCCTCCGGGATGGTCATTGCGCCGGAATCGCCCGCCCCTGCGAACGCCCGTGGCATCGTGGTCGACATCCTGACCTTTCAGCCCCAGAGCGCGGACCAGAGCTCGGACCAGAGCTCGGACAAGAGCTCGGGCGAGGTCACGCTCGATGCCGACTGGACCATCGTCGAAGGAACGCAATCGAACCCCGTGCTGCGCCGCTCGACGCATCTCACCGCCGCCGCCAACGGCTCGGCGCAGAGCGAGGCCGCCGCCATGAGCACCCTCCTCGGCGAGCTCGCCGACAGCATGGCCTCCGGCATCGGCGGCGCTGCGCACGACTCCCGCCCCTGAGCCTGCGCTGATCCGGCGCTGAGATCGCTCGGCTCTTTGATCCCGATGACGATTCAGGAGCTCGTCTTCGGACGGCGGCTCGAGAACCGGGAGTACCGCGCGCGCAAGCTCGGTGCGCTCGAGGCGGTGCCGGCCATGGGACTCGATGCGCTCGGCTCCTCGGCCTATGGACCGGAAGCGGCGCTCGCGGCCCTGGCGCCGCTCGGCGGCCTGAGCGTCGCCACCATCGGCTGGATCATGGCGCCGGTGATCGTGCTTCTGCTGGTGCTCTACGCCTCCTATCGTCAGACGGTTGCCGCATATCCCGTGAATGGCGGCGCTTACCTGGTGGCGCGCGAGAACCTCGGCAGGCGGGCGAGCCTGCTCGCCGCCTCGGCCATCATGGTCGACTACGTGCTCAACGTCGCGGTCGGCATCTCGGCAGGGATCGGCGCGCTGGTCTCGGCGGTTCCGCGGCTGCACGAGTACACGCTGCCGCTCTGCCTTCTCGTGTTGCTTCTCATCACGCTCATCAACCTGAGGGGCACGCTCGATGCCGGCCGGATGTTCGCGCTGCCGACGTATGTGTTCGTCGCGAGCTTTGCGGTGGTGATCGGCGCGGGCATCCACGCCGCGGTCGCAGCGGGAGGCCATCCGCATCCTCGCCTCGCTCCGGCCCGACTGCCGCCCGCCACTGAAGCCATGACCGCGTGGCTGCTGCTGCGCGCTTTCGCGAGCGGCTGCACGGCGATGACCGGCGTCGAGGCGGTGAGCGACGGGATGAGCGCCTTTCGCGAGCCGCCCGTGCGGCACGGACGAGTGACGCTCGCCGTCATCTGCGCAATTCTCGGTGTGCTGCTCGCCGGCATCTCCTATCTCTGCGTCGTCTACGGCATCGGCGCGATGGATCAGACCCAAGCGGGGTACCGGAGCGTGCTCGCGCAGCTCGCGGGCGCGGCCGTCGGCGAAGGGCCGCTCTACTACATCGCCATGGGCTCGGTGCTCTGCATTCTCGCGCTCTCGGCCAGCACGAGCTTCGTGGGTTTTCCGCGGCTCTGCCGCGCGGTCGCCGAGGATGGATTCCTGCCCAAGCCCTTTGCTCTGGCCGGACATCGCCTGGTCTCCTCGATCGGGATTCTGTACCTCGCGGCCACTGCCGCGCTCCTCCTCGTTGCCTTCGACGGCATCACGAACCGGCTGATCCCGCTCTTTGCCATCGGTGCCTTCCTCACCTTCACGCTCTCGCAGACGGGCATGGTCGCCCACTGGCATCGGCAGTTGCGCACGCGCGCGAGCCACGCCCAAGAGCTGCGCGGCGTGCGCACCTCCCTCGGCATCAACGCGATCGGCGCCGCGACCACCGGCTGCGCGCTGGCGGTGATGGTCGTTGCGAAGTTCACCGAGGGCGCGTGGATCACCGTGCTCGTGATCCCCGCGGTGATCCTCCTCCTGCGCTCGGTGCGCGGATATTACGATCGCCTCGCGGCGAGCATCAGCGAGCCCGGACGGCTCGAGGCAGGCCGGTCGGCCTCACCTGTCGTGCTCGTCGCCATCGATGACTGGAACAAGCTGTCCCGCAAGGCGGTCGCCTTCGCGCTGACTCTCTCCCCCGAAGTCATCGGCGTGCACCTCACGCAGCTATCGGGGCCGGAAAGCGCGAGCGCACAGCGCCAGGAGGCGCTGCGGGCGCGTTGGCAGCGGGATGTGGCGGCGCCCGCGGCCGAGGCCGGCTTGCATCCTCCACGGCTCGTCAACCTGCAGGCGCGGCGGCGCCTACTTCATGAGCCGCTCCTCAACTTCGCCCGCGAGCTCGAGCGCGAAAATCCCCGCCGGCCGATCGCGGTGCTTCTCCCGCAGATCGTCAAGCGCCGCTGGTATCAGCACCTCCTGCATGCCAACCGGGCTCGCCGCTTACGCTCGCTCCTCCTTAAGCACGGCGGCCCCGGGCTCACCGTGATCGAGGTCCCCTGGCATCTCGAGTAGAACGACTACAATCGGCGGATGCCCCCTCTCCGTGAGCTCACGGCCGCGATCGCGCGGCCCTCGATGCGGATTGCGCTCATCGTCGCCTGCGCGCAGTTCATGCAGAACCTCGATGGCACCATCATCGTGACGGCGCTGCCCGCGATGGCGCAGAGCTTTGCGACCACCGCGAGCCGAATGAGCGAAGGCATCACCGCCTACGCGCTCTCGGCAGCCGTGTGCATTCCGGCGAGCGGCTGGCTCGCCGACCGCATGGGCACGCGCAACCTCTTCTGCGCCGCGATCGGGCTCTTCACGCTAGCCTCGGTGGCCTGCGGCATCGCGGCGAGCTTCGCCGGCTTCATCGCCTGGCGCCTGGTGCAGGGTGGCATGGCGGCGATGATGTCGCCGGTCGGGCGCATGATCGTGCTGCGCAATACCGAAAAACGAGAGCTCATGCAGACTCTCTCGGCGCTCGTCTGGCCGGGCCTCATTGCGCCGGTGGTCGGGCCGCCGCTCGGCGGCTTCATCACCAGCGCCGCCTCCTGGCGTTGGATCTTCTACATCAATGTTCCCTTCGGCATGGCGGCCATCGCGCTTACGCTTGCCGTCATTCCCAACCACCGGAGCGAGGAGCGATCGACGTTCGACCTGCGGGGATTTCTGCTCCTTGCGGTAGCGGTCGGCTGTCTCACGTACGGCTTCGATGTGGCCGGCGCAGAGCAGGTCGATGGTTCGATCGCGGTCGCGCTCATTGCCGGGGCCGTGGTCGCGGGCGTGCTGGCCGTGCGTCATCTGGCATCGGCGCGTCAGCCGGTGGTGAGTCTCGCGCCGCTTCGCCGGCACGCGTTCTTCGTCGCCTGTGTCTCGGGGGGCGGCATCTCCCGCGCCGCGATCAGCGCGACGCCTTTTCTGCTGCCCCTCATGCTCGAGGTCGGCTTCGGCTTCACGCCGCTCGATGCGGGCCTGCTGCTCCTCATCTACATGTTGGCCAACTTTCTCATGAAGATCGCGACCAATCCGATCGTCCGGCGCTTCGGCATGCGCCAGGTGCTGCTCGTGAACGGCGCGATCACCGCAGCCGGCATTGCCGCCTGTGCACTGATCTCCCCGAAGCTGCCTGTCTTCCTCACCGGCGCCATCCTCCTCCTCGCCGGCGCGAGCCGCTCCATGCAGTTCTCGGCGCTCACCTACACCACTTTCGCCGAGATCGGCCCCGAGGAGCGCTCCCCCGCGAGTGTGCTGTCCTCCCTCACCATGCAGGTCGCGAACGGCGTCGGCGTCGCGCTCGCGGCGCTCCTCCTCAACTTCAGCCGCCTGGTGCGGCACGCCGCTACGCTCGCGCCATTCGATTTCCGCCTGGCGCTCGTGCTGACGGGCGTCTTCGGCGCGCTCGCCGTCCTCCCCTATGCGCGTCTCGCCGAGAGCACCGGAGCGGAGGTGAGCGGCCACACCGCCGCGAGCTGAGCCGGCCGGATCACCCCTGCGCGAGGCGCCCGATCCAACGGTAGAGCCACCACACGATGAGCGCGAAGGCGATGCCGCCCAACCACATGGACGCCGTGGTGAAATCATCACCGACGAGCGCTATGGGGGTCTGCTTCCCGGAGAAGGCGATGACCCCGGCGAAGATCACCCCGAGGAGACCCTCGCCGACGATCAGTCCCGAGGCAAGCAGCACGCCGAGCTGTTGAGTCGCCTCGGACAAGGGCGTGCGCGCCGCCCGTCGGTTGAATGCCCAGCCGACGACGGAGCCGACGACGATCATCAGTGTGCTCATGGTCGGCAGATACATGCCGAGTCCCACGGCGAGCGGCGGCATCCGCGCCCCTTTGACGGTGCGTCGCAGCACCTCATCGAACCCGATGGAGGCGGCGCCGATGGCACCACCGAGCAAGAGCTCGCTCCAGTGGCCGTTCTTCTGAATGACGCCCTGCGCCAGCGCCGAGATGAGCCCGGCCTGCGGTGCCGGTAGGGCGCGCGCCGGATTGACGCCCGGGGCTCCGAGGAAGCCGAAGGCGTGATTGACGAGATCGAGCACCGGCGGAATGATGAGTGCGCCCACGATGACGCCGATGACCAGGGCCCACTGCTGCTTGCCCGGTGTCGCATCGACGAGCTGACCGGTCTTCAGGTCCTGCAGGTTGTTGTTGGCGATCGAGGCGACCGCGAACACAACCGCCGTCACGAAGAGCGCGAACGCCACCAGCGCCTTGCCGGCACTCGCCGGCAACTGTCCTTTCAGCTCGAAGACGAGCAGCAGCGCACAGACGACCACCACCAGGATGCCGACGCCCGACAGCGGGCTGTTGGATGAGCCGATGAGCCCGGCCATGTAGCCGCACACGGTCGAGACGAGGAACCCCATGATGGCGACGAACACCACGCCGCCGATCACGAGCAGCCAGAGGTGCGAGCCGAGGCCGCTGGTCAGCGCGAAGTGATAGAAGAGCCACGCCACCGGTAGCAGGCAAAGGAGAGATACCAGCGCCACCATGCCGATCGGGATGTCCTGCTCCGTCCGCGGGAGCGTATGCGCCTGGCCGGCCTTGCGCACGCGCGAGGCGGCCATCGCGCCCGCGAGTCCGGACAACACCGGCCTCACCAGCGTCGCCAGCGTCCAGATCGCGGAAATGCCGATGGCTCCCGCGCCGACGTAGCGTATGTAGTCCTTCGCCGCGGCCTGTGCCACATCCGCCGCGGCACCGGCTGCCGGATGAAGCACGGTGAAGTAGGGAACGCCCCATACCCAGGAGATCAGGGCCCCCACCAGCATGGCGATGCCCACCGCGAGTCCCACCAGATGGCCGATGCCAAAGAGCGCGAACGACATCTGGAAGTCGAAGCCGCTCGCCGCGCCATGCGAGCCCACGCGAAAGTAGCGCGCCACGTCGCTTGCGAAGATGCGCGTCTGCACGATGAGGTAGAACGCCGCCGAGACGGCCGCGCCGACGACCACGGCCTTGAGGCCGGTGGTCCCGGCATCGACCTTCGCCGTCTCGGCGTTGAGCTCCACGCCGCAGCCCACCTTGAGCACTTCGGCGCAGGCCACGCCTTCGGGGTAGGGAAGGTCCGACTGCGTCACCAGCGCTCGGCGCAGCGGAATGGTGTACATGACGCCGAGAATGCCACCCGTGGCGCACACGGCGAACGAGATCCAGTAGGGAAATCCGGTCCACCAGCCGATGATGACGAGCCCCGGCAGTACGAAGATGATGCTGGAGAGCGTGCCGGCGGACGAGGCCACCGTCTGCACGATGTTGTTCTCCTGAATCGTGGCCCCACGGCAGTAACGCAGGATCGCCATGGAGATGACGGCCGCCGGAATGGACGTCGAGAAGGTGATGCCGGCCTTGAGGCCGAAGTACACGTTCGCGGCCGTGAAGAGCACGGTGATGACCACGCCGATGAGGAGGCCCCGAAGCGTGAACTCGCCGAGTGCCGAGGCGCGGGCCGCTGCCCCCGGCCTGGCTAATGGCGCCGGCTTCTCCGGCGCCGCGGGCTTCTCTGGTGCTGCCGTTTTCAAGATGTGTTCTTCCCGGTGACCCCCAGTGCGGGGGCACCTTAACCGATCCGCCCGCGCTCGGGATAGAGGCTCATGAGGCCCTCGCGGCTCGCGGGGCAGACACCCCGCTCGGTGATGATCCCGGTGACCAGGCGCGCCGGTGTCACATCGAAGGCGAGATTGAGCGCAGAGCTGCCCTCGGGCACCACTCGAACGCTCGCGATCTCGCCGGTCGCGGTTCGCCCGGTCACCTGCGTCACTTCCGCCGCCGAGCGCTTCTCGATCTCGATGTCCCGGCCGTGCTCGAGCGTCCAGTCGAGGGTGCTCGAGGGCAGTGCCGCGTAGAAGGGAATCTGGTTGTCTTTGGCGGCGAGCGCCTTGAGATAAGTGCCGACCTTGTTGCAGACATCGCCGCCGGCGGTGGTCCGATCGCTGCCGACGATGACGAGGTCGACCTCACCTCGCTGCATGAGCAGGCCGCCCAGGTTGTCGACGATCACGGTGTGAGGCACGCCGTGGGCATTGAGCTCATAGGCGGTGAGCGCCGCGCCCTGGTTGCGCGGGCGCGTCTCATCGACCCAAACGTGCACGGGGATCCCGGCATCGTGCGCCATGTAGACCGGCGCGAGCGCCGTACCCCAGTCGACACAAGCCAGCCATCCTGCGTTGCAGTGGGTCAGGATGTTGACCGGCCGCGCCGCTGCCTTCGCGTGCCGGCGAATGATTTCGAGCCCGTGCTCGCCGATGGAGCGGCACTGCTCGACGTCCGCCTCGCAGATACGTCCGGCCTCGAGGAGTGCGGCCTCGAAGCGCTCCTCGGGCGCGAGGCCCGCGATGAGCTTTCGCACCCGCGCCAATGCCCAGGCCAGGTTGACTGCGGTCGGCCGTGTCGCCTGTAGAGCCGCCGCCGCCTCGGCGACACGCCGGTCCGAGGCGTCGGCACGCAAGGCGAGCGCAAGCCCGTACGCGGCGGTGGCGCCGATGAGCGGCGCGCCGCGCACGACCATGCTCTGGATGGCTCGCGCAGCCTCCTCCAAAGTGGTCAGGTCTAGCGTCACGAGCTCGAACGGCAGCCGCGACTGGTCGATCACCCTCACGGCGCCCGACTCGAGCGGCCAGATGGTGCGGTAAGGCGTGCCTGCGATCTTCATCGACCGATGGTAGCCATACCCCGTGTGTGAGTCACGCGGCCGTGACAACTGTCATGTCGGAGCGGTGACGGGCTGCACTGGGAGACGCTGCAGCCGCGCGCGATCCTCAACCTGCCGCCCACGATCGAGTGCGGCAGGAGATACGCGATGGCGATCAACCCCGATGAAGCGACTTCGGTCGCGACGCTCGAGTCGGTCTTCAAGCGCTACGGCAGAACGGAGGCGTTATGCGGCCTCGACCTGGTGCTGCGCCGCGGCGAGGTCGTCGCTCTGTTGGGAGCCAACGGCGCCGGCAAGACGACCGCGGTCCGCCTGCTCCTCGGGCTGATCTCGCCGAATCAGGGAAGGGTCCGCGTGCTCGGGCGGGATCCGCGCGCCGCGGGGGCGCGCACCCGCATCGGGGCGATGCTTCAGGTCGCGCGCGTGCCCGAGGCCTTGAGCGTGCGGGAGCACCTCGATCTCTTTCGCAGCTACTACCCTCGGCCCCTCCCCGTTGCCGAGGTCATCCGCCGCGCCGGCCTCGAGGGTATCGAGAACCGCCGATTCGGCGAGCTCTCCGGCGGGCAGAAGCAGCGGGCGCTCTTCGGCCTTGCGATCTGCGGCGATCCTGACCTCATCTTCCTGGACGAGCCGACCGTCGGCATGGACCTCAAGTACCGCCGCCAGCTCTGGGAGGAGGTTCGTCGGCTCGCCGCCGCCGGAAAGTCGGTGCTCCTCACGACGCACTACCTCGAGGAAGCCGACTCGCTCGCGAGCCGCATCGTCGTCATCGACAAGGGCAGACTCGTTCGCGAAGGCACAGCGGCCGAGATCAAGCACGGCGTCTCGGGGCGGCGGATCCGCTGCGTGACGCGCCTCGATCCCGAGTTCCTGCGCAAGCTCCCCTCGGTCATCTCCGTGCAGCGCGACCGGGATGCGTTCATCGTCTTCGCCGAGTCGCCCGAGCAGGTGTTGCAACGGATGCTGCGCGAGGATGAGAGCCTGCAGGGGCTCGAAGTCTCGGCCGCGCCGCTCGAGGACGCCTTCCTCGCCCTCACTTCCGGAGCAACCCCGCGAGCGTCAACATGAGCGCCAACATGAGCGTCAACACCAACACTCTGCTCGTCCCCGCCCCCGATAGGATCGACTGGCTGCGCCCGCTGCGCATTCTGCTCAAGGAGACCCGGTACGAGCTCGCCCGGCTCCTTCGCACCCGCACCTACTCGCTCTCGGTGATCGGTTTTCCCGTGATGTTCTATCTGCTCTTCGGCATGGCGAACCGGGGGCAGGCGGCGGCGCGCTACATCATCGCCGGCTATGCCTGCATGGGCGTGGTGTCGGCGTGTCTCTTCGGCATCGGCCTCGCGCTCGCCATGGAGCGTGCCCAGGGATGGCTCGAGCTGAAGCGGGCGAGCCCGATGCCCCGCCTCGCCTACCTCGGCGCGAAAGTGGTGAGCTGCGCCGCATTCGGCCTCATCATCGCCATGGTGCTCGTTCTGCTCGGCAGCACGCTGGGCGGCGTCACCGTCACCGGCGCGCAGGCGGCCGCGCTCGCAGGCGTCGTTCTCGCGGGCGCCATTCCCTTCACCGCCATGGGGTTCCTCATCGCCTACCTGGTGTCGCCGAACGCCGGGCCGGCGGTGATCAATCTCATTTATCTGCCGCTCTCCTTCGCCTCGGGATTCTGGATGCCGGTGAGGGCGCTACCGCACTGGCTGCAGGCCGTGGCGCCGGCGCTGCCGACCTATCATCTGGCGCAAATCGCGCTCGCCATCTTCGGCTTCGCTTCGCCAGCGGGCATGGCGCTGCACTGGGCGGTGCTCGTCGGCTTCACGGTGTTGATGCTCGCCGCCGCCTGGATTACCTTCCTGAGGAGCGAAGCGAAGGCCTGATGAGCGACTCCAACTTCAATTCGAGCTGCGGCGCGCCGCAGCCTTTGGATCCGCCGCCGGTGCCGCCGGAGGCATCGCGGCGCGGATCGCTCCTCGTTTCCACGGACAGGTTCCGACCCATCAACCTCCTCTGGCTCATCTACTCCGTCTTCTTCTTCATCGACCCGATACAACGCGATACCCGCCGCGACTGGCTCATCTTCGCGGGGGTGTACGCCTGTTTCCTCGCGATCTACCTGCTGTTGATCTCGGTGCACTCACGCCGGCAGCAGGCGCTGCTGCTCCTCGCGCTCACGGTGCTCGGCGTCGCCTATTACCCGGTGAACGGCGGCGCGATCGGCATGCTCATTTACGTCGCCGCCATGGCTCCATACACGACCGAGTCCCTGGCCCTCGCCAGCGCGACGATCGCCGCCGCAACGCTCATTGGCGCGGCGGAAGGAGTCCTGCTGCACCAACCTTTCGTGGCGTGGGTATCGATGGCCCTCCTGACGGCCGGGGTGGGTATCGGCAACCTCGTCGGGGCCATGCACAAGCGCGCCAATCAGAAATTGGGCCTCGCGCACGAGCAGATCGAGCACCTGGCGAAGGTCGCGGAGCGCGAGCGCATCGCGCGCGACCTGCACGATGTCCTGGGCCACACCCTCTCGGTCGTGGTGCTCAAATCCGAGCTCGCGGGCAAGCTTCTGGGCAGCGATGCGGAGCGGGCGCGCCGCGAGATCGGCGAGGTCGAGGCGATCGCCCGCCAGGCGCTCGCCGAGGTGCGAGAAGCCATCCGCGGGTATCGCAGCGACGGATTCGCCGCGGAAATCGCGCGCGCCCGCCAGGCACTCGATGCCGCCGCCGTGAGCCTCGACTACCATGCGGACGGGGTGCGCCTCGACCCGTCCCACGAACCGGTGTTGTCGCTCGTGCTGCGGGAAGCCGTCACCAACATCCTGCGGCATGCCGGGGCCAGCCGTTGCCGGCTCGAGCTAGCGGCGGATGATCGCAGGACGGTGCTGCGGGTCGAGGACAATGGCCGCGGCGCCATCGGCCACGAGGGCAATGGGCTTCGCGGCATGCGCGAGCGCCTCGAGGCGCTCGGCGGGCGGCTCGAGATCGACTCGCGCCAAGGCACGCGGCTCACGGCGGAAATCCCGCATGGAGCCGGCGCGTGAGCGCGAGCAAGATCCAAGTGGTCATCGCGGAAGATCAGGCCATGGTTCTCGGGGCGCTGGCGGCGCTCCTCGAGACCGAGCCCGACATCGCCGTCTGCGCACGGGTCACCAACGGCCGTGCCGCCCTCGAGGCGCTCGACCGACAGAAAGCCGACGTCCTCGTCACCGACATCGAGATGCCGGAGATGACCGGCCTCACATTGGCCGCGGAGGTTCGCGACCGGCATCCGCAAACCCGCGTCGTCATCCTCACGACCTTCGCGCGCCCGGGGTACCTGCGCCGCGCGCTCGATGCCGGCGCGAAGGCTTATCTTCTCAAGGACCGTCCTTCCGCCGAGCTCGCCGATGCGGTGCGGCGCGCGCATCGCGGCCAGCGGGTGATCGACCCCGAGCTCGCCGCCGAGGCCTGGAGCAGCGAGTCCGACCCGCTCACCGAGCGCGAGCGGCAGATCCTCTGGCGCGCGGGCGAGGGCAAGACGGCGGCCGACATCGCCGCCGAGCTGCACCTTTCCGAGGGAACGGTGCGCAACTACCTCTCCGAAGCCATCAACAAGCTGGGCGCGGCAAACCGCATCGAAGCGGCGCGCCTCGCGCGGGCGCGCGGCTGGTTGTAGAGATCAGTAGCGAAACCGGTAGCGCAGCTCGGCGTAGATCTGGAACGGATCGTTCCAGTGCACGCCACCGAAGGTGAGACTGTTGTCGGTGAGCAGGTGGCGGTTGGTGACGTTGAGCGCGGTGATGGAAAGCGACAGATCCGGGCTCAACATCCTTCCCGCCGAAAGATCGAGCTCGGCGTGGCTCGGCAGATGACTCGGCGGCGCCTCGCCATTGGCGAAGCCCGAACCGTAGTAGAGATTGATCGAGGCGAAGAAATGCCGCGGCAGCCGCGCATCGATACCGGCGTTCACCGTGTTGCGCTGATCGTGATCGAGCGCGTAGTAGCCTGAGCCGGGGGCAAAGTCGGTGAGCCCGCCGGTGATGCCGCCGAAGCCGTCGGCCGTCTGATTGGAGAATGCGAGGTGCGCCTCGCCGTAGCGCCAGAGGGGCGGCGAGCGCACGGTGAGCTCATAGGCCTTGATGAGCGCCCCCTCATCGGTGAGCGGAAAGAACACATCGGAGTTGCCGATCGGGTTGTGGTCGAAGAAATTCCTCGACTCGTTGACGGAGTAGTCCGCCGCCACGCTCCAGCCCTCGAGCGGAATCGTGAGACCGAACTGCCGCTCCGTATCGCGCTCGCCATGTAGCGGCAGAAAGCCGGTGTCGCTGCTCGTCGCGTATTGCACCAGAGGTCCGGCGAGCGTCTCGAGCGGCGGCGCCTGGTAATACCTGCCCCAAAAGGCGGTAAGCACCCAATGGAGCCGCGGCAGGACCACCGACATGCCGAGCCGCGGATCGGTGGCGTTCTCGGTGAGGTTGCCGTGGAAATGCGTCTGGCGCACGCCGGCCGACAGCGACAGCCAGTGGGCGGCCTGGAAGGTGTCCTGCAGGTACGCGGCGGCGAGCCCACCGCTCGGTGAGATCGCGGCGGCAAAGGGCGCCGCGCTGCCGTCGTTGAAGTCGAGATGGAAGGACTCGCGGTCCTGCTGCGCGAACCCAAAGATACCGACGTTCACCTGGTTGCGGCCGGAGCGCAGCCGCAGATCCTCCTGTTCCCCCTCGTAGGTCGAGGAGCGCTGGTCGGTGGTGCCGATCGGGTAGTCGGCAGGGCTGCCGTCGTAATCCGCGCGGTTCTCGTGAAAGAGCAGCGAGCTCGTGAGCACGGCCTCGCTCGCAAAGGTGTGCACGAAGGAGAGCACGGCGAAGCTGTCGGCCTCGCGCTGCGCATCGCTCGCCGTTTCCCCCGGAGAGTTGGGTATCTGGTACTGATCCGCCCGTGACTGGGCAACGAGGCGGATCTCGTCAGCCGCGCCCGGCTGATAGATGAGGTTGGTGAATCCGCCGTAGCCCCGCTCGGCATCGTGGATCAGCTGCGGAACCGGCGCCTCGATTCCGAGCTCGCTCCGGTTGCCGTCGAGGCTCGCATAGTAGGCGAACTTGTCCGTGTGGCTGCCCATGCTCAGGTAATCGTTGGTCTGAGCGAAGTTGCCCGCGCTGACATCGACTATGCCCTCGTTCTTAAGTCCGAAACCGCTCTTCGGAATCACGTCGAAGATGCCGTAGGTGCGATCGCCCTCGTCCGCCTGGTAGCCGCCCCGCTCGACGCCCAGCACCTCGATGTCCTCGGGATCGATCTGCGGCCCCAGGTTGCTGCCGATGTTGGTATTCGGGATTTCGACACCGTCGATGAGCCAGGCGGTCTGATGGCCGCCGCGCACGTGCAGCTGATCATGGACCATGTACGCCCCCGGCACGAAGTCGGTGATCATGGCGAGGCTGTTGGTGCGATCGGCCCCGGGCGTGCGCTCGATGTCCAACTGACTGACGAGCGTGGTCGGGGTGACCGACGCCACGACCGGCGGCGGCTCCGCGGGGGCGCTCACGGTCACCTCGGCGAGCCTGGCGGTGCGGCGCAGCAGCTCGATGTGAGTACTCGGAAAGCTTCCCGCCTCGACCGTCACCATGCGCACGGCGGTGATGAACCCCGTGCGGGATACGAAGAGCCGATAGGTCCCGAGCTCCACGTCCGCAAAGTCGAAGCGACCCCCGCTGTCGGTGCTTGCGCTCTTCACCGCGCCAGAGGCGAGCGACTCGAGCTTCACGCGCGCGCCTGACAGCGCGTGGGAGTGCGCATCTTCCACCGTGCCGCTCACGCTGCCGAAGGCCGCGCCCCAGGCGGCTGCGGGCGATAGCACGGCGAGGGCGACAGCGAGCGCCAGCGCAAGCACCCCCTGCGAACGGGGCTCGAGACTCTCTCTCAGATGAGCTCTCCCGCGGATCGCCTCGGGCAATCCGCGCCGGATCGAATGGATGACCGCTGAACGGCACTCGCGGACGGGTCGGAAACGATCCGTCCGCGGGGCTGCCGCCACGATCTACCGTTGCAATGCGATCAGGCCGGGATGGGAGGAGCGCGAGCCTGGGGAGTATGGACCAGGCGAATGAGGGCCGGCGCCGCTGTCGATGTGAGTACGATGGCGATGACGGCCAGGAGCAGGTAGAGCATCGCCGGAATCAGCGGCGGCGGCGCGGCGCTGAATCCGGTGGTGAAGGCACAAAATCCATCCTCCATGAGTCCGTGTCCGTGGCGGCTCGGCATCGGGATCGGCATGCCCATGCCGTCCGATGCCGCCTTCGCTTGCGGCAGCAGCTGCGGCGGGAAGCCGCCGGGACAGATCATGAGGGAGAACGTTCCATCCGCCGCCGGCATGAAGCCGATCGGGATGAGCGCTCGCAGCGTGAACGCCAACAGCGCGAGCGCGAGGAACGGCGGCCGGATTCTCATGGGAGATCCGGACTACAACTACGCAGCTCGGGTCCAGTTCCCGGTCTGCTCAGAAGGAAAATCCCACCGCCAGCACGATCGCGTTCGGCCAGAAGCGGATCTCCGTGGTGCGAATCATACCGGCCGTGTTCGCCGTCAGTTTGCTGTTGACCTGCGCCACCGAGTACGAGGCGTAAACGTGCCAGCGGTCGGTGACCTTATAGCTCAGCCCGGCCGTTATCGCGGGGCCGATCGACGGCGGCAGGGAGATCGAGGTGGGACCGCCGTTCAGCGCATTGCCCAGGGCGGTCGACTGGCGGGAGATGAACTGGGTGTAGTTCACACCGGCACCGAAGTAGGGCCGCAATCGGTCGCTCGGATCGCCGAACACGTACTCGAGCAGGAGCGACGGCGCCAACCACCGGGCGGTCGATATGACCTGACCGTTGTAGGGGAGGGAGCCGACCTTCGCCGGCCCCCTGCCCTCGGTCTTGGTGAGCGGCGGGTAACCTGCCGTGAGCTCGAGGTCCCAGTTCGCGGAGAGGGCGCGCACGTAAGCGAAGTACAGCGTCGTCACGTTATCGACGTGCAGGTTGAGGCCGGAGGGCACGAACGGTCCCGAGATGTTGTCCGCGCTCGCCTCATAGTGCACGAAATACGCTCCCAACCGGACGTCGTTGGGCCCGCCGTCATCCGCGTAGGCTCCGCCGGCGGCGACAGCGAGAGCGGTCCCGAGTGCCAGTGTCGCGATCTTGTTGTTCATAGGAAATCCCTATTGCGGCGGCAAGAACTGGCTGAAGAAACTGCGCGCTCCAACCGTGCAGAATGCCGAGGCGTTCGTGTGATAGGACCCCACGTACGCCTGCTCGCCCTGCGACTGCAGGATCTGCATCTCCTGCTGCTGGAAGGCGGTCTGCAACGGCGCGAAGGGATTGCCGTTCTGCGGCGGCGCGTTGACGTCGAGCTCCGTGATCAGCCCCGCGGAGACGAGCACGCTCCAATAGGCCAACATGGTCTTCGTGTTGGTGGCGTAGAAGATGAGCGGATCCTGATCGCCACCACAGAGCAGCATCGGCATCTGCGGCGCCCAGCTGCGCATGTCGTTGAGTTGGAGGTCCTGCCGCAGCGTGTTCTGCGGCGATGCGGCAAGCGGCACGTTCCCGGCCGCCTGCTGCTGCACCGCTCCATCCATGTTGGCGAGCGCATCCTCGACGTAGCCGATACGATAGGTATCGTTGATCAGGAACGGCTTGCCGAAGCCGGCATCCGCCAGCGGATTGTTGGGGGGCGGCGCGAGAATCGCATCGAGCGTGGGATTGCCCGTGCTCGGGGGCGTGCTGTCAAAGAGTGCCAGCGGGAGCCTGCCTTGCTGGACCAGAGGCTCGGCTCCTCCGGGACTCGGCACCAGAGACTCGATGCCGGCCGCGAATTGCGTCGAGTAGATGTCGCTCGTCTGGGAGTAGAGGTTGCCGTAGGCTTTCTGGTAGCCCGTCGTGAGCTCGGGAGCGAAGGCCGTGCCGCCGTAAAGCACGTTGCCGAACATCACCGCATCGACGAACGCCTCGGTGGCGTAGGGGCCCGAAATAGGCGCGGTCGCCGTCACTTTCTCACCCGCCGCCTGCATCGCCTTGTCGGTTGCCATCGCCACGTAGCCGCCCTCGGAAATGCCGCTCACGAAGAGCTCGCCGCTATCCGTGGTCGCCGGGGTAAACGTGTTGGGCAACGCCGCTCGCGCCGCGGTCAGGGCGTCCATCATGTCGGCCGCATTCTGCTCGGCGTTGAGAAGCGGGTGGTACCCGAGATTCGAGATGTCGAAGCCGGCGTAGTTCGGCGCCACCACGATGTAGCCGTGCGCGGCGAACACGGCGGCGATCAACGGACCCTCGGTGTTGGCAGGATTGGTGACGTCCGCAATGTTGAACGTGGAGTCGGTCTCGATGCCGTGCGCGAAGAGCAGGATCGGTAGCGGCCCCGAGCACTGCGCGCCCGAGCCCGTGGGCACCATCAGCGCGCCCGAGACCTCGGTTGGCGAGGGACTCGAGCCCGGGCCGACGGTCCAATATTTCATGTAGTAGACGTCGACTCCGCACGCCGGCGCGCCGGCGAGCGCCAACACCTGCTGGCCCGAGGCGCTCGCGCTCAGCTGCGCGACGAGGTCCGATTGGTTGATGGATGTCACGCGCAGCGGCGGATCATCGACGAGCGTGCCACGATTGGTGGCGGTCGAGACCGTTCCGGTTGGACTATCGCTGCCGCAAGCAGCGAGACTTAGGGCGGCGACAGCCAACCCGAGCACGCCAATCTTCCGCAACATGCTTCCCTCCCCTCGGGCCTCTGCGGCTGCGGTTGACCCCCCGCAGGCTTTTTAAGCGCAGACCCCCCGCTCGTGGCGCAAAAGCATACACTGTCCCGCAGTTGCGGGCGCATACGTATAAGCCCCGATGAACCTCTGTAGCGGCGACGCAACGCCTGGAGGCGGCTGCGCACCGTTCCGCCCCCGCTCTCAGCCGGAGGCGACCTCGAAATCAGGGTCGAGCTCGGCCCAGCCGAGGAGTCCCCCCTCCAGATGCGCGGGCGCCGCGATGCCGGCCTTGAGCGCGAGCGCGCAGGCCGACAAGCTCCGTCGTCCACTGCGGCAGACAAATACCGGCGTGCGTCCGTCGCCGAGCTCGCCGAGCCGGCCGGCGAGCTGCCCGAGCGGAATGTTGCGGGCGCCATCCAGATGGCGGACCGCGAACTCGCGCGGCTCGCGCACATCGATCAGCACGAGCGCGCCAGCGGCTGCGCCGGTTGCCAGCTGATCACGCAGTGCCGCGGCCGTAAGCCGGCGCACGGAAGTGAGATCGGCGAAGTCGCACGCCTCGCCCGCATCGCGCGCCGCGGTGATGCTCGGATGCTCGCCGCAGACCGCGCAATCCGCGCGCCGCGCGACCGGCAGCTCGGTGAAGCGCAGCTCGAGGGCATCGTAGATGAGGAGCCGCCCGATGAGCGGCTCACCGACCCCGGTCAGGAGCTTGATCGCCTCGGTGGCCTGGATCGCGCCGAGCACGCCCGGCAGCACGCCGAGCACGCCCGCCTCGGCGCAGCTCGCCACCGCGCCAGCCTGCGGCTCGGCGAAGAGGCACCGATAGCACGGTCCGCGGCCCGGCACATAGGTCATCGCCTGGCCCTCGAAGCGGTGGATCGCCGCCGAAACGAGCGGCTTGCCGAAGAGCACGCAGGCATCGTTGATGAGATAGCGCGTGTTGACCCGGTCGGTGCCGTCGAGCACGAGGTCGTAGGGTTGCAACACCTCGCGGATGTTGTCGCCGCCCAGGATGAGCGCGTGCGCCACCACGGTGATGTCGGGATTGAGCGCGAGCAGCCGCTCGCGCGCGGTCGGCGCCTTTGGGCGGCCGACATCGGCGCTCGCGAACAACACCTGCCGCTGCAGATTGGAGAGCTCGATGCAATCGCCGTCGACGATGCCGAGGGTTCCGACTCCGGCGGCCGCGAGGTAGAGCGCCGCCGGCGATCCGAGGCCGCCGGCGCCCGCCACCAGCACCCGCGAGCGCTTCAGGCGCTCCTGGCCGGCCGTTCCGATCTCCGCGAGCGCGAGGTGCCGGTCGTACCGGGCCCGCTCCGCCGCAGAGAGCGCCATGCCCTCAGCCTCCACTCAACGCGCAGATGACATGCACGGTATCGCCGGGACGCACCGGTTGCGAGAGCGCCGTCACCTCGCTGGTGTTGACGTAGAGGCGAATGTGCGGACGGATCCGGTTCTGCTCATCCAGCATGCGAAAGCGGATGCCGCCGAAGCGCCGCTCGAGATGCGCCAACACCTCCTCGACCGTGATGCCCGCTCCCGGCACGGTGGCAGCGCCGCCGGTATAGGAGCGCAACGGGCTCGGAATTCGCACCGTGCAGCTCATGGTTGGCGCGCGCCTCGGCGAGTCCTACGCAGCGTGGGTGACCGAATAGATCTCCGGCAGGTGGCGCGCGATGCACGCCCAGCGCTCACCGCCGTTGGCCCCGGCCCAGACCTCACCCCCCGTGGTGCCAAAATACACTCCGAGCCGAGGCACACGCTCGTCCGTGCACATCGCCTGGCGCAGCACGGTGAGCCAGGCCTGCGAGCGCGGCAGCCCGCGATCGAGCCGCCGCCAGCTCTTGCCGCCATCGCTCGTGCGATACACGGCGGGCTTGCCCTGGATCGAGGTGCGCGGCCACACCGTCTGACCGTCCATGGGCAACACCCACGCGACGTCGGGATCGGTCGGATGGAGCACAATGGGGAAGCCGATGTCGCCCACCTTCTTCGGCATGGCGCGACCGATCCGCTCCCAGCGCCGCTCGGGCCGATCGAGGCGGTAAATGCCGCAGTGGTTCTGCTGATAGAGCCGGTCGGGGGCGCGGGGATGGAGCGCCACGCAGTGCGGGTCGTGCCCGAAGGGCACGGTCGGGTCCGGCAGGAAGTCCGCGGCGCACCCCTCGTTCATCGGCGCCCAGTCGGCGCCGCCGTCGGTCGACTCGAACACGCCACCGCCCGAGAGCGCAAGGTAAAGATGCCGCGGGTCGCGCGGATCGATGTTGATCGAGTGTGTGAGCTGCCCATCCGGCGTGCCGAAGCTCGCCCATTTCGGGTGCATGCGATTGTCGTTGAAGCCGGCGACCGGCTGCCAGCGCTCGCCGCCGTCCTCGGAGCGGAAGAGGCCTGCGGGCGAGGTTCCGGCGTACCAGGTAGCGCGCTCCGAGGAATGCCCGGGGGTCAGCCAGAAGACCCGGTCGACGGCGCGCGCCGCTTCGCCCTCGGCGGCCTTGCGGAAAGCCGGCGGCTGCGCGGCCTCCTGCCAGCTGCGGCCCCGATCCGTAGACCGATAGACCGTGGGCCCCAGATGGCCGGTCTTGGCCGCCATCAAGAGGACCCGCGGCTCGCGCGGATCCTGCACGATGTGGTGAATGATGTGCCCGAGAAACTGGGGTCCCAGGAGCTTCCAGCCGCGCCGCCTGGCATCGGGCCGCAGCGTGAACGCCCCCTTGCGGGTGCCGATCCAAAGCGAGCTACTCATGGCCGCGAAGCATCACCGCGCGGCGGCGGCGCTGTCAATGCGAAGCGGACGGGGAGCTTGCCTCGCCCGGCCTACGGCCGATAGAGCCGCACGAGCTTCGCGCGCGAGATGAAGACGCGTGCGTGGCCGCGCCGCAGGACCTCGGCGCGAAAGGCGATGGGGTTGGTCGCGAGCACCAGCAGCACCATGAGGATATTCTCGCCGATGAGCCGCAACGGCCCCGGGCGCCCGAGGCGCGAATCCTTGGCCGCCTCGAACCCATAGCGGGAGACGATGCGCGCGAGCTGTGCGCTCTGTTTGGCGGTCGCCAGACGCATGTCGGCGCACACGGCGGCAACCTCATGCAGATCGCTGCACTGCGCCAGATGACGGGCAAGCTCGCGCAGGGAGCACTCGATGGCGCGGCTCGCGCGCCGGGCCCATGCGACGGTCGGTCCCTGTTGGCCCATGGTCGGCATGTGCTCGTTCCAGAGGTGGATCTTGAGGAGCGGATCGCCGCGGCGCACGCGCACCCCATCCGAGAGGAGCAGGCTCTCCTCGGCGAGGCAGCGCTCGGCGCGAAAGAGGCACTCACGCTGCGCGCTGAACTCATAGATACCATGCCAGCGGCGCAACCACCGGTCGAGGCTGAAAACCCACTGCTCCGGATGGATCGCGCGCAGGCCGCGCTTGTCGGAAAGCTCGACGGACAAGGCACTGCTCCTTGCAAGTCGGCAACACGAACCAGAACTCGGGGAGCGCGCGAAAGTTCCAGCCTGGCCTCGAGCTCGCCCTCACCGCCGGCTCAGCATCAACGCGAGCCGGTCTGCGGCTCCTGGTAGATCACCCCGAGCAGCACCTTGATGCTGATCGCCACCGGCACAGACAGCATCACTCCGACGATTCCGAAGAGCAGACCGCCCGAGAGAAAACAAAACATGACGAGCACGGGTGGCACGTACGCCGCGCGTCCGAGCACGAGCGGGCCGAAGAACTGGTCGATGGAGATCCTGAGCGCGGTGGCGTAGATGACGTAGGCGATGATGCTCCAGCCCGAGGAGGCCTGCTGCACGGCAACGAGACCGGCGATCACGGCCGAGGCGGCCGGCCCGACGAACGGAATGAGCTCGAGGAGCCCGGTGATGAGCGCGAGGAAGAGCGCGTGCTGAAGCTTCAGCACCAGGCCGAGGCCGATGTAGGCCGCGCTCGAGGCGTAGATCACGACGAGTCCGACGCCGATGAAATAACGGCGTAGCACCGGCTCGAGGTCGCGCCCCACCCGGGCGGTGAACGGGCGGTAGCGGGGCGGAATGAGCCAGGCGAGGCCACGGCCGATGCGGTGTGCATCGAGCAGGAAGTAACCGAGCAGCACCAGGGTCATGATGGCGCCGAAGAATCCGGCGGCACCGAGGGCCGCCACCTCCAGAATCCTCCCGCCTTGCATCCAACTCTGGGCCTGGTGGGCGATGAGAGCGCCGAGGCCGGCAGCATCGAGCCGCTGGCCCAACAGATTGAGTGTGCGATTGCCGAGCAGCACCCGCAGGAACGCGGTCATGGTCCCCTGCAGGTTGCCGGCGATCCGCTGCAACTCGTGCAGCAGCGGCGGCGCGCCGAGCCAGCCGAGGAGCGCGCCCACGCCCAGGATGACGAAGAGGACAGCGAGGGCATAAATCCAGCGCGGCAGTCGCGTGCGCCCCGCCAGCCAATCGACCAGCGGCGTCGCCACGAAAGCGACGATGCCCGCTACCGCAAAGGGCAGCAGGATCTCTCTGACGAAGTAAAGGAAGACGATGAGGCCGACGACCACCGTGATGGTCGTGAGGTTGGAGAAGCGCTCGACGCGCCCATGCGAAGCGCCCGGCGGCGAGGCGTCGGATGCGGGCGGCGGAGTGCGCTTCTCGAGTCTCAAGAGGAGTACACGCGGCCCTTCCAGTGCACGCGCCGGGTGAGGCGCCAGCGCACGCTGTCGAGCGCCATCAGCGCGCCGGCCGTGTAGCCGAAGGGAAAGAGCAGCCCGTACCACCAGGGAATCCTGAAGTGCACCGCGCCCCCGATGTGCAAGCCCAACACCGCCGCGGAGCCGAGCGCCGCGAGTGCCAGCGCGAGCCCCGCGCCGCGCCCACCGTGCAGCACGGCCACAAGATCGAGCAGCGGCAGTGCTACGGCGATCCAGGCCAGCGCCACGACGAGCGGGGCCGCCAGCATGGTGCGTAGCGGGCCGCCGAGAAGCTGGATCAGGTTTTTCGCAAACCCCGGCCAGAGGGTGGACCAGCCGGTGTACATGCGGGTGCTCAAGAGCCGGCTGCCGTCCATGAGGAGCACGCGATAGCCGCGACGCTTCATGCGTAGCGCGAGCTCGACGTCCTCGCAGATCGCATCGCGCACCGGCGCGTGTCCACCCACCGCATCGTAGGCGGCGCGGCGCAACAGCATGAACTGTCCGGTGGCAACGACCTGATCGCTCCCGGGCGCCTGGATCTTGGCGAGGTTCTGATAGAAGCCGAGCAGATAAAGTCCGCAGGGCAGCATCAGTCTCTCGGCGAAACTCTCGAGCTCGTGCCGCGGCGCGAGTGTCAGGAGATCGAGCTGCCGGCCGCGCGCCGCCCGCATCGCGCTCGCGATCGCCTCGGGAGCGGCGCGCATGTCGGCATCGAGAAAGCAGAGCCACTGCGCATCCGCGGGAGCTGCCGCCGCGCCGGTGCAGCAGGCGTGCACCTTGCCCTTCCAGCCCTGCGGCAGGAGTGGAGTGCGAACGAGCCTGAGACGGTTATCGCGCCTCGCGAGCGCGGCGACGATGGCCGCCGTATCGTCGCTCGAGTCGTCATCGACGACGATCAGGGCGAGACGGTCGGCCGGATAGCGCTGCCCGATCAGGGACTCGACACACGGCGCGATGTTCGCCGCCTCATCGCGCGCCGGCACGATGACGGCGACCCTGGGAAGATCGCCCTCAGCGCCGCTTGCGTCTGGAGGCACCCCCGCGAGCACGCTGCGCTGGCGGACGGCACGCGCGATCAGCCAGATCACCAAGGCGAGCCAGAGCGAGGAGAGAAGAACCGGGGTGGGCATCCCCCAGTAACTCCCAGGCCCACCCTTCGGTTGCGTCGGCCTAGGCGGCTTCGGCTTTCTCGGGGGCTACGCCGGGGCCCCTTCCAGCGCCGCGCGTCATCGCCCAATCGAGCAGGCGGCTCGCCAGACCCCCACCCAAGCTTGCTCCGGTGACATCCTCCAGGCGGTACTCCTTGCCGTGCAGGATCGCTTCGGCGGCCGAGACGCCGCTACGAACGGCGGGGCCGATGCCCTCGGCCATGTCGCGGGTGGCAAGACCCGCCGCGTCCCCTGCGATGAAGGCGTTGCCCCGGCGCACCACGTCCACACGGCCCCGCAGGTAGTAGCTGTAGCCGGCGGGGTCATAGCGCGCGCCCTTGGCAAGGGTGCCGCCGAGCATGCGGGTGAAGAGCGCCCAATGCTCGTGGATCGAGCGGCGGCTGGCCTTGATCCGATCGGCCATGCCGCCGATGCCGACATTGAGCCAGCCGTTCTGCTTCGGGACATACCAGGCGTATCCCGGCAGGCCATGGTCGAAGAACCAGAGATGGCAGTCGGGCTCACTCCAGTCGTATTCGATCTCGTGCTCGAGGGTGACGGTCTGAAGCTCGCTTGCGCGCGGGTTGAGCTCCCGGAAAAGCGTCCGGTACACCGGGCAGCGGGTGCCGCCCGCGCCGATGAGGTAGCGACAGCGGAACGCCTCATCGATGAGGTAGCTGCCGCCCTCCTCGCGGATGTTGCGCACCGAGTGCTCGAGGACCTCGGCGCCGGAGCGCTCGAGGAGCCAGGCATCGAACTCCAGCCGGCGGATCGAATGCTGCACGCAGCGCACCGGCAGGTGCAGGCCCTTCAGGTGGATGTGCAGCCGGTCGAAGGTGAGAAAGCGGTGCGGATAGGAGCCGATGTCGAGCGACAGATCACGCACCACTTCGGGCGTGATCCAACCCGCACAGAGCTTCAGGCGCGGGAAGCGCTCCTTATCGAGCACCACGACGTCGGCACCCGCCTGCTTGAGTTTCCAGGCGGCGCTCGAGCCCGCCGGCCCGCCGCCGACCACGAGGACGTCACAGCTGCGCATCTACGGGACCTGCCGAGGGGTGGTGCACCCGATGAGGCTCAGCGGGCGTAGAGGTGCTCGCGGGTCATCGGGACGTCGTTGTTGTCCCGCGGCGCGAAAACGACCTGGAAGAGCTGCAGCGCGCCGGTCGTGAATCCCGCGACCGACCCCGCGAGATACATGCGCCACATGCGCACGAATCGCTCATCGAACATCTCGCGCACGCGCCCGCTCGCCGCCTCGAAGAGCTCGAGCCAGTGGCGCAGCGTCTGCGCGTAATGCAGGCGCAGGTTCTCGACATCGAGCACCGAGAAATCCGACGGCTCGAAAATCTGCATCATCTCCGCGAGCGAGGGCGGGTAGGCGCCGGGGAAGATCCGCTTCTCGATCCAGGGCTGAAGCGGCGCCGGCCGGTTGCGGCCGATCGAGTGGATGAGGCCTCGGCCGTTGCTTCCCAAGCTGCGCGCAATCACAGCGCCGAGCGCCGCATAGTTGGGCACCCCCACGTGCTCGAGCATGCCGACGGAGACGAAGGCGTCGTAGCGACCCGAGATGTTGCGATAATCGTCCTCGACGTACTCGACCTGCGAGCTCAGCCCTTCCCGTGCGGCGCGCTCGCGCGCATAGGCCACCTGCTCGTGCGAGATGTTGAAGGCGCGCACCTTGACGCCATAGTGCCGCGCCATGTGAAGCGCAAGCGTCCCCCAGCCGCAGCCGGCCTCGACGACGCTCTCGCCGGCGCGCAGCCGTACCTTGCGGCAGACGTGATGCATCTTCGCTGTCTGGGCCTCGTCCAACGTGGCGGTCGCACTCGGGTAATAGGCGCAGGTATACGCCATCGTCTGCCCGAGCCAGAGCGAATAGAAGTCATTGCCGATGTCGTAGTGGTGGTGGATGTTCTCGCGCGAGCCGGACAGGGTGTTGACGTGCGGCCGGCGCAGGCGCTCCACCAGGCGACGCATCGCCGAGGGCTCTTTGCCGGCGCGCCCGGCGTGATAGACGCTCTCGAGGAGCTGCACCAGATCGCCCTCGATCTCGAGCCGCCCCTCGCAGTAGGCATCGGGAAAGCGCACTTGCGGATCGGCGAGGATGCCCAGGAGCGTCGCGCGGCTCGAGACCCGCACCCGGGCGACCGGCGTCGCCCGCGCCGGGGCAATGCGCTCGCCGCTCCAGAGAAGAAATTCGAGCGGTGGATTACCCAGATACTCGAGCAGGCGGGCGAGCAGCCGACCCTCGACGGAACGGGGGCCGGCGGCCGCGGGCGTGCGCTCGGGCAGCTCCTGCGACGGCTCCGGCGGCCGCTCCCGGGGCAGCCCTGGCGGCCGCTCCCGACGAACCGCGCTCTTCACGCTCTCGTTCCGGGCATTCACGGGTGGTCTCCCCTTCTTCTCATAGGCTCCTAATTTAGCATGCGGATCAGGGAGCCAGCGCCAGGCGATAGCATTCGACCAGACGCTCGACGTGCGCCTCCAGGCCAAAGGCCTGCGCGCTCGAAAGCGCACCGCGCGCGTACGAAAGGCGCCGTGCGCGATCGCGCAGCGTATCGACCACGGCGAGCGCGAATGCCTCGCAGTCCCCGGCCGGCACGAGACGCCCGTTGACCCCGTCGATCACCACTTCCGGCAGCCCACCGACCGCGAAGGCGATGACCGGACGGGCCGCCGCCAACGCCTCGATGGCGGCGAGGCCCAGGCCCTCGGATTGCGAGGGCATCAACACGAGATCGGTGGCCGCGAGCAGGCGCGGAACGTCGCTGCGCCTGCCGAGAAAGCGCACGTGGCTCGACATCCCGAGGCTGCGCACCAGCGCCTCGCAGCCGGCGCGCTCGGGTCCGTCGCCGATCAGCAAAAGCAACGCCCGCGGACAGCTCCGAACGATCGCGGGCAGCATACCGATCATCGCGCGGTGGCCTTTGACCGGGTGCATGCGTCCGATGAGGGCGAGTACCGGGCGTTCCGCCTCGATCTCGAGCTCGGCTCGCACCCGGCTGCGCTCGCCTTGCGCGCGCCTCAGCGTCTCGAGGGGAATGCCGTTGCGGGCGATGCGGATACGCTCCGCGGGCACGTGATAACGGCTCGCGGTCAACTCGCGTACCGCTTCCGAGACGCACACGCCGGCATCGGCAGGCCGCGCGAGGAGCCGCGCCAGCGCGCTCAACGCCGCGCCCGGATCATTGAGATCATGCACGTGCAGCAGTGTCCGCGCGCCGATGAGGCGCGCGGCGAGGCGCGCGACCAGCGTCCCTTTCACGCCCGTCGCATGCACGAGGCGCACACCGTTGCGCTTGGCGAGCGCCGCGACCTTCAACACCACTGTTGGATCCCATTTGCCGGCGTCGAAGAACACCGGTTGGATGCCCCGCGCCCGCAGATCGCGCGCCGCCGCGTGCGGGGAGCGCAGGAAGCAAACCGTGAGCGCGACACCGCGGCGCGCGAGCAGCGGCAGTACGTTGAGCAGATACGTGGTGACGCCGTGCGGCACGCCGCCCGCGTACCCGAAGTGATCGGCGAGCACCATGACGGGCGGCAAGTCGGAGGCCGGCAGTCCAGTCCGCATCGCATGGCCGACAGCAAAGGCCATGCCCCGGTCGAGACGCACCTCCGGCTTCGGGGCGCGGCTCTTGCTGCGAGCGCCAGCCCCGTGAACACCGCACCTCCACCGCCGACCGCCCCGGCTCCGCTGCCGGTGCGCGCTTCGAGCGCGACGCTCGTCAACATCGTCGCTTGGCCGGCAGTGGCGCTGCTCGGCGCCGGTTATCTCATCCTCATCGCGCGGCTGACTTCCTTTCCCTTCGAGGACCTGCCGGATCATCTCGCCCGCGCCAAGGTGCTCGGGGACCTGCTCTTCCATCACGGCGCGCGCTGGGGCTCGGTGTTCGCGTTCCATTTCCGGCCGGTGCCGTACCTGCTCTACGACCTCACGCTCACCAGTCTCGTCGCCGCATTCGGGACGGCCGCGGGAGGAGCGCTCTTCAACGAGATCGTGCTGCTTTCGCTCCCCTGCGCGCTCCTTTTCTACATGCACGTCAGCCGGCTCGCGCCGCAGGCGCGGCCGCTCGTGCTGCTCGTCAGCCTTTATCTTGCCACCGACTGGTTCTTTCTCGTCGGTTTCGGCGCGTTCCGTCTGGCACTCGCGCTCCTCATCGTCTGCATCGCCCTCGCCGACCTGCTGCGGCAACGCTGGTCCAGCGGTCGCTATGGCATCTACCTCGCCGTGCTGGTCGCGGGTTACTTCGAGCATCTGACCGTGCCCGCATTCCTCGCCGCGACCCTGATCGTCTCGGGGAGCTCGAGGCTGCTTCTCGGCCGCGGCAGCGCTCGCGAGGAGGCCCGGCTGCTGCTCCCGGTCCTCGGGTTGCTCGGGCTCTATTTCGGCGTTTTCGCAGGTCCGCACCACGCTGCTTCCCCCGAGAGCTACGCTCTCGAGTGGGGAACGGTGGCGACGAAGCTCGTCGGCCTGCAGAACGAGTTCCTCCGCTACGGCGGCCGCGCCGCGCATCCCATGATGGCGCTGCTCGCCGTGTGCGTGCTCTGGCCGGTGCGCCGGCAACTGCTCGGACGCCGGCTGTTGGAGCCTCAAGTGCTCGAGCAGCTCGCGCTCGCGGTGACGTTCCTCGGCATCTACATCGTCCTGCCCGGCACTTATTCGGGGGCCGCTTACGTCGATGTGCGCGCGCTCCCCATGGTGGTGCTCTTCGTCCTCTTCGCCGTGCTGCGACTCGGCAGCGAGCGCGACGCGCTTGCCGCGACCCTTGATCGCGAGCGTGCGATTCCCGGGGAGCTCTTCGCCGGCGCGCCGGCACTCGCCGCAGCGGTAGTGCTCGCCGCGGTCAATCTCGGCTACGTGGGCTGGCATCTCGAGAAGGACAACACCTGGGTGGCAGGCTACCGCGCGATGGTGGCGCAGCTGCCGCGCGGGTCGAAAGTCCTGCCGATCTACACCTATCCGAAGCTCACCATCATGCCGCTCGAGCACTCGAGCGCTTTCGTGCTGCTCGACCGCGGCGGACTCATCCCCTATCTCTTCGCCGGCAATCTCGGCGACCCGATGAGCTACTTCGATTTCAACCGGCGTCCGTACGCCCCGCTCGAGCAGTGGTATCGCCTGCAGGAGGCGTGGAATCGCGCGCCGCTCTTCACCTTCGAAGACCAGGGCCAAACCTACCGCTGGCGCTTCAAATACGACGTTCACGAGGGTGACTGGAAACCGGCGGTGCTGGCGCCCGTCAGCTGGAGTCAGGTGGCCTGCGAGTACCCCTACATCCTCATCTCCCAGCCCTACGAGCCCTCCTTGCTCGGCGTGCCGACCCGTCCGCTCATCGCCAACAGCAGCGCGGCGCTCCTCGCCGTCGATCGCAGCGCCTGCCGCCCGGCGGCGAACGGCTCGGCCGGAACGGTCGCGCCTGCGCCGCAAGTCACCTACTAAAGAGCGCGCGAAGCAACTTCCATCGCACGAAGCGAACGGCTCATCGTGGAGCGGCGGACGCCGGCACCGTCGCGGCTGGAAACGGCGCGCAGCCTTCACCTATGATTCCGCATCGCATCGGCGCGTCTTGGGGCGAAATCATGACAGGCACTGACTCGGCGGGCTCGCGCGGACTTCGGGCTTGCGCTGCGACAGGGACGGCGCTCCTTCTCGCGGCGCTCACCGCCGCCTCCGCAGCCCAACCTCAGACGGCCGATGCGCAGCTCAAGTGGCGCAACGTCGGCCCGTACATCGGCGGACGCGTAGTTGCCGTGGAGGGTGTCCCGACCGATCGTGACCTCTTCTACATGGGCGGCGTCGACGGCGGGGTGTGGAAGAGCACCGACTACGGCAACAACTGGGTCAACATCACCGACGGTAAGCTTCCCGGATCGAGCAACAGCATCGGAGCGATCGCGGTCGCTCCCTCGAACCCGAAGGTCATCTACGTCGGCACGGGCGAGAGCGACATCCGCGGTGATGTCATCACCGGCAACGGGGTCTACCGCTCCGACGATGCGGGCAAGCACTGGCACGCGGCCGGCCTCGTCGATACCCACACCATCAGCGCCCTGGCGGTCGATCCTCACGACCCGGACCTCGTGTACGCCTCGTCCATGGGCCACGTGTTCAAATCCAACCCGGACCGGGGCGTGTTCAAGTCCACCGACGGCGGCAAGAGCTGGAAGAAGGTGCTGTACGTCGACGACAGGACCGGCGCGATCGACCTCGTGATGGACCCGAGCGACAGTCACGTGCTCTACGCCGCGATGTGGCAGGCGTATCGCACGCCCTGGAAGCTCGATGACGGCGGCCCGGGGAGCGGGCTCTACAAGAGCACCGACGGCGGCACTCATTGGACCGAGATCTCCCACCATCCCGGTTTTCCTCAGGGAATCCTCGGCCGGATCGGCGTAACCGTGGCCGCAAGCGACCCCAAGATCGTCTATGCCATCGTGCAGGCGAAGCACGGCGGGGTGTTCCGCTCCGATGATGGCGGGGCGAGCTGGAAGCGGGTGAACAGGAGCTGGAGCCTGCGCCAGCGCGCCTTCTACTACATGGCCATCTATGCCGACCCGAAGGATCCCAACACGGTGTACGCGCCGAACGTGGATGCGCTCTGGGTGTCGCACGATGGCGGCAAGAGCTTCGCCAAGCTCCACACTCCCCACGGCGACAATCACATCGTCTGGATCAACCCGAACGACACCAAGGTCCTGCTCGAAGGCAACGACGGGGGCGCCACGGTCTCGACCGACGGCGGCAAGACCTGGAGCGAGGAGCACAACCAGCCGACGGGCCAGTTCTACCACGTGGCGCTCGACGGCCAGTTCCCCTTCCACATCTACGGCGCGCAGCAGGACGAAGGCTCGTTCGAGGGCCCGAGCGCCTCGCCCGACGGCATGGTTCCGGTCGGCGACTGGCAGCGCGTCGCCTATGGCGAGAGCACGTTCGTCGCACCGCTCCCCGATCACCCCAACATCACCTTCGGCAGCGGTTATTTCAGCATCCTGCTGCGCTACGACATGGCGACCGGGGAGTATCAGGAGGTGAGTCCGTGGCCGCACTACCAGGAAGGGGCCTCCTCGGGCGAGCTCAAGTACCGCTTCGGCTGGACGCACCCGATCCTCTTCTCCGCCGCCAAACCCGATGAGCTGCTGATCGGCTCGCAGTACGTGCTCGAGAGCACCGACCAGGGACTCACCTGGAGCCGGATCAGTCCCGATCTCACCCGCAACGATCCCTCCACCGAGCAGGCGACCGGCGGGCCGATCAATCACGATGCCTCGGGAGCGGAAGTCTTTCCCGACGTCTCGGCGCTCGCCGTCTCGCCGCTCGATGGCAAGGTGATCTGGGCGGGCTCCGCGGACGGGCTGGTGCACCTCACCCGCGATGGCGGCAAGAGCTGGCAGGCGGTCACGCCGCCCGCGCTCCCGGAGTGGGCCGAGATCAGCTCCATCGAGCCCTCGCATACCGCGGCCGGCACCGCTTTCTTGAGCGCCTCGCGTTATATGTGGGACGATTTCCATCCGTACCTCTTCGAGACCACCGACTACGGACAGACCTGGAAGGCCATCACCACGGGTCTTCCGGATGATGAGTACGTGTTCGTCGTCCGGCAGGATCCCTCGGATGCGCGCTTGCTGTTTACGGGAACGAGGAGCACCGTCTACGTGAGCTACGACGGCGCGGCGCACTGGCAGCCGCTCACCCTCAACCTGCCGGGCGTGCAGGTACGCGACATCGCCATCAACACGCGCGAGGGAGATGTCGTCGCGGCGACGCACGGCCGCTCGTTCTGGATCCTCGGCAACCTGTCGCTCCTCGAGCAGCTCTCCCTGGAGCCGAACGCAGCACCCGGTGACGTGCAGGTGTACGCGCCGCAGGCCGCCTGGCTGACGCACGCCTACGGCAGCAGTGAGTTTGCGAGGAACGTTCCGGGCGCGGGCGCCAATCCGCAATTCGGCGCGACGGTGTTCTTCCATGTCCCGGCGAGCTATCACGGCAACGTGCCGGTGAGTCTCTCCTTCCTCGATTCCAAGGGGCAGGTGGTCCGCACCTTCAAGCTGCACCTGAAGCACAAGGCGCCGAAGCTCAGCCCCGCCGAAAAGGACAACCGAACACCCGCGCAGATGAAAGCGGCGGGCGAGGAGAAGCAGACGGGCATCAGCGCCGGGTTCAACCGCTTCCAATGGGATCTGCACTATCCGGATGCCACCGAGGTGACGGGCTTCTGGGTGCCGGTCGCGGCGGGCGGGCTCGAGGACTCGACCGAAGGTCCGCTCGTCGTGCCGGGCACCTACACCGTCGTGCTCGACTACAACGGACAGAAATCGCAGCGCTCCTTCCAGGTGGCGCTCGATCCGCGGCTGCACCCCGAGGCTGGAGCCCTCGAGGAGCAACTAGCTCTCGAGATGAAGATCCACACCACGCTCGATACGCTGGACAAGGCCCTCAATCAGGCGATTGCGACCCGCGAGAAGCTGCAGGCGGCGGTCGCCCGCCACCAGGTCACCGCCGAGAAGGCGCACGATGCGCTGGCTGCGCTCAATGAGGCGATCGGCAGCTACGTGCAGCTCAAGACTCGCGCGAGCGAGGGGACGCTGCTCTTCGAGACCAAGCTGCGCAGTCATCTCGCTTATCTCGCCGCCGACATCGGCTTGGCCTACAAGCGGCCGACTGGGGCCGAATACCAGGTGTACCAATACCTCGATCGGCAGGCACAGACGGGCGAGCAGCAGCTGAAGGCCGCCGTCGCGCAGGGTCAGCGGGCGTTGTAATTTTACCGGCTGCTGACTGCGGCTCCGCGCTGCGCGAGTCCCTTGAGCCCCGCCGCCACAAACGGCCCGAGACGCGCCTTCAAGGCGGCGACGTCGGTCGAGCGGCAAAGGCCGCCGGAGAGGACATCGAGCCGGCCGGTCTCGGCGAGCGAGAGGGTGAGCGCCCCGGTGAGAAAGTTGTAGCCCCAATAGATGTCCTCGGGAGGGGTTTCGGGGAGGGACTCCATCAGGGCGCGGATGAACTCGCGCACCGTGGTATTGAAGGTCTTGCTCATCAGTCGCCGGCCCCACTCCGGGGAGTTGTTCACCCAGGCGAGGAGCGCGAAGTAGCTGTGCCAGCCGGGGCCCGCGTGCGCGAGAAAGTCGAGGATCGGGTCGAAGAACGCCCCCACCACCGCCTCGGTGCTCGCCGGCTGCGGCGCTGCGCTCTGGCGCACTTCCGCGAGCCGACGTAGCCGCTCCTCGTTGAGCACCGCGCCGCGGCGCTCGATCACGGCCGCGAACAGCGGCTTCTTGCCGCCGAAATGATAGTTGACGAGCGCAAGATCGACGCCCGCCTCGCCGGTTATGTCGCGAAGCGAGGTGCCGTGAAAGCCCTTGCGGGCGAAGAGCTTCTCGGCGGCATCCAGCAGCTTGTCTTTGGTGGTGCGCTTGGAGCGGGCCATCGATCCCCCCGGGGTGAACGTATCATTCTAGCCCCGGCGCCCGCGGACCAGTCGCTGATTTTGCATCGGCACGCTCACCGGCACCCCCGACCCCCTCCCTGCGGCCGTACCGTTGCGATTCAACGATCGTTGCACTAGACTTCAACGATCGTTCAATAGAATCGCATGAACCGTCGTCGGCAACGATAGGTTTCAACCACCGGCTTCAACGATTGTCCGGTCAGAGGGGGCTCGGCCATGTCGAAGAGTCTTACAGGCGCATTCCTCGTTTGTTGCGGTCTGCTCGGCAGCGGCCTCGCTGCCGCCCAGGGCGCGGCCGCGAGCGCCTCGGCGAGCTCCGCCGACGGCACCGCGCCCGCGCAACTGCAGGAGGTCGTGGTGACCGCGCGGCACCTGCGCGTGAACCTGCAGAACGTGCCGCTCACCGACACCGCGGTGACGGCAGCGGCGATCGAGACCTGGAATGTCACCAATCTCGAGGATCTCAACGCCTTCGTCCCCAACATGAAGATCTCGCAGGATCGGGCGACGAGCAGCACCATCAACGTCTACATCCGCGGCGTCGGCCAGAGC
>DATFCZ010000064.1:0-81467 GCA_035252605.1 Steroidobacteraceae bacterium
CCGCAAGGCCATCGCCGAGCACGGCGAGGGTCAGATCGATGCCAAAGCCATGCTCGATGCCAGTGCACGAGATCTGCTGCGCGCTTATCGAGGCCAGCCGCAGATCGCAGGTCCCCTCGTCATCACGCTCGCCGATCTTTACGACGCCCTGGAGGATGCCCAGGGAGCGGCGGCGCTGCTCGAAGGCTACCTCTCCCAAGCCGGCGCGGACGCCGACGCAGGCTCGATGGCCGATGCGCGCCAGAAACTCGCGAACCTGGAGTTGCTGCGGGGAAACATCGCCCGGGCGGGCACTCTGCTCGATGAGGCGCAGGCGTACTGGCGAGTGGCCCCCGACCGCTATGCCGAGGAACGGCTGGAGGGGCTCGGCATCCGAGCGCGGCTGCAACGCGCTCAGGGGGATCTCACCGGCGCCATCTCCACAGAGCGCGAGGCCATTCGCGAGCGGATCGCACTCTCCGGACACGACCATCGCGAGACGGCGATCCTCTACAACTCGTTGGCAATCACGCTGACCGCCGCCGGGCGCCTCAACGAGGCGCTCGCGGCCTATCGTGACACCAGCGCCATCTACCGCGCGTTGGGCCTCGGCGATGGCCTCGATGCGCAGATCGTGCTCGGCAATACCGGTACGCTGGAGCTGCGTACCGGGGATCTGCGCGCGGCGGAACCACTGTTGAAAGGCGCCTTCGAGCGCGAGCGCGCCCTCGCCGGCGACTCCGCGGCCGTGGCCGCGGCGATGGGGTATTACGGCAAGCTGCTGTCGATCGTGCATCGGCCAGAGGCAGAGGCGGTACTCAAGGAAGCCGCAGCGCTCGGCGCAAGATACGCCGGCGAGCGCAGCCCCCTGGCGTTGCAGAACGAGCTCTTTCTGGGCGAGGCGCAACTTGAGGCGGGCGAGCTGTCGGCGGCCGGGGAGACGCTCGCCGCCTATCATGCGGCGGCACTCGAGCAGTACGGGCCCATGAACGCGCTCACCCAGCGTGCGGCCCTGGCTCTGGCACGTCTCGATCTGGCCGCCGGTCGCGCTCAGGCGGCCGGAGCCCGCTTGCTCGAAGTGGTGGCGACGCTGCGCCGACTCGGACCGCCGGCCGAAGCCAACCTCGCCGAAGCGCTGGTTGCGCTCGGGGAGGTCGATCTGGCGCAAGGTCGCCCGCGCGAAGCACGCGCGCCCCTTGCGGAAGCGGTCGCCCTGCGCGAGCAAGAGGGGCCGCTCAGTTGGGATCTGGCCCAAGCGCGGGAGCGGCTGGGCGAGGCGCTCGCCGGCACGGGCGATAGCGGCGCACGTGCGTTGCTGCAGCAGGCCATAAGCGCCTTGAACGCGCAGCTGGGCGCCGAGCACCGCGAGACCCGGCGCGCCCGCCGCGCGCTCCTGGGAATCGGCGTCTAAGCTGCCCGAAAGAGCTCGCGAAAGAGCCAGGCCCTGGCCTTCAGCCAGTCCCGCTGCACCGTGCGCAGCGACACACCGAGCGCCCGGGCAGTGTTCTCTTCGTCATAACCGGCAAAGAAGCGGCACTGCACGACCTCGGCCAGCCTCGGGGTAGCGCGCGCCAGTCGTTGCAGAGCCTCATTGAGCGACACCAGACTTTCGTCGGTCTCCATCGCCAGATTGTCCAGGTGGGAGAGCGTCACGTGCGGCGCGCCACCGCCTCTTTTCGCCGCCAGGCGCTCCGCGGCGTGATTGATCAGCGCGTGCCGCATGGCGAGCGCCGCGGCGCGAAGGAAATGAGCCTCATCGGCGAAGCCGCCCGAGCCACGCAGACGCAGATAGGCTTCGTGCACGAGCTCGGTGGTCTGCAGCGTCACCGCTCCCTGGCGCCCGCGCTCCCGGCGCGCCAGCTGCTTGACCTGCCGGTAGAAGGCGGGCAGCAGCTCCGCCGCCGTGCGGCGCAGCTCCGGTGGCGCACCGCAATCGGCCAGCTCCAGGTAGCCGGCCTCACCCTCCCCATCGGCCGTGGGCTCGCTCATAGGCCCCGATTCTAGCGCCGGGGCGCCCTCCGGGCGCTTCGATGGCGGGAATAGCGCCGGTTTCCGGTTATTGAGTGCAGGCGGCACTCATCCGCCGCGATCGACAGCCAACCACAACCATCTGGGAGAGCCCGCACATGAAATATCACACCCCTGCAGTTCTCATTTCCCTGGCGCTCGTCTCCTCGGCGCCTTTCGCCGCTCCCGCGGCTGCGCAGGCGCAAGGGGCCTCGCCGCTCGAGCAGCTCAACGTCTTTCTCGGCGACTGGACCTGCACGGGCAGGCTGATGGCGATGGGAGATTCGCCCGCCCACGCGACTCGCGGCAAGATCCACGGCGAGAGAACCCTGGACGGCCACTGGCTCGTCATCCGCTACGACCAGCTCGCCGGTGCGAAGAGCTCGAACCTCTACCACGTCATCCAGTATTTCGGCTATGACTCAAAGATCAAGAGCCTGGTCGATGTGGTCATCGACAACTCCGGCTCCAGCTCTGCCACCGGCCGTAGCTCCGGCTGGGTAGGCAACCGGATCACCTTCGAGAACCTCGAGAACACCGACGGCAGCCCCGCGCCGTACCGCGATGTGTTCACGCACCTCGGCGCGAATAGGGCGTCGCATGCCGGGTTCATACGCGACAAGAGCGGCAAGTGGGTGCAGACCGACGAGGAAAGCTGCCGGCGGCAATGACGAGCATCACCGCCAACCGCCTCACCGCGGACGAGCACTCTTACTTCCTGGCGGCGGCGGCCGTGGTCGCCGCCGTCGTGATCGGCGGATTCGCCTTCGAATACGACCAGCTGGCGCACCCTGCCCAGTTCAGCGCGCTCGTGCAAGCTCACGGCCTGGTGATGTTCGGGTGGATAGGACTGTTTCTCACCCAGGTCGTGCTCGCGGCCCGGCGTCGACTGGCGTGGCACCGGCAGATGGGCCGCGTAGGTGCCGTGCTCGCCCTTTTGGTCGTGGTTCTCGGCGTTCCGACCTCGATCATCGCGTGTCGGCTCGGCGGCGACCACCTGCCGCCGGGCGCGACACCGCCAGGTTTCCTCGCCGACGCCCTATCGGATCTTGCGCAGTTCGCCCTGCTCGCCGGCAGCGGCCTGGCATTGCGCCGCCATCCGGATCTCCACAAGCGATTGATGCTGCTTGCCAATCTGCCGCCGCTCAATGCGGCGATCGTACGGCTCGTCAATTACCTGCACCTCGGGATTGGAGCGTCGACCTTTCGTGATGCTCTCCTGCTCGCCTTCATCGTCGTCGATATCGGCAGGACTCGCCGTCTGCACCCGGCATTTCTGATCGGCGGCGGAGGCCTGGTCCTGACCGACTTCGCAGCCTCCGCGCTCGCCGGTACCGCGGCGTGGGTGCACGTCGTCCGCGCGCTGACGGCCTGAACCTCGCCTTCTGATTGCTTCTGATTCCGGTGGCGGGTTCGGACCGGATTTCCGGTTCTCTTGAGAGACAGCGACACGGTAATGGCAAACATGACACCGACGCAGCGTTCCCTTCGACTACCGGCGCAGAACCATCGGCTCCACGCCACGTCGATCGGCGTAGTGCCGATTCCATCAGGCCAGCGACTCGCCGGTCAGCGTAAGCCTCTCCGAAGTGAAAGGCAGGCGCTGACTCCGACGCTCGAGCAAGCGCCGTCGAGGAAAGGCGGGAGGCTCAAGCAATTGTGCTTGGCCGGGCTCTTCTGGTCAGTGTTGGTCGCGGCATTGATGCTCCCATTTCTGACGGCCCGGACGCATCTTCACGAGCTCCAACAGCCACCTTCGATATTTCGGTGTGGGAGTTCGTGCGCCTCCTCCATAAGCCAGCTCCTGGGCGGACAAGAGGATTTTCAATGAGGAGTCGTCAGTACGCCTGTTGCAAACAGCGCATTCGCAGCCGGGAGCGACCCATCCGTTAGCGGGGTCATGCGGTTGCCATTGAGAGAAGTTTATGCCTTGGCGCTCAACACACCATTCCCGACCTCTCGACATTGCGATCGTGGGCGGCGGCATAGCCTCGTTTGTGGCCGGCATAACGCTCCGAGAACGACTGCCGAATGCCGCGATCACGCTGTACTCCGCCGCCGGCGAGACGACGATCGGAGGCCAATTGGCGAGCTGGAACGAGCAGGGATACCCGGTAGAGCACGGTTTGCATGCGCTGTTCGGCTTCTATGATCACGTTCTTCCTATTCTGAAAAAGGTTGGGGCGTATGAGAATTTGACCCGCAGCAAGGAGCATATCTTCATCCACGAGCGAGGCGCGATTCATCGCTTCGATCTGCGTACCTGGCCCGCGACCTACCGCGGATTCACGACTGCCCAGAAAGTGAAGCTGCTTGCCGCGGCCCCCGCGATCGGCAAGCTCGTGCTCGATGTCAGGCGAAAGGGCCTGGGCGTGCTCGATGCTTATGATCGGTGCGATCTGCGGGCGCTCGCGCGCGCACACGGGGTGCCTGAATCGGTGTTGCGGAGCGGTTTCTTCCGGCAGTTCTACGAAGCCGCCTTCAATGCGCCGTCGGAACTCTCGGCTGCGGTCGCGCTCGAGTCGATCTACAAGATCTTCTCCAAGCGGTGGCACTACTACTTCAACCTGCCCACGAGCGAGAGCATCGTCGCCCCGCTGCAACGCTATTTCACCCACTGCTGCCGTGGCAGGATCGAGTTCAACCATAAGCTCATCAAGGTTCGCACGGACGACCTCGGCGTCCGGGTCGTGGGGCTCGATTTGGAGAATCAGGCTGCGGGAGGCCGGGTTTCTGTTGAGGCGGACGAATACGTCCTCGCGCTTGGGCTCGAGGACTTCAAGCAGGTGAACTTTGGCGGGGTTGCGTCCCAGCACGTCTATTTCCGCAACGTGCACAAGCTGCAGACGGTGTCGAGCTTCTCCATCCAGGCCTGGTTCAAGGAAGACCCTGTCCCGCAGGGCATCGACAGCATGGTCACCGGCATGCCCGAGCCCTTCGGGATCCTCTGTCCGATCACGCGGGTGCGTGCGACGCGAGCGCCGGAGGAGCTCCCGCTGCGGCACGAGATCATCGCGACCGGACCTGAACGAGGTTATGAGGACACTGCGGACGAGGTCATCACGGCGGGCTTCATCAAAGGGCTGCGGGATGCAGGCTTCAGGATCCCGGACGACCCGGAGCACATGCACGTCGTGCTGCGGCGCAATCGCGAATCATGCCACCGCTACCTGCTGACCCGGCCGGGTGAGCTGCTCTTACGGCCCCAGCATCAAAGCCCGCTCGAGAACCTCTGCCTCGCGGGCGCGTGGGTCCGCAATGAGTTCGCGCTTCCTTGTGTGGAGGCGGCGGCTGAAGGCGCGATCAAGGTCGCCGGGCTCATCGCAGCGCGCGCGGCGGCTTCACGGAAAGATGTGGAAGCACGCCGGTTCGCCGGAGTGCCGCGCCGCGCGCCGCTTCTGCTGCCGCCGCCGTACTGCTTCCCGCGCTCCAGCGGCTCGTTCTTCCTTCTGGACGCGAACCCCGAGCGTCTGGCCGAAGCGATCGCTCCCGATCTGAGACTGTTCCCCGGGCTCGGCGCCAAGGCGCTCTTTGCAGCTTTGCGCCACGAGGATGTGCACGCGCAATGCGACCCGAGCGGCGCGCGCTACGCCTACAACGAAGTGATGCTGGCGGCGTTCGTCAGGGAAAAAGGCCTCAATGCGATCGGTGGAATGGGACTCTACCCGATCTGCCTCTACGTCGATGATGACACGGCGATGGCCGCTGGGCGCGAAGTTTACGGATTTCCCAAGAGGATGGCTCGCATCGAGCTCAGCGATCACGAGATGAGCCTGGTGGGTTGCGGCCTTACACCCGAAGCGGCCTGCGGACCCGCGCAGCCGATCAGGGCAATGAGCTCTCACTGGGCTGCGAATCCGCAAGTGGGAGCCTCATCATTCGAGGTGCCTTCAGGCGGTACGCCGCGGGCGGGGAAACCACCCTTCGCCCTGCCATTGTTGGGAGCCTTGGCTCGGCTGCTGATTTTCTACAATACCCGGCGCGTGACGCCCCCCGGAGCACGCAATGGCGCGAGCTCCGGCCTGAGCCAGCTCACGAAAGTCGCCTTGGCAGGGGTCAAGGTGCGCCGTGTCTCGGCATTATATGACTTTCGCTTGCAAGTCGACGCGTCGGTCAACGACCCGCTTTGTCTGCTGATGCCGGCAGCCCGCGATGCAGCCGAGATGCGCGCGGGTTGGGGCGTGAAGGTGGAGTTGGCTTTTTCCATGGGAAAGGCGCGGATCGTCCGCGCTCTTCCGGGGGCACGCGATACGCACGCACTCGGCCAGATCCTGCGGGACAGTCGCGAGCCAGGATAGCCGGTAGCAGCAGCGGCTGGCCGCGTTTGCGCGCGCCTCGAGCTCCACACCTCATCAGGAGAAGCCATGATCGAATTGCCGATCACCAACTCGCACCCGCTCCGGTCCTCTTCGGACCGACGACTGGTCGTCGGCGGCGCGATCGCCATCCTCGGGATCGTGTTCGTCGGATTCGCGCGCACCTACTTCCTGAAGTTCTGGTACGACACCCCGGCGCTGCCCTGGCTGGTACATGTGCACGGCGCGGTAATGACTTCCTGGTTCCTGCTGTTTTTCGCGCAAACCTGCCTCATCGCGCGGCATCGCACGGACCTGCATCGGCGGCTCGGGGCGATCGGCGCAGCGCTCATCGTGGTGATGGTCGTGCTCGGGATGGTGGTGGTTGCGCACGCCGCGGCGCGCGAGGTGCACGCGCATGCGAAGGATGCGCCTTTCTTCCTGATGTTGCTCGCCATGGATCCCTTCATGCTGCTGGTCTTCGCGGCACTGGCAGCCAGCGCCATCACGGTGCGCAACCGGCGCGGCGACCTGCACAAGCGCCTGATGCTGCTGGCGACCCTCAGCCTGACGCTGTTCGCGATCGGACGATTGCCGTTCCCGAGCGAAACGATCGCCTGGCTGATCTATGCACTCTGCCTGGCCGTTCCGGTCATCATCGATACCGTCCGCAACCACCGCCTGCATCCGGCGCTCGGTTGGGGGGCGCCGGCGGTGTTCGTCTCGCTCTACCTGGTCAGGCAACTGGCCACGAGCCCGGCATGGATGCATTTCGCGCAGCGGCTGGTGAGCTGAGGCGAGCCCTCATCAAAGCCTCACGTCTTGCGCACCACCCGAGCCTCAATTCCCCCTATCGTGCGCTCAGTGACCCGCGGGTCACAGCAAGCAAAGCCACCTACGGGGAGAATCCTCATGAACATCAAACCGAAGTATCGCCGCCCCATTGCGGCGCAGACGGCCATCGGTCTCGCCCTCGCGACCGTCGCGATGAGCGGACTGGCACGGGCCGGGTGCTCCGACCCCCATTGGACGAGCTCGCCCCCGGCCGCGCCGGGAGCCGCAGCCGGCGCGTACGGGACCGGCGGCGTCGGGTCGGGCGCATTCATTCGGGTCGGCGACTTCATGCGCCCGGCGATTGTTGGATTGTGGACATTCGAGATGCTCTCGAAAAGCACCTCCCAGCACACCAACCCCATGCCGGACGGGACGCTCATCGATTTCGGCACCACCGCCTGGCACGCCGACGGCACCGAGCTCATGAACTCGGGAAGCCGTAACCCGGCGGACGGAGATTTCTGCCAGGGCGTGTGGCAACAGGTTGGCCCCTCCACCTTCGCTCTCAATCACATGGCGCTCGCGTGGACGAGCGGCGCCTACACGGGCCCTGCGGTCATAACGGAGCGCGTCACCGTCAGCGGCGCAGGCCGTCATATCAGTGGAAGCTTCACTCTTACGCAGTATCTTGCGACGCCCACGCCGGGACACGAGTTCGACCAGAGCACCGTGCTGGTGAGCATCACCGGCACGATCTCCGGGAACCGGGTCACGACCAACTGAGACGCAATCATCCAGCGGCCCTGCGGCAGCCGTTTGAGGCACCGGAGGGCCGCGGATGAGCCCAACGACGGCGGACGGACTGCCCGTCCTCCCGCAGGATGGCGTGCTCGAAGCGTGTAGAATCCGCCCCGGGGAGACTTCGCTTCCGGGCCGTCGGTGCGCGCGATAACCTATCACTGCGGCGAGTATCGCCTCGATGTGGCCGAGCGGAGCTTCTCGCGCGGTGAGCAGACCCTTGCCCTCGAGCCGCGCGTTTTCGCAGTCATCGCCGAGCTGTTGGCCAAATCCGGCTCGTTGGTCACGCGCGATGAGCTGCTCGATGCGGTTTGGGGACACCGCTACGTCACGCCCTCCACGCTCAACCGAACCATCGCGCTCGCCCGCCGCGCTTTCGGCGACGACATCGCGAAGCCGCGTTACATCCAGACGGTGCATGGCGCCGGGTATCGCTACATCGGCCCGATCGAGGCTCCGGCGAGCGGCTCGCCGCCGCGGCCGGCGGAGTTCGGTCCGCCGCCGACATTGCGCCTGCCCGCGCGGCTCGACACCCTGATAGGACGCGAGACGGAGCTCACCGCTCTCGCGGGCCTGCTGGCCGAGAAGCGAGCCGTGACACTCGTAGGTCCGGGCGGCATGGGCAAGACGCAGTGCGCACTGGAGGCTGCGCGGCGCGCGACCGGCAGTTTCCCGGACGGGGTGTGGTTCTTCGATCTGGCGCCGCTTCAGAGGGCTGAGGAATGGCTGCGGGCCTTCGGCGCGGCGCTCGCGCTGCCCGCGAGCGCGCCGGAGGCGCTGCAGAGCGCGCTCTGCGCGTTGCTCGCGGAGCGCCAGGCGCTGCTGGTTCTCGATAACTGCGAGCGCATCGCCGCGCCGCTGGGTGCACTCGTGGCGCGGCTGCTGCGCTCGAGCGCGGCATTGAAGGTGCTGGCAACCTCGCAACTGCCCCTCGATTTCTACGGCGAGCACCTGCTGCGTCTGCCGCCGCTCGAGCTGCCCGCCGAATCGGTGATCGAGACAGGCGATCCCAAAGCGCTGGCCCAATTCGCGGCGGTGGATATGATCGTGCGGCGCATCCGCGCCGTGCAACCGGAATTCGAGCTGCGACCCGAGAACGCGCGGCACGTCGCCCGCATCTGCGTGCGTCTCGATGGCATGCCGCTCGCGCTCGAGCTCGCCGCGGCCCGCTTTTCACTGCTCTCGGCCGAGCAGGTCCACGAGCGTTTGGTTCAACGCTTCCGGTTTCTGGGTAGTAACAGCGCCGGACGCGATCTGCGTCATCGGAGCCTGCAGACACTTCTCGAGTGGAGCTACGGACTGCTCTCGACCGAGGAGGAGCAGTTGCTCAATTGGTGCGCGGTATTCGTTCAAACGTGGACGGCCGAGGCGGCCATCAGCGTGGCTGCCGACCTGGGATACGACGCCGAGCGGACGATCGACCTCCTCTCCGGCCTGGTCGACCGCTCGATGGTCAGCCTGGCGCGGGTAGAGACGCCCCCCCGATATCGGCTCCTCGAAACGGTGCGCGAGCATGCGCTCGCACGCCTTCGGTCCTCAGGACGGGAGGCGGAGGCGCGCGCTTCGCACATGCGGGCGGTAGTAACCCTGTGTCGCAGCGCCCAGGCTGACATGCTCGCCGGACGCATGCGTGAGCGCATCGAGCAGCTCGCGCAGGAGCTCGGCAACATCGCGGCGGCCATCGACACCTCGATGCGCACTGCCGGCAGGCACGCCGAAGCGCTGGATATCCTGGGGTCACTGCTGCTCTTCGCGAAGGCGCACGGCGAGTACATCACGGTCAGCCGCTGGTGTGAGGAGGTGTTGAGCCGGTGCGAGGCGGATGACACGGCCGAACGAGCCCGGGCACTCCTCACGCACGGCGTGCTGCAGATGCACCTCATGGCCGCGCGCGAGACGAGCGCGAGCGTGCTGCCCGAGGCGGCGCGCATCGCCGCTATCCATCAGGATGGCTGGACCGAAGGCTACGCGCATGGGTATTACGCGCTGGCGCTCGCGAATTGGGGATTCCCCGAGGAAGCCGAGGCGCACGCCGTGATCGCGGAAGCTCGGGCCCGGCAATGCACGGACGTCATCCTCGCAGGGCTCGCCGGGCTCGCCCGCGGGTGGATTTGCCTCGCCCGCGGCGACATGGAGGCGGCGCTGCGAGAGCTCTTTGCCGTGCGCGATGTCGGCGCCGATCTGCACCAACGGCATTTCATCGACATGTACATCGCGCTCAGTCAGTTCGCGCTCGGAAACTCGTCCGAGGCCGCGAGCGTCTGGCTGAGGAGCATGGAGCTCAGCGTCGCGGTTGGGAATATCCGGGGAATCGCCGGGTCGGTGGAAGGATGCGCCTACCTTGCGTGCCGCGCGGGCGACAGCAGCAGCGCAGCGCGCCTGCTCGCCGCCGCACGGAGCATGCGCGAGCGTACCGGCATGCCGATCTTCAATTTCTGGCGGCCGCACCAGGAGAGCGCGTGGGCCATGATTAACTCCAGCCTCTCCCCGGATGAGCTCGCCTTGGGCACACTGACGGGGGAGCGGATGCGGCAGGAGGACGCCATCAACGAGGCGCAGACGCTCCTCTGGCAGCTCTCCGGAAATGCCGAGCGCCGAGCCGCTCAGCGCAGCACGAATGTCCCGTGGGGATCATAGCGCCGCCGTAGCGCTGCGAGCCGCGCTGCAACGGATGCGCCGTCCCGCTGCCCTGCTTCGCCGTCATCTTCGGCGCTGAAGTTGGGGAGCACCTGCGGCAGCGCTTCCGTGGCAATGCTTGCATGGAGCCTCCGAACCCGCTCGCGCAGCGAAGCGAGCTCCTCCTCCCACGCGGTCGCGCCGATCAGATTCACGAAGAAGCCGGCCTGTCGGTGAGCGAATGCGGAGCTCTCGACGGGCACTCGCGCCAGGGCACCCCCCAGGTGTTGCACGTGAATTTCACTCTGGGGCGTCGGTAGATGATTCGCCGCGTCGGCAAGCGTGTCGATGACCGCGTCACTCAAGGAGCCATAGCTCGCCGTCTTCCAGTAATGATATCGCCCGAGGGGCGCACCCGCGTCCTGCAGGTGCTGCCATTGCACGTAGGGCATGGGTCCGAGGTGATCGGCGAGCGGCGATCCGAGCTTGCGCAGCGGCTCGAGCTCGCGTTCCGCCGCGTTCAGCTCACCGCACCAGCAGAGCGCGAGGATCGCGACCGTCCGCCCGTGCCAGGCTGCATCAAGAAACGGCAGCGGCGGCGCATGCGCCAGAACAGCCATGCCGCAAAACTCATCCGGCGCCTGCTGCGCGTAGTCGCGGAAGTTGCGCAGAACGCTCCCCGCCTGGGCTGCCGGATGGATGATGACGCCGGCGTACACCCGCGTCAGTGCGTGCAGCTGCAACTCGAGGCTCGTCACCACTCCGAAGCCACCGCCGCCTCCGCGCAGCGCCCAGAAGAGGTCCGAATGCTCTTCGTCACTGACGCGCACCATCCGCCCGTCCGCGAGCACCAGGGAGGCCGCGTGAAGATTGTCTATGGCGAGGCCATGGCGCCGCATGAGCCACCCCGTGCCACCGCCGAGCGTGAACCCGCCGACCCCGGTGCTCGACACGAGGCCGCCGGTGGTCGCAAGCCCCCGGCGCGAGGTCTCGACATCGACGTTGTGCCACAACGCACCGCCCTCCACGATTACCGCGCCGCCGCCGGCGTTGACGGTCACGCGGCCGAGCCGCGACAAGTCGATCATCAGCGCTCCGTCGGCGAGGGCACGGCCGGCAACGTTGTGGCCGCCCCCGCGCACCGTGACCCGCAGACCGTGATCCGAGGCGATTCGCAGCGCCCGCGTCACATCTTCCGCATCGGCGCAAACCACGATTCCGGCGGGCCGGCGATCGATGGCAGCGTTCCACACACGTCTGGCGAGCGGATAGGCCGTATGGCCGGGCAGCAGCAGCGTTCCGCGCAGGTTGTGCCGCAGTGCACCGGCAGCCCCGGCATCGAGAAGCGAACTCGTCTGAGTCATGAAACCCCCGAACACCGCGGTCGGTATCACCCGGCCAGGTGAATCTAGCCCAGAGGAAGGGCTGGAGTTATTGGATTTTTGTGAGAGAGCCCATTGTCTCCCCCTTGGCGCAAGCCACTCGGGGCAATCCGGGGGGAGTGCCGGCGGGACGGCGACTTTGAGCAGCCACTCCATTGACTCCATTGAATTTGCTTGAATTTGTCGAGTTTCTTTGCCCCTTCGCGCGCCCTTCCCCGTTGCGCCGCAGCGGGACAGTAGCTAAACGCCATCAATGGGAACATAGTGGCTGCCGCTGTTCCTCGAGGAGGACGTGCCATGCGATCCCGCCTCAGCCCATCATTCAAACACCGGCTCGGCAGTCTTGGGTTCCTCGCGGCGCTCATGCTCGCCTTCTCCGGAATCGCCTTTGCGGCAGAGCCGGAGTTTGGCGGCCTTTGCGCCATGGGGCTCGTCAAACACGAGCTGGTCAAGACCAATTGCAAGATCAGCTGGACCAGCAAGGACGGCAAGCTCTATTGCTTCTCGGACGACGATGCCAAGGCGGAATTCCTCAAGTCGCCCGAGGAAAATATCCAAAGGGCGACCGACTCCTACGCAACCGCCGAGGCCGAGGACACCGCCAAGGAAATGGAGAAATTCACCTCCGACGATGCGCAAAGCTATGTCGACAACTTGATCAAGGATCGGTCGGCCAAGAATGGCGGCATTTTCGTCGTCGACGATCCGGTGACCGACACCTCGGTCCCGCTCGTCTACGACAAGGTCGATTTCACCCGGACGCTCGACGGCTATGGCTTCTTTCCGGACGTGATCTTTCACTCCAAGGGCGATGCGGCACAGAAGTATCTCGTGGACTTTTGGGTGGTGCCGCGAAACGGCGAGCTGATGGTTCTCGAAACCCGGATCTACGAAAGCCCCGTCCAGCAAGATGGCAAATGGCAGATGATCGAGCGCGCGCCGCCGCCCTGGTGGTGGATTCCCGCGTCCGAGCATCCGGGCTTCACCGAGCAGACACGCAGCTGGCAAGTCATGTCCGCCATGGACAGGTACATCGCTACCGCGGGCGACCATGGAATCCTGACTCTCAAGGACGATAAGACGGGGGAGAAGCTCGCGTTGCGATTCATCGACCTTCATCAGCCGGTCCGCAGGCTGAAGGAGAACGGACAGTTCTTCGCCTGCACCGATTTCCGCAAAGCCGGGACCAAGGATCAGTTCTACGACATTGACTTCTGGATCGGCACCAAGGACGGCAAAATGTCGGTGACCGATGTCAAGATCCACAAGGTGCCCGTGCTGATGAACGGACACTACGTCCAGATGTCACGCTATCACTACGATCCGAAGACCCTCGAGATGGTGCCCTGAAGGCCCTCGGCTTGCTCGCTGCGCGAGCGGCAGACCGCAGCCGACCCTGAGCAGCAGCGTCCCGCCGATGCTGCGGTCTTCTTAGCCGATCGCGCAGCCCCTCCTCGCTGCTGGGCGCGGCCAACGGCTGGACTCCGACAGCTTGAGTTCCAGGACAGGCCAGTCGGGCTTGCGGGCCATGCTTTTGCATGGTACCTTGTTTCATAAAGGTAGCTTTAATTGTGACGGAAGATCCCAAACTCGGAGCCCTGCGCAAGGGGTTCCTCGAATTTCTGGTTCTGCGGATCATCAGCGGCTCCACCGTCTACGCCGCTGACATCCTCAAGAAACTGGCGGCGACGGACTTTGCGACGCAGGAAGGCTCGCTGTATCCGCTCTTGAGCCGCCTGCGTCGCGAGGGTCTGCTCGATTATCAGTGGCAGGAATCCGAAGCCGGTCCGCCACGCAAGTATTACCGCCTCACGGTCGCCGGACAGCGGCAACTCGCCGAGTTCGACGCCTATTGGGCGCGCCTCAATCAGACGATCGATTCAATGGGGAGTTGATCCATGCGGCCGGTCATATCGGTGAGCCTCAACGGTCGGGCTTATCAGCTCGAGGACGATGCGCACGCAGCGCTGGCAGATTATCTGGACTGCGCTTCGCGCGCGCTCGCGGGCAATCCGGATCAGGCCGAGATTCTCGCCGATCTCGAGCAGGCGATCGCGGACAAGTTGGAACGCTGTCTCAATCCGCACAAGAACGTCATCGCCCGCGGCGAAATCGAACAGGTGATCCGCGAGATGGGACCCGTGGACTCGGGCGTAGGGAGCGGCGCGCCGCATGACGGTGTCTCTCCTGATGCCCCTAACCCGGGCGGCGGCACCGGCGCCGGCGCGGGAACCTCACGGCAGGCCGGCGCGGCGGCTGCGAAACGCCTCTACCAGATCAGCGACGGGGCCCTGATCAGTGGGGTGTGCAAAGGACTGGCGGTGTATCTGGACATCGATGTGACGCTGGTGCGGGTGTTGTTCGTGATCGCGGCGGTGCTCACCGGAGGACTCGCGGTTCTCGTGTACCTCGTCTTGATGTTCATCGTGCCGTACGCCAACACGCCGGAGGAGCTCGCCGCAGCCAGAGGTTTGCCCTTCAACGCCCGCATCCTGGTCGAGCAGGCGAAACTCAAGGCGGCACGACTCGCCGATGTGGCCGCTCATGCGGCGATGCACGATCACTCGCGCGCGGCGCGCGCGCAGTGGAAGGCCGAATGGCGCAAGGCGCGAGCAGAGTGGCGTCAGGAGTGGCGCCGAAGCCGCGCCCAGTGGCGCGCCTATCGCTGGGCAGGCGCCGCTCCTGGCCCCATTCCGCCTACCCCGCAGCCGCCCATGCCGCCTTTGGCGCATTTCATCTGCGGCCTGATATGGGCCGCACTCGGCCTCATGGGCGCGCTCGTGACGCTCGCCTGGCTGCTCGCGCTGTTCTCGCTCGTGACGACGGGTGCGGTGTTCGGCTGGATGCCCCTGCACGTGCCGCTCTGGGCCGCCGTCATAGGTTTGCTCCTGATCTATCAAGCGGTGGTATGGCCGCTGCGAGCCGTCCGCCACGGCATGATGCCGCGCTTCTACGGCTATCCATCGCCGTGGCATGCCTTCTGGGATGCGCTCGTGGGCCTGTTTCTCCTCGCCGTCGTGGTGTGGTACTTCACTCATCACGGTCACGATCTGCAGCAGTCACTCGACTCGCTCCAGCAGAACGTGCAACCGGCGTGGCACCAGCTCTTGCTGGCGTGGCAGACGCTGGTGCATGGCGCGCATTGAGCGGCCACGGTCTCCGGCGCGCGAACGCCCTCGATCCCGCGGCAGTCGGTTGGCCTCAATATTGCGACGATGACGCGATCACCTCTTAACGCCGGAGCTTACGTTGGCCAGGGAGCAGTCCGCGCGGGAGCGAGGCGTCGCGCCAGCTGGCGACGCTGGGAGGGTTGCGCAGGACCAGCCGCTCAAGAAACCCCAGAAGAGCTATCACACGATCCTCGAGCAGCACGTGGCGCAAGCTCAGGAGGAGCTGGAGCGCCCGGCGAGCGGGTTGCTGCTGTCCAGCTTTTCGGCGGGCCTGGATCTTGGCTTCGGCCCCTTGCTCATGGCGGTTCTGCTGACGATGAGCGGCGGCGTTTGGCCACATTCGCTAACGGCAGCCGTACTGGCGATGGCCTACGCCGTCGGCTTCGTCTTCGTAGTGCTGGGCCGATCGGCGCTGTTCACCGAGCAGACCACTTCCGCAGTGCTGCCGGTGCTGGCGGGGCGCGCAAGCCTCGTGCAGCTCGCGCGTCTCTGGATCCTCGTTCTCATCGGCAACGTCGTCGGCGGCGCATTGTTCGCGCTCTTCCTTTCCACACTCGGCCCGCACCTGCATATTGTCGATGCGGCTGCCTTCGGAACGATCGCCCGCAAGCTTCTCGATGTGCCCTGGTGGACCATGTGGGGAAGCGCCGTGGTAGCCGGATGGCTGATGGGATTACTCGCATGGTTGATGGCGGCCAGCCGCGACACGATCGCTCAGATCGTGTTCGTCGCATTGACAACCTTCCTCATAGGCATCGCCGGATTCCACCATTCCATTGCAGGTACGATCGAGATACTGCTTGCCTTGTTCGCGAGGGCGGGTCCTACCTGGGCGGATTACGGTCGCTTCATTTCCGCAGCGGCCGTGGGTAACGCGATCGGCGGAGCGTTGTTCGTCGCGGCGCTCAAATTCGGCCACGTGCGGGCGAGTGCCTGACCCGCGGCGAACCCAGGTGCCCCAGCTGGGATTCTGACCGTGCTCCCCGTCGCCGATCCGCTCGGAGCGGGCCTGCGGAATGGACCCCACTGAAATGGCGGAGAGGGTGGGATTCGAACCCACGTGCCGGTTTTACCCGACCATCCGATTTCGAGTCGGCGCCGTTATGACCGCTTCGGTACCTCTCCGTCCCTGCCCAAACTCCCTCAAACTGCCGCATTATGGTGAATTGGCGACAGTGAGCGCCATGCGGCGGGAACCCGGGGCCGTGAACTGGTATTCTAGCCTAAGGGTTTGAGCCAGTGGGGATTTGCATTGACGCTGAAAGGCGACCGTAGGTATCTCCGGCCTGCCCGAGGGAAGGCGCTGGTGGCATTGGCGGCCGCCGTGCTCCTGGCCAGCTGCTCGAAGGCCCCCGCTCCCTCCGCCCTGCAACAGATCCGCGCTCGCGGCGAGCTGCGGGTCGTGACCTTGAACCTGCCGACCTGCTATTACCTCGGCGCTCAGGGCCCGGAGGGGCTGGAGTACGAGCTCGCCAGCCGCTTCGCGGACGACCTCGGCGTGCGCCTGAGGATCTATGCCGTACCAAGCGAAGCGGCCATGCGTTCGGAACTGGCCGCGGGTCGCGCCGATATCGCAGCGGCACAGATCACCGCAACCTCCGAATGGTCGGGGGTGGGCGAGGCTTCGGCACCCTACGCCGAGATTCCGCAGCTCGTGGTCTACCGCCGGGATCAGCCCCAGCCGCGCGACACCCTGCAGCTCGAGACGGCGAAGCTCGCCGTGCGCGCCGGCAGTCCCCAGGAGCGGCTGCTCGCCCGCATGAAGGAGATCCTGGCCCCGCACCTCTCCTGGGTGGAGACGGCCCCCAGCGCCGCTGACCCGCTCGAGGATGTGGACTCGGGCCAGGCGCGCTATGCCATCGTCGATGCGCGCACCTACTCCTACGCGCACCATCTCTACCCGGACGTCAAGGTGGGCTTCACTCTGCCCGAGAAGCGCCCGGTGCAGTGGATCGTGCGCCGGGGCGGAGCCGATCTCGTCCACGCCGTCAATGACTTCCTCCAAAGCACGATGAGCTCCGGGGAGCTCGCGAGCCTCATGCAGAAGGAGTCGGGAGATGCGAGCTCCTTTCACTACGAGGAGCTGCGACTCTTTCAAGTCTCCCTCACCCAGCGCCTGCCGCTCTACCGGGCCTGGTTCCAGCAGGCCGCCGCCAAGTACGGCCTCGACTGGCGGCTGCTCGCCGCCATCGGCTTTCAGGAATCGCGCTGGGATCCTCAGGCCACCTCGCCCAACGGCGCGGCGGGCGTGATGATGCTGACTTCCAACACCGCAGCGGCGATGGGCATCCGCGACCGGGAGCGCACCAATGCCCGGGACAGCATTTTCGCCGGCGCCCGCTACCTTGCGGAAGTGCGCAGCATGGTGCCGACGCACATCCCGGAGCCTGACCGCACCTGGTTCACCGTTGCAGCCTACAACGTCGGCTTCGGCCACGTGGAGGATGCCCGCATCATCGCCCAGAGACTCGGCAAGAACCCCGACTCGTGGGCGCAAGTGAGCCAGCAGCTGCCGAAGCTCGCCGAGCCGCGCTGGTTCACGCGCGCCAAGTGCGGCTACGCTCAAGGATGGCAGCCGGTGGACTACGTGCAGAACGTGCGCCAGTTCATGCAGCTGCTCGAGTGGCAGCCCGAAGGCGGCCTGCCGCAAACGACGATCGCTGATGCGGCGCCCTCCACGTCGATCGGCAACGACGGCGGCGGTTGACGCTCGGCCGCGGTTGTCAGCTGTCGCTCAGCTGCGGCGCTGGCCGAAGAAATCCTTGAGGAGGCTCGCGCACTCCTCCATCAGCACGCCGCCGAACACGTCGACCCGATGATTGAGTCCGGGCAGCGTGAAGATGTCGGTCACGCTGCCCGCGGCTCCCGCACGCGGATCCCACGCGCCGAACACCAACCTGCGAACGCGCGCATGCACGATGGCCATGGCGCACATCGCACAGGGCTCCAGAGTCACGTACAGGATCGTCTCGGTAAGGCGATAGCTGCCGAGCGCGCGAGCCCCGGATCGCAACGCCTCGATCTCGGCATGCGCCGTGGGATCGTTCGCTTCGATCGGGCGGTTCGCGCCGGTTGCAATCACGCGCTCGCCGCTCACCAACACCGCGCCTACCGGCACTTCGCCGCAGGATCGCGCGACGGCGGCCCGCTCCAGGGCGAGGCGCATGAAGTCGATGTCGCCGGGCATCGCGCGCCTTCAGGAATCCCGTGAGCCCGTCACCCGCGCCTGCAGGAAGCCGCTCGCCAGCCGTGCCTCGATCTCCCCACCGGCAGGCACCGAGCGGGCATCGGTGACCAAGGTGCCATCCGGACGGGTCACGATCGCAAAGCCGCGGGCGAGCGTCGCCTCCGGGCTCGCCGCGGCGAGCGTTCTCTTCGCCAGCTCGACCCGATGCGAGCGGCGCGAAAGATATTCCTTCATGGCGCGGTGCAGCCGCGAATCCAGCCCTTCCTGTCGGCGGCGATACTCGCGCACGAGACGCTCGGGTGAGTGCTGCAGCAGGCTCGTGAAGGCATCGTTCAGGCGATGTCGAGGCGTGTGCAGCAGCGCGCGTGCAGCACCCGTCAGCCGCTGCTCGAGGTCATCGAGGCGCTGCGCCTGGTGTACGAGCCGCATGCCCGGATGCGCCTGCTTGAGGCGCATGCCGACGTTCGCAAACCGGCTCGACACCGCTCGCAGCTCGCGCCGCATGCAGGCGTTCGTGCGCGCCGCCATCCGTGACAGAGCCTCGAGGCATTCCAGGCTGTCCGGGGCCACGAGCTGCGCGGCTCCCGATGGGGTCGGCGCGCGCACGTCCGCCGCGAAATCGGCGATGGTGAAGTCGATCTCATGGCCGATCCCGGCCACCACCGGAACGGCGCACGCGCGAATCGCTCGCGCCACCCGCTCGTCATTGAAGGCCCACAAATCCTCGAGCGAGCCGCCACCTCGCGCCACGATCAGCACGTCGCAGTCCGCGCGCGCGGAAGCCAACTGCAGCGCCTGAACGATCGCGGGCGCCGCGGCTGCGCCCTGCACCGCCGTCGGATAGATCAGCACCGCAGCCGGCGGAAAGCGCCGCGCGAGGATGTGGAGGACGTCCCGGACGGCAGCCCCGGTCGGGGACGTGACGATCCCGATGCGGCGTGGGAAGCGCGGCAGGCTGCGCTTGCGCTCGCTCGCAAACAGGCCCTCGGCGGCGAGCTTCGCCTTCAGCCGCTCGAACTCGCGCTGCAGCGCGCCGACACCCGCCTCCTCCAGATGGTCGACGATGAGCTGGTATTCCCCGCGCGGCTCGTAAAGACTCACGCGGCCGCGTGCGATCACCTGCTGGCCCGCCTTGGGCGTGAACCCGAGCGCCGCGTTCTTCAGCCTGAACATCGCGCAGCGCACTTGGGCTTCCCGGTCCTTGAGAGAGAAATACCAATGGCCCGACGACGGCTGCGAGAAGTTCGACAGCTCCCCCTCGACCCAGAGCACTCCCAGGCCCCGCTCGAGGAGCGTGCGTACCTCCTGATTCAGGCGCGAGACGGTGTAGATGCTGCGGCCCGGAGCGGCGTCGGACTCGGTGCCGGGGAAGAGGCTGGCGGGCATGGCCGGCCACCATAGCACGAGGTTTACCGCGACGCCCTTCGTGCGTAGAATTAGCTATGCGAATCCTCGAAGAAGCCCTCACCTTCGACGACGTCCTGCTCGTCCCGGCCTACTCGGAGGTACTGCCCCGGGAAGTGGACCTGGGGACCCGCGTCACCCGCCGCATCCGGCTCAATCTCCCGCTGCTCTCGGCCGCCATGGACACGGTCACCGAGGCCCGCCTCGCCATCACGATCGCGCAGGAAGGCGGCATCGGCATCATTCACAAGAGCATGACCATCGAGGAGCAGGCGCGCGAGGTCGGCCGCGTGAAGAAGTTCGAAAGCGGCATCATCAAGGACCCGATCACCGTCTCTCCCAACACGACCATCCGCGAGGTGCTGGACCTCACGCGCTCGCGCGGTATCTCCGGCGTGCCGGTCGTGGTCGGCAAGAAGGCCGTCGGCATCGTCACGCACCGCGACCTGCGATTCGAGCGCAAGCTCGACGCCCCGGTCTCCTCCGTCATGACGCCGCAGGATCGGCTGATCACGGTGCGCGAGACCGCGCCGAAAGAGGAAGTGCTGGCGCTGCTGCACAAGCACCGCATCGAGAAGGTGCTGGTCGTCAACGGCGATCACGAGCTCACCGGCATGATCACGGTGAAGGACTTCCAGAAGGCGACGGAATTCCCGCGCGCCTGCAAGGACGAGACCGGAAGACTGCGGGTGGGCGCCGCGGTCGGCACCACGCCCGACACCATGGACCGCATCGCCGCGCTGCGCGAGGCGGGAGTCGACCTGGTGGTTGTCGACACCGCGCACGGCCACTCCCGCGGCGTCATCGCCATGGTCGAGCGCATCAAATCGCAATGGGCCGACAGCCAGGTGATCGCGGGCAACATCGCGACCAGTGAAGCCGCGCTCGCTCTCGTAACCGCGGGGGCGGATGCGGTCAAGGTCGGCATCGGCCCCGGCTCCATCTGCACGACGCGCATCGTCGCCGGCGTCGGGGTGCCGCAGATTTCCGCCGTGGCGAACGTGGCCGAGGCGCTGCGCGAGAGCGATGTGCCGGTCATTTCCGACGGCGGTATTCGCTTCTCCGGGGATATCGCCAAGGCGATCGCCGCCGGCGCGCACGCCGTCATGATCGGCAGCCTCTTTGCCGGAACCGAGGAATCGCCCGGCGAGGTGGAGCTCTACCAGGGAGCCTCCTACAAATCCTATCGCGGCATGGGCTCGCTCGGCGCCATGGCCGAGCGCCACGGCTCGGCTGACCGTTACTTTCAGGACGCCGCGACCGAGCTCGAGAAGCTCGTGCCCGAAGGAGTCGAGGGTCGCGTGCCCTACAAAGGCAGCGTCGTCGCCATCCTGCAGCAGCTTGCCGGCGGCCTGCGGGCGGCCATGGGCTACACCGGCAGCCACAGCATCACGGAGCTGCGCACGCGCCCGGTGTTCGTGCGCGTCACCAACGCCGGTGTCCGCGAAAGTCACGTGCACGATGTTGCGATCACCAAAGAGGCGCCCAACTACCGGGTGTCGTAGGAGTCGTTTCCTGGGCAATTCAAGCTCGCGAATGCGCATCCCGGAGGGTGAAGCTGCGGTGCCACACGCGGACATCCATGCCCACCGCGTCCTGATCCTCGACTTCGGCGCGCAGTACACACAGCTCATCGCGCGCCGCGTCCGCGAGCTCGGCGTCTACTGCGAGATCCACCCCTGGGATATCAGCGACGCCGAAGTCCGCGCGTTCCGGCCGCGGGGGGTGATCCTCTCGGGCGGACCGGAATCCGTCACCGACAGCAAGCCGCCGAAGGCGCCCGAGGCGGTATTCACCCTGGGCGTCCCGGTGCTCGGCATCTGCTACGGCATGCAGACCATGGCGCAGCAGCTCGGAGGACGCGTGGTGGGCTCGACGGAGCGGGAATTCGGCTATGCCGAAGTGACCGTCACCGCCGCAAGCCGCCTGCTCGATCATCTCGAGGACCGGCGCGATAGCGACGGACGGCCCGTTCTCGATGTCTGGATGAGCCACGGTGACCGGGTGGAGGCTCTGCCCGAGGGCTTCGCCGTCAGCGCATCCACCGCCTCCATTCCCTTCGCTGCCATGGCCGATGAGCGCCGGCGGCTCTATGGCGTGCAGTTCCATCCCGAAGTCACCCATACGGCGCAGGGCGCGCGTCTCCTCGAGCGCTTCGTGCGCGAGATCTGCGGCTGCGATGCGCTCTGGAGCACCGGCAACATCATCGAGGACGCCATCGCGCGCGTGCGCGCGCAGGTGGGCGACGGCAAGGTGCTGTTGGGATTATCCGGCGGTGTCGACTCCTCGGTGGTGGCGGCTCTGCTGCACCGGGCGATCGGCGAGCAGCTCGTGTGCGTGTTCGTCGACCATGGGCTGCTGCGCCTTGGCGAAGGCGATCAGGTGATGGACACCTTCGGCCAGCATCTCGGGGTACGTGTCATCAGGGTGGATGCGGAAGCGCGCTTCCTCGCCGCGCTCGCCGGGGTCGGGGACCCCGAGGCCAAGCGCAAGATCATCGGGCGCACGTTCGTCGATGTGTTCGACGAGGAGGCTCGCAAGCTCGCCGGTGTCGGCTTCCTCGCCCAAGGCACGATCTACCCCGACGTGATCGAGTCCGCCGGCGCGCGCACCGGCAAGGCCCACGTCATCAAATCGCATCACAACGTGGGCGGCCTGCCCGAGAAGATGCACCTGAAGCTGGTGGAGCCCCTGCGGGAGCTCTTCAAGGACGAGGTGCGCTGTCTCGGCGTCGAGCTGGGGTTGCCGCGCGAGATGGTCTACCGCCATCCCTTCCCGGGGCCGGGCCTCGGCGTGCGAATCTTAGGCGAGGTGCGCAAGGAGTACGCCGATCTCCTGCGCCGCGCCGATGCGATCTTCGTCGACGAGCTGCGCAAGCACGATCTCTACGATCGGACCAGCCAGGCGTTCGCCGTGTTTCTGCCGGTGCGATCGGTCGGCGTGATGGGGGATGGGCGCCGCTACGACTACGTGATCGCCCTGCGGGCGGTCGAGACGATCGACTTCATGACCGCGCACTGGGCTCGCCTGCCGTACGAGTTCCTCGATCACGTCTCCCGCCGCATCGTCAACGAGGTCGCCGGCATCTCGCGCGTGGTCTATGACATCTCGGGCAAGCCGCCCGCGACCATAGAGTGGGAATAATGCATTTCATTGCCATTGTAGCCACGAGTGGCTACAATGGCTTGCGTGAAGACCGTCGGCGTCCGCGACCTCAAGAACAAGCTGAGCGAATACCTTCGCCGCGTGCGGCTGGGGGAGATCGTCCTGGTCACCGATCGGGGAGAGGTCGTAGCTGAGCTCCAGCCACCCGGGCGCGGGCAGGGCGATCCGTCGGTGCCAGCGGGACTACAGTTGCTGGCTAAGCGGGGCCTCCTGACCCTGGGTGCTCCGGCTGGAACGGACCTATATCCCGCGCTACTGCGCAAGCAAGGCGAACCCCGGCGAAGCGTCGCCCAATTACTCAACGAGGAGCGCGGCACTCGGTGAATCTCTACGCCGAGTCGAGCTCGGTGCTGGCATGGCTTCTTGACGAGCCGACCGCATCGGCGGTGCGCCGCCTGCTCCGCGAGGCCGAACTCATCGTCGCGTCCGACCTGACCCTGATCGAGTGTGATCGCGTATTGCTGCGGGCGGTGGCGCTCGAGGAACTGACGGAGGCCGAGGCTGCCGATCGGCGAGCGCACCTCATCGCGGCCGCTGCTCATTGGCAAGTCCTGCGAATCGCCGGCGAGATCGTCGACCGCGCACGTCAGCCGTTTCCCGGCGGCCCGATTCGGACACTCGATGCCATCCACTTAGCATCGCTCCTCGTTGCTCGGTCAGCGGTCGTCGGCCTGCGACTGCTGAGTCTCGATGAGCGCGTGCGCCAAGCCGCGAATGAGCTGGGTGTCGCCGTCGAGCCTACGTGAGCTAAAAAGCGTCAGTCATCCTTAGGCACGTGGACGGTGCCCTTGACGCCGTGATAGGTCACATCGCCGCTGCCGGCAGCGCCAACCTCTAAATTACCGTCCACCCCATCGACGATCACATCGCCGGAGCCGATGCTGCCCACCTGAACGTTGCGGCCGATGTTGCCGAGGTGCAGGTCCCCCGAGCCGATGGATCCGACCCACACGCCGCCTCCGACGTTGCTGAAATGCAGATCGCCGGACCCGGCTTGGCTCGCGTGCACATCGCCGCGCACATCCTCGACGCTCACATCGCCGGAGCCCGTGCTGCGTAACTGCACCTCGCCGACGCGCTGCGCTTCGACGTCCCCTGAGCCGAGCTGCAGAGCGAGCAGGCCGGCGATCTCATCCGCCTTCAGATCGCCCGAGCCCGAATGAAAGTCGAGCGACCCCAGCGACTCGGCGATGACATCGCCCGAGCCGCTGTCGATGGCAACGGCGAGCTGAGGAGGCACGCTCACTGAAAGCTTCATGTAGGCGTAGCGGGAGAAGCCAAAGAGCCCGAGGGTGATGCCGTGATCTCCGGTGCGTACCGTCACCGTCGCGTTATCGCCGCTGCGCGAGGTCTCTAGGCGCAGATCCTCGAGCCATTGCGGGCTCGAGGCGCACGCCGTGCCGCGAATTTCGACCTGCTTGAGGCCCGCCACGCCGCGCACGTGCGCATCCGTGGCTCCCAGATTCAGCAACAGCGACTTCAAGGTGGCGCCATCGAGATCGACGTTGCGCGGCGCGCTGTAACGACACTCCTCCGCCCCGGCTGCCCCGGCGAGAACGAGCAGCGTCAGGCCAGCCAGCACCGGAATTGCTCTGCGCATGGAATGTACCCTGCGAGGTTGGGATGGGGATCAGGCCCGCACCGATGAGACCGCCGATCGCAGGTCGGACGCAAGGCGGTGCAAGTGACTGGCGCTCCAGTTATGGGCGCGCGCGGCAACCTGCTGGGAATCGGCGAGCGCCATGGGCGCGGTGACGAGTGTCGCACCGGCGAGCGTGAGGGTGAGGGCGATGGCGGCGGCAGTGGCTTTCTGGATGCGGTTCATGACGATGTCTCCTCGGTTGTGCCTCCAGAACACAGCACGCTGCGGAAAGTTGCAGCGACGGAAAGGGACTCCCCGGGTGATCAGATCCTGCGGGGCCGCGCTGCTTGCCGTAGTATCGGGAGGGCGCTCTCGCGCTATCGCGATCAGCGCGCTCGAGCGCTTCGGCCCGCGCGGGCTCAGGTGGCCGGTGGCCGCGGTGCCCGAGCGGGAGGTACTTGAGCGGCTTCGCGCCTGCGCTGGTGCAGCAGCGCATCGACGCTCCAGGGCCCGGGGCCGGCCACCCACAGATAGAGGAAGGTGAAGCAGAAGAGCACGGCGAGGTCGCCGCCATTGAGAATCGGCAACCAGCCCTTCGGGAAATGCGCAATGAAGAACGCGACCGCCATATCGCCGCATAGGATGAAGGCGACCGGGCGGCTGAGGAGTCCAATGGCCAGCAGCCCGCCGCCGACCAGCTCGAGCACTCCCTGCACGCCCAGCAACGACATCAGCGGCAGATGGGCGAACATCGCCTGATAAGGAACGTGGAGGAGCTTCGCGGAGCCGTGCTGCACGAAGAGCAACGCTGCCACGATGCGCAGCACGCTGCGGATCTGCGGCGACCATGCCGCGAGTGTCGTTCGTTCGTTATTCACGTGAGCCTCGGCTGCCGCTGTTTAATCCCGGGATCGATCATCTCCCCAAAGGCTTCGGGGGGTCAACTCGCCCCCGACATCGGGATCGCGGGCGTGTTGGCAGGGAACTTCGACTCAGAAGGCTCATTTAGCTGCGGCGAGAGGCGCGGGGAGCTGCTCATCGGTAACTTCATGAAGAGTCCATACGTGGCCGGGTACGGCGACGACGGCCGCACATTCGGCCGCTCGGAGTCGCGCGCCTCATCGCGGCCCGTCGTTTCCGAAGCGCCAGCGGAGCGGGCCTTTTGAGCTCCGATCGCTACGACCTCATCGTGATCGGCTCGGGGCCCGGAGGCGCCTCACTCGCCCATCGCCTCGCCCCCTCCGGCAAGCGCATCCTGATACTCGAGCGGGGCGAGTACCTGCCGCGAAGCGAAAAGAACTGGAACTCCCAGACCGTCTTCGTCGATGCCGCCTACCAGGCGCATGAGACCTGGACGAACTCCGCCGGGGACACTTTCAGCCCCGCGCTCCACTATTACGTCGGCGGCAACTCCAAGGTGTACGGGGCGGCGCTCCTTCGCCTGCGCCAGCGCGATTTCGGCGAGGTGCTGCATGCGGGCGGGATCTCGCCCGCGTGGCCGCTCGGGTACGAGGCGTTCGAACCCTACTACACGCAGGCGGAGCGGTTGTTTCACGTCCATGGAGAGCGCGGCGAGGACCCTTTGGAGCCCTGGGCGAGCGCGCCGTATCCGCACCCGCCGGTGAGCCATGAGCCGAAGATCGCGCAGCTGGCGGCGAATCTGCGCGGCATCGGCCTTCACCCCTTCCACCTGCCGCTCGGCATTCTGCTGGATGAGAAGGACGGCCAGCCGACACCGACCAGCATCTGCATGCGCTGCAGCTTCTTCGATGGCTTCCCCTGCCTCTTGAACGGCAAGGCCGACGCCCAGGTCGTCTGCATCGACCCGATGCTCGCCCGGTATCCGAACGTCACGCTGCTCACCAACGCCTACGTTTCGAAATTGGAGACGGACGTCTCCGGGCGGGTCATCGACGCGGTCCACGTGACTCGGCAGGGACGCGAGGAGCGCTACTGCGCCGATATCGTGGTGGTGGCCTGCGGAGCGCTGTCCTCCGCGCTGCTTCTTTTGCGCTCGGCCAATGATGCGCATCCGCGCGGGCTCGCCAACGGCTCGGACCAGCTCGGACGCAACTACATGCGCCACAACATGAGCGTGCTGATGGCCGTCATGCCCGAGGTCAACGACACCGTGTTTCAGAAGACGCTCGCCTTCAGCGACTACTACTTCTCGAGCGACGACTGGGATCATCCGCTCGGCCTCGTGCAGATGTGCGCCAGCAGCCACTCCGACCAGATCCGCGGCGAATCCCTGCCGCAGTGGCTCGAATGGCTGCCGGAAATGCCGTTCGAGGAGATGGCGCGTCATTCGATGGATTTCTGGCTGCAGTCGGAAGACCTGCCCCATCCCGAAAACCGGATCTACTACCGCGACGGCCAGGTGCATCTGGATCTGGTTCCGACCAACACGGAAGCGCTCCCACGCCTGGAGCGCAAGCTCAAGGAGGTACTGAACCGCGCCGGGCACAACGCGATTTTCCTTCATCGTTCGCTCTATCTCGGCAAGAACATTCCGATCGGCGGCACCGCTCATCAGGCGGGCACGGCGCGCTTCGGCACGGATCCCGCGACTTCCGTGCTCGATCTCGATTGCAAGGCACACGAGCTCGACAATCTCTATCTCGCCGATGCGAGCTTCTTTCCCTCCATCGGCGCGGTGAATCCGACGCTCACCATCATCGCCAACGCGCTGCGCGTCGCCGACCGGATCGCGGAGCGGCTGAAATGAGCACGGCCGCCGTCGTGGCGCTCATCGCGCGTTACGGGCTCGTGATGCTGTTCTTGCCGTTCAGCGCGCTCGACAAGGTCATAGGGTTCGAGGGCGCGGTCAAACAGGCGCAGGAAGTCTTCAGGCCGCGCGCCCTCGCAACCCTCGTGCTCATGTGCGGGCTTGCCATCGAGGTGATCGCCTCGCTCGGGGTGGTGAGCGGCGTTGCCGATCGGCTCGCGGCGCTTGCGCTGGCCGCCTACTGCGCGGCGACCGCCCTTCTCTACAAGCGCTTCTGGCAGCCGGGGGACTTCTGGAGATCAGGGGACAGCCGGGGACGCGCCCTCTTCTGGGACTTCCTCAAGAACCTCTCACTCGGCGCAGGATTCCTTCTCATCGTGGTCGGCACCAACGGCTCGGGCCTCGCGCCCTTTCTCGCCCATCCGCTCGCCTCGAGCCATCCCTACGCCCTCTTCGCGGAGCCTCGATGAGCGATGCGGGAGCGAAGCCTTCCGTGCCCTACTGGCATCTCTTCGTCGACGCCGACGGTGTCAGCCATCAGCGGCGCTGCCATCTCACGAACTACGAGCTCAAGGCAGTGGGTCGGGCCGACCCGCAGTGGAACGACCGACAGGGCACGCATCCCTCCACGGTGGTCTTTACCGTGCAACCGGTGGGCTGGGTCGGCGACTGGCACGAGAACCCGGCGCCGCAGTGGATCGTGGTGCTCTCGGGACGGTGGTGGATCGAGAGCATGGACGGCACTCGCATCGAGCAGGGCCCCGGGGAATTCTCCTTCGGCGAGGACCAGGGCTGCAGGGAGCGCGATGGCAGAAAGGGACACCGCTCCGGAACGATGGGCAGTGAGCCTGCGGTGCTCATGACCGTACAGCTGCACATCGATCCGTCCCGCGAGCCCTGTCACGCGAGGTAGACCGTATGTCCGATTTCGAGATCCATGATGATCGATTCCGCTCGATGGTGCTCCCCAACGCGCCGCTGGAGAGATTGGGCGAAGGCTACCGTTGGCTCGAGGGTCCGGTGTGGTTCGCCGATCATGACTGCCTTTATGTGAGCGACATCCCGAACGACCGTATCCTGCGCTGGAGCGAGCATGGGGGTGTGAGTGTATTTCGCCGGCCGGCGGGCTTTGCCAACGGCCACGCGCGCGACCGGCAGGGGCGCCTCATCGGCTGCTCACACCACGATCGCTGCATCACGCGCACGGAGCTCGACGGCACGATCACGGTGCTCGCCAGCCGCTATCGCGGCAAGCGCCTGAACTCCCCCAACGACATCGTGTGCAAGTCCGACGGCACGATCTGGTTCAGCGATCCGCTCTACGGCATCAGCACCGATTACGAGGGCGGCAAGCAGTCCTCCGAGTTGCCTCCGGCGCTCTACCGTCTGCAGCCTGCGACGGGCGAGCTCGAGATCGTCGCCGATGATTTCGACAGCCCCAACGGCCTCGCATTCTCGCCCGACGAGCGCCTTCTCTATGTCGCCGAAAGCGGCCTGCCGTTCGCTCGCGAACCGCGTCAGTACATCCGCCGCTTCGCGGTGGGCGAGGACGGCCGCCTTGCAGGCGGGGAATGCTTGCACAAGATCACGCCCGGATTTGCCGACGGGTTGCGGGTGGACGGCGAAGGAAACCTCTGGTCGAGCGCTGCCGATGGCGTGCACTGCTTGAGTCCTGAAGGAGAGCTGCTGGGCAAGATCCGCACACCGAGCCTCGTGTCCAATCTCGCCTTCGGCGGCCGCAATCGCTCGCGGCTCTTCCTCTGCGCCTCGCACCAGCTGATGGCGATCTACACCAACGTGCGCGGCTGCGTGCGTCCTTGACGCCCAAAGTCACGGCCATCCGCGCCTTGCGCCTGACGACGGCCGATGCCGAGCGGCTGGCGCGGTTCTATCGGCAGCTGGGTTTCACCGAGGCGGGCTTCGAGCCGATCGGGGCAGAAGAGATGAGGGCGTTGGGTCTCGAGCGCGGCGGCAGCCGCCTCGTGCTCAATCTCGGCGGGCAGCGCATCGAGCTCGACAGCTTCGAAGTTTCGGGGCGGCCTTATCCGGCCGATGCGAGCGCAGCCGACCTCTGCTTCCAGCACTTCGCGCTGGTCACCGATGATGCCGCGGCCGCGTGGCGACGCGCAGCGGCCGTGGGAGCAGTGCCCATCTCGACCGACGGGCCGGTGAGACTTCCGCCCGCGACCGGAGTCGCGGCTGCGGTGAAATTCCGCGATCCCGAGGGCCACCCGCTCGAGTTGCTCGAATTTCCGCCGCAGAGCGCCGGCCGCCGGCGAGGCGCCGGACTCCTCGGCATCGACCATTCGGCCATCAGCGTCTCCGACGTCGACGCGAGCCGCCGCTTCTACGAAGCGCTGGGTCTCACCGTGCGGGAGCCAACGCTCAATCGAGGTCCGACACAGGCGGCGTTGGATGGCCTGCCGGAAGTCGAAGTCGACGTGGTCCCGATGCTGCCGCAGCGGGAGACGCCGCATCTCGAGTTGCTCGGGTATCGCAAGCCCACCGGCCGCCCCGCCGGCCGGCTCGAGGCCAACGACATCGCCGCCACGCGCATCGTCTGGGCAGCGGATCGGGAGCAGCTGATCCGCGATCCCGACGGACACCTTCACTTCATGAGCGGCCGGTATCCGCCCTGATCGGCGCGGTGCCGCGCCCTCAAGCCGCCGGAGAGGAGCGCAGCGGGGCGACCTCGGGAAGCTGCTCCTCTGCAGGCGGCTCTGTCTCCTCCCGCCGCGCGACCGGATTGAAGCCGCCCGACTGCTTGCGCCAGAGCTCCGCGTAGAGGCCGCCCTGCAGCAGCAGCTCCGCATGCGAGCCGTCGGCGACGATCACGCCGCGATCGAGGACGATGAGGCGATCCATGTCCATGACCGTGCTCAGGCGATGCGCAATGGCGATCACGGTCTTGCCGGCCATCGCCTCCTGCATGGCCTGCTGGATCATCTGCTCGCTGTGACTGTCGAGCGCGCTCGTCGCCTCATCGAGGAGCAGGATCGGCGCATCGCGCAGGATGGCCCGCGCGATCGCAATCCGCTGCCGCTGCCCACCGGAGATCTTGATGCCGCGCTCGCCGACCAAGGTGTCGTAGCCCTGCTCCAGCTCGATGATGAACTCGTGCGCATGCGCGCGCTTGGCGGCCTGGATGACCTCCTCGTCGGTCGCGCCCGGGTGTCCATAGCGGATGTTCTCGAGCAGGCTGCGGTGAAAGAGGTTGGTGTCCTGCGGAATGAGGCCAATGGCTCCGCGAAGGCTTTCCTGCGTGACTTCACGGATGTCCTGACCGTCGATCCGGATCGCGCCCGCAGTCACATCGTGCATGCGCATCAGGAGGCCCATGAGCGTGGTCTTGCCTGCGCCGCTCGGCCCCACGAGTCCGACGCGCTGCCCGGCGGGAATCGTGAGCTCGAAATCGTGAACGATGTTGCGTGCGCCGTGGCCGCGGCCGCGAGGCTCATAAGCGAAATCGATGCGGTCGAAGTGAATGGCGCCGCGGCTGACCGACAGCGCCGTCGCTCCGGGGCGATCCTGGACCGTCGCCGGCACGATCAGCGTCTCGATGCTCTCGCGCGCCGAGCCGAGCTGATCGTAGAAATCCGGGATGCGCTGGCCCAGGTTGTAGGCCGTCTGCAGGAGGTAGCCGGTGAGCGAGGTGACCATCACGAAATCGCCGGCGGTCATGCTGCCCTGCACCCATCCATAGAGCGCGCCTCCCACGAAGCCGAGCCACATGAGGATATCGATGGCGTACTGCGAGCATCGCAGGCGCACCACCGAGCGGTAGAGCGCCATTCGCCGCTCGCGTTCCTCGCCCGTGTAGCGCCTCAGCTCGTGATCCTCGAGCGTCTGATTGGCGAAGCAGAAGACGTTGCGGACGTTGGTGATCACATCGACGATGCGACCCGTCACGGCTGCCCGCGTCTCGTTGTTCGCGGCCGCGCGCCGCGCGCATTCGCGACCGAGGAGGAGGCTGCCGGTAAAATAGACGACGATGCCGATGCCGGCCGCGGCGCAGAACGCCGGGCTTGCGACGTAGAAATAGCCCGCGACGAACACGAAGAACATCGCGCCCGGCACGAAATCGAACACCGTCATGTCGAACAGCATCAGCATCTGGTCGGGCAGCATCACGGCCCGGTGCGCGATCTTCCCCGACAAAGTGCTTTCGAAGTAGGCGGGCGAGAGGCGCTGCGCGTAGGCGAACACCTCCTCCTTGATGCGGGTCAGCATGGGCGAGCGGGTGTGGTAGGAGCAGAACCACATGGCCGCATCGCAGCAGAATCGCGAGGCCACGAGCGCCGCAAAGAGGACGAAGGGACCCCTCAGCGTCGGGCCGGCATCACGCAGCGGCCCATGCACGTTGAGCACGGTGTCGGTGAGCTGCTTGGTCGCGAAAGCGATCGAGGCGAATATCGCTCGCCCGAGCACAGGAAAGACGAGCAGCCCGAGGCAGCCCCAGGGAAACTGCCGCGCGAAGTAGAGAAAGAACCGACTGAGGCGATTCGGGAGAGGGGGAGCGTTCATGCGAAGAGGCAGCGGTACGCCGCTGCGGCGGCTCGTGAGGCAGGAACCCCATGTTCCCGCTGCCCGGGGAGCCTATGCGCTCGAGTACCGTCCGGCAAGTCCCGGCCCGCGGATTGCGAACTCGTGCGCAACGGCGGGGCCGTCCGCCGGGCTCATCGGCCCTCGAGCGCTTCGCCTGCGCCCGCGAGCCGCCGCTTGCGCAGCAGTGTCCAGGCGGCGGCGGCGAACACCAGCACGTTGGAGGCGATCACCGGTTTCGAGGCGATCAGCACCCCGAACGCCATCCACAGCACGGCGCCCAACATCTGCAGCGCGCGCAACATCGCCGGCTTGGGAAAAAAATATGAGGCCACGAATACCGCGGTCGCGGTCCAGCCCACCATATCCTGCAGCGACATGCTCATGCTCACTCCGGCGTCTGTATCGCCAGCCGCTTCAGCGCGACAGCGGCCGCCAGGGTCGTCTAGGCGAGGACGGCGACCAGGCGTACGATACCCGAACCATGGATCCGCGACTCTTCTTACCCTACCTGATCGCCGCTCTCATCGTATGGCGGCTCTACCGCCGCATGCGGCGCTCCTTCGGCCGCCAACGGGTGCGCGACGGGTACATGTGGTTCCGGATCGGACTCTTGACCCTGGTTGCCGTTTCCATCGCCGCGCTGATCGCGCGCGACACCGATGTGCTCGGCGCCCTGCTCGCTGGAATCGCCTGCGGCGCAGTGCTCGGGTTGTTCGGACTCAGATACACGAAGTTCGAGGTCACGCCGGAGGGGCGCTTCTACACGCCGCACACGTATATCGGCCTCGCGGTCACCGCGCTTTTCGTCGGCCGGCTGCTGTACCGGTTCCTCGAGGTTTACAACGGCACGATGCCCGCTGCGGCTGCCGGCCAAGGCCTCGCCGCCGCCTATCAGCGCAGTCCCTTCACGCTCGCCGTGTTTGGGGCGGTGGTCGGCTACTACGTGCTCTATTACCTGGGCGTCCTGCAGCGCACCCGAGTTCCGGTAAGCCGCATCGCGGCTTGAAGCGCTGCCCCCTGCGCGAGGCGATCAACGCGGCCGGGGCCGCGCGCCGCGGCGAGCCCTGCGGGACCTGTCGTACGGATTCGCATCCGTACGGTACTCGATGACCACCGGCGTCGCGAACAGGTCGAATGTCTTGCGAAAGACATTCACCAGATAGCGCGTGTAGGCATCGGGAACGGACGCGGTCTGATTGCCGTGGATGACGATTCGTGGCGGGTTGCGGCCGCCCTGGTGAGCGTAGCGCAGCTTGATCCGTCGGCCGCGCACGAGCGGCGGCTGGTGCACCGTAAGCGCGTGCTCCAGTGTCCGTGTCAGCTCCTTGGTCGGCATCTCCCGCATCGCGGCCTCGTAGGCCCGCACCGTGGCCTGCATCAGCTCGCCGACCCCCGTGCCATGGCGAGCGGAGATGAAGTGCAGCGGCGCAAACGGCACGAAGTCGAGCCTGAGCGCGAGTTGCCGATGGATCTCCTCGCGCTGCTCCGGCGGAATGCCGTCCCATTTGTTGATGGCGAGGATGAGCGCGCGCCCTCGCTGCAAGGCGACACCGAGGACGCTCGCATCCTGCTCCGAGACCGTATCATGCGCATCGACGACCAGGATCACCACGTGCGCCTCGTCGATCGCCTGCAGGGTCTTGGCGACGCTCGCCCGCTCGATCTCATCCTCCACCCTGGCGCGCCGGCGCATGCCGGCGGTATCGATGAGTTGAAACTTCCGCCCGTCGCGCTCGAAGGGCACGAGGATGCTGTCGCGGGTTGTGCCCGGCTGATCGCTGGCGATGACCCGCTCATCGCCGATGAGGCGGTTGACGAGCGTCGACTTGCCGACATTCGGCCGGCCGATGATGGCGATGCGGATGCTTTCATCGCGCGCCGGAGCCGTGCCACTCTCGGTGCCCTCGAGGCCGGCGAGTGCCTGCGTCATCAACTCCTCGCATCCTTGCCCGTGGCTCGCCGAGATGCCGAGCGGTTCCCCGAGCGCGAGCGCGTGGAAATCGGCCGCAACGACATCGAGGTCCAATCCCTCGGACTTGTTGACGGCGAGCGTGGTCGGCTTGCCGGATTTGCGGATCTCCCGCGCGACGAACTCGTCCTGGGAGGTCAGGCCCGCCCGCGCATCGACCAGCAGAATGAGCCGATCGGCCTCGGCCAGGGCGCGCTCGGTCTGCGCGCGCATCTGCGCCTCGATGCCCTTCGGATTCTCGATGAGACCGCCGGTGTCGATCACCACGAAGGGCATCGGTCCCACGCGGCCGAAGCCGTATTGGCGATCGCGCGTCAGCCCCGGCACGTCCGCGACGATGGCATCGCGCGTGCCGGTGAGCACGTTGAAGAGGGTCGATTTGCCGACGTTGGGTCGGCCTACCAGAGCGACGACGGGCAGCATGGAGCTGCTGCTTCGGTCATCTGAGGGGCGAGGTCCGGTACGCGCTGATGCGGCCGCCGTCGTTGATGACCACGACCTCGTTCCCCTCGACGATCGGCGGATTGCTCACGCGGAGCCTGCCGCTTCGCACCCTGGCAATGAACGCGCCGGTGCGCTTGTCGAGAAAGTGCACGTATCCCTGGAAGTCTGCCGTGACGAGGGCATCATCGCCGACCGCCACCGCGGTGAGGCCGCGGTATCGCAGCGCCGGCTGGCGCCAGATCACGGCGCCATTGCTGCGGTTCAACGCGACGACGTCCCCGTCGGCCGTCGACATGTAGACCGCATCACTGCCCAGCGCCAGTCCCCGGTAGCTCGAGGCCTTGTGGGACCACCAGGTCTGGCCGCTCTCGAGCGCCAGCATGGTGACGTTGCCATGATAGCCCACCGCGTACACGTCCTTGCCGGCGACATCCACCGGTCCGTCCACGTCGGCCAGACGTTGGATCTCCGTGCGGCCGTGGGGCGCCGACACGGTCGCCAGCCAGACCTGCGAGCCATCGCCCATGTTGACCGCGACGACCTTGCCGTTGTCGAAGCCACAGATGATGAGATTGCCTACGATGACCGGGCTCGAGGTGCCACGCAGCGAGAGCGACGGCACGTCCTGGTTGGCTTCCCAGAGCTCGTGGCCGTCGGTCGGCGCCAGGCCGCGCAGCTTCCCATCGACGGAGCGCACCGCCACCACGTTATCGGATATGGCGGGGGGCGCGATCACCGCCCCGTTGATCAACACCGTCCAGAGCGGCTTGCCGTCGGCGGCATTGAGCGCGATCACGTGACCGTCGCTCGCGCCGACGACCACCAGGTTGCCGCGCACCGCCGGGCCGCCGCCCAGCGGCAGCTTCGTGTTGGTGCGCCAGAGTCGGCGCCCGCTCTCCAGATCGAACGCCGCGACTTCGCCCCGATGACCCGAGGCGAAGAGGCGACTGCCATCCACCGCGAGGCCCAGACCGAGGCGCAATCGCTTGGCGCCGCGGTCGGCGACCGAGGCGCTCCAGAGGTGCTGCACGCGCAGCGTCGCCTTGATCGGGGCGAGCTTCGCGGGCTGCTCCGGCGATTTCTTCGAGCAGGCGGCGAGAAAACACAGCGCTGCCGCGAGCACGGCCCAGCAGCGCATCGATCGCAGGGTGTTGGTTTGCAAGGCAGCTCTCAGGGTTTCGTGGATTTGCCGCCATCGGTCGCGGGTTGCGCGGCAGCGCGAGGAGCAGCGGGGCTCGGGCCCTGCGTGCCCTCATCGGCCGCGAGGTCGGAGATCTTCAGGTCGAGGACTCCCGAGTCGGTGACCCCGTCCGCCGCTTCGCTCGCCCGCGCGAGGCGGTACTGGGCGAGAGCGGCGGTCTTGTCACCCATGGCGTAATACGCATCCCCGCGCGCCTGCGCGTACTGCGCTGCGAAAGCGCCGGGCTGGGCCCCATTCAGGGTCGCCAACGCCTCGGATGCCTGCTGCTGTGCGATCTGCACGCGTGCGAGCCGCAACCTCGCAATGAGCCTGAGAATCGAATCGGGGGAGTGCTGCATGACCTGGCGCAGCTCATCCGCCGCCCTCCCGAGCTGATCGTCCTCGACGAACGCCCCCGCGGAAGCGAGCCTCGCCTGATCCGCATAGGGGGAAGAAGGATATTGACGCTCGAGATCTCCGAGCGCGATGAACGCCTGGGTCCGATTCCCTTGCGCGAAGGCGTTCTCCATCTGCGCATAGAGAGCGCCGGCCGCGAGATCCGCCCCGTTCTCGCGAGCCTGCCACCAGCGATAGGCCCCCAATCCCAGAGCGGCGATGGCGACGCCCGCAAGGATGGCCGGCCCGTTCTCGCGCACCCAGCGCTTCAGGGCTTCCCACTGCTCTCGTTCACTCAATAAGTAATCGTCCACCACCCCTCCTCGAGGAGTCATTTGGCCGGCGCAGCGCCGGCGAGTACCGCTTCAATGGCCGCGGCGAGCTCAGGCAGCGGGCACTCGCTCTGACCCGCCTCATGGCGCAAAGGTTTCACGGCGGCGACGCCGCGCGAGAGCTCCTCATCGCCGAGTATCACGGCGAGCGCTGCGCCGCTGCGATCGGCGCGCCGGAACTGCGCCTTGAAGTTACCCCCGCCCAGATTGAGGTCGAATCGCCGCGCCGGCAACTCATCGCGCAGCCGCTCGGCGAGCGCGAGGCCCGCGGCTGTAGCGCGCGCTCCGCTCACCACCAGATACACGTCGGCCGGCCGCGCCGCCGGCACCTGCCCGGTCTGCACGATGAGCTCCACGACCCGCTCCATCCCCATGGCGAAGCCGACGCCCGGCGTCGGCTCCCCGCCGAGCTGGGCGATGAGCCCATCGTAGCGGCCGCCGGAGCAGACGGCATCCTGGGCGCCGAGTGCATCGGTGATCCACTCGAAAACCGTGCGGCTGTAGTAATCGAGGCCGCGCACGAGGCGCGGGTTGATGCGAAAGGGGATGCCGATGGCCTCGAGCGAGGCGCAGAGCGCATCGAAATGCTGCCGCGACTCGGGGTCCAGATGATCGGTGAGAAGCGGCGCGCCCGCAATGATTTCCCGCATTTCGGGATTCTTGCTGTCGAGGATGCGCAGCGGATTGCCCTCGAGCCGCCGCCGGCTGTCGGCATCGAGCGCGCGCTCGTGCGCGCGGAAATATCCGACCAGCTTCTCGCGATAGGCGCGCCGCGACTCCGGGGTGCCGAGGGAGTTGAGCTCGAGCCGCACCCGCTCGATGCCGAGCTGGCGCCAGAGGCGGGCACTGAGGGCGATCAGCTCCGCATCGACGTCGGGTCCGGGAAGGCCGACCGCCTCGACGTTGATCTGATTGAACTGCCGGTAGCGCCCCTTCTGCGGTTTCTCGTGGCGGAACATCGGCCCCGTACACCACAGCTTGTGCCGGTGGCCGCGCAGCATGCCGTTCGAGATGAGCGCGCGCATGACGCCCGCGGTCGCCTCCGGGCGCAGGGTCAGGCTTTCCCCTCCCTGGTCGGTGAAGGTGTACATCTCCTTCTCGACCACGTCGGTGTATTCGCCGATCGCGCGCTTGAAGAGCGCGGTGTGCTCCACGATCGGCACCCGGATCTCCTCGTAGCCGTAGCACTCGAGCAGCTCGCGAGCGCCCGCTTCCAGGCGATGCCAGGCGCCGATCTGCGCCGGCAGCACGTCGTTCATGCCGCGGACCGGCTGGATGTCCACCGTCAACTCAACCTCCCTTCTTGCGCGGCGCGGCGAGCACGTGGCCGTCGGCGGCAATCAGAAATCGGGCCGTGTGATCCGCGCGCACGAAGCGCGCAATGGGCGTCGCCCGCCCCCCGACCTCGAGGGTGACGCCGCTCGCATCTCCCAGGATCACACTGAGCGGCGGTACTCCCTCGAGTCGTCGAGTGGCAGGTCCGCTCGCCAGCCCATAGAGGAGCCGGCGGCCCGTGGCGTCGTAAACCTCCGTCCAGCTGTCCGCCGAGTAGGCGAGCACGACGTCGAGGGGTGGCGGTGGGGGCGCGGCCTTCTTGACCGGGACCGCCGCCACAGGTCTCGCGGCGACCGCGACCAGAGCTGCGGGCGAAGGCGCGGCTCGGACGACGGTCGGTACCGCTCGCGCGGCTGCCGTGCTCCACTGGCGGTGAGTCAGCGACAACCCCCACCAGATGACACCCACCATCGCGAAGCCGACCAGCACGATCACGGCGGGGGCGACCAGCCGGCCGGCATGATCGGGCGCAGGCTTCGGGATGCGCGTCAGATCGGGCTGGGGAAGGCGCGTACCCTGCGAGTAAAGATCACTCAGCGCCTGCGCCGACTCGCCGACGAGCTCCGCGTAGTGGCGCAGATGCCCCTTCACGTAGACCGGCGCTCCGAGGCTGGCGAAGTTCTCGGCCTCGAGCGCCTCGAGGACTTCCGCATCGACGTGCAGTCTTTCGGCCGCCTGCATGATCGTGAGCCGGCTGCGCTCGCGGGCGCTGCGCAGCCGCGCGCCGATGCCTTCGGACATGACTCTCAGCCCGGGTTGTGCCCGAGATCGGCCAGCGCGTGGGCCTGGGCCGAGTCCGGGAAGTCGAGCTGCAGCCGCCGCGCGTAGAGCTCCGCATCGAGGCGGTCACCTTGCGCGCGCGTGACCTTCACGGCGAGCAGCAGCAGGTCCGGGGTCTCCTGGTTGGAAGCGAGGAAGGCGTCGATCTCCTGGCGCGCCTGCGCGAGCCTGCCGTGGGAGAAGTCGAGGTCGGCGATCTGCAGCAGAGCCTGGGCGTAGTTGGGCCGTAGCGCGAGCGCGTTGCGGAACATCTGCTCCGCCTCGACATCCCGATGCGCGGCGCGCAGACAAACGCCCGCATTGGCGTACGCGAGCTCCGGGGTCATGTAGAGCGGATTGCGCGCGGCGCGGATGAAGGTCTGCACGCCCTCGTCGATCCGCCCATGGCTGCAGAGATAGACCGCGTAGTTGTTCTGGAAGTCCGGGTTCTTCGGCGCGAGCCGCATCGCCTCGCGAAACTCCCGGTCCGCCTGGCGGGAGTCGCCCAGCCGGTCGAAGAGCAGCGCGCGCGCGCTGTGCACATCGGGGCTATCGGGGTTCTCCTTGAGCGCCCGATCGAGCTTGGTCTGCGCCACCGCGAGCTCGCCGCGGCGCATGTAGGCGATGCCGAGCTCGGTGTTGTAGACAGCCGCGTCCTGACGCTGGCGCACCGCCTGTTGATTCGCGCAGCCCGCCAGCACTGCGGCGAGCAGCACGGCGGAAATGACGGCGGCGAGAGGTTTGGCGGCTCTCATGCCTGCACCGCGACCCCGAAGACCCGGCTGCCGAGCCGCACGGTGGTGCGATCGATCACCCGCCCGGCGAGCTGGCCGCAGGCGGCATCGATGTCATCGCCGCGCGTGCGGCGCACCGTGGCGAGCACGCCCCGGCGGATGAGCTCATCGCGAAAGCGCTGCACCGCCTCGGGCGGGGAGCGGCGATAGCGCGTGCCCGGAAAGGGATTGAACGGAATGAGGTTGACCTTCGCGGGGTGGCCGGCGAGGCGCTTGGCGAGGGCGCGCGCCTGGGCGGGCGAGTCGTTGACGCGCTCGAGTAGCACGTACTCGAAGGTGACGCTGCGGCCGTTTTGCTCGTCGAGGTAGTGCCAGCAGGCCTCGAGGAGCTCTGCGATCGGGTGCTTGCGATTGATCGGGACGAGCTCGTTGCGCAGCTCGTCATCGGGGGCGTGCAGCGAGACGGCGAGCGCCACGTTGCTGCGCTCGGCGAGCTTGTAGATCTGGGGCACGAGCCCCGAGGTCGACAAGGTCACGCGCCGGCGCGAGAGATCGAAGCCGAAGTCATCGAGGAAAATGTCGAGCGCCGGTACGACGTTCCTGAAGTTGGCGAGCGGCTCCCCCATGCCCATGAGCACCACGTTGGTGATGATGCGCTCGCGCGCAGAGTCGTGAGCAAACGAGCCGGCGAGCTCGCGATTGGCGAGCCACACCTGGCCCACGATCTCGGCCGTAGTCAGATTGCGGTTGAAACCCTGCTGCGCCGTCGAGCAGAACGAGCAATCGAGCGCGCATCCGACCTGCGAGGAGATGCAGAGCGTGCCGCGATCCGGCTCCGGAATGAACACCATCTCGAAGGCCTGCGAGGCGTCGGCGCGCAGCAACCACTTGCGCGTGCCGTCGGCGGACTCCTGAGCCGTGACGATCTCGGGCGGGCTCACGCAGGCGCGCGCGGCGAGCTGGGCGCGGAAGTCCTTGGCGAGATCGGTCATCCGCTCGAACGACGGCTCGCCTCGCTTGTAGACCCAGTTCATGAGCTGGCGCGCGCGGAAGGACTTGCCGCCGAGCTCCGTCACGAACGCCTCGAGCGCGGGGCGCGGTAGGCCCAGCAGATTCGTCGCGGTCGTGTCGGAGGGGCTCATGAGGGGCTCGAGCGCGCTCAGCCGCGCGGGTGCAGCTCCGTGGTGCTGAAGAAATACGCGATCTCCCGCGCCGCGGTATCGGGCGCGTCGGAGCCGTGAACGACATTCTGCTCGATACTCAAGGCGAGGTCCGCGCGGATGGTGCCGGGAGCCGCCTTCTTCGGATCGGTGGCGCCCATGATCTCGCGGTTGCGAGCGATGGCGTTCTCGCCCTCGAGCACCTGCACCACCACCGGGCCCGAGGTCATGTAGCGCACCAGGTCCTTGAAGAAGGGTCGCTCCCGGTGGACGGCGTAGAAGCCCTCGGCCTCGCGCTCGGAAAGACGCAGCATGCGGGCGCCAATCACGGTGAGGCCCGCCTGCTCGAAACGGCGATAGACCTCGCCGATGAGATTGCGGCTGACGCCGTCGGGCTTGACGATGGAGAGGGTGCGCTCGAGCGCCATTCTGAGGTCCTTTCGGAAAACTGACCTGGAGCAAAGCCGGACAGTTTACCCTCTAGACCACCCCCCCGGCAAAAGCCCGACCGTTTCCTAGACCGAGAAGCTCTCCCCGCAGCCGCACTCCCCTTTGACGTTGGGGTTGCGGAAGCGGAAGGCCTCATTCAGGCCCTGCTTGACGAAATCCACGGTGGTGCCGTCGATGAGCGGCAGGCTCTCGCGATCGACGCAAACCTTCACGCCGCGGTCCTCGAACACGACATCTCCCGCCTGGATCTCGTCGGCGTAGTTGACGACATACGCAAAGCCGGAGCAGCCGGTCTTGCGTACCCCGAGCCGAAGCCCGATCCCGTGCCCTCGGGAGAGGAGAAAGCTCTTGATGCGATCGGCGGCGGATTCGGTGAGCGAGATGGCCATGGAGCGATTTTACCCTGGCTCGGGCCAGTGCCGGGCACAGTCCGCGAGCGCATCTTCGACAACCAGCAGACGTCCGAGTTTCTCGGCTGGCACGCCCAGCGCTTGGGCCCATTCGGCCGGCGTGCCTGGCGCGAGGTCGGCGCGGCCCCGGCCGCGTAGCCGCTCGGCTACCCAGGCGGCCGTGGCGAGAGTATGGGGACAGCCGTACGCCTTGAACAGTGCGCTCGTCACGAGGCCTTTCCTCACGCCGAGCCTGAACCGGACCCAGACCTCCTGTCCGGCTCCTCCGGCCTCGCCAACTGCTTGGCCGACGGCCTCGCCGCCACTCGGCTCCGCGACGCCGCCAGCCGTCTCCGAGGCGGGCGAGAGCGCGCGCAGCCGGGTGACTTCCCGGCGTATGGCAGCCACCGCAACCTCGATCTCCCCCGGGGTGCTGAACCGCCCGAAGCTGAGGCGCAACGAGCTTTGGGCGAGCTGCGTATCCCTGCCGAGCGCGCGCAGTACGTAGGAAGGCTCCGCCGCCGCCGAATTGCACGCCGAGCCGGTGGAGAGCGCGAGCTCGCGCAATCCCGCGACCAAGCTCTCGCCCTCGACCCCCTCGAACGAGACGTTGAGGATGCCCGGCACGCAGGCGGCGCCCTCGCCGTTCGCATGCACGCCGCCGAGGCCGGCGAGGCCCCGCCAGAGATGCTCCCGCAGCCCGAGGAGCCGCGCATGCTCGCCAGGCAGCGCTCGGCGGGCGAGATCGCAAGCGCTGCCGAAGCCGACGATCTGGTGGGTGGGCAGAGTTCCGGGCCGCAGCCCCCTCTCCTGGCCGCCGCCGAACATGATCGGCTGCAGGCGCGCGCGGGCGTCGCGCCGCACGTAGAGCGCCCCGATGCCCTTCGGGCCATAGAGCTTGTGCGCCGTGAGCGATACGAAATCGAGCGGCGAGGCCTGCGCATCGAGCGGGATCTTGCCCGCGGCCTGCGCCGCGTCGCTGTGGAAGAGAATGCCGCGCGATCGGCACAGAGAGGCGATTGCGGCCACATCCTGGATCACCCCGATCTCGTTGTTGACGAGCATGATCGATGTCAGGATCGTATCCGGACGAAGCGCCGCCGCCACCCGCTCAGGATCCATTCGTCCCGTGCGCTCGGGAGAAAGCAGGGTGACGGTGAAGCCTTCCTTCTCCAGACGCCGCAGCGGATCGAGTACCGCCTTGTGCTCGGTGCGCGAGCTCACGAGGTGACGCCCGCGGTGCGCGTTGGCACGCGCGGCGCCGAGAATGGCCAGGTTGTTGGATTCGGTCGCGCCCGAGGTGAAGATGATTTCCTCGGACGCCGCGCCGATGAGGGCCGCAACCTGCTCGCGTGCCTGCTCGATCCGCTCGGCCACGCGGCGGCCGAAGGGATGCGTGGTCGAAGAGGCGTTGCCGATGCCCTCCGCTTCGGTCAGCGAGCGCGCCATCGCCGCCGCCACGGCGGGGTCCACCGGCGTCGTCGCGGCATAGTCGAGATAAATCGGGTCAGCGGCGCTCACTCGGGCCGCTCCACCGCCTGGCCCGCGCGCCGCCGCCGGCTCTGCACCGCGGTCAGGATGCCGCGCAGGATGTTCACCTCGTTGCGATCGAGCACCGCGCGTTGCAGCAACCGACGAAGCCGCGCCATGAGATGGGTGCCGCCCTGGGTGCGATCGCGGAAGTCGATCTCTTCCAACACCTGCGCGAGGTGCCGGTAGAGCTTCTCCATCTCCACCGGGTCGGCGAGCGGGCCGGCGGCGGGCGTGGCATCGATCGCGACGCCGCGGGCGCGGAAGAGCTCATAGGCCACGATCTGCACCGCCATGGCGAGGTTGAGCGAGGGATAGGCCTCGCTCGCCGGGATGCGGAGCAGAAGGTGCGCCGCCTCGAGCTGCTGGTTGGTGAGGCCCGCCCGCTCCGGGCCGAAGAGCACGGCAGCGGGCGCGAGTCGCGACTGCGCCAGCAGGTGTTGCGCGCCCTCGCGCACATCCGCCACGCGAAAGTACTGGTCCCGCGTCCGGGATGTCGTTGCCACGATGAAGCCACACCCGGCGATGGCTTCCGCGACCGTCGTTACGACACGCGCCTGCCCGAGCACATCGTCCGCGCCCGAGGCGCGCGCGATCGCTTCGCTGTGCGGAAACTGCCGCGGACTGACGAGCACCAGCCGATCGAGCCCCATGTTTTTCATGGCGCGGGCAACCGCGCCGATGTTGCCGGGGTGCGAGGGCTCGACGAGCACAATGCGGATGTCGGAGGTGTCCATGGCCGATCTGCTACCCTACGCGCCGTGCACCCGCTTCTCAATATCGCAGTCCGCGCCGCGCGCCGCGCGGGCGAAGTCATCGTCCGCAGCCTCAACCGGCTGGAATCGCTCACCATCACCTCCAAGGGGCGCAATGACTTCGTGAGCGAGGTCGACCGCGCCGCGGAGCAGGAGATCATCGGCATCATTCGGCGCCATTATCCCGAGCACGCGGTGCTCGCCGAGGAAAGCGGCCGCAGCGGCGACAACGACACCGTCTGGATCATCGATCCGCTCGATGGCACCACCAACTTCCTGCACGGCCTTCCGACTTTCGCCGTTTCGATCGCCTGCCAGCAGAAGGGCCGCCTCGAGCACGCGGTGGTCTACGATCCGATGCGCCAGGAGCTGTTCACCGCGACGCGCGGCAGCGGCGCCCATCTCGACAATCACCGCATGAGGGTGAGCAAGCAGCGCGCTCTGGAGGGTGCTCTCATCGGCACCGGCTTTCCCTTCCGCTCGAACACGGGCTACATCGACGCTTATCTCGGCATGCTGAAAGCGGCGATGCAGAGCACCGCGGGCGTGCGCCGCCCCGGTGCCGCGGCGCTCGACCTGGCCTATGTTGCAGCCGGTAGGATCGACGGCTTCTGGGAAATCGGCCTCTCCCCCTGGGACACCGCGGCCGGAACGCTCCTCATCGTGGAGGCCGGCGGGCGCATCGGCACGCTCACCGGCGCCGAGTACACCCAAGGCGGGGACGTGCTCGCCGGCACACCCAAGGTGTATGCGGCGTTGCTCGAGCTCTTCGCGCCGTACGTGCCCGAGGCGCTGCGCACGGAGTGAGGTGCGGCGACTCCTGCCGACGGCCCGCCGTGTACGGCGGCTGTCTGGCTTCGGCAGGATCGGTTGTGTAGAGTCCCGGCGCATGCCAAGCCAACTTCTTGCCACCAAGTCGCTCGCCGACATCAGGGAAGCCGACGCCGCGGGCCAGCAATTGAACCGCACGCTCTCGGCCACGGCGCTCACCCTGCTCGGCATCGGCGGCATCATCGGCACCGGAATTTTCGTACTGACCGGCACGGCGGCGGCCGAGCACGCGGGACCGGCGCTGGCACTCTCCTTCGTCATCGCCGCTATCGGTTGCGCCTTCGCAGGCCTCTGTTATGCGGAGTTCGCGGCGATGATTCCCGTGTCGGGGAGCGCGTATTCGTACTCGTACGCGACCCTCGGTGAGGGCATCGCCTGGTTCATCGGCTGGAATCTCATTCTCGAGTACCTGTTCGCCGTCGCGACGGTATCGGTGGGATGGTCGGCTTACGTGCTGAGCCTCCTCGATCAGTATCACATTCACCTGCCGTATGCGCTCTCCCATGCCCCCTTCGCCCAGGCCGCGATCGGCAGCTACCAGGTGGTGCGCTCGGGAGCGGTGCTCAACGTTCCCGCCGTGGCCATCGTGACCCTGATCGCCACCATCTGCTATATCGGAATCAAGCAGACCTCGGTATTCAATTCCATCATCGTGATCGTCAAGATCGCGATCGTGCTGCTGTTCATCTGCATCGGCGCGGCCTACATCCATCCGGCCAACTGGCACCCGTTGATTCCGCCGAATGCGGGTCCCGGCCTTTATGGCCCGAGCGGCATCATCGCCGCCTCCGGCGTGATCTTCTTTGCCTACATCGGCTTCGATGCCATATCGACCACGGCGCGGGAGACCAAGAACCCGCAGCGCGCCATGCCGATCGGCATCCTCGCGAGCCTGGTCGTCTGCACGATCCTCTACGTTGCGGTGTCCATCGTCCTCACCGGCATGGTGAGCTACAAGAAGCTCAACGTCGCCGCGCCGCTGGCGCTCGCGCTCGATTCGTATCCGGCGCTGCACTGGCTGGCACTTGCGGTCAAGCTCGGCGCCATAGCGGGCCTGACCTCGGTCATGCTGGTGCAAGTGCTGGCGCAGGCGCGCATCTTCCTCTCCATGTCGCAGGATGGGCTGCTGCCCAAGCTCTTCGGCCGCATCCACCCGATCTTTCGTACACCCTCGGCGGCCACGGTGATCACCGGCACGGCGGCGGCCCTCATCGGCGGCCTGCTGCCGGTCGACATCCTGGGCGAGCTGGTCTCGATCGGCACCCTGTCGGCCTTCGTCACCGTCTGCATCGGTGTGCTGGTTCTGCGCTACAAGCGACCGGATCTGCACCGCCCCTTCAAGGTGCCCTGGCCGTGGGTGACCTGCCTCGCAGGCGCCGTCGTCTGCCTGCTGATGATGTACTCCCTGGGTGCGGGCAATTGGTTCCGGCTGATCGCCTGGACGATCCTGGGCGCGCTCGTCTACGGGCTCTACGGCTATCGCCACAGCAACGTACGGGCGAGAGCTGGCGCGGCGCAGGCCGCGCCCTCGGCGAGCAGCTGAGCCGGATCCCAGCGCCCTACGGTAGGTGATCGACGGCGGTCTTCTTCACCGTCGGGAAGATGTGCTCGGCCGTCAGCCCGCACTCGAGCGCCACCGCGCTCGAGATGTAGATGGACGAGTACGTGCCGGCCAGGATGCCGATGAGGAGCGCCTCCGAGAATCCCTTGAGCACCGGCCCACCCAGCACCAGAAGCGCCACCACCACGATCGAGGTCACGACCTTGGTCATGATGGTTCGCGACAGCGTCTGGTTGATCGACTGATCGAGAACGACGTCCGGCGGCAGCCGGCGATTGCCCTCGAAGCGCTCGCGAATCCGGTCGAACACCACCACCGTGTCGTTGAGCGAGTAGCCGATGACGGCGAGGATGGCCGCGACCACGGCGAGATCGAACGAGGTCTGCGAAGCCGCGAACCACCCGAGCACGAGGATCGGATCGTGCATCACCGCCAGGATGGCGCCGAAGGACAGGCGCCAGGTGTGGAAGCGGAAGGCGATGTAGATGAAAATCAGAATCAGCGTGAAGACGAGCGCCCAGGCGGCGCTCGTCTCGAGCTGGCTGCCCACCTGCGGCCCGACGTAGTTGAGCTGCTGCACCGTCGCTCCGGGGTTGACGACCTTGAGCGCCGTCTCCACCCGATCGCGCAGCGCGACCTGCTCCTGTGAGCTCATCATCTTCGCCTCGGGGGGCAGGCGGATCGCGATCTGGCGCGAGGAGCCGATGGCCTGTACCTGCGCGTCGCGAAAGCCGGCGGCGGCCATCTCGCTGCGCACCGCGCTCAGATTCACCGCCTCCGGGAAGGTGGCCTGCACGCTCACGCCGCCGGTGAAGTCGATCGCGAAATTCAACCCGCGGGTGAAGAGCATCACGACGGAGGCGATCATGAGGATCGCCGACAGTCCATACCACACGTGCCGTGTGGCCATGAACTTGAAGTTGGTTTGGTGGCTGAAGAATTCCACGTGAGAGCCCTGAAGGTCAGGCCTGATGCGGCCGGGGGTTGATCAGATCCACAGCCGTGCGACTTTGCGCTTGCGGCCGTACATGAGGGTGACGAGCGCCCGGCTGCCCATGAGCGAGGTGAACATGGAGGTGATGATGCCGAGCGTCAGCACCACGGCAAATCCGCGGATCGCGCCGGTGCCGAACACCCAGAGCACGAGACCCGCGATGATGGTCGTGACGTTGGAGTCGGCGATGGCGGAGAACGCCTTCTCGAACCCCGCGCGGATCGCCGCCTGGGGCGTCACACCCTTGCGCAGCTCCTCGCGGATGCGCTCGTAGATGAGGACGTTGGCATCCACGGCGATGCCCACCGTCAGAATGATGCCGGCGATGCCCGGGAGCGAGAGCGTGGCGTGCATCATGGAAAGGAGCGCCGCCAGCAGCACCACGTTGGCGACCAGCACGGCATCGGCGACCAGACCGAAGATCTTGTAGTAGATCGCCATGAAGAGGAGCACCCCCGCCATGCCGATGATGAGGGCGGCGATACCCATCCTGATGTTCTCCGCGCCCAGGCTGGGGCCGATCACATTCTGGGAGACGAGCGCGATCGGCGCCGTGAGCGAGCCCGATCGCAGCAGGATGGCGAGATCGTGCGCCTCACCCACGGTGAGGCCCGTGATCTCGAAACGGTCGCTGAAGACGCCCTGGATGGTGGCATCGTTGATGACGCGCTCCGTGGTCACCTGGCGCGTGACTTCCTTGCCATCGACGGTGTGCGTCTCCTGATGCTTCTCGATCAGCACCACCGCCATCGGCTTGCCGACGTTCTGCCGCGTGGTGCGCAGCATGTTATCGCCTGCCTTGCTGTCGAGGGTCACATTGACCGAAGGTCCGCCGTTCTGGCTCTGGCCGACAGTGGCGTTGGTGAGCTGATCGCCGGTCGCGATTACCTCGCGCTTCAGCAGCAGAGGCATGCCCGTCACGGTGTTCGTGTACAGCTTGTCGCCGAGCGGCACATCGCCGCTCTGCGCCGCCGCGAGCGGATTCGCCTGCGTGTCGTTGAGGCGAAACTCGAGGGTCGCAAACTGGCCGAGGAGGTTCTTGACCTCGGCGGGATTCTGGATGCCGGGCAGCTGCACGTCGATCCGATCGAGCCCCTGACGGGTGACGCTCGGCTCGGAGACCCCGAGCTGATTGACGCGATTGCGCAGTGTGGTGATGTTCTGCTCGATCGCGTAGTCCTCGCGTTGCTTGATCTGCGCCGGCGTCATCGTCGCGATGAGCTGCGGCCCCTCGGGACTGCTCTGGGTGTTGACCGTGAGGCCCTGCAGCGGGCTCGAGAGCACCTGCTGCGCCGCGCCGAGATCCGCCCCCGGCGCGAGCGTGATGCGCAGCGCATTCTGTATCGCGCTGCCGCTGGTCGCGGCAAAGGTGATGCTACGGAGGGGAATCTTTGCCGCCGCCAGCGCCCGGCTGGCATCCTGCGAATACCCCTGCAGCAGCTGCGTCACCGCACTGTTGACGTCGACCTGATAGAGGAGCTCGAGGCCCCCACGCAGATCGAGGCCGAGCGGCATCGGCGTCAAGCCGACATCGCGGAAGATCGCCGGCGCGCGGGGCACGAACGAGAGTGCGGAAATGTAGGTGCTCTGCGGCATGGCCTCGACCGCATCGCGGCCCTGAAGCTGATCGGGCACGTCGGCGAACTGCACCATGAGCCGGCCGCTCTCGATGTAGGACTTGACGAACTTCACGCCGTGCTGCGTGAGGTAAGTGTCGACGGTGCTCGCCTCGGCGGCCGTGATCGGCGAATGGTCCTTGTGCGCGAGCTGCAGGGCGGGGGCGGAGCCGAAGACGTTCGGCAGCGCGAAGATCAGCGCCACCAGCAGCACTGCGGCGATGAGGATGTATTTCCAGCGGGCGTATTCGAGCATGATTTCGGGTAGCTAGGCGGTTAGTCGCGGGCAGGCCTCGAAGGTTCAGGCGCTCCTCAGCGTGCCTTTCGGCATCAGGGCGCTCACCTGGAATTTCTGCACCTTGATGCGCACCCCGTCGGCGATCTCCAGGGTCACGAAGCTCTCGCCGACATCGGTGATCCGGCCCAGCACGCCGCCCGTCGTGACCACCTCATCGCCCGCGGCGAGCTTGGAAATGAGCTGCTGGTGCTCCTTGGTCTTCTTCTGCTGCGGCCGCATCAGCAGGAAATAGAAGATGACGATGAAGACCACCATCACCAGGAGCGGCGCGAACTGGCTGCTCGTCGAGGCTGCCGGCGCGCCTTGGGCGAAGGCCGGTGGAATCAATGAATTCATAAGGTCACCACGTCGGGAAGTCCCTCTCCGCAGGCCGCGAGGCACCCCCGGAGAGCAAAGGGCGGGATTATGCCACAGCGTCCGCCGCCGCCTGGCGCGCCAGATAGGCGCTGGCAAAAGCGGCCAGCCGCCCCTCGGCAATGGCCTGCCGGAGCGAGCGCATGAGGCGCAGGTAAAAGGCCAGATTGTGGATGGTATTCAGCCGGCAGCCCAGGATCTCGTTGCAGCGGTCGAGGTGTCGCAAGTACGAGCGCGTGTAGTGCCGGCAGGTATAGCAATCGCAGTCCCGATCGATCGGATTCAGGTCTGATTGATGTACGCGGTTACGAATGTTGATGACCCCGCTCATCGTGAAGAGGTGCCCATTACGGGCGTGGCGCGTCGGCATCACGCAATCGAACAGGTCGATGCCACGTAGAACCGCCGCGACGATGTCCTCGGGCCGTCCCACCCCCATGAGGTAGCGCGGCCGGTCGGCGGGCATGTAGGGCACCACGGTTTCGAGGATGCGCAGCCTCTCCTCCTCCGGCTCACCCACGGCGAGGCCGCCGACCGCGAGGCCCGGCCAGTCGAGCTGCAGAAGGGACTCGAGAGAGGCGAGTCGCAGCGCCCCATGCATTCCGCCCTGCACGATTCCGAAGAGACCGCCTGGAGGCGCATCGCGGTGATAGCGCGCGTGAGAGCGTACCGCCCAGCGCATGGAGCGCTCCATCGACTCGCGGGCCTCGAGCTCCGTGGCCGGATGCGGTGTGCAGTCATCGAGGGCCATGGCAACATCCGAGCGCAGCCCGAGCTGCACTTCCATCGAATCCTCGGGTGTCAAGCGCACTTCGCTCCCGTCCACCGGTGAGCGAAAGCGCACCCCCTCCTCGCTGATCCGGCGCAGGCTCTTGAGACTGAAGACCTGGAAGCCGCCGGAGTCGGTGAGGATTGGGCGTTTCCAGTTCATGAACTCGTGCAAGCCGCCATGGCCGGCAATGACCTGAACTCCGGGACGGAGCATGAGATGGAAGGTGTTGCCGAGCACGATCTCGGCGCCGAGGCCGTAAAGCTCCTCGGGCGTCATCGCTTTCACCGTGCCATAGGTGCCTACCGGCATGAACGCGGGTGTCTCCACCACCCCGTGCGCCATCGTCAGCCTGCCGGCGCGTGCTGCGCCATCGATCGCTCGCAGCTCGAAGGTCGGTCTCAAGGGCTCACCCCACTCGTCAACAACATCGCATCGCCGTAGCTGAAGAACCGGTAGCGCGACTCGACCGCATGTCGGTACGCCCGCAGCACCGGCTCGCGGCCGGCAAAGGCGCACACGAGCATGAGCAGCGTCGACTCGGGAAGGTGAAAGTTCGTGAGCAGGGCGTCCACCACCCGAAATCTGAAACCCGGCTTGATGAAGAGTCTCGTCTCGCCCGAGGAGGGCTCGCAGCGGGACTCCTCGCTCGCGGCCGCCGACTCCAAGGCTCTCACGACCGTCGTCCCCGCGGCGACGACTCGCCGCCCGGCCGCGCGAGTTCGGGCGATGGCCTCACAGGTCGCGGCGCCCACGGTGACCCGCTCCGCATGCATGACGTGCGACTCGAGCTCCTCCTCGCGCACGGGCTGGAAAGTACCGGCGCCCACGTGCAAGGTGACGAACGCAAGACCTACGCCGCGGTCGCGAAGTTCCGCGAGCAGCGGCTCATCGAAATGCAGGCTTGCGGTCGGTGCCGCGACGGCACCGGGCTCGCGCGCGAAAATCGTCTGGTAGCGCTCCTGATCGAGCTCGGTCGCGGGACGTTGGATATAAGGAGGCAGCGGTACCTCGCCCCACCGCTCGAAGAAATCGAGCGCCGACATGGGCAGGCGAACGTGCCAAAGGTCACCCTCTCGCGTGAGCACCCGGAGGCATCCGCCCGCCGTCGAAATCTCCAGCCCCGGCCGCACGGGTTTGCTCGCGCGCAGCTGAACCAGCGCCTCGCACTCACCCAGAGCTCGCTCGAGCAGGATCTCGACTCGGCCGCCGGAGGATTTCCTGCCGAAAAGCCGCGCGGCGACCACTCGGGTATCGTTGAGCACCAGCAAGTCGCCAGCGGCGAGGAACTGCGGTAGATCCCTCACGCGCCGATCGGCGATCGCGCCCGTACTCCGGTCGAGCACGAGCATCCGGCCCGCCGAGCGCTCCGGGAGCGGGGCCTGTGCGATCAGCTCGGGCGGCAGGTCATAGGTGAAGTCGGTGCGCAGCACGCGCGCATGTTAATGGCGATGCTGCTGCCGCCGCCATGCACTCAAAGCATCCGATCATCCCGGCTCAGGCTAACCACGGCATCGGGCCCGAGGAGCGCGTCCTTGCGCATCATGAGGACCCGCGGCATCGCGGGCCCTGCCGGCATGCTCGTGGTGACCGAGGTTCTGCGATGCGCCCGCATCACCTCCATCGAGATCTTCTCCCCGGGATCGTAGGAGGCGAGGATGCGAATGACATGAGAGCTGTCGATCGGCTTGCGCCCGCCGATCGAGAGAATCACATCCCCATCCTGCAATCCGAGCGCGCCGCCGGATGGGGCGCGCACCACCAGTACGCCCGTGTCCGTTCCGAAATAGCGACCGAGTCCCGGCGTCAGCCTCGCAAGCTCCATGTCCGCCACCGGGCCGCCGATGATCATCGGCGCGCCCCCCAGGGCGGCGAGGGCCTTGACGGGCGGCAGCGGCGGGAGTGCCCTGACCGTCGGCAGCGGCGGCAGGCCGGAGAGTCGAGGCGCGACGACGATGCCCTCCCAGTCCGGACGAGCGGTCACGGTAAAGTCGCGGGCGCTACCGTCCCTCAGCACACGCAGCTTGACCTTATCATCGGGTTTGGCGCCGCGAAGCAGCTCGACCACGCGCCGCGCAGACGCTTTGCCCCGCACGTCGGTGCCATTCACCGCGACGATCACATCCCCGCTACGGATACCGGCCCGCTCCGCCGGTCCTCCGGGACTGACTTCGCCAACGCGAGCTCCCGCCGTACCGCTCGAGCGCTCGAGCTGCAAGCCGATCAGAGCGTGCGGCGGCCCCGAGAATACCTGGCGTTTCATCATCGGGCCGTACATCTGCGCCGACAGCGCTGCGAGCTGTTGGGCCGCCACCTCCATGCGCTCGCGCGCGGCATCGAGGCGGGCCTGCAGAGCGGCTCGTTCGCGCTCTTGCGCGGCTTCCTGGCGCTGCCGCGCGGCCTCTTCGCGTTGTTGCGCGGCATCGAGCCCCGCTTGCGCAGCATCCAGTCGGGCCTGCAGCGCGGGTTCGTCTGTGCTGGCAGGGCTTGCAAGAGCGGCCGGACTTGGGACGGCGGCCGGTACCGCGCCACTGGGCGGTGACGGCGGAGCAGCCGGCGCGGCAGGAGCCGCCGGTGCGTCGTTCGCGAGCACCGCAGAGGCTGCGAGCGAGAGGCACAGGATCAGGAGGGCTGCATGGGCTTTGATGTGCATTCTCATGGGAGCTTCTTTCGGGTTCATGGGGTCGATGAGGCCAACAATTCCGCGTACCGCAGCTGGGCGAGCGAGCTGACGAGCTGGGCCCGTTGCCGCTCGAGCGCACCGAGCCTGCTCGGCGCCGCGCCCGCCACCCGCTCGGCGCTCATCAGGTCATCCAACGCGGCAATCTGATCCTGGAGACTGCTCACCGCGGCATGCGCACCGACCCTGACGACTGTCGGGTCGCGCGGCAGCCCTGCGAGCCAGCCCTCAATGGCGCGCGTATGCGCCGGTGACGTTGCCACCTGCTCTGCCCGATCGCCCACGCCCCGATCGCCCACGCCGTCGTTGAGGCCGCTCCGTGCCACCACGGCCTGCGGCGCACGCGCCGGCGCGTGCCGATGACTCGAGCGAACGATCGCGACTGCGGTGACGAGTAGAGCTGCAACAACAGAGGCTGCTACCGCCAGGGAGCGGTCGCGCCCGACGAGTGCGGTGGCTGTCGATCGCCTGCGACCGCGGCGCTGAAACTCAGCCCAGTCGTACGGCGGCTCGCTCGAATCATCGGCCGCTGCGCGCAAACGGCGGGCGATGATCGTCTCGGCTAGATCGGTGTGCATGCCCCTTGATCCTCCTGCGGTGCCAATCCCTGGCGCAATTGCGCCAGCGCGCGCGACAGCTGCGACTTGGAGAAGCTCACGGAACGTCCGAACGATCGCGCGATCTCCTCGTGCGAGTAACCCTCCACCTCGAAGAGCCAGACAACCGCGCGCCCCACCGGCGTCAGAGCGGCGAGCGCGCGCTCGACATCGAGCGCATCGGAGGAGATCGCCGGCGCAACACGCAACATCGCCGAGCGCAACGGCCCCTCGCCGTCTCCGGGCTCCCAATGCAGACGTGCCCGATGCCACGGTGAGCGCAGATACATGAGAGATCGGGTGACCGCGATCTGCCGCAGCCACGCCCCGAGTGGCGCCTCGCCGCGAAAGTCCCCGAGCCGCTGGAAAAGCACCATCATGCTGTCCTGAAAGAGGTCCTCGGCAAGAGCCCGATTGCCGACGAGCCGCCGAATGAGCGCGAACACTGCCGGCCCCGCGGCGCGATAAATCGCCGCCTGCGCCGCCTCGTCCCCCCCGCGGGCAAGCTCGATGAGTTCGGGGGATATCGCTATGTCGGCGAGACGGCTCACGGTTGCTTAGATGCCTGGGCGGGGCAAAAGGTCGCACCGCTGTCTATTCGTCGCCCCTGGCCCGGTGCGTTTGGCCCTATACTTGCGCCCTCGTGCCCGAGTGGCGGAATTGGTAGACGCAGCGGACTCAGACCACAAATTGAGCCCCCAGGGAGAAATCCCCGGGGTGAAGCCCGTCAAAGTCGGTAGAGGCCCTGAAGCATCGGCTTCGAGCTCATGCCGAGCCAAGCCCCGCATTGCGGGGAAGGTGTAGAGAGCAGACGGCGGGCACCTAAGGCCGCAAGGCTACGGTGAAGGCGTGCTCCAGCCCACGAACCCGGCGGCCGCTCGGCGCGGGGGCGGCGAAAGCCGCAGCGGGATGAAAATCCGCCGCCGTTAAAAGCGTGTCGGTTCGACTCCGACCTCGGGCATGACCCTCCCCCCGATCATCTTCGCCCGTGGCGTTTTCGCGACGCGAATTTTCGATGGCGACAGTCGAGGCTCGGCTGAGCGTCGAGAGCCCGGTTCGCAGGCGCGGAGTCTGCTACTCGAGATGGGGAAGCGGCTGGAGGCACGCGCCATGCGATGGACTGTCGTTGTTGCGGCGAGCACACTGATCTGCGCATCGTGCGGCGGCGGCTCGTCACCGAGCTCAAGCACATCGGCACCGACGGCGCCCTCCGCCTCGACGTCGGATCCCTCATCAACGGGATCGACGTCATCGACGTCGTCGTCCTCTTCCTCCTCTTCCTCCTCTTCCTCGTCCTCTTCCTCCTCGCCTTCCGCACCGGGCACCTACACCATCGTCGAGATTCCTCGTCTCACGGCGGCCGGGTCGATGCGCGCGAACGGTGTCAACAGCCAGGGCATCGTCGTGGGTGAGTACGAGAGCATCTGCACACCGGACTGCGGCGGCATCTCGCAGGCATGGATGTATCAAGAGAGTAGCGGCTCCTTGAGCGAGCTCACCTTCGATCCCTCGGAAAATGGCGCATCGGCGAATGGCATCAGCGACGGTGGAATCATTGCGGGAGAGGAATTGAATGGCGGACAGCTGGCGGGCTACTGGACGGCGACAGGGGGCGCAGTCGTATTGAGCGGGCAATGGCAGGGCTATGATTGGGCGGTTGCGGCAAACGATAGCGGCACGATCGTCGGCGATCTCGGCGCTGACGGCACCACCGGCGAGCAGGCTCTCATGTGGGGCTCACCCGGATACGAGGAAATCTCACTCCCGCCGCTGACCTGCGACAGTTGCGTCCGCGCTGATGTCGTCGTCAACGCCCTCAACGATGGCGGCGCGGCAGTTGGACACAGTGCGTATGCCATCGGCATGGACAGCGCGCAGAGCGTGCTGGCGGTTGAATGGAGCTCCGGCACCGTCACCCCTCTGGTTTCGGCGCAGGAGTCGAGCGCCAGCGATGCCTATGGAATCAATGACGGCGGCGACATCGTGGGGGCAGCGAGAGTCGGCTCGGCGACCGGGGCCCCGACCCACGCGTTCCTGATTCACGAAGGGGCGATGACCGACCTCGGTACCCTGACGGGCGATGTCAACAGCTCAGCCGTTGCCATCGACGATACCGGAGAGATCGTCGGCACCTCGGATGACGGCAACACGTCGCGCCCGTTCCTATACCGCCAAGGTCAGATGTACGACCTCAATACCCTGATCGACCCGCGAGACCCACTCGTCGGACAGGTCGCGCTGCAGGCCGCGGCGGGCATCAGCTCCAATGGCTGGATCATCGTCAATGGCACGGACAGCCGCGATACGGGCACGAACTCAGGCACGACACGGGCCTTCCTGCTCATTCCCGCGCACTGAGCGATGATGCGGCAAGGCTCCGATCAAAGGCCGTTGGGCCGGCTCTCGCCCGGCAGATGCGCCGCAGGAACGAGAAACTGGCGGCCGAGCGCTTGCGGCGAGTTTGCCCCGAGGAGGCCGAGTGACTCTTCGGCCTCGCGCCCGAGGATCTCGAGCGCGCGCGCGACGCCCCGCTCGCCATAGGCGCAGAGGCCATAAAGCGGCGCTCGGCCGGCCATGACTGCATCGGCACCGAGGGCCATTGCCTTCAACAGGTCGGTGCCGCGTCGAATCCCACCCGCGACATAAAGTTGGATCCGATCGCCAATCACCTCGCGCGCCGCCGGCAGCAGGTCGAGCGGCGAGATCGTCCAATCGAGCTGCCGGCCGCCATGGGTGCTCAGCACGATGCCGTCCACGCCGCTATCGAGCGCCCGATGCACGTCCTCGAGGTTGAGGATGCCCTTGAGGATGAAGGGCTTCCTCCAGCGCTCGCGAATCCTGGCGACGGTGTCCCAGGAAAGCGAGGTCGGCTGCTGGCTGCGAATCCAATGCGCGCTCTCGAACAGGCCGCGCCGGTCCTTCGGCACGAACTCGATGACATTCTTGAATTCCGGCAAACCGCCTCCGGCGAGGAGCGTCGTCGCGATCCAGCGGGGATGAAGCGCCGCATCGAGCGTACTGGCGAGCGTTGGCAGTGACTTCGTCGCCCGGGTGCGGCGGTCCCATTCGCGATTGCCGAAGATCTGCGTGTTGGTCGTCAGCACCAGCGCCTCGCAACCTGCGCGATCGACTCTCTCGAGCAGCTGCTGCCACACCTCATCGCCGCCGAACACGTAAAGCTGCCACCAGTGGCGCAGCCCCTCCACCTTTGCGACCTCCTCCACCGCATCGTTCGACATGGTGCTCTGCACGAAGGGCACACCGGCTGCGGCAGCCGCTCGCGCCAGGGCGAGGTCGGCGTGATGCATGAAGAGCCCGTTGAAGCCGGTCGGCGCCACGATCAGCGGCATCGCCGTCGGTTTTCCCAGAAGCCGCGCCTGCAGCGTGCGATGCGAGACATCGACCAGCGTGCGCGGAGTGAAGCGCCAGTCGGCGAATGCGCGCCGCTCGCGCATCATGCTCGCCTCGTCCTCGGCCCCCGCTTCGAGATACTCGAGCGCGATCCGCGGTATGAGCTCGTGCGTGCGGGCGCGCAAATCCGCGATCGCGATGGCGCGCGAGGGAATGGCGCCGGTGTAATAGCGTCGCCGCGGCTTGCCGTTCATCTGCGCGAGATGGGTGTGACGATTCGGCTCCCCGCCCCCCGACTGCCGCGCGCTCGTCAGCGCGCCGATGGTGAACCCGGCGAGTGCGAGCCACATCAAGCTGCGCAGATCGTTGCCGCCAAGTTCGGGACGACGCTCGCCGCTCGATCCACGTGCCATAGTCGGTCCTCTCCGGTGCATGGAACCCGCTCATCGAAACCCGTCGCGGCGGGCGTGGTTCCTTTGGCGAACCGGCTTCGCTGTTGGTCTCGTTTGCCTCGAACTCCGGAGTTGTAGGATGTCAGGATTCACCGCGAGGAGGGCAATGACGGCCTCCCCGAGGGGGTCATGCTTCCCTGGGTGAGGCCTCGATCAGGCTGAGCAGGCGTCCCGGGTCGATCGGCTTCGTGAGGTGCTCGTCGAATCCGGCCTCCAGGGCTCGACGCCGGTCCTCGTCCTGGCCCCAACCGGTCACGGCCACCAGCATCATGTGTTGCCCCCAGGGCTCGGAGCGGATCTGCCGCGCGAGCTCGTAACCGTTCAACTCCGGCATTCCGATGTCGAGCAACGCCACCTGCGGATGAAGAATGGCCGCGATCTCGAGCGCCTGGCGGCCGTCATGGGCCGTATCCACCTCGTGTCCGCGCAATTTGAGCGCCAATGCGAGACTATCTGCGGCGTCGGCGTTGTCGTCGGCCACGAGCACGCGCCGCACGCGACGCGCCGCCGGCGTCGGGGCGGCGGGGGGTTTCGGCCCGGCGCCACTTGCGGCCTGCGTGGGCAGCCTCACGATGAACTCACTCCCGCGGCCGGGACCTGCGCTGCGCGCCTCGATGCCGCCGCCGTGCAGCGTCACGATTCCCCGCGCCAGCGCGAGACCGATCCCGAGCCCGCTTTGCGTGCGCTCGAGCGCCGTGCTCGCCTGGGAGAACAGGTCGAACACCCTCGGCAACTGCTCCGGACTGATGCCGATGCCGTTATCGCGCACCGAGACGATTGCATGCTGTCCCTCCACGGTGACCCGCAGATTGATGCGGCCCTGAGTTTCGGTGAACTTCGCCGCGTTGGTGAGCAGATTGATGAACACCTGAGCGAGCCGCACCGGATCGCCGTTGAGCCAGATCGGCTCCTCGGGTACCTCGAAGGTGAGCGTGTGACTGCGGCTCTCGATGGCCGGACGGGCCGTCTCGACGGCGGCAAGTAACGCGGCCCCGAGAGTCATCGACTGCAAGCGAAGCTCGAGACGTCCCCGGGAGATGCGCGCGGCCTCGAGCAGATCCTCGATGAGGCGCGCCATGTGCGCGACTTGTCGCTCGATGATCTGCAGCGCCTGCTGCCGCTGTGCATCCGAAGCGAGCGGAGTCTGCGCAATGACGACCGACTGGCGAATGGGCGCAAGCGGATTGCGCAGCTCGTGCGCCAGCGTCGCGAGGAACTCGTTCTTGCGCCGGTCCGCTTCGCGCAGCTCAGTTGCGGCATGCCGCTGCTCGGTGACGTCCTGACATGTGCCCCAGAACCGCAGCGGATCGCCGGCATCGAACTCGCCCCAGCTGTAGAGCGTGCGCACACCATCATCGCGGATGATGTGGAACTCGAGCTCGAGCCCGCGCTGCTGTTGGATGGCCTCCTCGACCGCCCTCACCACGCGCTGCTGCTCGTCCGGGTGTATGCGGTACACCAGGGCCGCGAGGCTGAGCTCGATCGTGCCCGGCTCGTAACCGAAGATGCGGTACAACTCATCGGACCATTGCAGGCGGTAGGTGCTTCGGTCCGCCGAGTCCGCGAACCGGACCAGATAGCTGCCGACGCGCGCGCTGCGCTGCGAATGCCGCAGCAGCGCCGTCAGACTCTCGAGCGCGCTCTCGGTGCCCTTTTGACGCTCGACGTCGGCGGCCGTGCCGCACCAGCGGACGATCGCCCCCGCGGCATTGCGCATCGGCTCCCCACGAACGAGAAACCAGCGGTAGCTTCCATCGGTGCCGCGGCGCAGACGATATTCGACCTCGTAGCTCTCACCGCTCTCGAGCGAGTGCCGCCACGCGCTCAGCACGCGCTCGAGATCGTCAGGATGGACCAGCTCCTGCCACGAGTCGCCGGCGACCTCATCGAGCGAGAGTTGGCCATACTCGAGGAGCCTGGAGTTGCAGTACTCGAGGCTGCCATCGGGCCGGCTGGTCCAGATGAACGCGGGAAGTGTATCGAGAAGTTGGCGATAGTGATCGGTATCGGATGCAAACACCGCCGCCGGCGGCCGGGCAGCCCCGGTTACTTTGCGGGCCCCTGCATCGTTCACGCTCACGGCGCTCCTCTCCGCTCGGCCGCCTCTGCGCGAGGCATGCGGCGCAAGGTCGCGGATGGGAGGCAGCTCTCCATGCGAGGCTCGCAAGCGCCGCTCCTGCTCCGCTTTTGGGCAGGAACGCGCGTTGCTTGCGCCCGACGGTCCGGCAACAGTCAGCGGAGTGCAATGGGTATCAGCCCGGCCGCGCGTGGCGCATTACATCCAAAATCTGCATCTGGTCAACGTCCTCGACGAGCTGCGGGACGCCTATGAGCTCTGCAAGGAGGAAGGCCACCCCAAGCTGCAATTGCTGCTGCTGCAGATTCGGCGGAAATTACTCGAAGCTCTGCACGAAAGCCTCAACCTCTACGGCGAGAACGCGGAGCTGCATCAGCAGCTGAGCGAGGCGCAAGCCGAAATCAGGTCACTGCGAGCGAGCCTCGCGCGTCCGGCGATAGCCGCGGAAGCGACGCATACGCCGCGCAAGTTGTCATAGGCGAGCGGCGTGCGCACTCTCTGCCGGCCGCGTCCCTGTCTTCAGCACCATCACCAACATCAGTAGCACGCCGAGGATGACGGCGAGGGTCGCCGGCCCCAGCACGGGACCCATTTGCTCTTCGGAGGCCACGCGGCCATAGAGAAGGAGCAGTCCCGCGGACATCGCCAGCGTGCCCGCCTGATGCAGGATGAACTGAATGGTGGCCAGCGTCCGTGGCGGCGCAGGCAGCCACAGCCTGTAGATGACCGCGTAGATGAGCGAAGTGACGAAGCCCACCAACATGATGTGAGCGTGGGCGACGAACTGAGCGTGATTGCGCGATTCGCCCATGTAAATGCCGAGGCCCATGCCGGCGAGCGCATAGCAGAGCGCCCAGATGAGATACTTGCGGTCGAAGCTCTTCATCACAACCCCCCGATCGTCGTAGTGGGCGGGAGTCTGGCGACCCGCGGCAACCAATGTCAAGGAGCGGGCGGCGCCGCAATGCTCCCGATCGCGCGGCGTGCCGCTTGCCGGACGTCGGGGCTCGGGTCGCTGAGAGCCTGCCGCAGCTCGGGCAACGCTTCGCCTGCCCCCGCTCCTAGCTTGCCGAGCGCGCTGCAGGCGCTCGCGCGCGCGGTCGCATCCTGACTGTGCAGGATCACGCGAAGGGGTGGCACCGCAGCCGCACCGATGTCGCCGATGTCCTCAGCCGCCCAAGCTCTGACGCCGGAGTCGGAATCCCCAAGCGCGCTCACGAGCGCGGGCAGCGCCGGCCGGATGTCGAGCTTCGCGCCACCACCGGGGAATTGCCACCAACCGCCCCCGAGCACATCCAGGGCGATGAGCACATCGCGCCGCATGTCCGCATCCGGATCGCGCAGCGCCCGTGCCAGAGCCGGAACGCTCGCTGGCCCGAGGGCATGCAGCTCGTCGTAGACTCTTTGACGCCGCTGCTCGAGGGCGGGCAGAGGCCGCTGAGTCGCCTCCCGGGACGCGATCCCACGCGGGAAGGCCTCGAGCGGTAGCGGCAGATCGCGCAGCTCCGCCACGATGGCATCGGCTGCGGCAGAGTCCTCCCGACCCGCGGGCGGTTGCGCCGCAAAGGCGGCCGACGCGCCCGCGCTCGCCATCACGCTCAGGAACACGAGCACCGCCGCGATCACCTCATAGCCCTCGGCTTCAATGTGTCGTCATGATACCGGGCGCGGGCCGGCTGCGGCTCGGGCGCCGCTCGTTCAGGCCGAGTACTTCTTCAGCTCGGGGCTCGGCGCAAGCTCGTTGGCTCTCGCAGGCCCTGCCGGGCTGAGCAGGGTCGCAAAGTCGGCTGCCGGCACCGCCGCCGAGAGGAGAAAACCCTGTACCGCATCGCAGCCTTCCGACTGCAGAAAGCGCAGTTGCGCCTCGGTCGCAACGCCCTCTGCGACGATGTTCAGATCGAGGTTGTGTCCCAGCGCGATGATGGAGCGCACGATGGCGGCATCGTCGGCGTCTGCCGGAAGATCCCCCACGAACGACCGATCGATCTTGAGCGTATCGAGAGGGAAGCGCTTGAGATAGCTGAGCGAGCTGTAGCCGGTGCCGAAGTCGTCCACCGCGATGCCGAAGCCGAGCTCCTTCAAGGCGAGAAGCGAGCGCCGGCCGCCCTCGGCATCGCGCATGAGCACGCCCTCGGTGAGCTCGAGCTCGAAAAGATGCGCCGGCAGCCGCGCGCGATCGACGGTGTCGCAGATGCGCAGGATCGACTCGGGATGCATGAAATCGCGACCGGAGACGTTCACCGCGATCGAAACCGGCTCGAGGACTGCGGCTCGCCAGGCTGTCAGGTCGCGACAGACCCGCTCGAGCACCCAGCGATCGACCTCGCCGATGAGCCCGGTCTCCTCGGCTACCGCGATGAAGTCGCCCGTCGGTACGAGGCCGCGCTCGGGATGAAACCAGCGCAGCAGCGCCTCCGCACCCAGAACCTCGAGGGTGCGGGCGCCGTACTTCGGCTGGTAATAGACCTCGAGCTGCGACTGCTCGAGCGCGCGGCGCAGCTCCATCTCGAGCGCCAGGCGCCGCATCGCCTTGCCGGCGAGAGCACTCGTGTACACCTGATGGCGATTGCGGCCGCTCGCCTTCGCCTCGTACATCGCCCCATCGGCATTCTTGAGCAGGGTCTGCAGATCTTCGCCGTGCTCGGGGTAGAGCGCGATGCCAACGCTCGGAGTGACGACGAGCTGGTAAGAGCCCTGTTGCAGGGCAGGGCCGAGGGCGCTGCGCACGAGCTCGGCCGCGCGCTGCGCGTCCTCGAGAGTCGGATTGCCCGTCATCACGATGACGAACTCGTCCCCTCCCACCCGGGTCAACTGCGCGCGAAGCGTCCCGGACCCCGATGCGCTCACCGCCTGAAGCGCCTCCGTGAGACGCAGCGCCACCTGGCGCAGCAGCGCGTCGCCGGTGCTGTGGCCGAGAGTGTCGTTGATGCGCTTGAACTGATCGAGATCGACGTAAAGGAGCGCGATTGTGTGACCCTCCCGCCCGGCCTCCGCCAGCGCCTGGGAGAGATACTCGCCCAGCCACTCGCGGTTGGGCAGATCGGTGAGCACGTCGAAATACGCAAGGCGGTGAATGTGCGCCTCTCTCTGGCGCAGCGCCTCGAGCGTGCGGGCACCGCGCAGCACGTAGCGCAGCCGGTGCGCGAGCAGCGGCCAGTTGATGGGCTTGACGACGAAGTCCGTGGCGCCGAGCTCGTAGGCGCGGTCGATGGAGGAGGAGTCATCGAGGCCGGTCACCATGATGATCGGCACCCGATCTCCACCCGGGAGCGAACGGATGGAGGCGCAGGTCTCGTAGCCATCGCCATCGGGCATGTGCACATCGAGAAGGATGATCTCCGGCATCCGCAGCGCGCACGCCCCGATGGCGGCATCGCCCGAGGGGACGGCCTGCACCTCAAAGCCCGAGCTCTCCAGCATGGCGCCCGCGAGCTCCCGCACCAAGGCATCATCGTCGGCGAGCAGGACGCGCACGGGCTCGGGCGGGCTCACGCGGATCTCCTCATTTCGGTCTCGAGCTCGGCGCGCACGCGGGCATGCAGCGCATGCAGCTCGGCCAGGAGCTCCTGCGTGCCCGAGAGCTCGCCGCGGCGAGCGCGCTCCTCGAGCTCGCGGCACAGGCGCGCGAGCGCATGCGCGCCCAGATTGCCGTTGTAGGAGCGCCAGGCGTGCGCTGCGCGCGCAAGCTCGGTGGCCGCTCCGGAGCGCGCCGCGCTCTCGATCTGCGCTACGAGCGCCTGCGAATCGGTCAGATAACGCTCGGCGATGTGGCTCAACATGTCGCGATTTCCGCGGCGCGGCAGCGCGCGCAAGCCGTTGAGCACCGTCTCATCGAGCACCGGCTCCGCGGCCGGCAGCGCCGGCAGATAGCGGCGCAGGACCTCCTGCAGCGCCTCGCGGCTGAAGGGCTTGGCGAGATGGCCGTCCATGCCGGCGGCGAGACAGGCGGCGCGCCCCGCGCTGGTCGCATCGGCGGTGAGGGCGATGATCGGAAGTCTCCGTCCGGCCGGCTCGCTGGCGCGCCATTCCGCGGTCGCGGTGTAGCCGTCCATCACCGGCATCTCGCAGTCCATCAGCACCAGGTCGAAGCGCATGGCCGAGAGCGCCATCAATGCCTGCCTGCCGTTGTCGACCGTCTCCACCTCGATGCCGAGTGAGGTCAGCATTCCGATCGCCACCTCGCGATTCAACGGCTGGTCCTCGACCACCAGCACCCGTCCGCGCAGCGCCGGCGCGCTGCGCCGGGCGGCCGCCGCGGCGTTGAGGCGGCGCGAATTTCCCGCATCCGGGAACTCCCCGGCGAGGAGCCGTCGCAGCTGCAGCAGGCGCAGCGGCTTGGTGATTTCCGCATCGAAGGAAGAGGCGCCGGGATCCGCCGGTGCCGCCAGGTGCACGAAGCTCACCATGCGCAGGCAGCGAGCGACTCCCGCCTTGCGCAGGACCGGGACGAGCTCCGCGCCGCTGCCGTCCGGCAAGCGCGCATCCACGATCGCCGCGCGATACGCGCAGCGGGTCAACTCGATGCGGGCCTCTTCCAGAGATCCTACGCTCGTCGGATTGGCGCCCCACTCGTGCAGCGCCCTGCCGATGACCGTGCGCGCCGTGGTGTTGGCGCAGACGATGAGCGTACGAAGTCCCACGGGTGGGGAAACCACGGCCGGCGACTGCCCCTGGAGGTGGTCGGAGCCGGGCTTGGCTGGCGCGATCTTCATCGACAGCTCGCAGGAGAAGGTCGAGCCGGCGTTCGGCGCGCTGACGAGAGCGAGCTTTCCACCCATGAGCTCGATGAGCTGGCGGGCAATGGAAAGCCCGAGTCCGGTGCCGCCGAAGCGGCGGGTGGTCGATGCGTCCTCCTGCGTGAACTGCTCGAAGATGCGCGACTGATTCTCCGGAGCAATGCCTACGCCGGTGTCGCTCACGGCGAGGCGGACCCGCAGCTCGCCCTCCTGCTCGCCGAGCCGCTCGATGCGCAGGATCACTTCCCCATGCTCGGTGAACTTCACCGCATTGCCGCCGAGGTTGACGAGGATCTGACGCAAGCGCACCGCATCGGCCATGAGCAGAGGGAGTCCTCCGGGCGGGGTGTCGCAGATGAGCTCGATGTCCTTGGTCGCGGCCCGGCTCGCCAACATCTCGGCGGTCTGCTCGACGATCTCGATGAGATCGCACTCGACCGGATCCAACTGCAACCGTCCGGCCTCGATCTTCGAGAAATCGAGCACATCGTTGACGATCGCAAGCAGCGAGTCGGCGGAGCGGTGGATCGCCTCGGCGAAGCGCTGCTGCGCCTGGTCGAGCCGGGTGTCGAGAAGTAGCGCGGTCATGCCGAGTACGCCGTTCATCGGCGTTCTGAGCTCGTGGCTCATGCGCGCCACGAACTCCCCCTTGGCACGGCTCAACACCTGCAGCTGCTCGTTGCGCTCCTCGAGCTCGCGGGTGCGCTCGTGCACCGTGCGCTCGAGCTCGCGGCTGTAGCGCAGGTGGCGCTCGCGGCGCAGGCGCTGCAGCCTTGCCAGGTAGGCGACCACCAGTGCCGCCGCGATCAGATAGCCGATGCGCGCCGCGGTGGTGTCCCACGGAGGCGGGGCGACCAGAATCGGAATCCCGAGGCCCACCGGGCTCCAGACGCCGTCGGCGTTGGCGGCGCGAACCTTGAAGACGTAGTTGCCGGGAGCGAGGTTGGTATAGGTGGCACGGTGAACCGAGTTGGCCTCGATCCAGGAGGAATCGAACCCCTCCATGCGGTACGCATAACGGTTTTCGGCCGGCGCCGTATAGTCGAGGGCGGCGAATTCGAAGGTGACGAGCCTCTGATCGTAGGCGAGCCGCAGCGGCCGCCCGGGTCCCGGCAGATCGGACAGCGGACGGTACATGACCTGCGTGCCCGTCAACACCACGCGCGGCGCCGGGGCATGGGCGCTCACGGCTTCCGGCGAGAAGGCGTTGAATCCATTGTTGCCGCCGAAGTAAAGCAGACCGCCCTGGCCGCGGAAATGGGCGTTGAACTGAAACTCATCGCCCTGCAGGCCCTGGGCCTGGTGGTACACCTTGATGGCCCCGGTGCGCGGATCGAATCGCGCCAGCCCATTGTCGGTGCTCAGCCACAGCCGCCCCTCGTCATCGGACTCGATGCCGAAAATGGCCTCGCTCGGCATGTGTTTGGTCGCCGGCGGACTGGTGAAGCGCACGGCGGCGGGATCGGCGGAGCTGCCGATGAGCTCATCGAGGCCGCCGGCAGTACCTACCCACAGGTGCTCCCCGGCATCCACATGCAACGCATATACCGCATTGTCGCTCAAGGTTCCCGGATCGCGATCGTCGCGCAGGTAGTGATAGAACCGTCCGGTGCGCCGGTCGAGGAGGTTGAGGCCGCCGCCCACGGTGGCGATCCACAGGTTGCCGCGGCTGTCCTCGACGATTGCGGAGGCGCGGCCGCTATCCAGGGCGCGGGGGTCATTGGCGCCGTAGGGATAGCGCGTCACCTTGCCGCTCGCTCGATCGATGCTGGCGAGACCGCCGCCGAAAGTGCCGACCCAGAGCGTGCCGCCACGGCCCTCGAAGAGCGACATGATGCCGTTGGCCGGCAAGGTCGCCGGATCGTCCGCCTGGTGGCGAAAGACAGTCACCCGTTTGCTCGTCAGGTCGATCCGGTCGAGCCCCCCTGCCATCGTGCCGACCCAAAGGATTCCCCCCTCATCGTAGTGCAGCGACATGATGCGATCGTCGGAGAGCCTGATTGGGCTCGCTCCCGTGCGCCCGTAGCGCGTTTCCCTGCCGTTACGCCGATCGATCCGGATCAATCCGCCCGAAGTACCCACCCATAGGCCGCCCCGACCGTCCTCGGCGAAGGCAAAGACGCCCTGGTCGTGAAACAGCTCGCTGCGGTAGTGTCCGAACAGCCAGCTACGCGGATCCCAGTGATCCGCTCCACCGCGGCGGGTGCCGACCCACATGACCCCGCCGCTATCCTGGTAAAGGGACATGATCTCGCTGTTGGAAAGGCTCTGCGGGTCATCGGGCTCGTTGCCGTAGCGGACGAAGGTGCCGCTTGCCGCATCGAGCAGATCGAGCCCGTCCTGGGTGCCGATCCACAGCCGGCCGGCACGGTCCTGGAGGATCGCCCATACCTGGTCGTTCGAGAGCGAGCTCGGGTCGCTGGCGAGGTGGCGAAAGGCCTGAATGCGTGAGGTTCCCGGATCGAGCCGGTCGAGGCCGCCGGCGCGGGTCCCGATCCACAGGATGCCGTTGCCGTCCTGAAAGATCACGCGCACCCTGCTGTCGCTGAGTCCCGAGCCGTCCGGCTGGCGCGTGTAGGTGACGAAATCACCGCGGCCCGGGCGGAAGCGGCTCAATCCGCCATCGGTCCCTACCCAGATCCGCCCGGCACGATCGGCATACAGCGCGTACACCGCATCGGCGGGCAGCGAATGCGGATCACCGTCGCGGTGGCGGAAGTGGCGGACGCGTCCCGTCGACGGATCCAGCACGTCCAGACCCGCGTCCTGAGTGCCTACCCAGACTCGGCCCTGCGCGTCGATCAGTAGAGTTCGGGTCGAATCGCTGGCGAGCGAATCGGGCCGCTGCGGATCGTGGCGGAACTGCTCGAACCCGTCGGTTCGCGCACTCCAACGGGCTACGCCTCCGTCGTCGGTCGCGAGCCATAGATGGCCCTGCTTGTCCTCGGCGATCTGCCAGATGTAATCGCTCGCCAGAGCATTGGGGTTGCCGCGCTGGCGGTTGTAAGCGTGAATCGAATAGCCGTCATACCGATCGAGTCCGCTCTCGGTTCCGAGCCAGATGAAGCCCCTGGAGTCCTGGAAGATGCAGTTGACGGTGCTCTGCGAGAGGCCCTCGCGCATGGTCAGATGATCGAAGTACATCGGCCGCTCGGCCGGTGCCCGGGCGTGCATCCCGGAGCTCGCGAGCGAAGGACCGCTGGCGGCGGCGCTCAGGGCACACGCCGCCAGGAGCCAAAGATGACGCGGAGCTCTGCGCATGCGAGACGCCGCAGGACCTCACTGTTGTGGCGGAGTGTTGATGCCCGTGTAGGCATCGCTCCAGGCGTAGCCGCTGCCGTACGTATCGCTCCAGGCATAGCCATCGCTCCAGGCGTAGCCATCGCTCCAGGCGTAGCCGTCGCTCCACGCATAGCCGCTGCCGGCGGTGTAGCTGCCGTTCCACAAAAGACCATCGCCGAGCAGCGGCACGCCGAAGAGAAGCTTGCCGAGCGCGTTCACGACGCCACCCACGAGGTTGAACAGGCCGCCGAGCAGCCCGCCTCCCGAGGAGCCCCCCTGGGTGGTGGCCATGATGTAGTAGTCGCCGTTGCTCTCCCGGTTTCCGCGGCCGCCGTAGTGTTGCAGTCCCGAGAGGTCGAGCCACACGTTCAATCCCTGATTGGCGCAGTTGCTCGCCGTGCCATAGATCGCATCGTGCGCATCGACGAGCCCCGCTCCCTGTTGGAACACCGTATAGGCGAGCGTGCCGTCGGAGTTGACGGCCGGATGCGCTCCCGACATCAGGCGGCATTTCACCTGGTCCGGGGTAAGCGAGGGGCTCACCTGCAGCATGAGCGCGACGACGCCGCTCACGGTCGCCGTCGCCTGCGAGGTGCCTGACATGGTGAATTCATCATCCGGTCCCACCCAGCTCGGAAACTCCTTGGCCAGGGTGCTGTCGTTCGGCGCGTAGGCAAGCATGTGGCCGCCCATGCTCACGACCTCCGGTTTGACGAAACCTTCGGTCGTGGGGCCCGCCGAGGAGAACGAGGCGAGACTGTATTTCGCGATCTGACCGGGAGAGAAGTTATCGGTCACCGCGCCGACGGTGATCACATAGGGACAGTTGCCCGGCACGTCGATGGTCATCGGTCCCGGCCCACGGTTGCCGGCTGCGGCAACCACCACGATGCCGTTGGCCCACGCGGCCATCACCGCCTGATCGAGCGGATCCTCCCAGTAGGGCGAGCGCGGCGGCGCGCCGAGGGAGAGATTGATGACCCGGATGTGATACCGCAGCCGGTTTGCAATCACCCACTGGATGCCGCGGATGACATCGAAGTAGCTGCCCTGTCCGCTGCTGTTGAGGACGCGCACTTCGACCAGGTTCACACCGGGAGCGACGCCCTGGTAGTTGCCGTCGGTCGAGATCCCGGCGCTCGAGATGATGGAGGAGACGTGAGTGCCGTGGCCGTAGAGATCATCGATCGGCGTGCCGTAGCGCGCAGTTGCCGCGGCGGTGACATACGCCGGATTCTGATCCGCCTGGATCATGTCGTACTGCGCCAGTACCCGCGGCACACCGCCCGGGGTCGTCTGGTCCGGACCTTCCTGGCTCCAAAGACCGGAGTCGAGCACGGCGACCGTCACGCCCGCCCCGGTGATGCCGCCGGCCTGAAGCTCGCTCGCCTCGAGCTCCGCGGGATAATACGTCTCCGGCAGGCCGGTGAAGGAGCTCGCCTTCACCGACCAGTCGGCAAAGACGTGCAACTTGGCGCCCGATGAATGTCGCAGATAGGCGGCCTGCTCGGCGGTAAGCGACGCGCCCACCGCATGGATGATCGGCAGCAGCCCGGTGACGGCGCCGCCGGCTTTCAGCACGGCGCTGCGCGCCTGATCCGCGGTGGCGCCCTCGACGATGTAGTGCGCCCGCGCGACAGGTGCTGCCGACGTTGCGTGCAGGTGGCGGAAGGCGAGGCAAGCGCCGAGAATCGCAACGCCCGCAGCGGTGGCCGCCGACAACCAGCGCGTTGGCTGGATACGTGTGCTCACGTGCTATCCCCTGTCGGTACTTGTTGGAAAGTCTGCGTGAGTTTTACACGCGTCGGATGTCGCGCGACAGTGACGGTGGCGAAGAATCCTGTGACCCACATCTCAACATTCGACGGTGTTACGGTTATGTCAACGGTGTATTGTCACCTTGCAGTCGCTCGCATGACATAAGGGCGGCGAGCCGCCGCGCCGGCTGCGGAATGTGATTGCCGTCACGCCGAGCGTGCCCGAACCCATGCGCCGCCCGACCGAGACGCAATCGAGCGGCTCCCCGGACCCCGATGACGGCCATGCGCTTCCGCCACCCGAGCGGGGCGGCGGAAGCGTGAAGTCCGATGGCGCCCCGTCGCCGGCAAGCACGTAAGGTTGCAGGTCTCGATGCGGAGGTTCATGTTGAGGGCTCGAAACCCAGCCGGCGCGGCTGCCGCGCTCGCCCCGGTGGCGCTGCTTGCGCTGGCGTTTTTCGTGGCGCTGCCGCGCGCCGCGCGGGCCGACTGCTTCCCGATCAAAGACCCCGGGTATACCGCGCTCGATCCTCTGGTCGACCGCAACGGCACGCAGGCGCTGGCGGCGGTTTCGGCGCGTATCCGCGCGCTCGAGTCCTCGGGCGCGCGCGCGGACTCCAGGCAGCTCGCCTCGCTTTATGCGGTGCAGGCGGATGCATACTCGATTCTCGAGCTCGATCACGAGGCGCGCGCGGCCGCCTCGCGCGCCCTCGCGCTCGTCAGCGGGTCGACCGATCCCCTGCGCCTCGAGCTGCTCTCCACCCAGGCCCTCAACGTCTACACCCAGAGCGGAATTCGCGACGCCATCGAGAGCATCGAGCAGGCGGGCGCACAGGAGGCTCCGGGCACGCTATCCAGCATCTGCCTGCAGATCGCTCTCGGCACGCTCGAGCGGCGCGCGGGTGAGGACGCGCTCGCCACCCGCACGCTGACGCAGGCCTACCACGACAGTGAGCCGCCGGATCGGGCCGAAGCGCATGCCAATGCAGCGAGCGCGCTGTCCATGGCGCTACGCGGGGTCGGCGATCTCGAGGAAGCGCTCATGCTCATTCGCGAGAAGATCGCCTGGGACGCCGGGCATGACGATTCGCTCGCCCTCTCGGTATCGACTTATCTCGAGGGCGAGCTCCTCGACTCGATGCGCGATTTCCACGGCGCGATCACCACTTTCGGCCGGGCGCGGAGCATCAGTGCAGGGCTCGGAGACACCCAGGGCGTCGCCTTCTCGGACATGCGGATCTGCCAGTCGCTGATCGAGCTCAATGACTTTCAGGCCGCTCGCCCCCGTTGCCTCAGCGCCGCGCAGGTGTTTGCCGCCAGCCAAACCACGGATGTCTGGAAGCAGACGCAGGTATACCTCGCCGAAATCGATCTGCAGGAGCGCAATGCGCCGCAGGCACTCGCCGTGCTGAATCGGGTGCTGGACCACGGCGGGACGGACATGGCGCCCGAGACGGTGAGCACCGCGTATCGCACGCGGGCGCGCACTTACGCGGCGCTGCACCACTATCACCAGGCCTACTCGGACAACGAGGAATACCTTCGGCGTTATATCGCCGAAAATCTCGAGAGACGCACGAGGCTGCAGGAGACCGTCAAGGAGCGCGCAGTTGCCGCGCGGGAAATCGAGCGCAATGCCATCCTGCAGCATCAGCTCGAGCTCTCGAACGCGCGCACCACCCGTCAGACCGAGAAGCTGCGCTGGGAGGCGGCGGCGAACACCGCCTTCGTGCTCGTGATCGCGCTTCTTTCCTACATCCTCATCACCGATCTGCGCCACCGTCGACAGCTGGTGCGGCTCGCGATGGAGGATAACCTCACGGGCATGCCGAACCGCGGCCGCACCCTTGAGCTTGCGAACGCGGCGCTCGAAGCCGCGGTCGCAGAGCATCGGCCGCTGACGGTCGCAATCATCGATCTCGATCACTTCAAGGCCATCAATGATCGCTGCGGGCATGCCGCCGGCGATTTCGTGCTCAGGGAATTCGCGCGTGTCAGCCGCGGATCGCTGCGCACCGGCGACATTCTCGGGCGCTGGGGCGGTGAGGAATTCCTGCTGGTCCTCCCCGATACCACGCTCGATTCGGCGCTCGCGAGCGTGGAGCGGCTGCGGGTACTCGCGCTCGCCATTCAGGTGCCTGGAGCGACGGTCCCCGCGCGCGTCACCTTCAGCGCCGGACTCGCCAGCACGGGCGATGGGGCCCGCTCGCTCGAAGAGATCATCGCGCGCGCCGACGCCGCTCTCTATGAGGCGAAGAACGAAGGGCGCGACCTGGTACGGATCGATCGCGAGAGCTACCGGACCGCCTCGACCGGCGTCAGACGCGCGATACGATTGCGCTGAGCTCCCTCAACCGGGGCCGGGTGGATACGCCGGCACGCGCGCGGGCGGCGGCGGCAGCTCACCGGGATGCTGCTTGAGCTGCCCCATCAGGTAGCTCACCGCCGCCTCGAGCTGCGCGTCGTGGCCCGCGAGCAGCTCTCCCGGGGAGGTATCCACTTCCTGATCCGGCGCGACGCCGTGGTTCTCGATGATCCACTGCGAGTGCAGACCATAGAGCGCATCCTCCGGAATGGTGATGTAGCCGCCGTCGAGCAGCATCCATTCGCCGCGAATGCCGCGCACCCCGCCCCAGCTACGCGTGCCGATGAGCGGGCCGAGACCGTACTTGCGGAAGAAGTACGGGAAGATGTCCCCATCGGAAGCGGAGTAGTGGTTGAGGAGACATACTTTCGGACCCGCGATGAGCTGCTGCGGGATGGGCATGCGCGCCCACTCGCGGTCGGTGGAGAGCCCCACGAGCACCCGCCGCAGCCGCTCGAGAACGATCTGATCGATGAAGCCGCCGCCGTTGAAGCGGTCATCGATGATGAGCGCGCGCTTGTCGAGCTGGCCATAGAACTGGCGGATGAACTGCTCCATGCCGAGCGCTTCCATGTCGGAGAGGTAGATGTAGGCGATCTTCCCGCCCGAGAGGCGATCGACGACGTCGCGGTTGTGTTGGATCCAGGCGTGCTCCCGGAGCGAGAGCTCCGTTGTCACGGGCTTCACGGTCACGGTGCGTCGCTTGCCGTCGGCCGAGGACGCGATGGTGAGCTGGATCGTCTGCGCCTGCTTGCCGACCAGCAAGCTGTAGGGGTCCGTCGGCGCGCGCAGCTCCACACCGTCGATGGCGAGCAGGTAATCGCCCGTGTGCACGTTCAGCCCCGGTGCCGTGAGCGGCGAGCGGTACTGCTCGCGCGTGTTGTCGCCGTGATAGATCCTCGCCAGCCGATAGCGACCCGAGGCGCGATCGAGCGAGAAGTCGGCGCCGAGGAAAGCCGTCGGCACGCGCTGATCGGGCGGGATGTCATCGCCGCCGCCGACGTAAGTGTGCGAGTTGCTGAGCTCGCCGATCATCTCGCCGATCAGGTAATTGAGATCGCTGCGCGAACCGACCAGCGGCAGCAGCTTCGCGTAGCGCGCGTGCACTGCATTCCAGTCGACACCGTTCATCGCGCTGTTGACGAAGAGGTCGCGCTCGAGCCGCCAGGCGTTCTCGAACATCTCCGCCCACTCCTGCATCGGCAGAGTGCGCCGGCGCATGTGCCCGAGATCGAGCTGCTTGCGGCTCTTCTCGGCCGCCTCCCCGGGGGCCGCATCGGCGATGTAGTAAGCGTCCTTGAGCTCGTACAGCACCTTCTTGCCGTCGGCGGAGAGCGCATAGGCGCTCAGACCCTCCACCACTTTCTCATCCTTGCGCTTGCCCAGGTCGAACACCCGTAGTGCCGCCTGCTCCCCGGGCATCGGCCCCTCGATCATCTGCGGCGGAGTGGTCATGTAGAACACCTTGTCGCCGCGAACGGTGAGGGCCGCTATGTTGGCGGGCGCGATGGGCAGCGGCACGGCGCGCCGCATCAGGCCGTCGAGCTCGATACGGACGGGCGCGGTCGCGGTGGGCTTCCACTCCTCTCCCCCCGCCTTGCCGCCGCTTGCGCCCTTGCCATGGGCCGCCTTGCCTCGCGTGGGCGGCTCAGCGGATGCGCCGGCCGCCGCCCCAGCCACCGCGCCCTCATCCGAGCGGGGGGCAAAGGGCGATGGCTCGTCGCTTCGCAGCGTGGCCACGTAGATCCCCGTCATCTTGAGCGTCGCGATGTTGAATTCGGACTGGCTGAGAGTCGGGTTCTCGTGGCGCGTGGAGACGAAGAAGAGATACTTTCCGGCGCGATCGAACGCGGGCATGAAGTCGTTCGAGAGCGGATCGCTGATCCGAGTCGCGTGGTGCGTTTTCAGGCTGTAGAGCCAGATGTTGCTCTGCTGATTCTCGCCGGTGACGCTGTAGGCGAGCCACAGGCCGTCCGGCGACCAGGTGTAGTCGTGGATCTCGTTGTACCGGTCTTGGGCCACGAGCTGCGGCGCCCCTCCCGCCGCCGGTTCGTACCACAGTTGGTGCTCGCCGTCGGAGAAGGCGAGATAGCGCCCGTCCGGCGACCATTTGGGCGTATAGAAATAACCCTTCTGGAAATGCGTGAGCTGCGTCTCCGGGCCGCCCTGAGCGGGACGCAGGGCGATCTGCTGCTCGCCCGAAGCGTCGGTCGTGTAGGCGAGGGTCCTGCCGTCGGGCGACCAGGTCGGATGGTCCTCGTCCGCATTGGAGGTGTCCGTCAGGTCGCGAGTGTCGCCGTGCTCGGCGGGTAGCGTGAAGATGTCGCCGCGCGCGGAGAACGCGCCGCGCGCCCCGTTGGGCGCGATGCTGAAATCCACATCCTGCGCCATGTCGCGATCGCGGAGGAGCTTGCCGGCGTTGACCCACTGCGGGCCGGTGCGCGAGCCATCATCCGGAACGATCACGGAGAGCCGGTGAAGCGCCCCGGACGGCACATCGAGAACGTACAGATTGCCGCCTTGCTGAAAGACGATGCCCGCCCCCTCCGATCCACCGGTGCCGAGACTCGGAAAGTCGATGTCGTAATCGGTGAAATGCGTGATCTGCCGGAAGGCGCGCGTGTCGGTGTCATAGACCCAGATGTTCTCGCGCTGGTCCGCGCCGTGATCGGAGAGGAAGTAGATGCTCTTCCCATACCACATCGGGAAGGTCTCCGTCCCCGGCCAGTCGGTCACGCGCTCGAGCTTGTGGGTATCGAAATCATAAAGGTCGATGTTCTGCGCGAGCCCTCCGGTGTAGCGCTTCCAGGTGCGGAAGTTGCGCATGATGCGGTTGTAGGCGATCTGGTGCCCGTTCGGGCCATAGCTGAGAAAGCCGCCTCGGTCGAGCGGCAACTCGACGGGCAGACCGCCCGTTGCCGGCACCTCGAACAGATTGCCGTACCAGGCGTTCCAGGAGGAACGGCGCGAGAGGAACACGATGTTCTTCGAGTCCGGCGTCCAGGTGACGACCATGTTATCCGGCCCCCAGCGAAGCGGCGCCGCCGGCACCACGTCCGAGGTAAAGGTGAGGCGCCTGACTGGGCCGCCCGCCGCCGGAATGATGTAAACGTCGCGATTGCCCTGGTACTCACCCGTGAAGGCGATCCACTTGCCGTCGGGCGAGAACCGCGGCAGAACATCGTTGCCGGGATCGGTGGTCAGACGCGAGGCGACGCCGCCGCTGCGCGGCACGGACCAGAGGTTGTCGTGGGCCACGAACACGATCGTGTCGCCATGCAAGGTCGGGTAGCGCATCAGCGTGTGATCCGACGGCTGTGCCTGCGCGTTGGCGGCAACAGCCGCGAGAAGCGCGAGCACCCCCAGACGACACCCGCCGGTACGCCGCATCGTTATCATTATTCGGCTCATAGACCCGCACCTCCAGACCGCACGCGGCGCATTCTAGCAACTCACGGCGCGCGGCCCGCTCCTTTACCCGCGGCACGGCCCCGAGCGGGCATCGACAAGGCTCTTACAGGCCCGTATCCTGCGCGGCACACCATGAATTTCTGCCCCCAGTGCGGCGCCCGGCTCGAGTTTCGCGTGCCGCCCGGCGATCACCTCGCCCGGCATGTCTGCGACGCGTGCGGAACCATTCATTATCAGAACCCGCGGATCGTGGTCGGCTGCGTGCCGGAGCACCAGGGCCGCATCCTCCTGTGCCGGCGCGCCATCGAACCGCGGCGCGGCTTCTGGACGGTGCCGGCCGGATTTTTCGAGAACGGCGAGACTCTGCAGCAGGGCGCCGCGCGCGAGTCCCGCGAGGAGGCCTTGGCCGAGGTCGAGATCGGCTCGCTCCTCAGCGTCGTCCACGTGCTGCACGCTCGCCAGGTCCATGTGTTCTTTCGCGGCACTCTGCTCGAGCCGCAGTTCGGCGCCGGGCCCGAGAGCCTGGAAGTCGAGCTGCTCCGCCCGGAAGAGATCCCCTGGCCGGAGCTCGCCTTTCCGAGCACGGAATTCAGCCTGCAGCGCTACCTGGAGGATCGGGCCGCGGGTGTGGAGTCGCATCATTTCGTCTCGCTCGACCGCAGGCTGCGACAATGAGCGAGCGGGTTTCGCGGTCGGCGGCTTTGCGGCTCGCCCGGTGCGCGTGGCAGAATATTCTCTTTCGCGCGCTCTTCCCCGCGCGGTGCTCACACTCATGACTTTTGTCGTTACTGAAAACTGCATCAAGTGCAAGTACATGGACTGCGTGGAGGTTTGCCCCGTGGATTGCTTTCACGAGGGGCCGAACTTTCTCGCCATCGACCCCGATGAGTGCATCGACTGCACGCTCTGCGAGCCGGAGTGTCCGGCCGAGGCCATCTTTTCCGAGGAGGAGCTTCCCCCCGGGCAGGAGCAGTTCAAGAAACTGAACGCGGAGCTCGCCAAGCAGTGGCCGGTGATCGCCGAAAAGAAGGAAGCCCCGGCGGACGCCAAGGAATGGGACGGCAAGCCGGATAAGCTCAAACTGCTGGAGAAGTAGGAACCGTCAGAAGGGCCCTACGCTGGGCATCCGCCCTCACCCCCGGGGGTGATGCTGCGCGTGCAACTCTTTCATGCGCTCGCGCGCGACGTGCGTGTAGATCTGGGTGGTCGACAGATCGCTGTGCCCGAGCAGCATCTGAACGACGCGCAGATCCGCCCCGTGATTGAGCAGGTGCGTCGCAAATGCATGCCGCAGCGTATGGGGCGAGAGCTCCTTGGAGATTCCCGACTTGCGCGCGTAACGCTTGATGATGTGCCAGAACGCCTGGCGGGTCATACGGTCGCCCCGGCGCGTCGGAAAGAGAAAATCGGTCTGCCGCTCGAGCAGGATCTCCCCGCGCGGCCCATGCTCGAAGTCCATCAGCCACCGCACCGCCTCCTCCCCGAGGGGAATCAGCCGCTCGCGGTTGCCTTTGCCGAGGATGCGGATCACGCCCTGGTTGAGATTGACGTGGCCGTGGCGCAGATTCACGAGCTCGGAGACGCGCAGTCCCGTGGCATAGAGCACCTCGAGCATGGTGCGGTCGCGGTTGCCGAGCGGATCGCTCACCACCGGCGCGGCGAGCAGCGCCTCGACTTCCTCCTCGGTAAGGGACTTCGGCAGCGAGCGGCCGATCTTCGGCATCGCAATCTGCGCCGTCGGGTCCTCGCGAATGCCGCCCTCGCGCATGAGATAACGGAAGAAGCGGCGAAAGCTCGAGAGCTGGCGCGCGGTGGATCGGGGGCGCGCCCCCTCGCGCACGCGCCAGGCGATGAAGTCCTGCAGGTCGGCCCGCGAGGTCCTGACTATCGGAACCTTGCGCTCGGCCAGCCAGCGCGCCAGCGCCGTGAGATCGGCGCGATAGGCGGCCAGCGTGTTGGTCGATAGGCCACGCTCCAACCATACGGCGTCCAGAAAGCGGGATACCGCCGGATCCGTGGAGTCGGCCTGAGGAGGCGTGGCAATTGCGGCAGAATGGTTCGACAATTCCGTCTCGGCCTGAAAGGTCGCGGTCAAGGTAGCGACCGCAGTATGGTGAGCGTGGCCGAGCCATCGACGTGATGACCTTCACATCTGAGCGCGAGCATTAACATAAAGAGAACCGGATCACACTTGCGGCTGCTGGCGGTGACGCCCGTGCGCGTGGCGTACACGCTGTACGCCACGCTCGCTTTCCTCACCGCGGGGTTGGCCGCATTGGGCGCCGTCATGATGCTGCCGGGGGTGCAGCGCCGGCGGGCGGCCGCGCGCGCGAGCGCCCGCGCCTTTCTATGGCTTGCCGGCATGCCGCTTACCGTACGCGGATTGGAGCGGCTCGTGCCCGGGCAATGCGTCGTGGTCGCGAACCACGCGAGCTATCTGGATGGACTGGTGTTCACGGCGGCGCTTCCCGCCCGCTTCAGCTTCGTCATCAAGCGGGAGATGTCGGCGGTGCCCCTGATGGGCCTGTTCCTGCGGCGCATCGGCTCGGAGTTCGTCGAGCGTTTCGACCGCCATCGCGGCGCGACCGACGCGCGGCGGGTGCTGCGCAATGCCGCGAACGGCCACTCGCTGGTGTTCTTTCCCGAGGGCACCTTCACGCGCACGCCCGGTCTGCTGAAATTTCATACCGGCGCGTTCGTCATCGCCGCGCGCGCCGCCTGTCCGCTCATTCCGGCGGTGGTGCGGGGGACTCGCTCGGCGCTATCCCCGAGCGGCGCGCTGCCGCGCCCGGGCCGGATCGAGATCGACATCCTGCCGCCCATTCATGCGCCGCCGCAGACGGAAGCGGCCTCCTCCGCCGCGCTGCGGGACCAGGCGCGCGAGGCGATTCTGCTCGCTCTCGGCGAGCCCGACCTCACATGTTTCGGCGATAACGCCCACCCACCTCGTAAAGAGCGCGCGAGATCTGCCCGAGCGAGCAGACCTTGACGCACCGCATCAGCTCGGTGAAGACGTTATCGCCCGCACAGGCGGCCCGCTGCAGCTCAGCGAGAGCGGCGGGGGCTCCGCGGGCGTTGCGCGCCTGGAAGGCGCGTACCGCGGCCACTTGATCCTGCTTCTCCTCTTCCGTGGAGCGGATGAGCGCCGCGGCCGCATGCTCTTCGGCTCCGTCGGCCTTTGAGAGGAAGGTATTGATTCCGACGATGGGGAGGCTCCCATCGTGCTTCTTCGTCTCGTAGTAGAGCGACTCCTCCTGGATCTTGCCCCGCTGGTACATGGTCTCCATCGCGCCGAGCACGCCGCCGCGCTCGGATAACGCATCGAATTCGCGGTACACGGCCTCCTCGACCAGGTCCGTGAGGTACTCGATCGCGAAGGACCCCTGCCACGGATTCTGCGTCTTGTTGAGCCCGAGCTCGCGGTTGATGATGAGCTGGATCGCGACCGCGCGGCGCACGCTCTCCTCCGTCGGGGTCGTCAACGCCTCGTCGTACGCGTTGGTATGGAGACTGTTGCAGTTGTCGAAAAGCGCGTAGAGCGCCTGCAGCGTGGTGCGTATGTCGTTGAAGGAAATCTCGCGCGCATGCAGGCTCCGTCCGGAGGTCTGCACGTGGTATTTCAGCATCTGGCTGCGGGGGGCCGCCCGATAGAGGTCGCGCATGGCGCGCGCCCAGATGCGCCGCGCAACCCGACCGATGACGGCATACTCCGGATCCATGCCGTTGGAGAAGAAGAACGATAGGTTCGGCGCGAAGTCATCGACCGCCATGCCGCGGGCGAGATAATACTCGACGATCGTGAAGCCGTTCGCGAGCGTGAAGGCGAGCTGCGAGATCGGATTCGCGCCGGCTTCGGCGATGTGGTAGCCGGAAACCGACACGGAGTAGAAATTCCGCACCCGCTGATCGATGAAGTACTGCTGCACATCGCCCATCAGGCGCAGCGCGAACTCGGTGGAGAAGATGCAGGTGTTCTGCGCCTGGTCCTCCTTCAGGATGTCCGCCTGCACGGTGCCGCGTACCGCCTGCAGTGTCTCCGAGCTGATGCGCTCGTAGACTTCGGGCGTGACGAGCTGATCGCCCGTGACGCCAAGAAGAGCGAGCCCCGAGCCATCATGACCCGCCGGCCGTTCGCCCTTGTATGCGGGCGGCGCGATGCCGCGCTCGAGCGCGGCGCGGTGCAGCTCCTCGATGCGCCGCTGCGCATCGGCCCAGCGACCCTCGGCTCTGAGATAGCGCTCGATGCGCTGATCGATCGCGGTGTTCATGAACATCGCGAGAATCATGGGCGCCGGCCCGTTGATGGTCATCGACACCGAGGTCGTGGGCAGCGTCAGATCGAAGCCCGAGTAGAGCTTCTTCATGTCATCGAGCGTCGCTATCGACACTCCGGAGTTGCCCGTGCGCCCATAGACATCGGGTCTCGTGTCGGGGTCCTCGCCGTAGAGAGTGGTCGAGTCGAAAGCCGTCGAGAGCCGCACGGCGCCGGCGCCGTGAGCGAGATAGTGGAAACGGCGGTTGGTGCGCTCCGGCGCGCCCTCGCCCGCGAACATTCGCGTCGGATCCTCCGCCTCCCGCCGGTAGGGGTACACCCCGCCCGTGTACGGATAAAACCCGGGCAGGTTCTCCGTGCGGATGAAGCGCAGCTGCTCGCCCCAGTCGGCGAAGCGCGGCACGGCGATCTTAGGGATGCGCTGGTGGGAGAGCGTTTCGGTGTAGTTCTCGCCCGTGACGTCGCGGCCGCGGACCTTGTAGGTGTAGGTCTCTTCGCTGGCGGCGCGCGCGAGCGCCGGCCAGGCCTTGAGTTGCCCAATGCCTTCCCGACCTATCTCCTCGAGCGCGCGGTTGTAGGCGGCCCGCAGCTCCCGGCGCGTGCCATCGGCGGCGGACTCGGAGAGTGTCGCCTCCTCGTAGGGATCGAGCGGCCCGGGAAGTGCCGCATCGCGCAGCGCCTTCAGCGACTCGTAGAGCCCGAATGCCCGCCGCGCCGCCTCCGCCTGCCGTTCGGTGCTCTCGCGCGCCGCGCGGCCGTTCTGCGCTATCTCCGCGAGATAACGCACCCGCCCACCGGGAATCAAGGGCTCGCGCGGCGTGAGGTTCAGCGGGCCCGGGTCCCTCACCTGCCAGCTCGCGGCGCCAATGCCCTTGGCGGCGAGCGTCCCGCAGAGCGCCGCGAACAGCCGGTTGACGCCGGGGTCGTTGAAGCGGCTGGCGATCGTCGGAAAAACCGGCAGATCCGCATCCGGCAGGCGCGCCTGCCCCGGATGGTTGCGCCGCCACTGCTTGCGCACGTCGCGCAGGCTGTCCTGCGCGCCGCGCTTGTCGCTTTTGTTGAGCACGATGAGGTCGGCGTAGTCGAGCATGTCGATCTTTTCCAGCTGGCTCGCCGCGCCGTACTCGCCCGTCATCACGTAGAGGGAGACATCGGACAGATCGACGATCTCGCTATCGGCCTGACCAGTGCCCGCCGTCTCGACAATGATGAGATCGAAGCCCGCCGCCTGGTAGAGCTGGATCACCTCCTTCAGCACCGCCGAGGTCGCAAGATGCTGCCTGCGGGTGGCGAGCGAGCGCATGAAGATGCTCTCCGCCGCGAGGCTATTCATGCGGATGCGATCGCCGAGCAACGCGCCGCCGCTTCGGCGGCGGGTCGGGTCCATGGCGACGACCGCGATCTGCCGGTCGGGAAAATGGCGCGTGAGCCGCGCGAGGAGCTCATCGGTGAGGCTCGACTTGCCGGCTCCGCCGCTGCCCGTGATGCCGATGACCGGGACCCGGGTGCGCGCGCGGGCGATGGCCCGGCGGATGGGCTCCGCCTCGGGGCCTCCGGGCGCACTGTTCTCGAGCAGGGTGATGGTGCGCGCGAGGTACGCGTGATCGCGGGGATTGAGGGGCCGCGGCTCGTAAGCCGGCTTGTTCGCCGCGCGCACGCGCGCGAACACGTCATCGACCATACCGTCGAGGCCGAGCCTTCGGCCGTCCTCGGGCGTGTAGATGCGCTCGACCCCGTAGCGCTCGAGCGCCTCGATTTCATGTGGCGCGATCGTGCCGCCCCCGCCCACGATGACGCGGATGTGCTCGCAGCCGCGCTCACGCAGCATGTCCACCATGTAGGTGAAGTACTCGTTGTGGCCGCCCTGGTAAGAGCTCGCGGCGATGGCGTCCGCATCCTCCTGGATCGCGGCGCGGACGATCTCGGCGACGCTGCGGTTGTGCCCGAGGTGCACCACTTCGGCGCCGTGCGCCTGCAGCAGGCGGCGGATCATGTTGATGGCCGCATCGTGGCCGTCGAAGAGCGAGGCCGCGGAAACGAATCGCAGCGGGGGTCCCATCCGGCTGGGCTCGCTCTCGGGAGGAGAAGCGGCCTCGGGAAGGGAGCGGGCGGCGGCCTGGGCGCCGACAGGAGGCTTGGGTGCCATGGGAGGTGCTCGCTTGCAAGCTCGCGGCGGAGGGACTACTTTAGCTTTACGCGCCGGTAGAATGGCTACTCGCGAGTATGGTCCAGGGCCGCCCCCGGGTCAACGACGGCCGGCGCGACCGACCCGCTATACTCACCGCCGAACCCATCGCGATCAGGACCGAGATGCCGAGCAACCGTCCCAAAGCAGGCGCGCAGATCCTGCCCCTGCCAGCGCGCGAGAGAAGCGCGGCTTCCCCGTGGCGCGCGAGCCGCGAGCGGCTGCACGACCGCGAGGTCAAGCGCGACGCGGTGATCCGCGCCGCCGCGCGCGCCTTCAACCGCAAGGGCTACCACAACACCTCGCTCGATGATATCGCGGCGGCTCTCGAGGTGACCAAGCCCACCGTTTACTACTACGTCAGCAACAAGGAGCAGCTCCTCTTCGAGTGCTTCGTGGCGGGCATCGAGGGCATCCGCGCCGCCTTTCGCGAGGCGCGCGCGCTCGAGGCGCCGGCGCGCGAGCGGCTGAAGGCGGTGTTGCGCCGTTACGGTGCCGCCGTCGCCTCGGAGTTCGGCTGGTGCATGGTGCGCGCCGAGGACCAGGACTTGTCGCCCGACATGAGCGCCCACATCAAGGCAATGAAGTCCGAGATCGATCAGGGCATCCGCCGCCTGCTGCGCGAAGGCGTCCAGGACGGCTCCATTCATCCCTGCGATCCCAAGATGACGGCCTTCGCCCTCGCCGGCTCGCTCAACTGGATCGCCCACTGGTATCGGGAGAGCCAGTCGATGACCGGCGCCGAGATCGCCGAAGCCTTCATCGCGGTGTTCGAGAGCGGCCTCGAGCCGCGCCCCCAGATTTCCAGCGAGGA
>DATFCZ010000065.1:0-4115 GCA_035252605.1 Steroidobacteraceae bacterium
CAGTGCGGCGGCTGCTCGCGGACCATGGACTCGCTCCGGAAGCCGTACGCGGCACGGGCGATGCGGGCCGGATCACCGTCGCCGATGTGATGCGCGAGGTCTCGGCGGCACAATCCGCAGCCCCTACGGCCGCGGAGCCGACGGGCGTCGAGAGGGTGGCGAGCCACCGGGTGGCCCACTCCGCTCTACGCCGGCGCATCGCGGCGCGGATGGTGGAGAGCCTTCTCCATACCGCACCGCACGTCACCACCGTGTTCGAGGTCGACATGGGCGCGGTGCTCGAGCACCGTCAGCGGCATCGCGAGGACTTCGCGCGTCAGGGGGTGGCGCTCACACTGACGGCGTACTTCGCGCAGGCTGCGGTGAGCGCGATCCACGCCGTGCCCGAGGCGAACAGCCGCTGGACCGAGACCGAGCTCGAGGTCTACGACACCATCAATCTCGGCATCGCCACGGCGGCCGAGGAAGGGCTCATCGTGCCGGTCCTTGCGCAGGTCGAGTCTCTCGATCTACTCGAGACTGCGCGCCGCCTGGAGGAGCTCGTCCGTCGCGCGCGAGAGGGCGCGTTGACACCCGCGGACGTGCGTGGCGGCACTTTCACGCTCTCCAATCATGGCGTGAGCGGCAGCCTTCTCGCCGCGCCGATCATCATTCCGCAGCCGCAGTCGGCCATCCTCGGTCTCGGCAAGCTCGAGAAGCGCGCAGTCGTGATCGATGAGGACGGTGAGGAGCGCATCGTGGCCCGCTCGCGCTGCTATGCCACGCTCACCCTCGATCACCGCGTGATGGACGGCGCGCGCGCCAATCGCTTCCTGCAGGTGTTCACCGAGCGGCTCGCGCACTGGCAGGACTGAAGCGCAGGTGACGCGGGACAGCCGGGCCGCTACTATTCGCGGATCATTCGACCGATCCCGGCGGAGGACGTGAGATGACCGAGAATGCACCCGCGATGCCCGGCAAGCCGATCGAGGACGAGCCCGATCTCGATCGACGGCGGATGCTCACCGGCACCACCGCGGCGGTAGGCGCCGTCGGCGTGGCGCTCGCGGCGGTGCCGTTCATCGAGTCGTTGGAGCCGAGCGAGACCGCGCGCGCCCTCGGGGCGCCGGTCACCATCGACATCTCCAAGCTCGCGCCCGGGCAGATGATGAGCGCCGAGTGGCGCCAGAAGCCCGTTTGGGTGCTGCATCGGACCGAGGCGCAGCTGGCGGAGCTGTCGAAGCTCAATGGGCAGCTGAAGGACCCCTTCTCGAAAGAGGACCAGCAGGCACCGAAGCTCGCCGCCTGGAATCCGATCGCGCGCTCCATCAACCCGAAATACCTCGTGGTCGTCGGCATCTGCACGCATCTCGGCTGCATTCCGAAGTACCGTCCCGAGGTGAATGCCGCGGATCTGCCGGCGGGCTGGCCGGGCGGCTTCTTCTGTCCCTGCCACGGCTCGCGCTACGATCTTTCCGGGCGCGTCATGGACGGCTCGCCTGCGCCGCTCAACCTGCCAGTGCCACCGCATTACTTCCAGAATGCCAACACCATCACCGCCGGCGAGCTCGCCGACGGGAGTGAGCAGAACTGGGAGCCGAATACCTGGTAGTCGGCGCGAAACGCCTGCTTGCCGCGACGCTCGCCCGCGGCAGCGGTCCCCGGATGGTCCGGCCGGTCTCGGTGAGGAACTGCTCGGCCGCCGCGAACACCGCCGCGTAAAGCGCGCGGGTGAGTTCGTACGCCTCGGTGCCGACCCAATGCGCCGGCAGCAGCGCGGGCGGCAGCAGCGGGTCTTGCAGATGGATCTTGCGATACTCGTGGATGAGGAGCGTGCGCACGATGAAGGCCGGCCGCGGCGAGAGCGCGCCTGACTGCCGCACGGCGGCTGCCACCGGCGCGAAGGTGTCACGAAAGCGGCGATAGCGCCGCGCGATCTGCTGAAGATCCCAACCCTTGGCCGCGAGCCGCCGGTCCCCGGGAAGCCCGGCCGTCGCGCTCTTGAAAAGCCAACAGTCGCCGGCGCACCCCAGGGTGGCGAGCCAGCCGCGCGCTTGCTGCAGCGTGCAGGCCGGATGGGCATACACCCCGGGGCTCAGTTGCCCGAAGCCGAGCCAGCGCAGCCGCTCGCGGATGTCGCGCCGCGCGGTGGCTCTGGCAAGACGCATCCCGGAAGGCGGCAGCACCGCGAGCGTCCAGCGTCCGTCCCAGCTCGAGGGATTCACCCCGTAGATGCGCCGTGTGGCCTCGGCGAAGAGCTTCTGGCCGCTCTCGGTCAGGCGGTATTCGCTGCGCCTCCCATGACGCGTGGCCGCGAGCCAACCTTCGGCCGCAAGACGCCCGACCGCGGTTCGCACCAGCCGCTCGCCGAGGCCGAAGGGCCGCGCAAGCTCGATGAGGCTCCCGAGCGTCACCGCTGCCCCGCGCGGGGCGATGGCATCGCCGAAGAGGGTGACGAGGAGCGAGCCCGCGCGCAGCGGCCGCTGGCCGCGAAAGCGGCGCAGCAGCGCCGCCACCGCGCCGGCGAGGGGATCAGGGTCTTTTCTCAAGCTTGACGGAGGCAAGGTGACTGCAGGCACGCTTGGGAGCACACGGGGGCACGAAATATCGTGACACAAAAATCGCCGGTGATACGATAATCCTGTGTCACGTTGGACGGCGGCAGCAGCGAGCCATGTACACCCAGGCCCTCGATTCCCCCACCCCCGAAGCGCGGCCCGCAGGCGCCTCTGAGGCGCTCGAGCGACGCTTCGAGGAGCGGATCGATCGCGACGAGAAGATCGAGCCCAAGGACTGGATGCCCGAGGCCTACCGGCAGACCCTCATCCGCCAGATCTCCCAGCATGCCCACTCGGAGATCGTCGGCATGCTGCCCGAGGGCAATTGGATCACGCGCGCGCCCTCGCTCAGACGCAAGGCGGTGCTCATCGCCAAGGTGCAGGACGAGGGCGGTCACGGCATGTATCTCTACAGCGCCGCCGAGACCTTAGGGGTGGCGCGCTCGGAGCTGCTCGAGCAGCTTCTCGACGGGCGCGCCAAGTACTCGAGCATCTTCAACTACCCGACCCTCACCTGGGCGGACATCGGTGCGATCGGCTGGCTGGTCGATGGCGCGGCCATCATGAATCAGATCCCGATCTGCCGCTGCTCCTATGGCCCCTACGCGAGGGCGATGGTGCGCATCTGCAAGGAGGAGAGCTTCCATCAGCGTCAGGGGTTCGAGATCATGCTCACGCTCGCCCGCGGCACGGGAGAGCAGCGCGCGATGGCGCAGGATGCGCTCAATCGCTGGTGGTGGCCCTCGCTCATGATGTTCGGCCCGAGCGATGCGAGCTCCAAGCACACCGCGCAGTCGATGCGCTGGCGCATCAAGCGCTTCACCAACGACGAGCTGCGGCAGAAATTCGTCGATGTCACCGTTCCGCAGGCGCAGTTCCTCGGGCTCACGATTCCGGACCCGGCGCTGCGATGGGACGAAGCGACGCAGCACTACCTGGTCGGCGCCATCGACTGGAGCGAGTTCAAGGCGGTGCTCGAGGGCAACGGGCCCTGCAATCAGGAGCGGCTCGAGGCGCGGCGCAGCGCGCACGAGGAAGGCCGTTGGGTGCGCGAGGCGGCTGCCGCTTACGCCGCCAAGCACGGGGGAGGCACTGCATGAGCCACGACTGGCCGCTCTTCGAGGTCTTCATCCGCGCCCGCTCGGGTCTCGAGCACAAGCACGTGGGGAGCCTTCACGCCGCGGATGCGCGCATGGCCATCGAGCATGCGCGCGATGTGTACACCCGCCGTCAGGAGGGGGTGAGCCTCTGGGTGGTGCGCTCGAGCGAGATCGTCGCTTCCGATCCGGAGGAGGCCGAGGCGCTCTTCGAGCCGGCACGCGACAAGGTGTACCGGCACCCCACCTTTTACGAGATTCCCGACGAGGTGAAGAACTTGTGAGCGCCGCGCAGCCCGCAACGCCGGCTCGAGACTCGCCGTCGCCCGAGGCGCGTCGTCGCTACCTGTTGCGCCTCGCCGATACTCCGCTCGTGCTCGGCCAACGGCTCGGAGAATGGGTCGGGCACGCGCCGGCGCTCGAGGAGGATCTGGCGCTCGCCAACATCGCCCTCGATCTGATCGGCCAGGCGAGGCTCCTC
>DATFCZ010000066.1:0-17876 GCA_035252605.1 Steroidobacteraceae bacterium
GCGGCACGCTCGTGCGCCTGGCGGCGCATCACTTCCTCGATCAGGCTCATGACTCGCTGTTACCTCTATCGTTCGCGCAGCTTCAGGTCAGGTGTAGAAAATTCGCGCCGTCGCCAGCACCACGGCCGTTGCCCCGCACACGCACATGGTCAGCACCGCAACCTGCCAGCGGTGGCGGCGGGCCGTGGCCGAGTCCTCGATCTCCGGAATGACCCCGAGGGGAGAGACCGCGAGCACGCGCCGGATGTCACGGCTGCCGCGCACGCTCTGATCGAGGCTTTCGGTGATCACCACCGCTGTCAGGCTGAGCAGGATCGCAAGGATCAGGCCCAGGGCCCCGATCGCAATGCGGTTGGGCTTGCCGGGAGTCGCCGGTACGCCCGCGTGCTGGACGATGCGGATGGTGTCGCTGCGCCCGCTGGCGATCGCCTGGCTCGTGAGCTGGGCATTCATCTGGTTCTGCAGCAGCTGGTTGTACTGGGTCTGCGCGAGCTGCAGGTTGAGCGACAGCGCGTTGAACTCGCGCTCGACTTCCGGCGTCGCCTCCATGCGGTGCGAGAGCTTGGCGACCTGCCCCTGCAGCTGCGCCTCCTGCTTCTCGAGCGACGCGGTCTGCGAGCGGTTCGCATCCAGTTGCGCCTGCAGCTGGACCACGGCCGGGCTCCCGACTGCGTTGGCGGCGTACTTCTCCCCATGGGCGATGCGGGTCTTGAGGATCTTGATCTGCCGCTTGATGCGCTGCACGTCCGGGAAGTTGTCGCTGTAGCGCAGCTTCGCCTGGGCGAGGAGCTGCTCCTGCGCCTTGAGCTGGGCCGGGAGCGAGAGGCTGTCGATCGCGCCGCCACCTTCCTTCAGCTCATCGATCTGCTGGCGCAGCGCGATCATGTCCGGATAGTTCGGATCGTAGGTCGCGAGCTTCTGGTTGTACTCGGCCTGCAGCTGCTCCAGCAGCCCCGCATCCTGACCCTGATTCTTGGCCGCATCGAGCTGTTGCTGCAGGAGGATGCGGTTCTGGCGCAGCGCCGCGACCTGCTGCGTGATGTTGTCCAAATCACGCTGCGTGGTCTGCATGATGTTCATGTTGATGTCGGTGAGTCCCGGCAGCTGGTCGTAGTTCTTCTGTTTGAAGACGGCGAGCTTTGCCTCGATCCCCGCGATCTTCTGCCGGAACGCCTGCGTCTCGGTGTCGTAGAACTGCTCCGCCGCCTTGGCGCGCAGCAGCGGATTGCGCCGGCTCTCCAGCAGGAAGGCGTTGGTCAGCCAGCGGGCGCCGCGGGCCGCGAGCTGCGGGTCGCGGCTGTCGTAGGACACCGAGAAGGAGGTGATGATGTCGCGATCGCGGCCGGTCGCGGGATCCAGGACCGGCGTGCGCACGGGCTCGACGGTGATGTTCCGGCTGACGTCCTTCTCGGCCGTCGCGACGTCGGTTCCCGGCGGAACGATCCCGGGAACCGCCTTGATGAGCTGGTCGAGCGTGTCGCCGCTCGTGACGCTGCGCGTGAGCGCGTCCACGTAGGCGTCGCGGTACTGCTCCTGCTGGCGCTGCTCCGCCTCCGCATTGGCGGTGGTGGGCAGCGTACCGGGTACGGTCGCATCGGTGAAGGTGAAAAGACTGGTGGAGACGTAGATGTCGGGCAGCCCGATCGCGAGCGCCGCGGTGATCGCGAGGATCGGCAGCCCGATGCTGGCGAGGAGCATGCGCCGGCGCTTGATGGCCGAAAGATAGTCCGTCAGCTCCGGACCGGAGGAGGTCTCTGGTGTTTCCGTCATAATACTTCTGGCTCCTGCGGAATGCCGGTGAACTCGGGCAGCGGCTGGAATTGGCTCAGGGGCTGATAGATGAACGCCACGGCGATGGCGTTCGACCCTGCGGAGGCCTCACCCTGGAAGCGCTGCCAGGTATAGGTGTAGCCGGCCTCGACGCGAAAGCTCATGGTGAACTGGTAGGTGACGCCGGCTTCGGCGGTGAAGTAGTCCTCCCCGACGATCGCAAGCTGCGGCTGGCTCGAGGCGCCGCGCAGGCGCACCGCGCGCGCCGCGAAGTAGCCCGCCAGGCGCGGCTCGAAGGCGTGTAGCACGCGAAAGCGCAGCTCGTCATTCACTATCTCGGTGCCGGCAGAGCTCGGCGAGTAGTTGCGCAGCAAGTCGAGGACCACCTCGGTGATCTGGTACCGCCATTGCACGCCCGCGCCGCCGGTGAAGCCGGTGGTGCTAGTGGTCCCGATGACGGTATTCGCCTGGACGCGGCTCGCGCCCACACGCAGGTAGGAGCGCATGATCTGCGAGGGGTGCTGATCCCACTCGAGGTCGATGCCGTACCGGTTGGTATCATGACCGCCGCGCTCGGGTTGGAAGCGCGAGGCGACCCCGCTCACCGAAACCGTCGACTCCGGCGTCAGGTCGAGCAGCATCCCGGCCCTGCCGCCGTAATTCTCGAAGCCCACCTGCGTGATTGGCCGGCCGGTACCGGTTGGCGGATTGGCGTTGCTGAAACTCACGCGGTTGTAGAGCGCCTTGAGATCGAGGTGAGTGCGCTGGTTCAAGTCGTAGGTGTACTCCGGCGCCAGGCGCTCGAGCTGGCGTCGATTGCGGATGCTGACGCGGCCGTACTCCCCGCCGACCTCCTGGCCGAGCGCGACGCCCGGGAAGGTCGCCGGCAGCAGCTCGGAGGAAATGATCGTCTGGTTGGCATACTGCGCCACCCCCTTAAGGTCCGAGCGCACCCCGTGGTACTCCCCGTCCAGGGTGAGAAACTCGTCGGTGGACTCATCGGCGGTATCGGAGGGAAAGTAGTTGGCGTGCACTTCCGGCACGATCTCGAAGTTCCCGCGCGGAGAGAGCAGATTCAGGTCGAGCTGCACGTCCGCGTAGGGCCCGTATACCTGCTGCTTCGGGGCCGCGCCCTCGGCCATGCGATAGTTGTCGTTGTAGGTGCCGCCGCCCTCGAGCCGCGGCCGGAACTCCCAGTTTGCCGCGCCCGCGGCCGGCACCAGACCGAGCAGCGCGCCCGCCGCGCCGAGCAGCACGTAAAGCTTACGGGACGACGACGACATCGCCGGCCTGCAAAGTGATGTCCTGCGAGAGATCGTTCCCGTGCGCGACATCGTTGTAGTTGAAAGGTAGAGCCAGCTGGCTGCCGCTGCCCGTGCGGCGCAGGATCTTGATGTTGCCGAGAGCGGCGAACGGCGTCATGCCGCCGGCCATGCTGAGCGCCTGCATCACATCGACCGCCGGATTGACGACGAAGACCCCGGGCTTTTGCACCTGGCCGATCACATAGACCTTGTTGCCGTTGATCTGGCCGAGGCTCACCGTGACGACCGGAGCGGTGATGAAATGCGCGAGCCGGGTGCTGATTTCCTGCTGCAGCTGCGCGACGGTCTTGCCGTAGGCATCGATCTGTCCGGCGAGCGGAAAGGAGAACTTCCCGTCGGGCTGCACGAGCACCGCGTTGTTCTGCAGCTCCGGCTCTTTCCACACGGAGATCTGCAGCACATCGCCGGGCTTCACGGTGTAGGCGGCATCGGGAGGGGCGGCGAACGATGCGGTGGCAGCCACGGTGAGCAGCAGTCCGCAGAGCCAGCGGGAGGGGCGCGATTGCATCAGTGGCTTCTCCTGTCTTCGTATAGAAGGGCGGAAATCCCGCAGGGTTCGGGATGCGCGATTGCCGAGCTTCTGAGCAAGTTCCGTTCCTGTCGAGGCTAGCCTGTCGCCAACTCGTATTCGTGAATCAGGCGAGTCAGGTAGCTCCCGATCTCGTAGCGTTCCTTGTATCTTTGCTGCGACGCCCGCCCGAGGCGGCACATCAGGGCGCGATCGACGAGCAGCAGGCGAAGCGCGTCCGCCAGGGCGCGCGAATCACCGGCCGAGACGATGAGCCCGGAGACGCCGTGGCAGACGACTTCCGGAATCGCGCCGACCGGCGTCACCACGGGGCAGAGGCCATAGGACATCGCCTCGAGCAGCGCCAACGGAAGATTTTCAACGAGCGACGGCAGGACGAAAATGCTGGCCTGAACCAACACCGAGCGGATCTCATCCGGGGAAGCCCATCCGGGCGCCTCGATGCGGCCGTCAAGCCCCAGCTTGCCGATGCGCGAGCGATAGCCGTCCAGATCGCCGCCGCCCACGAGTTTCGCCTGCCAGGCCAGGCTGCGGATCTCCGGTCGGCTCAAGGCGTCGAGCAAGACGCCCACGCCTTTGTTCTCGTGCATCAGGCCGACGAAGACGATGCGCGGCGGCTCGAGGCGGCTCACTCGCAAGGACTGCGAAGGAGCCGGCACGGCATTGGGCAGAATGGCGATGCGATCGGCAGGGACTCCTATCTCATCGCGCACGAACGCGGACCAGATCGAGCCGAGAACGAGAACGCGCGCCGCGGAAAGAAAGAGACGCTCGATGACCCTTCGCATCAGACGGCCGCTGCCTGCGAGGTATTGCGGATAGCCACCGCCGTGCAGGTGCAGCACGTAGGGCACACCGTACTTTCGGCAAATCGCCGCATAGCAGGACTTACGCAGCGTGCTGCCGTGAGTCGAGACGTTGATGTGGCAGAGAGCCACATCGCCGCCGGCACACTCGCGCGCAAAGCGCCAGAGCCGAAGTGGAAAGCTCGAAACGCTTCTGATCAGGCTCTTGTCGTGGGTGACGAAGAAATCGAAGCGCCAGGGATGTGATTCACTCTCGACCGAGACTTTCAGGTAACGCATCATCTGGCTGATGCCCCCACCCGCACCGGGCGCCAGAGGTGTCAGGATCAGAGCGCGCCGTCGTTGGCTCATGGACGCGCCCCGCAAGAAGCGCTCCCGCAGAGCCCTCGATTGCCGCGGTTCCATTCTTGCTATGGCCACGCATCACGGACTGAAAACCTGCTCTCGATAAAACCTCGATGTCACCGGTGTTTGTGGTTGGGCCGCCGCGATCGGGCACAACGCTGACTGCCCGTCTCCTGGGCGGCCTGCCGCGGCTTTTCATGCCGGGCGAGACCCATTACTTCGAGGATATCTATCACCGCTGGCAGGACCCGGGCGACTTTGCGGCGCATCTTGCGGACATGCTGACCCGATTGCGCACGCTCTACGGCCGCTACTTCGAGCCTGCCGATCAACGTCGGATCGATTCGGAATGGGAAAGGAGCGCCTTCGAGCGGCAGTTATCGAGGTGCAAGACCCATCGCGAGCTCTTCGAAGGGTTCATGCGGCTGCAGGCGGCGATTGCCGGCAAGGCGAGATGGGGCAATCAGGTTCCGCGCGATCTCTTCGAGCTCGACACCCTCTTCGGAATGTTTCCGGATGCGCGCGTCATCGCCTGCATCCGCGACCCGCGCGACTTTCTCGTTTCCTATCGCGACAAATGGACGGTGACTCCCGAGGACAGCGCGCGCCTGCGCCGTCTCTATCATCCGATCCTCACCTCCTATCTGTGGAAGGCGAGCGCGCGCGCCATCTTGCACGGCAAGGCCCGTTTCGGCGGCGCCCTGCAGGTGGTGCGGTACGAGGACCTCGTCAGCGAGCCCGCTTCCCACCTGCGGCGGCTGTGCGCCTTCATCGGCGAGGAATTCGACCCGCGGCTGTTGGACACGAAGTTCAGCAATTCATCGACCGGCAAGCGACTCAGCGGGATCTCGAGCAGCTCCGCTGGCCGATGGCGGGTAGACCTTCCGGTTGAGGACGCCTACTTCGCCCAGAGGATCTGTGGCGCGGTGATGGAGGAGTTCGGATACCAGCCGGCGCGGTTGGCGCCGCGCCGATCGGCTGCTGCGCGGATCGCGCTCGCGACCCCCGCGCGCGCGATCAGCGCGCTGTCGGCGAATCGCTCGATGCGCGGCTCGACGCTCGGCTATCTGGCGCGCCGCGTGCGGGCTCTGGTCAATTGATGATGGCCCCGCCCAGCATCTGCTTCCTCGGCTTGGGCAATCTGCCGGCGCTCGCACCCGAATACGCTGGCCATGGGGCCGGGGGCGCGGAGCTGCAGCAAATCCTGCTCGCCCGGGGGCTCGCGCGCCGCGGCTGGCCGGTCTCGATGATCGTGGCCGATCACGGACAGCCTGAGGAAGGGGCGTGGGAGGGCATCAAGACTTACAAGGCCTACCGTCCCGATGAGGGTATTCCCCTCATCCGGTTCCTCCACCCGCGCTGGACCAAGCTGCGCTCGGCCCTGCAGCGCGCCCGCGCCGACATCTACTACACGAGTTGCGCCGGCGCGCAGGTCGCGCAGGCGGCGCTGTACGCGCGGGCACGAGGATGCAAGCTCGTCTTTCGCGTGGCGAGCGACTCCGACTGCGATCCGCGGACGCTCCTCGTGCGCTACTGGCGCGACAGGAAACTGTACGGCTTCGGGCTCAAGCGCGCGGATCTGGTGCTCGCGCAGACGCCTGCGCAACAGCAGGCACTGGAGCAGAACTTCGGCGTCTCGAGCGTCGTGATCGAGCCGCTGTTCGAGGCGGCCGGACGCCGCCCGCCGTTCGAGGCGCGCGACATCGCGGCGCTCTGGGTCGGGAACCTGCGCCCGTTGAAGCGCCCCGGGCTCTTTCTCGAGGCTGCCGCGCGGCTCTCTCATCTCGGCTTTCACATGATCGGCGGACCGATGCCGGGAGAGGAGAGTTTCTTCGCGCAGGTGCGCCAGCGCGCGGCGACGCTGCCGAACGTCACCTTTCACGGCTTCGTGCCCCACCAGCGGATTGGAGAGTATTTCGAGCGGGCGCGCGTGCTCGTCAGCACCTCGCAGACGGAGGGTTTCCCGAACACCTATCTGCAGGCCTGGTCCCGCGGTACGCCCGTCATTGCCTTCATCGATCCGCAGCAACTCATCGCCAGCCAGGGTCTCGGCATCGTCCCGAGGAGCGCGCACGAGCTGGATGCGGCCATCGCGAAGCTCGCCGGCGAAGCCGAGCCGTGGCAGGCAGCGAGCGCGCGCAGCCGCCGCTACATCGACGCACGCGCGGACGAGCACACCATCGGCCGGTACGCGGCAGCGCTCGCGGGACTCCTTCGTCCCTCGGGCGCAGAGCGGCAAGCGGCATGAGCGGCAAGCCCGTCCCGTCGCGCCCCCCTGGGGTGCTCTTCCTGGTCAACTCCCTCGGAACGGGCGGGGCGGAGAAGCACCTGGTCTCGCTCCTCAACCGTCTCGATACACGCCGCTTCAGGCTCCACCTGGCGTACCTCAAACGCAAAGAGCAGCTGCTGCCGGAGCTCGCGCGCGACAGGCTGGCGGAGCTCATCTGCCTGGAGGTCGCGCATCGGATCGATGGCAGAGCCATTCGGCGCCTGCGTCGACTCGTCGCCGACCGCGGAATCGAGGCAATCGTGTGCGTCAACGACTATCCGATGCTGTATGGTCACCTGGCGCGGCTCGGCCGGCGGCGCCGCGCCCCAGGCCTCGCGACGGTGTTTCACTCCACCTCGCTTCGGACCCTCGGCGAGAGGGCGCAGATGCTTTTCTATCGGCCGCTCTTCAACCGCTGCGACCGCCTCATCTACGTCTGCGAAAGCCAGCGGCACCACTGGCGGCAGAATGGCCTCGAGGCCGCGACGGATCAGGTGATCTACAACGGCATCGATACCGACTGGTACTCCGATGGGCGGGCGCCCGCGGAACAACTCGCCTTCCGCCGCTCGCTCGGCTTCGGGGACGAGGACCTCGTCATCGGACTCTGCGGCGCATTCCGCCCGGAAAAGGCGCACGGCGACCTGCTCGCCGCCGCCGCATTGCTGCGCGCGCGCGCTGTTCCGGCGAAGGTACTCCTCATCGGCGACGGCCCGGAGCGGCCCTCGATCGAGCGCTGCGCCCGGCAACTCGGTGTTCGCGAGCACGTCGTGCTGACCGGCGTGCAGCAGGACGTCAGACCCTTCGTGCGCGCGTGTGATGTCATGACGCTGGTGTCCCATGCCGAGACGTTCTCACTCGCGGCACTCGAGTCGATGTCGCTCGGTAAGCCGCTCGTCATGAGCGACCTGGGCGGCGCCCGCGAGCAGGTGATCCCCGGGGAGAACGGCTTTCTCTTCGAGCCGGGCGACACCGAGGCCCTTGCGGCGCACCTACACGCGCTGACCTCCCGGCCGCTGCGCGAGAGGTTCGGTGACGCCGGCGCCGCGCGGGTCAGGGCGCGCTTCACGCTCGGCGCCATGACCGCGCAGTACAGCGACTGCCTCGAAGGGCTCATCGCGGCTCACCGGCTGCCCCGCCCCCCGCGCGTCGGGCTCAGCCCGTTCCCGCGCTGACCCCGGTCGGCGCCTTCGGCTGCTCGAGCGGCGACTGGCGCAGCAGGATGATGCCGTCGCGATCCTTGAGCGTCACCGAGGTCACGGTCGCGCCGTTGTTGACCGATGGGTCCTGGCTGCCCTTGACCTTCACGAACGAGCCCCCGAGTTTCACCGTCTGCGCTCCGTTGCCTTTCGGGTTCACGAGCGCGATTCCGTTGACAAAGTCTCGCCGCCAGACCCCGTTCTGCCACGCGCTCGTCGGCGGCGTGCTGGTCGCAGCGCCGAGCTTGGCGGCGTACTCGTCGAACCACACCACGCCGTAGTAGCCCGCGGAACTGTTCGTGAAGCTGTAATACGCATCATTCATGAGGCAGGACGCGAACCCGTAGCGGAAGGACTGATAGTCGGTCGGGCTGCCCCACTGATTGAAGATGACGAGCTTCGGCTGTCTGACGATCTGCATGACCTTGTCGTACTGGGTCATCATCGCCTGCCAGCCGCCCCAAGCCTCGACCGAATACGATTCGCCGATCATCGCCTCGAGCACGCCGCCGTCGACCATGTTCTGATAGCCGCTCGGGATACTCGTGTTCCCTCTTCCCCAGCTCCCGAGGTTGCCGATCTGGAATTTTCCCGGCATCAGCTCGTGCGCGAGCTGGAACCAGCGCTCGTAGCCCGCCTGTAGCGCCGCTGACGCCTTGGAGTTCGTCGGCTGCAGGAGCGTACCGTTGCGGGTCCATTCGCCCGCGACCTTCGGTTGCGGGAACACATTGTCCATGAAGAACCCGTCGATGTCCGGGTTCGGCTTGTAGTAATTGTTGACATACCATTTCGTGATCCAATCGATCGAGTCGTCGCCATTCGAGTCCTTCTGCGTATATGGCGTGTTGTTGATCGTGTACTCGCTGTGGCCGTAGAAGGACGGCACCGGATCCGTGGTGCTCATGGTCGGATACAGCCACCAATGCATGTTATTGATCTTGTCGCGCAGCGACTGGCGCGTGTCGGTCCCCGTGAGCGTCTGCCCATCGGAGTTGGTGTAGAGGAACACGAGCGCGTTCGGGTTCTTCGCCTTGATCGCCGCGATGATGCTGTCCATCGATTCCCCGCCCGGGGCGTACCCCGGCGTGTACTTCAGAATCATCAGCGACAGCTTGGCGAGCTCGTGCTGATAGGTCGTGTCGTTGTAATTGGCCGCTCCGCCCATGTCGATGCCGCCGAGGCGCGGGAACGGCGGCGGTGTGAAGGCGGATGCGCTGGCGCAGACCGCGAGCGCGGCGACGGCGGCGACAGCCGCACGGAATCTAATGATTGGATGATGAAACATTCTGCCCCCGTAAGCTCAAGATGACCGCTCGACGAAGTCGAGGTGCTGTCCGGTGCAGCCGGCAGACGGCGCGCACGAGGTCTCGCCGTGACTGATCGCGTTGTGCTGCCCGGAGCGTGCGAGCGACCCGGCAGCACTGCGGTTCGATGACCGCATTTACGTCTGCACCAGAGGCGCCCGGGGAGCATCTCCGTTTCGGAGGTGACCGCGGGCAACCGGCCGCTATTTTTACAGCCTTCGTCATGAGGTCAATACTCGCGAGCGCAAAAAGTTGACGCAGCGCGCGCTACGTCTGCGTTCGCAGACGCTTGCGGGCGCAATTCGCGCTGCGCCAGCGCGGTCAGCGTCTCACATCGCCGACAAGCCGTGGCCGCGCCGCGCGCGCCACTGCGATAGGCGCGCGGCCCGCCGGCTGCGGAACCGTCTTCACGGCGCGCGCCGGCGCGCTCTGCGCCTTCTCGAGCGCGCGCACCGCGGCGCTCAGCGTGAAGCCCGCGTAGAGCCATACATAGTCCCACGGCCGCTCGAGATTGACGAAGAAGATCGCCACCGCGAGACCGAGCATGCCGAAGACGAACGCAATCATGTACGGGCGCAGACGCGCGTCGGCGACCGCCACCGCGCGCAGCGCCGTCGTGACGGTCTGATAGAGAATCGTGATGAAGGCAAAGAGGCCGGTGAGCCCGAGTCCGAACCACTGATCGAGATAGTAGTTGTGCGTGACGAGGGTGAACATCAGCCGGTGGACGCCAAAGCCGAACCCGGTGAGGAAGGTGATGGGGTGCTCACCCATCTTGTTGAGCGCAGCCATCCAGATGGCGGTCCGCCCGGAGGAGGCGGTGGCGACCGAGACGGCCATCGACTGGTTGAAGAGCCGCTCCGTCAGGGCCTGCGTGAATACCGGCATCAGGAAGGCGGCGAGTGCGGCGGCGACGAGGAGCGAGGTGCCTCCGATCACGATCCAGGCAACGACGCGCGAGGTCGGAAGGTATCGCCGGCAGAGCCACAACGCCGTGGTATAGCCGATAGCGACCCCGACATAGGCGCCGCGCGAGATGCTCAGCAACAACACGGCGAGCGATGCGAGCGCACTGCTCCACCAGAAGAGCTTCGCCCAGCCGCCGCGGGCCGAGGTCGCGATGGCGGCCAACAGGGGCAGGACGCAGTCCATGAGGGCCGCCGTGTCGTTCGCGTGCCCGAACACCCCGAACACGCGGTCGGCCTCGACGCCGGAATCGCCGATCGTGATGTTGAGGTGAATGATACCGGCAACGTCCATCAAGGTCAGGATATTGGCGACACCGACGCAGAAGCCGAGCGTCTTCGCCAGCACGAAGAAGTCCTCTTCCTTGTCGGCACCGTAGAAGTAGACGAAGAAGAAGACCGCCGAGTCGAGCAGCAGCGACTTGAGGGATATCGCCTCGTGGATCGGCTTGTATCCGGGATACTGGATCAAGGTGATGCAGGCGACCCAGGTGAGGAGCGCATAGCTCATCCAGACGACGAAGGCGAAGTTCACGATCGGCAGGCGCACGCGGAAGTTGCCGGTCATCGCCATGCGGAACACGAGCCCGAGCGCTATCGGATAGATCAAAGCGTTCTTGACGCTCAAGCCGGGTCCCAGGCTCATCCCCAGGCTGAAGGTGTCGGAGGTGGCGAGCGTGCCGATGAGCAGCATGAGAAGGAGCCGCATCGCTCAGGCCCTCCGCGAGCTTGCGGCCTGCAGCGAGACGAGCCGCCGCATCCACTCGAGCAGCGTCTGCGCCTCCGGAACGCGCAGTCCGAGCAGCAGCAAGCCGAAGGCTAAGAGATACACCACCGAGGCGAGCACGACGCCGCCGAAGCCGAGGAGCGCCCGCCAGGGGAAGGCAATGAGAACCACTCCCGCCAGCGTCGCCGCGGCGGCCGTGCTGAGCGTGCGTCGCCACGAGATGAGCTCCCCGAGAGTCACGTCGTAGGCCTGCATGGTCCGGTACGCGAGCCAGCCGGCATCGACAAGGGTCGAGAGGGCGATGGCCGCCATGGCGCCCGCCACCCCGCCGGCGGGCACGAAGAGCGCGAGGAGGACGGCGCACGCGATGAGCGAGAGCGCGTTGCTCTCGACGATCGGGCGGGTTCGCCCGAGCGCGCGCAGCGCCGGCGAGAAGTCGAAGCATTCGCGCACGATCACCAGCGTGTAGATCTTGAGGACGATCGCCGCGGCGACATAACTCTTGCCGAAGACGAGGCCGATCAGAGGTCGCGCAAAACGCAGGATCAGCACCACTACGGGAAAGAGCACGATGGCATTGACGACATTCGCCCGCCGCCAGAGCTCGAGCGAGGCCTGCCCTGAGCGGCGTCCACGGCGCACCATCTCCGGCAGGATGACACCCGAAATCGAGGTGCGCAGCGTGGTGACGACCGGATCGCCGGAGCGGCCGATCGAATACTGCGCAAAGGACACGGCGCCCAGCATTTTGGCGACCACCAGTCCGCCGAGGTTTCTTCCCAGCGTGGCAAGCCCCCAGGCGGTGCCCGAGGGCAGGCTGTAACGCAGCTGGGCGCGCCACGGGTCGGGGAGCGGAGGCTCCGAGGCGCTCGTGTCATTGAGCATCCACACCGCGGCCATCACGATCATGCGCGCGCCCTCGAGCGCCACCAGGGCCCAGATGATCGCCTGCACGCTGTCGGTGAGCGCGGCCGTCCCGGTCGCCACGGCCACCCGGGAGGCCAATCGGATCGAGGAGTAGATGAATACCCGTCCGGGTTGCTCGGTGGCCACCCAGTAGTAATCCCAGAAGTCGAAATTCGCGCAAAACAAGGTGTAGGCGCTGAGCGGCAGCAGAAGATCGCCGACCAACCTGCCGCCGAGCGCGCCATCGATCACCGCCATCGCAGCGACGACGAGCAGGCTGCAGCAGGCGATGAGGATCACCGTCTGGCGCACGACGCGCCCGCGGCACTGCGGCTCCGCCGGGATGAAGTAGAGGAGGCTATGGCTGATCGAGAAGACGGCGAGCGTCTGCAACACCGCCGCATAGAGCAGAAACTCGCGGTAGCGGCCGAACTGCGCCACGGTGAGCAGGCGCACCAGGATGATCGGGCTGATGATGGTGAGCCCATAGTTCCCAAGACGCGCCAGCGTCAGGATCGCCGCCCGATTGCCGACCGCCGACATGCGCTTACCTGCGCACCGGACGCTGATCGGCGGCGGTCAGCCCCCGCCGGGGAGGAGCCACCTTCCAGACATCAGTGAGACCGTCGCGACCGACATAGACGAGATGGAACGCCGAGGAATCGAGCACCTGCGCGATCCCGAGGCCGCGCATGAGCTTGCGCCCGTCCTTCTGGTTCTCGCCGCTGCCGATCACGTAGATCGCGCCGCGGTCACGGCTCGCGACCAACCGCTTAAGCTCCGCCCCGCTGCCGATGAGCGGCGCGCCGGTGTACTCATCGACCCACCTGCCGTCGACCTTGCGCAGGAAGGGCGCCGCCACCTCGCGGTCCTGCAGCCAATAATTCACATGCCCGAGATAATAGGTCTGCATCAGCGCGTCCTCGGCGACGATGATGTCGTCGGGTCCGGGATGGCGCGATTCGACGAACCGAGCGGCGCCCTGGTGATCGGGATAATGGGCGTAGGTGGGATCCACCGCCGCCGGCAGGCGCGCAGGGTCGATGACGAGCAGCGAGAGGACGAGCGCCGCCAGAGCGCCGTAGCGCACCGCCCCGCTCGGGCGCCTGCCGGAATCGCCGACGCCGCTCGCGCGTGCGCGAGCGAGGGCGCGCGCGGCCCACTGTGCGCTCGCGAGAGCCGCGATGAGGAGCGGAATCACCTGCCCCTCGACATAGCGCTGCTCCGGATCCCACATGAAGTAGCCGATCTGCAGCAGCGGGATCCAGACCCCGAGCGTCAGGAACAACAGGTGATCGGGCACACGCTCGCGGTGGGCGAGCCGCCAGAGTCCCGCGGCAAGGCCGCAGGCGGCGATGAGGAGCGCAGCCTGCGAGTACATCGAGGTGGCGAGATAGGCGCGCACGCTGGGCCAGCCGAGAAGGAGACCCAGGATCTGCGACAGCGTGCCCGCGTGGTGCGCCAGCAGGTAGCCGACCTGCCAGGCGGCGAGCAGCGCGCAAACGCCGAAGTAGAGCGCGACTCTCGGCAGGCGCAGCCTGCCGTTGCGCCGCGCGAGCACCAGGGCGGCGATGAGCAGTAGGATCGCCACGTGATCGAGGCGCGAGACCTGCAGCACGAGGCTCGCGGCCAGCAGCGCCGTTGGCCACCATCCGCGCTCGCGAATCACGTACCAGGCGAGCGCGAGCGCCGGCAGCGCCAGCGCGAGCGGCCACAGCAGGTGAAGCGGCGGCGGCAGCGCGCGCGGCGCATTGATCGGGGTGCCGGCAATCGCGCCGAGGAGAGCGTGCGGATACTCCATCTTCTGCCAGCGATCGAGCGCGAGGTACTCGGCGGCGATGGCGACGAACGCCCCCGCGCCCTGCGCCAACTTACGCCGCTCGCCGCTCAGCAGGCCCGGCAGGAAGCAGAGCCAAGCGGTAAATACCGACAGGGTGTGAAAGAGAAGGCTCACCGCCATCTCGAGCACCGCCGCGACGAGATAGCCGCCGCGCCCGGTACGCTCCCACGCAAAGAGCAGCGCCAGGAACCCCGTGACTCCGGCCACGAGGAAGACATACATCCGCGCGGTCTGCGCATCCTCGATGAACGCAGGCAGGAGCGCCACCACGGCGGTCAACGCGAGATTCCAACGCGGCTCGAGAAAGCGCCGGCCGGCCCCCCAGGCGAGCAGGATGAGCAACACGCCGCAGATCGCCGACGGCAGCCGCAGTGCCCACGCGCTGTCGCCGAATGCCAGCACCGATCCGGCCATGAGATAAAGCTGCGGCACCGCCCGCGGATAGAGAAATCCGCTCGGCATCTCGGGCGTGCCGTAGTTGATGAGGTGCAGGGTCGGCAGCGCCATCGTCTTCTCGTCCCCGTGCAGGCCGACGTTGCCGAGCCCCCAGAAGCGCACGGCCGCTCCCACGATGAGGATCACGGCGAGCAGCACCAGGGTGCGCCGATCCGCGCGCGCACGAGGCGGGGTGACCTCGAACAGCGAGGCGGCCCCCTGCAGCCACCCCGCCATCAATACGCCTTCTCGTCCCGCACCACCCGCACTGCGGTGAGCAGGAGGATTTTCAGATCGAGCAGCGGCGTCCAGCGCCTGAGGTATTCGAGGTCGTAGTTGACCCGCGCCTGCATGTCCTCGACCCGCGCCGTTTCGCCCCGGCACCCGTTCACCTGCGCGAGCCCGGTCATCCCCGGCGGCACCTTGTGGCGGATCATGTAGCCCTTGATGAGCTTTCGATACTGCTCGTTGTGCGCCACCGCGTGCGGCCGCGGCCCGACGAGGCTCATGCGCCCCTGCAGCACATTGAAGAGCTGCGGCAGCTCATCGAGCGAGTAGCGGCGCATGAATCGCCCGATACGCGTGATGCGCGGGTCGCGCCGGCTTGCCTGCACGATGCGCTCGCCGTCCTCGATCACCGTCATGGTGCGGAACTTCCACACGATGATCTCGCGCCCATCGAGTCCATAGCGGCGCTGCGGGAAGATGACCGGGCCCGGTGAGGAGAACCTCACCATCACCACGAGCGCGAGCATCAGCGGCGCGGTCACGATCAGGATCGAGGCGGCGAAGACGATGTCGGTGAAGCGTTTGATGACCCCGCGATAGCCGCAGAACGGCGTCTCGCAGAGCGCGACCACGGGGATGCCGAAGAGCTCTCCGCTGCGCGCCTGGATCAAGTCGAAGGCGAAGATGTCCGGAACGTAGTAGATCGACACCGTCGTATCGCGCAGCTCATCGAGGAGTTGCATGACGCGTTGAATGTGTCTCACCGGCAGCGCGACGAAGACGACATCGATCCCGCGCCGCTTGACGAACGAGGCGAGCTCCGGCAGCCGCCCGAGCAGCCGCGCGCGCTCTCCGGGAACACCCAGCCGCTCGGCGCTGCGGTCATCGAAGAATCCCTCCACCGTGAGGCCGGTGAGCTCCCCGCTCTCCCCGATCCGGCGGGCGAGCGCGACGCTGATCTCGTTGCAACCGGCGAAGGCGACGCGCCGCACCGTCGCCGGGTCGTACATCAACCGGCGCCTCAGCTCCTGCAAAGAGAGCATGACGAGAATGAGGAGCGCCGGGGTAGCGACGATCCAGGACACCACCACACGGCGCGAGAAGTCGGAGCTGTACTTGGTCAGGAAGCCGATGGCGAGCAGGATGCTGATGATGATCATCCAGCGCACGAGCACGCGGGCGGCGAGCGGCCAGGTCGGGGAGAGCAGCTGCGGCGTGCCCTGAGGACGCGCTCGGGGCGGCGGCAGAATCACCGAGAGTGCCGCCACGAGGATCGAGAGCACGATGAAGAAGCCCTGGAACTCTGCGCCGTAGAGCCCGCAAAGGCCGTAGAGCAGCCCCACCGACACCGCTCCCGGTGCCACCGCTTCAAGGAGTGCCAGAAGCGCGATGGAGAAGCTGCGGGTAAACGATAATGCTTCGCTGGTCATCCGTTTGGAGCCTGCCGGCCAGGCGGTACGCCCCCGGACTCGACCGCGTCGAAGCAAGCATCGCTCCTGGTATAGATTGGCCCAAAGGCGGCTTCGCCGCTTCGGGGCCGACCCAGCGTTTTACTTTTTACCGCGCCGTGGCGGCGGAGCAACGCTAAGCGCAAAGCCCGAACTCCCGGTGCCAGATCTCGAGGCTCAAGAGACTCCAGAGAAGCTTCTCGTGGTTGTGTCGGCCGGTGGCATGCTCATCGACATAGCCGCGCAGCGCCTCGGGACGGTAATAGGCGCGAGTTCGCGAATCCGCTCCCAGCAGGTGATCGGTGAGATAGCCGCGCATGCTGCCGCGGAACCACTCGTTGACAGGTACCCGGAAGCCGATCTTCGGCCGCTCGAGGATCGCGGCCGGGAGGACCCGCCGCATCGCCTCGCGCAGGATCCGCTTGGTGGTAAGTCCCCTCACCCGCCATTCATCCGGAAGGCTGGAGACGAAGGCGGCGAGTTGGTGATCCATGAAGGGCATCCGCGCCTCGAGCGATGCCGCCATGGTCATGCGGTCGCCGCGCTCGAGGAGATTGTCCGGAAGCCAGCTCGTCTGATCGAAGTAGAGGATGTCGCGCAGCGCCGAGTTGCCCGGCAACGATTCGAACCAGGGCGCGGGCTTATGGTTCACGCGCGGCGCCTCGAGACGCGTGAGGCGCTGGCGCTCCGGATCGGAGAGGGCGCCGAACCAGCGCGGCAACCGCTCGCGCGGGTCGGCGAGAGCCAAGTTGGCAACGGCGGTCTTGGCCCGCCGAAATCGATAGGGAAGCGACTGGCACAGCGGCTCGAGGAGGCCTCGGAACGGGGCGGGCACGCGCTGATACGCTCCGACGTAACGCTCGAACACGTGCTTGGGATAGCCCCCGAGGAACTCATCGGCCCCCTCCCCCGTGAGCACCATCTTGACCGTCCGCCTGGCCTCGCGGGAGAGGAGATAGATCGGGATGTCGGAGGGCTCCGCCACCGGCGCATCGCGATAGCGCACGAGCGCCGGCAGCTGCTCCATCAGATGCTCCTGAGACACCGTGAGCTCATGGTGATCGGTATGAAACTGGGTGGCGATGGCGCGGGCATAGGAGAGCTCGCTGTAGGCCGATTCGGCGAAGCCCACCGAGAAGGTCTTCACGGGCTGAGCGGAGTGCCGCGACATCATCGCCACCACCGCCGAGGAGTCGATGCCGCCCGAGAGGAAGGCGCCAAAGGGCACATCCGATATCATCCTGATCCGCACCGCCTCATCGAGCTCGCCGAGAAAAAGGTCTACGGGATCCCCTGCGGAAGGCTTCGCCGCCGAAGGCTTGCCGTCGTCCGGCAGGAAGTAGGTTCTCTCGATGACCGCGCCCCGCTCGCACACGAGATAACTCCCTGGCATGAGCTTGCGCACTCCCGCAAGGAGCGTCGCCGGCGCCGGCACGTAGCGGAAGGTGAAGTAATCCCACAGCGCGCCGTGATCCACGCAGCGCGCGACTCCCGGCACCTCGAGAATCGCCTTGATCTCGGACGCAAAGAGCAGGAGGTCATCCCGCTGATAGAGAAAAAGCGGCTTCTTGCCGTAGCGGTCGCGGGCGAGCAGCAGCCGCTCCCGCCCGGCATCCCAGATGGCGAAGGCGAACATGCCGCGAAAGCGCGCGACGCAATCCGGTCCCCACTCCTCGTACGCGTGCACGATGGTCTCGGTGTCGGAGCGGGTGCGAAAGACGTATCCCCTGCCGATGAGCTCATCGCGCAGCTTCGGGAAGTTGTAGATCTCGCCGTTGAA
>DATFCZ010000067.1:0-16728 GCA_035252605.1 Steroidobacteraceae bacterium
AGGCTCGAACCCCGCGCCGAGGAGACCTCCTCGATCTGCTTGTATTCGGCCGCGGGCAACAGCTTGTCGGTGCCCCGGAGATCGATGAGGGCCCGTATCGTGTCCTGTCCGATGGTCGCCTCGGTCACCTTTCCGGCGGCAAGCAGCATCTTGAAGTCGCTGTAGGGAATCGTCGCGACCTGCGGCTGCACGAGAAACAATTCGAAGAAGGCGACGAGCAGAACCCCCGCAAAGAGAAACCACAAGAGATTCGATTGCTTCTCACCCATCCCTGCGATCCTGCTCGCGCCTGCCGGGAACAGCGATACGTATAAGCCGCGCCTGCATCGGGGCGCGGATCGGTATATCCCACGATGGCGAGCCCTCCGGCATTGCAGATCCTATGTCTCGCTATCCGCCCTCTCTAGCCGCAGGAGAATCGACCGTGGCTCGGCCGATGATCGTCCTATCCCGCCTGAAAGCAACACGGATCCGCGCCTGCCTGCTCATGGCGGGCCTCGCTCTAGTCGCGGTTGCTGGCTGTCATCGGAGGCTGCCGCGGCCGGGCAAGCCCACGGCGCCGCAACAGCAGCTCAGCCGTAACCACCATGCCCCGTAAGACGCGAGCAGGCAAGGCGATCCCCGAGACCAACGGTCCGGCAAGCGCGCCGGTGGCGCAGGGCGCGCAGTTGTCCGAGGCGCAGCAGGCGCCGGTCATACCCATGCCTCCCCTGCAGAAGCCGGGGTCCGTCGAGTCCACTCTCACCCAGACTGCGGCTCCACTCATCGTCGGTATAGGCGCCTCCGCGGGTGGCCTCGAAGCACTGAGCGATCTCCTCACCCATCTGCCGGACGACACGAACATGGCCTTCGTGATCGTGCAGCATCTGGCGCCCAGCCACGAGAGCACGATGACCGAGTTGCTCGGGCGCAGGACGCACATGAAGGTTCAGCAGGTCCGCGACGACATGCAGATAGAGCCGAACTGCGTCTACGTCATTCCCCCGAACTACGATCTCGGTGTGTTGCACGGAACACTGCAATTGTTCCAGCGCCGCGAGACCCAGCGCCCGCACCTACCCGTCGATCACTTCCTCTCCTCGCTCGCACAGGACCAGAAGGATCGGGCGATCGGCGTGGTGCTCTCGGGCAGCGGCTCCGATGGCGCAATCGGGCTCACGGCGATCAAGGCCGAGGGCGGAATCACCATTGCCCAGGATCCGGTCACTGCGCAATACGACGGCATGCCACGCAGCGCGATGGCGGCGGGTTGCGTCGATTTCGTGCGCTCCCCGGATGGCATCGCGCGCGAGCTCGCCCAAATCGCCGCTCACCCGTATGTACGGCGCAAACCTCCGGAGGACAAGCTCGCCGACGCCGCGTTGAGCAAGATTTTCTTTCTGTTGCGGCGTGCGACGGGCCATGACTTCAGCGGTTACAAGCGCAGCACCATCATCCGGCGCATCAACCGCCGCATGGTCGTACACACACTCAACAGGATCGACGACTACGTCTACCTTCTCGAGCAGTCCCCGCGCGAGATCGATGAGCTGTTCCACGACGTGCTCATCAATGTCACCGATTTCTTTCGCGACCCCGAGGCATTCGAGGCCGTCAAGACATTCGTGCTGCCCCGATTGATGGAGCACCGCAACCCCTCGGATCCGCTGCGAATCTGGGTGCCCGGATGCTCGACCGGCGAGGAGGCGTATACGCTCGCCATGATCGTCATCGAATATCTGGGCCGGGACTGGAGCACGAGAACCGTCCAGATCTTCGCCAGCGATATCGACAACAAGGCGATCGAGAAGGCGCGGGCGGGATTTTATCCCGAAAGCATCCAGGCGCACGTGAGCGATGAGCGATTGCGCCGCTTCTTCGTGGCCAAGCCCGGCGGCTTTCAGATCAACAAGGCGGTCCGGGATCTGTGTGTATTCTCCACGCAGAATGTCGCCCAGGATCCGCCCTTCTCGCGCATCGATCTGGTGAGCTGCCGGAACCTCTTGATCTATCTCGATCCACCCCTGCAGCGCAAGGTTCTGGCACGGCTGCATTTCGCGCTGAAGCCTCAGGGCTTCATGCTCCTCGGCTCCTCCGAGACCGTCGGCGGATTGGACGATCTGTTCGCGCTCACCGACAGGCCGCATAAGATTTATGCGAAGCAGCCGGCGCAGGTGCATCTGCGCGATCTGACCGCCGTCCAGGAGCACGGGACGGCGGAAGCGCCCAAAGCGGAACGCCAGCGCTCGAGTGCTCCTCGCGAGCCGCCGCGGATCATACGCATCGCGCGCAACCTGCAGCAGGAAGCCGAGCAGCTCCTCATCAGGAACTACGGCCCGCCGACCGTGATCATCGATGAAGCCATGAACATCGTGGGCTTCAGCGGTGAGACCGGGCCTTACGTCGCGCCGAGTTCCGGCGCCGCCAGCCTGGCCCTGCTGAAGATCGTCCATCCGGGTCTCGGGCCCAGCACACGCGCCGCCGTCCTGCGGGCCATCAGGCAGAAGTCCACCGTTCGCACGAACCTCGTACGCTTTCGCCGTGCCGGTGAGTCAGAGACCGTCAATATCGTGGTCACCCCGCTGCAGAGCTCCTCCGCGCCCGATCAGTACTACGCAGTCGTCTTCGAGGCCGCCGAGAAGCGCGCGTCCGGGGAGCGCGCGATCGCGGCGCCCAAGAAGCAGACATCGAAGGATCGCCGTCTCGAGGAGCTCGGCCGGGAGCTGGAGGTCTCCCAGAGCCAAACTCAGAATCTCGTGAGCGACTACTCGAATGCGATCGAGCAACTGCAGTCCGCCAACGAGGAGCTCCAGTCCTCGACCGAGGAGATGCAGAGCACCAACGAAGAGCTCGAAAGCGCCAAGGAGGAGCTGCAGTCCACCAACGAGGAGCTCGCCACGGTCAACGAGGAGCTCGAGAACCGCAACCACGAGCTCACCGAAGTGAACAACGATCTCACCAATCTGGTGACCAGCATCGATCTGCCGCTGGTCATGTTGAGCGAAGACCTGCGCATCCGGCGCTTCACTCCGACGGCGGGAAAATTGCTGAATTTCATCGAGCCCGACGTCGGCCGACCGATCAGCGACATCAGACCGAACATCGAGGTTCCGAATCTTCCGCGCGTCGTCGCACAGGTCATGGACACCCTGGTGAGCGCAGCCATTGAGATCGAGGACAGCCAGGGGCGGTGGTACTCGGTGCGGATCAGGCCCTACAAGACCTCGGAAAACCGGATCGCGGGCGTAGTGATCATCTTCATCGATATTACGGAGATCAGAAGCCTGGAATCCCTGCGTCGTCTGGCGATCGTGGTGCGCGATTCCAACGATGCCGTGCTCATGTACGACCTGCAGGGCAACATCGTCGCGTGGAACCCGAAGGCCGAGCGCCTCTATGGCTACTCCGAAGCGGAGGCGTTGCGGATGAAAGTTCAGCAGTTGATCCCGCGCGAGACGCAGGACGCTCATGAGCAACTGGTCCAGCGCCTCGTACGGGGAGAGCTCGTTCAGCCGCTGGAGACCCTGCGCATCACCAAGGACGGCAGGACGATTCCCGTGTGGTTGACTGCTTCGCTGGTCGTCGGCTCGGATGGCAAGCCGACCGGTGTCGCCACCACCGAGCGTGACATGAAGGGAAACCATGCGCGTTAACCTCGATCGTTCATGCAGCTGAACATCTCTTTGCTCGCGGGCGCCAGCGTGGCGGATGCGCCGGTCGAGGTCGTCGAGCGCAAGGGCATCGGGCATCCCGACACCCTGTGCGATGCGCTGGTCGAGGAGCTGAGCCGCTCGCTTTCGCGGTTCTATCTCGAGCGCTTCGGCCACATCCTGCATCACAACGTCGACAAGGCGTTGCTGTTCGGTGGCGCATCCGCCCCCCGCTTCGGCGGAGGCACGGTGCTCGCACCGATGGAGATCTATCTCTGCGGTCGCGCGACGCTCGACTTTGGCGGAGTGAAAGTGCCGGTCGAGCAGTTGGCGGTCGAGGGCAGCCGGCAATGGCTGAAGGCCCATTTGCACGGGCTCGACCCCGAGCGCCACGTGCGCATTCACTGCCTGATTCGCCCGAGCTCGAGCGAGCTCGTCGACCTTTTTCTGCGCGGCCAGAGCTCGGGCAGGCCGCTCGCCAACGACACCTCGTGCGGGGTGGGCTATGCGCCCTTCGATGGGCTCGAGACGGCGGTGCTGGCTGTGGAAAAGGGCCTGAATGCGCCCGATCTCAAACGCGCGGCGCCCGAAATTGGCGAGGACATCAAGGTGATGGGCGTACGCACAGGCGAGAGAATAGAGCTCACCGTCGCGTGCGCGCTCATTGATCGCCATGTTGCCAATCTGCCTGAATATCTCGCGAAGCGAGCGCGCGTCGCGGATTCCGCCGCCGATCTCGCGCGTGCGGCCATCGGGCGGGATTGTGTGGTCGCGATCAACGCCGCCGACGGCGATACTCCCGAGAGTATCTATCTCACCGTCACCGGAACGTCGGCGGAAGCAGGCGATGACGGTGAGGTAGGACGCGGCAACCGCGCCACGGGCCTCATCACGCCCTATCGGCCGATGAGCATCGAGGCGGTCGCGGGCAAGAACCCCGTCAGCCACGTGGGCAAGCTCTACAACCTGATCGCTGCTCGTATCGCCGTAGAAGCGGTTGCCGGCGCTCCCGGTGTCCTCGAGGCCTGCTGCACGCTCGTCAGCCGCATCGGTCGGCCCATCCAGGAGCCCGAGATCGCGGATGTGCGCGTACGGCTCGCCCCGCATGCCGAGCTGCCGCGATCGACCCTCGGGGAGATCGCGCAAGCGCAGCTCTCACGGGCGGATACGCTCTGGCGCGACTTGCTCGCCGGAGCTCCACGGGTGTATTGACAGGCGCTTTGACCGCTCGTCCGTACAAGTAGCGATGACACGGGGCCGCCAAAGCGATATTTGAGGCCTCATGGCGGAGCGCTCTCAAATCTTCACAAATCGGGCGACGGCGGGCGTTGCGCTCGCGCGGGAGCTGCAGCGGCGACTCTTGCGGCCACCGCTGGTCGTGCTCGCGCTGCCCCGCGGAGGTGTCGCGGTGGCTTACGAGGTCGCGCGCATGCTCCATGCCCCGCTCGATGTCATGGTCGTGCGCAAGATCGGCATGCCCGGACAGCCGGAACTCGCGATCGGCGCCATCGCCTCCGGTGGCATCGTCGTGCATGAGCCAGGCATGGAGACGGAGTTTCCTGAGCTCGCCGAGAGCTTCGACAGGGTGCTCGAAGAGGAACGAGTGGAGCTCGAGCGTCGGGAGCGCGTCTACCGCCCCGGAGCAGCCGCGCTCGATCTCGCCGGCAAGTCGGCCATTCTCGTCGATGACGGGCTCGCCACCGGCGCGACGATGCTTGCAGCCATTCGTGCCGCGCGCAAAGCGGGGGCGGCCACGATCATCGTCGCAGCGCCCGTCGCCTCGCCTCAGGCCGCTGCGCTCGTTCGACGGGAAGCGGATGCCACCGTCATACTCGAGACGCCCGCGGCGCTCTTTGCGATCGGCCAGTGGTTCCGGGATTTCGAGCAGCTCGATGATGCCGAGGTCCTTCGCCTGCTGGAATTGAGCCGCAGCAATCCCGACGGTTCCCCGGGAGTCGTCAAGCAACATCGTGCGCGGGGATGATCCGCGCCGGATGGCGCGTCACCGCTGCCCTGGCTTCAATCCGACTCGGGCGGCTGATCCCGCGCCGGCGCGCGGCCTTGCGCGAGCGCCGCGATCTTCGTATCAGGGGGCCTGGCGTGCGCGTCCGGCCGAACGAACACCCGGATCCGTGCCAGTCGCTCATACAGCCGCTCCTTGCGGCGCAGCGGCATCCAGCCGTAGAGCAACATCTCGGCCGGACGCCACAAGGCAAGCCAGGCGAGGATGATGAGTCCTTCGTCGAGAATCTGCGGCAATCTGCCGAGAAGCTTCCCGAGCATGCTGCGAATACCCATGCTGAGGAGGAATACGACCACGCCGGCAACCAATGTCCATTCGCCGCTCCAGAGGTGCTCGCGAAGAGCCCGGCGCGCCGAGCTCGCCATGCGACCATAGTAGTTCTCGAGCGCGGTCTGCAGATCGGGGGGTGGCCCTCCGCTATCATGCGCATGGACGTAAAGATTCCAGGTCTCGGCCGACAGCTTCTCGCTGAATTCCTCCTCGATGAACTCGGCGGCCTCCCGAGCGAGGTCCCGATCCCAGAAGGGCGAGGGGTCGAGGGAGTTGAAGAGCTGTGAGAACTCCCGAATATGGATGTTGACGGCCGCGGAGCTGCCGACGCGGTGTCGGCGTCCATGGCGGAGCCGCGCGAGCTGCCTGGATATCATGAAGTTCTTTATACGGGACCGGGGTCGTGGGACAATATGCAGTCTCCGCAGTGGGACTGAGGGCGCATGGAAAGCGAGCGGCCTCACGCACGGCTCCTCTGCGGCTGGAGCACAGCCCCGGGGGACTCGATCAGATGGTTTCGGCAGCGCTGCAAGGCGACCGCTCTCCTACTGCCGCTCGCTGGCGGCTTTGGCCGGCGATGGCGCTCATTGTCGGGCCCGTCCTCGGCCTGATCGCCCTGCAAAGCTATCAGGCGCTCAACCGGTCCCCCGGCATTGCGCGCAGTCAGCAGCTCGTTTCGCACAGCATCGAAGTCATCCTTGCAGCGCAGTCCCTGAGGGGCGCGCTGCAGGACGCGGAGCGCGGCCAACGCGGGTATCTCCTCACCGGTCAGCCCGCCTACCTCGAGCCCTACCAAACCGCCCTCCGCGAAACGCCCCAACTCCTCCAGAAGCTCAGCGCGCTCACCGCGGATGAGCCGACTCAGACGCGGCGGGTTGCTGCACTCGTGCCGGCGATCAACGCGAAGCTCGAGGAGCTCAGGCGAACGATCGAGGCCTATCGGACCTCGGGCTTCAATGCGGCGAGGAGTATCGTCGAGACCAACGCGGGCTTCGATGACATGAGATCGCTCGAGGTCGGGATCGACGAGCTGGTCGCTACGGAGAGCGGGCTCAGATCCCATCGCCTGGCGATGCTGATTGCCGAAGAGCGCGCGTTGCAGCGGATGGACATGGCGAGCGCGCTGCTCGTCCTGATCCTCATGCTCTCGGGACTCTTCCTCGCCGTGCAGACCTTCCGCAAGGGCCGGCAATTGCAGCGGGAGGTCCAGCAGCGGGCCGAAGATGCCGCACGGGCCAATCGACAGCTCGAGGAACGCAACATCGAGCTGGCGCGCGCCGGCGAGCTCGCTCGCGCGGCGAAGGAGGAAAGTCTACGCGCCGAGCAGGCAAAGGGGCGATTTCTCGCCACCGCGAGCCACGATCTTCGCCAGCCGCTGCAGGCGGTGTCGCTCCTCAACGGCACGCTGCGGCGCATGGTCAGAAGCCCGGAGATCGCCGATGCCCTCAGGCAGCAGGACGAGGCGATCGGCAGCATGTCGCAGCTGCTCAATACGCTGCTCGACATCAGCAAGCTCGAAGCCGGAGTCATCGAGCCGGAGTTGGAAACCTTTCCAATCGCGCGCGTGCTCACCACCCTGGAGCGGGAATTTCGAAGCATTGCGAGGAGCAAGGGCCTCGAGCTTCAGGTCGGCGCGTGCGAGGCGTACGTGCGCAGCGACCCCGCGCTCCTCGAGCAGCTGCTGCGCAACCTGGTGTCGAACGCGATCAAGTACACGCGCGCCGGATGGGTCAGGCTGCAAGCCGTGGAGGATCCACCCTGGGTCAACATCGAGGTCATCGATACCGGCATCGGCATTCCGGCCGATCAGCTGCAGCTGATCGGCGAGGAGTTCTATCAGATCGGCGTGCCGAGCAACAGCACTCGTGAAGGCTATGGGTTGGGCCTCAGCATCGTGCGGCGCCTGGTCAAGCTGCTCGCGATCGAGCTGCAAGTCAGGTCGGAAGTCGATAAAGGATCCGTCTTTTCGATCCGGCTGCGCTCGAGCGCGCGAGCAGCCGCCCCCGAGCGGCAGCAGGTCCAGGTCACGGCCGTTGGCGAAGAGGAGCGGGCCACCTACGCCCGCATCCTGCTGGTCGAGGACGATCCGGACGTCCGCAAGGCCACGCGCCTGCTGCTCGCGACCGAAGGCTACGACGTCATCACCGCCGCGTCGCTTGCGGAAGCCCTGCAGAAGCTGCAGCAGAGCGGCGGCACCGACCTGCTGGTCACCGATTTTCACCTGGCCGCCGGCGAGACCGGCCTCGAGGTCATCGCCGGCCTGCGGGCGGAGGTGGGCGCAACCCTGAAAACGGTCCTCCTGACCGGGGATACCTCTTCGGCAGTAAAGGCGCTGGCGCTCGACCCGCGTCTGCGGATCGTGAGCAAGCCCGTTCAGGCGGAGACCTTTCTCGAGGTGGTGCGGCATCTGCTCGCCGCGTAAGGGCCCGATCACAGCACCGGAACCCCTGCAATCCCCTGACCCGGCTGTAACAATTTGTCATGGCCGTGCCGCGGCGATAGGCTTAAAATGGGTTTAAAGTCCCCTCTATGTGCCAGTCGCACCTGGTATAGCGGGAACCGAACGGGGCGGCAGGGATCCACAAGGACGGCCGGAATGTACCTAGGTCGCACCGGCTCCCGCGGCGCACCGTTCAAGACGCGCTTGAGTGCTGTCCCCCCCGTGGTAAGCGATGAAGACGGCTCCACCTGACCTCGCGCGCAGCGCGCTGGACGCAGCCCCCGATGCGATGATCATCATCGACGGCTCGGGCGCCATTCGTTTCGTCAATCGCCAGGTGTCGTCGCTATTCGGGTACGCTCACGACGAGATCGTGAATCAGCCGGTCGAATTGCTCCTCCCGGAGCGCTTTCGCGCGCGTCACGTCGGCCACCGTGAGAATTACTGGAGCAGCGTGCGCGTGCGGCCCATGGGAGCGGGACTCGAGCTCTTCGGGCGGCGCAAGGATGGCAGCGAATTTCCGGTGGAAATCAGCCTGAGCCCCATCGAGCACGAGCAGCACACGCTGGTCGCGGCCGCGATCCGCGACGTGACCGCGCGCAAGCGCGCGGAAGCGGAGCTCATCCGGGCGCGCGAGGCCGCCGATCAGGCGCGAGAGCTCGCCATCGAAGCGCGAGAGGCTGCCGATCGGGCCAACCACGGAAAGAGCCGGTTTCTCGCGACCGCAAGCCACGATCTGCGCCAGCCGCTGCAGACACTCGAGCTCCTCAACGGCTCGCTCCGACGGCTGCAGGTGAGCGATGCGGTGGCGCAGGCCGTGGCGCAGCAAGGGGTGGCGATCGGCGCCATGTCGCGGCTTCTCAATGCGCTGCTCGATATCAGCAAGCTCGAATCGGGCGCCGTGCGGCCGGACCCGGCCGACTTTGCGGTGCGCGCCCTGTTCGAGGAGCTGCGGCGCGAGTTCGAAACCAGCGCTGCTAGCAAGGGACTGCAGTTTCAGGTCAGTGCCGGCGAGGAATACGCCCACAGCGACCCGTCCCTCGTCGAGCAGGTGCTGAGAAACCTCGTGTCCAATGCCATCAAGTACACGCAACGGGGACGCGTGGCGCTCAAGTGCGCCGTCTCTCCTGATTCGATGCTGAAGCTCGAGGTACTCGATACCGGCATCGGCATTCCGGCCGCGCAGATTCAGTACATCTACGACGAGTTCTACCAGGTGGGTGTCCCCGCCAACAGCACCCGCGACGGCTATGGACTGGGCCTCAGCATCGTGCAGCGAATCGTCAAGCTGCTCAATCTCAGGCTCGAGGTGCGCTCCGAGGTCGGACAAGGATCCGTTTTCTCGCTCGCGGTGCCGGCGAGCAGCGCCCGCGAGCCGCGTTCACGGGCCACGCAGGCGCAACCGCAGGTTGCTCGGCAGCCCATCGGAGCCCCGCGAGTCTTGCTCGTCGAAGATGACAGAAGCGTTCGCGACGCGACACGGCTGTTGCTTTCGGTGGAAGGCTACCAGGTAACGGGTGTTGCAACGCTCAGCGAGGCGCTGGAGCATGCGGCTCGCCACACGATCGATCTCCTCGTTACCGACTATCACCTGGCCAACGGAGAAACGGGGACGGCGGTCATTTCCGCGCTGCGCGAGTCTCTCGGCACCCATCTGAAATCCGTACTCATCACCGGCGATACCTCGGCGGCCGTCCAGGAGCTGCCTCGCGACCCTTTCATGCGGATCACGAGCAAGCCCGTGCAGGCCGATGAGCTGCTCACGCTGATGCGGGCGCTGCTCGCAGCGTGAGCACACAGAAAGCGGATCTCCATGAAAAGAGATATCGGCAAGCAACGCCTCTCGCCCGCGGCTTCGGCAGAGAAGCCCGCCGGCCTCGCACGCCCGCTCTCTGGCGGCATCCCGGCCGGCGAGCTGCACGGTCGGCTGCTGCAGGTGTCGCGCCTCGCTACGATCGGCGAGATGTCGGCAGGCATCGCGCACGAGCTCAATCAGCCGCTGACCGCCATCGCCAATTACGCCAACGCCTGCGACCGGCTGCTCGCTCGGGCCGACGCGGACCTGGCGGACGTGCGGGGAGCGCTGCGCGAGATAGCCGCGCAGGCGATCCGCGCCGCGGATATCCTGCGTCGGCTGCGCGCCTTGGCGGGCTCGCAGACCATGAAGCGGCAGCCGACGGACGTTAATTCCGCGGTTGATGAAGTCCGAGAGCTCATCCTGGCGGACGCGCGCATCCACGGCGCCCGGGTCGGGTTCGAGCTCGGCCCGCAGCTGCCGCGCGTCTCGATCGACTCCGCCCAGATCCAACATGTCATCCTCAATCTGGTACGCAACGGCTTCGAGGCGCTGAGCGCGGAAGACTCCTCTCGCCGAGCGCTGAGCGTGCGCACGCGAGCCACCGAGGACGGCGATGTCGAGATCGCCATCTGCGACACGGGCCCGGGCTTGTCCGCCGATGCGCTCGGGAAGATCTTCGATCCCTTCTTCTCCACGAAATCCAGCGGAACCGGCCTGGGCCTGGCGATCAGTAACACCATAGTGCGCGCCCATGGTGGGAGTCTGCGCCATCACGCGAACTCGCCCCACGGGGCGTGCTTCTATGTCCGTCTTCCCGCAGAGAAAGAATCCGGGGGTGACGTATGCAATATCTGAGCGGTCGCATGCCGCATGCCAAGGTGGCGTGCGAGAGCAGGGGGAACGTCATCTGGCTGACCTTTCCTGCAAGAGGTCCGAAGCGGCGGCCGAGCGCTTCCATCACCTCGCTCCCGCAGAGCATCGCCGCCCTGGCGCGGGAGATCGAGCGATCCGGGAAGCTCAATTCCGACATCGCAGCCGCAGTGGATGCGGGGCGGTACGAGCGATACAAGGTTTCGATGTCGGGGCCGCACGAGGACCGAATGCTGGCCGGAGCGCAGCGCCTCCATCTCACCAGTCTCCTCAAGTTCGTCCACGCGACGGCCGCGGCAGGATCCGATGCTCGAGCCAGGGAGAACCGGAGCGCCGCTCGGCTCGATACTCTGGCGGGAAGCATTCGTGAGCTCCAAGCGAGCCTCGAGCGCGCTCGGGAATTGTCGCGGACCATGCTGCAGCAGTCCCAGCGCCGGGACTGGCGTGGGAGTACGTCGCCGTTTCGCGAATCGGGCTCGTGACAACTACCTATTGAGATCGAGGGCCTGGACGGTGAGCATTTCACGCGAGGTACTGCATGGGGCAGTCCAGAGGAATGCTCATCATGGCCCATAAAAGCGCAACGTCCGCCGGCTCCAAGGCTCCCAAACAGGCGAGCAACGCCGTCCTGTCGGCTTCCCCGAGCGGCAAGGTCGAGATCAAGCAGGACCCTGTGTCCAAACCCAATTCTCACGGCGCCGCAGGATCGGTGAGCGCGGAGAAGCGTCGGATCATGATCGCCGAGGCGGCGTACTACATGTCCGAGCGTCGGGGATTCGAGGCTGGCCGCGAGGTGGAAGACTGGCTGCTCGCGGAAAGGCAGGTCGATGCAGAGCTCTCCGACGAGATGGCCGGCGCGCGGGCGGCGTAGGGCATAGCGGAAACTTCGTAGGTACGAGTACGACTTTCCGGTTGCTGCCAGGAGAGAGACGCTCGCGATGAGTCGATAGATGCGACTCCACCATCCGAGTACACCGTCATGACGACCCGCCGAATCCCTGCGCCGCTGCTCTATGGTCCCAACACCCCCGCCCGCTGGTTGCGCACGCTCGCGGGCGCAATCGATCAAGCCGCAGCGGGGCTCTGCTGCCAAAAGTGGCAGCACGATATCGCTCCTCGGCTGCAGCCGGTGAGCGTTGCTGTCATTGCGCCCTCTCCCAGCCGGTTGAAATAAAGCTCCGGGCGATCTCGGATGGGTGGCGGCGCGGCCGCCCTCGCTGCTGCCGCCGTCGATCGGTACGCGCTTGTTCGGATTCGCCCCGCGCGAGCGGATGGGAGTCTCCACCCTGACCCTCCCCGTTCTTCCTCGTCGGTCTCGCCCTGGTCACGATCATCACCCTCGTCGGCACGCTCTGGTTCCAGACGCAGGACGCAGCAGCAGGCCTTCGCCACCAACTTCTTCTTCGTCAATCCGATGTTCACCCTCTCGGGATTCAGCTTCCCGATTACCAGCATGCCAATGGCGATGCAGTGGCTCACCTATCTCGACCCGGTGCGTTATTTCCTGGTGATCATTCGCGCGACCTTCCTCAAGGGCGTGGGGCTCGCGATCCTCTGGCCGCAGCTCCTGGCGCTGCTCGCGATCGGAGGGGCGCTCATGAGCCTCGCGATACTGCGATTTCGCAAGTCCCTCGACTGACACCGAAGCGGGCACCGGCACGTAAGTACTTTCGCGGATCGACTTCAAGGCGGCCTGCCCGACAATCGCTCGGTCGGAGCGAGTGATGACGAGCACGATACCCAAAGCCGCTAAACCGGAAGGCATCTCGCACTATCTGACCGACTACGATGCCGCTCGGCGCGAATTCACCTGGGAAGATGCCCGACGGAATCTCACCGGCGACGGCGATGCGCGGCTCAACATCGCGCGCGAGGCCGTCGACCGTCACGTCGAGCGCGGGGACGGCGCGCGCATTGCCGCGCGCTTCATCGATCGAGCCTGGAAGCGGGTCGACGTAACTTACGAAGAGCTGCAGAGGCGCGCCAACCGGTTCGCGAGCGTCCTGCGCTCCCTCGGTATCGAGCCCGGCGTCACCATCGCGACACTTCTCGGTCGCGTCCCGGAGCTCTTCACGGTCGGACTCGGGACTCTCAAAGCAGGCAATGTCTTCTGCTCCCTATTCTCGGCTTTCGGCCCAGAGCCGCTCAAGACGCGCCTCGAGCTCGGTCATGCGCAGATGCTCGTGACGACGGAGCAGCTGTATCGGCGCAAGGTGGCGGGTATCCGCAGCGCGCTCCCCGAGCTGCGGCACGTGCTCATCGTGCGGGAGGATGCGCACGCCGACCTTGCCGCCGGCACGCTCGATTTCGCGCAGCTGATGCGTCTCGCCCCGGACGTCTACGTCACCGCGCCGACCCGCGATGCCGATGTGGCCCTGTTGCATTTCACGAGCGGCACGACCGGCAAGCCGAAGGGAGTGACCCTGACGCACGCGGCAGCGGTGGCGCAGCACAGCACCAGTCAACTGGTTCTCGATTTACATCCGGGGGAGATCTACTGGTGCACCGCGGATCCGGGCTGGGTCACCGGCATCGCCTACGGCTTGATCGGCCCGCTCACCTGTGGAGCCACGCTGATCGTGGACCGGGAGGAATTCGACCCACAGCGCTGGTATCAGATTCTCGCTGAAGAGCGCGTCAACATTTGGTACACCGCGCCGACGGCCATTCGCATGCTGATGAAGGCGGGTACGGTGCTTACCCGCGCGCGACAGTATCCGCAGCTGCGGCACATGGCGAGCGTCGGCGAGCCGCTCAATGCCGAGGCGGTGATATGGGGCGTCGAGGCATTCGGAATGCCGTTTCACGACACCTGGTGGCAGACCGAGACGGGGGCGATCATGATCGCCAACTTCGCGGCCTGTGACGTTCCGCCCGGATCGATGGGACGCGCGATTCCGGGCATCGAGGCGCAGGTGGTCCGGCGAGCCAGCGGCGGCAGACTCGAAGTCATCGACTCGCCCGAAGAGGTCGGCGAGATCGCCCTGCGGCCCGGGTGGCCCTCGATGTTCAGCAGTTACCTCGAGAACCCGGAGCGCTACCGCCAAAGCTTCGTCGATGGGTGGTATCTGGCGGGCGATCTCGCGCGGCGCGACCGCGAAGGCTACTTCTGGTTCATCGGCCGCGCCGACGATGTGATCAAGGCCGCCGGTCACCTCATCAGTCCTTTCGAGGTCGAAAGCACGCTGATGACCCATCCGGCGGTGGCCCAGGCTGCGGTCATCGGCATTCCCGATCCGATCGCGGGACAGGCCGTCAAGGCTTTCGTCGAGCTGAAGAGCGGCTTTCAAGCGGGCGAGGAGTTGCGCCTCAGGATCCTCGGGCACGCGCGCCGGCTGCTCGGTGCCGCGGTCGCGCCGCGCGAAATCGCCTTCAGCGACAGCCTGCCGCGCACGCGCAGCGGCAAGATCATGCGCCGCCTGCTGCGTGCGCGCGAGCTTGGACTTCCGGAAGGCGATCTCTCGACCCTCGAAGGCCGGGAAACATGAAGGCGCCGATGAATCCTCCCATCGCGCGCGAGCACGGGCTCGACCTGCTGCGTGAGATGCTTCGCATCCGCTCTTTCGAGGATCGCTGCTACCAGCTCTATGGCCAGATGAAGATCCGCGGTTTCCTGCACCTTTACAACGGTGAGGAGGCCGTCGCGGTTGGAACCATGGGTGGCTTGCGACCCTCCGATGCCGTCGTCTCCACCTATCGAGAGCATGGACACGCCATCACCCGCGGGATTCCGATGAGCGCCGTCATGGCGGAGCTCTACGGCAAGCAGACCGGCTGCAGCCGCGGCCGCGGAGGCTCGATGCACATCTTCGATGTTTCCAGGCGCTTTTACGGCGGCAATGCCATCGTCGCCGGTGGCTTGCCGATCGCCGTCGGTCTTGCGCTCGCACAGAAGCTGCAGCGTCAAAGCGACATCACGGCCTGCTTCTTCGGCGACGGCGCCGTGGCCGAAGGTGAGTTTCACGAGTCGCTGAATCTCGCCTCGCTATGGAAGCTGCCGGTGCTCTTCATCTGTGAGAACAATCTTTATGCAATGGGAACGGCGCTCGAGCGCGCCCAGGTGGAAACTGACATAACGACCAAGGCGCGGGCCTACCGGATCGATGCGGCGGCAGTCGACGGCATGGATGTGCTCGCCGTGGAGGAAGCCGTGAGAGACGCGGTGGAGAAGATCCGCCGGGGCGCCGGCCCGGCCCTCCTCGAGATGCGCACTTACCGGTTCCGTGCCCACTCGATGTTCGATCCGCAGCTCTATCGCGACAAGGCCGAGATCGAGGCCTGGCAAAAGAAGGGGCCCCTCATCACCCTCACGACCCGCCTGAAGGCGCTCGGCCTCATCACCGAGGACGACTACCAACGGCTCGAGCGTGAGGCGGCCAACGAGGTCGACTCAGCCGTGGCGTTCGCGGAGAGCTCGCCCTGGGAGCCGGTGGCAGACCTCGAGCGCTTCGTCTATGCGGAGCGTCGGGGATGAGGTCGGCACGGGCATGAGCTCCTCCGCCGCGGACCTGGCAAAAGCCGGATCGCCAGCGAGAATGGCCTATCGTGATGCCGTTCGCGAAGCCATCCGCGATGCGATGAAAGCCGATCCGCGCGTATTTCTGATGGGCGAGGACGTCGGTCGCTACGGCGGCAGCTATGCGGTGAGCAAGGGCTTGCTCGAGGAGTTCGGGCCGGAGCGTATCCGCGACGCGCCGCTCTCGGAGTCGGCCTTCGTCGGCGCCGGAATCGGCGCTGCGATCGGGGGCTCACGCCCCATCGTCGAGATCATGACCGTCAATTTCAGCCTGCTCGCGCTGGATCAAATCATGAACAACGCCGCGACGCTCAGCCACATGTCGGGCGGTCAGATCAACGTCCCGATAGTCATCCGACTCGCAACCGGCGCCGGACGCCAGCTCGCGGCCCAGCACTCCCACAGCCTGGAGGGCTGGTACGCGCATATTCCGGGGCTGCGGATCCTCGCGCCGTCCACGATCGATGATGCCCGCTTCACGCTCGCAGCGGCCCTTGCCTGCCCCGACCCGGTGCTCCTCTTCGAGCACCTCTACCTCTACAACATGGAGGGTGAGCTCACTGCCGGCCTCGAGCGCGTGGATCTCGATCACGCCGCCATTCGCCGCCGCGGACGCGACGTGACGCTCATCACCTATGGATGGAGCCTGCACAAATGCTTGGCCGCCGCCGAGGAGCTGGCGAAGGAGGGCATCGAGGCGGAAGTGCTCGACCTGCGGACGCTGCGGCCACTGGATGATGCCGCCATCATGATGAGCGTGCGGCGCACCCGGCGCGTCGTCATCGTGGATGAGGGGTGGCGCAGCGGCAGTCTCTCGGCGGAGATCGCCACGCGAATCGTAGAGCAGGCCTTCTACGACCTCGACGCTCCCGTGGCCCGCGTGTGCACCGCGGAGGCGCCGGTGCCTTACGCCAAGCACCTCGAGGATGCCGCGCTGCCGAGCCCGGCACGCATCATCAGCGTCGTTCGCGGTGTCGTATCCGGCAACGGAGCGCACTGATGCAGACCGAGTTCCGCATGCCGTCCCTCGGCGCCGACATGGAAAGCGCGGTCCTCACCGAGTGGCTGAAGAAGCCCGGTGAGCGCGTCCGCCACGGCGAGCCGCTCGCTACCGTGGAGACGACCAAAGGACTGATCGACATCGAGTCGTACGATGATGGGCAAGTATTGGAGGAGCTGGTG
>DATFCZ010000068.1:0-16013 GCA_035252605.1 Steroidobacteraceae bacterium
GATCGGGCGTCGGTGCGGCCGGCGGCGCGCTGCGCTGCGGCCCGACGGCATGTCGCGCCTGTGAGGCAGCCGCCTCGGTCGCGCGGGCGCGCAGCTTCTTGCCTGGAGCCTCACCGGCCCAGGCACCCGGATAGATCTCGCGTACCACGGCCAGCCATTCCTCGGCTTCGGCCTGGCTGGCGAAGAATCCCATGTGCAGCCGAAAGCGCTCACGACCTTCTTCGAAGCGACGGCTCACGAAGAACGTGAAGCGCTTGAGCTCCGGCAGATCGGTCTGCGGCAGCGCCATCGGCGTCGTCGACGAGCACAAATTGAGGACGAACGGTCCTGCCTCTGCAGCAGGCCCGGCCGGATGGTCCGCGTCCGTCTCGGCGGACGCGAGATTTGCCGTTGGTGTCATAAATTCCCCGGAAACGTCCATCGACCACAGGCGATAAGACTCGGCTCGGAATGCCGATGGGGAATGCGAGCGCTCGCGCCGGCGCGCGATCGAGGCAGCCCCGCCGTCATAGGAACCGTCCCTTAGACCGGTGGCTTTGCGTCCCCGCCTTTCGACGGGTTTGCCCTTGTCAACGGCCCAAGTGTCGAAGTCCGCACCGACGGAGTCAAGGGCCACGAGTGTGGCGCGCCTCTCAAGTAGGGTGTATGACCAATGAGGCCCAACAGCCCCGGTCGCGCTCATGCATTCTTATGTATAAAACGGGCGTGATATGTCACGCCACGCTGCGGCAGCCCGCGCCGGACGGCTGCGCCCTCAAGAGGTCGCCGCGACCAGGGCCACGGGCCTGCGCGGCTTCAGGCGGGCGAGGGCGCAGATCTCCTCATACGTGAATCGCTGCGCGCCGCGGCGACCGGAGCGCAAGGTCCCGAGCGTGGCGGCCGCCAAAGTGCCGACAGGAATGCCCCGGCGCACTGCCCGCGGGCCGAGGAGAAAGGGATTCACGAGCGGCATCACCGCGCTTCTTGCGAGGTCGAAGGCCCGTGCCTCGCGCGGCCAGCCGAGAACCACCGCCGGCTGCAGGATGTCGAGCGAGCCGAATCCGACGCCCGTCAACATCTGCTCGAGCTCACCTTTCACGCGCAGATAGCCGCTCTTCGCCGCGACATCGGCGCCGGCAGCCGAAATCACGACGAAACGGCTCGCTCCCGCGCTCTTGGCGGCGCGCGCGAACGCCAGCGTGTAGCCGAGATCGACGCGGCGAAGCATGTCCTCTTCCGACCCGACCCGGCCGCCCGGCCCCGCGCCGAGGCAGCAGAATGCGACCTGACACTTCAGGCCCGCGAGCTGCCGCTCGAGCTGATCGAACTGCACGATGCGGTTGGCGAGCCGCGGATGCTCGCGCCCGAGCGGGCGGCGCGTGACGGCAAACACGCGCGCCACCTCCGGCGCAGCGAGCAGTGCATCGAGAACCCGGCTGCCTACGAAGCCACTCGCGCCGGCGAGCAGTGCTATGACGGAATTGCTGTCGGCCATGAGCGCTTATTAGTCCGGGCAAGCCCCCGGCGCAAGCGCCGGCCGTCGCCTTTTGGCAACGCCGTGAGGCCGATCACGCGCCGCATCGCCGGATTGTGATGCAGGCACACGGGGTGCCGCGCCGCCGCGTCGAGCGTCAGATCGGCTGCGAGCAACTTACCGTGATGGTCAGGGCCTGTTGTCCCGGCTCCACCGTGAATTCCTGATGCACGGCGCGATAGCCGTCGCGCGTGCCGATGACCGTGTAGGTGCCCGGCTTCAGCCGTATTTCCCTGCGGCCGAAGGTTCCAAACACCCCGATGCTCGGAATGGTCACTTGGGTGGCGTTGTCGGAAATCAGATTGAGCGACACCGGGCGGTCCAGCTGCGGCAGGATTCGCGCGAGCCGCTCGGTCTGCGATTGCAGCACCGGACCCGAAGGCGTCGCCTCGCGCGCCTGCTGCAGCAGCGTCACGGCTTCATCGCGCACGGACTGCGCCGAGAGCCGCTCCGGATGATCGATGATCGCCTGCAGCGCGGCGCTGAGCGCCGCCCGCTGCTCGTCCCGCTCCTTGCCGCGCTTGGCAAAGGCGAGCGAAGGATCCTGTCGCAGCGCCGTGTCATAGAGCGCTATCGCCTGCTGCCACTGCTCCTGACTTTCGAGCGAGGCTGCCCGCTGGCGCAGCGCCGCGAGCTGACTCGCCTGCAGCGCGGCATCGACCCGTTGCAGTCCCTCGGTCGCCTCTCTGCCCTGCGGACGGAATCCGAGAGCCTGTTGGAAGTTGGTGCGGGCATCCGCGAGCCGACCCGCGCCGAGCGCGGCGAAGCCGGCACCCACGGAGCGGGCATAGCTATCGTCCCCGAATGCGGCATTGGCCCGCGCGAGGCCTGCCTTGGCGACGGCGTTGCCCGGATCGAGCGCGAGCGCCTGGCTGAAGTCCTGGGCAGCCCGCGAGTAGTTGTGCGCCACCTCGGCATTGCCCGCGTCGGTAAGGAGGGGCAGCACCCCGCTCATGCGACGAGCGTGTCGCGTGCCGTCGATGGCGCGTTGGCTATGGGGGTCGATACGGCGTGCCAGAGCGTACGCCTGATTCGCAAGCTCCTGATGGCCGGCGGCGAGCGCGGCGTCTCCCGCTCTCAACTCCGAGGCAAGCGCCTGCGGTGCCCGATTCGCCGCATGCGTCAGCAGCTGATTCGCCTGATCGAGATGCTGAAGCGCGAGATCGATACCGCCGGCAGCGGCGGCGCCGCTCGCCTCGGCGGCCTGCATCTGCGCTGCCGCAAGATCTGCGCCGTCCCAGGCAGCCACCCCGCGCGCCTGCAGCGCGCCCACCCGCTTGTTGAAGTCCGCGCGCTCGCTGTTGAAGCGCGCGAGCGCCGCGGGATCGACCCGCGGCTTCGGCTTGGGGGCGGGTGCTGCCGGAGTCGCCGGCTGCTTCTCGGCGGCTGGGGCGGGCGTCGCCGGCGAGGGCGACGTCGATGGCGGGGATGCAACCGCAGCGATGCTCGCCAGTAAGCGCTGCAGGCCCGCGCGATCGTGGCGCGGCAGCCAGAAGAGCGCGGCCGCCGTGGCGGCGCAAATCAGCGCCGCGCCGCAGAGCAGACCCGAGAGGAGATAGGGCCAGTGACGGGATCGCCCGCGGGTGGGCCAAGTGTTCGCCGGGCGATGGGCTACAGGCGGGGGTACGTCCCGATGCCGGGGCTGCAACGCTCCGAGCGCGAACGGATCGCCTGGCGGGACCGGCTCGAGGGGTGGAGCGCGGCCGCGTGCCGGTGCCGGAGGGACGTGCGCAGCATGCACCGGGGGGTACGGCTCCCTCCGTGACCGCGTCGGGGAGCTAGCTGGCGTCGCGCTTCTGGCGCGCTCGGCAATCATCGGGCCAATGCGAGCTGACTCGGGTGCGGACTCGGCGCGCGGGTGCCGCAACTCCGAGCCCGAGGATGTTGAACCCATCGGCGGCGATGGCGGCCGCCGGCTCGGGGAACGTGCGGCGCGTTCGATGACCTCTGCCAGCGGTGATGGCGCGATCCCTGGCTCCGCAGGCTTCGTCTCTGGAAGCTTCGTCTCCGGAAGCTTCGTCTCCAGGATCTTCCGCTCCGGCTCCTTTCGGACCTGACCCTTCGCTGTTTCGATCGCGGCTGCCGGCCGGTCCCCGGACTCCTCCGCCTCCACTCCTTCGGGTGCGAAGGACAGCGTTGCGTTGAGTGTTGCATCGAGCTCGTCCATGACCTGCTGCATGGAGCCGGGCCGCTCGGCGGCGCTCTTGGCGAGCATGTGCATCACGAGCTCGCCGAGCTCCGGCGGGATCTGCCGTGTCGGCACGAGCTCCGGGACCGGCTGCGTCTGGGCTCGTCTGAGGTCGAAGTTGGGATAGTACGGCGGGCGGCCGGAGAGGAGCTCGTACGCGAGTGCGCCGAGGCCGTAGATGTCGTCCCCCGGGCTCGGCGGCTCACCTCGCAGCTGCTCGGGGCTCGCCGAGAAGGGCGAATGCCCCGCGCCTCGCTGCTCCGGCGCAGCGGTCCCGTCGCTGGGCATCAGCCCGGCAATGCCGAAATCGGCGAGCTTCACCCGACCGCGGCTATCGAACAGTACGTTCCCCGGCTTCAAGTCTCGATGCACTACGCCGCGGGCGTGGGCGTACTCGAGAGCCTCGGCCACCTCGAGCAACACCGGCACGATCTCCAGATATCCTGCACCCCGCAGCCGGCGCAAATCCCCACCCGTAGCGAGCTCCATCGGCAGCACCACGGCGTCATCGAGCCGCTCCGGAGGCAGGACTTGCAGGATCCCAGGATGCTGCAAGCGGCTGGCGATCGCATGCTCGCGCTCGAGTGCCTCCCAGGCAGCCGGGTGGCGGGCCGCCGACGGGGCGAGGATCTTGAGCGCAATGTCGACTCCCCGCGACTCATCGTGCGCGCGCCATACCTCCCCCTGACCGCCGGTACCTAGGCGCTCGATGAGGGTGTATCGGCCGAGCGTGGTCGGCTGAGCGGCTGCACGAACCTGTGGCATGGCCTCCACCTAAAAACCGGGGTCGATCTCCTGCTGAGTACTCTACTCGGACCGTTTCGCAGTACCACTTCGATCTTGTGGGTGCGGCTCGGTTCGCAGCCGCACTCCGGCGTGATGCGGGTGCTCAGAGACGGCTCCCGCCTGTCGCAAGGCCCAGTCCCCCTGCCGGGTATCTTGGTCGCAGCCTCGGGAGCGAGCTTTGCCCACTGCGGAGCAAGAATCCTGCCCGCCGGATCAGAGCTCGAGCGAGAGCTGTGGCCCGGAAGTCTTCGACGTCGGAGGCCGGAAGAGCCCGGTGTCCGGCGGCTGGTGCCTTCCGGTCCCAAGTCCCAGCCGCCGGCAGGCCATCTGGAAGCGGCTACGAAGCAGCTCCGCCAAAGGACCGGTACCGCGCATGCGGGTCCCGAAGCTCGAGTCGTAATCCTTGCCGCCCCGCATCTGTTGCAGGATCGACATCACGTGATCGGCACGATCCGGGTAATGCGCCGCGAGCCATTCCCGAAAGAGATCCTTGACCTCGTGCGGAAGCCGCAGCAGCACGTATCCGGCCCATCGCGCCCCCGCTGCCGCCGAGGCCTCGAGGATCGCCTCGAGCTCGTGGTCGGTGAGTGCCGGAATGACCGGCGCCACCATGACGCCGGCAGGAACTCCGGCCTCATTGAGCCGCCTCACCGTCTCGAGCCGCGCACGCGGTGAAGCCGCCTGCGGCTCCATCAGGCGCTTGAGCTCGGCATCGAGGCTCGTGATGCTGACACCGACGCCCGCGAGACCGTCGCGCGCGAGGTCCGCGAGCAGATCGAGATCCCGCAGCACGAGCGCGCTCTTGGTGATGACGGTCACCGGATGGCGGCAGCGCGCGAGCACCTCGAGGATCTCGCGCGTCACGCGCATGCGCCGCTCGATCGGCTGATAAGGATCGGTGTTGGCGCCCAAGGTGATCGGCTTGCACACATAACCCGGCTTCGCCAGCTCCTCCTCCAACAGCTTGCCGGCGTCCTTTTTGTAGAAGAGTTTCGTCTCGAAATCCAAGCCCGCCGACAGTCCCATGTAGGCGTGGCTCGGGCGCGCGTAACAGTTGTGGCTCACCACCCCGTTCGCGATGAAGTCTCCGGTCCCGGTGGTGATGTCGTAGAGCCGCATCGTGCCCACCGGCTCGATGGAGACGACGCCCAGCGGCGCCTCGCTCTTGACCGCCCGGCCTTCGATGTTAAGCTTGCGGCTGATCGCCGGATCGAACAAATGAAAGAAGCGCAGATGCTCCCGGAGGCCGCCGACGAGCCGGACTACCTTGATGGGCTTGATGCGGTTGCCTCGGGCAGGCGCTTCGACCGCAAATCTAAAGCCGAAATGCCCTAGACACCGGGAGACCCAATCGATGATCTGAAGGTCGGTATTGCTGATTCGCAGGATGCCCGTGCTGAACGAACCCTCGGCGTCGAAGATTCCCGCGAGAAAGCCGGCACTCCAGCAACGCGAGGGCGCGGGCGGCCATGCGATCAGGCGATGAATGCGCTCGAAGCTCCATCGGGCTCCAGTGCTGATCGCCGACAGCTCGCGGCGGGTCGCGCCGGCGACCTGGAAAACGAACTCGCGGGCAATGATCTCGAAATCCAGCAGATAGGCCTGCGCGCGATAGAGTGCCTCGGTATCACACAACGCGAGGCGAAAGCGGTAAAAGGCACTCCACTGGCCGCCCGCCAGCCGGTACGGGTATGCGCCCAAATGAGCGTCACCGCGCAACATCCCGCAGAGATAGCCGCGCTTGTAATCGGAGTCCTTTTCCACCTCATCGGCGAACTTTCCGGTTCCGACGAGCTTGTTGTTGGTCGTCAGGTACGGGCGCTGAAGCTCACCCCCCATCGTTCCGCTGACAAACTTCCAACCCCGCTCGGTCAGGAACCGATGATCGCCACCGGCAACGAGCTCCGTATCATCCGCGAGCCTGATGCGGTAGGCTGGCTTGATGACGCTCCAGTGCGCCAACACCCCGGTTCTGACATACCGCCTGTAGCTCCCCCTGCGCTCGGTGCCGTAGATCTCGCTGCCCACGTTCACCTTCGCGAGCGGCCGCACGCTTCCATCGCCCATGAGAATCGATGTATCCCCTCCCATACACCAAACACATCCGTGGCTGCATCCCCTGTACGGATTGATCGATTGCTCGAACGGAATGTCGGGCGAGTCGTTGCGCGTGATCACCGAGCGCGCGCGGTCGGGCTCGAGTGAGGTCGGGACGAAGTCCGGAAGCTCCTCCTGAAACCAGCCGTCATCGACGGCCTCTCGCTGGCGGCGCTCGAAGCGCCCGCTGGGGTTCGAGAGCGCACCGCGGCCCTTGAGCGGCCGGGTGCCTTGGCGCGGCGGAGTCATACTCGTACTGTACATCCATCCAGGTATGCGGTAAAGTGCCGCACACAGGGCCATAATGCCTCCAAAAATGCGGGCTCGACCCCGGGAGGAGCACGTGAACGAATCAGGACAGCAGGGGAGCTACGACGGCGCCGTAAGCAAAGACGAGCGCAACCTTGCCATGTTCGCGCACCTGTCCGCCTTCATCGGGCTGATCTTCCCGTTCGGCGGCAACGTGGTCGCGCCGCTCATCATGTGGCTCACGCAGCGCGAGAAGTCGGCGTTCGTCGCCGATCAGGCGCTGGAAGCGCTCAATTTCAACCTGACGGTGTTCCTGGCAGCGATCGTCTGCGGGTTCCTCTTCATCGTCGGGATCGGCGTGCTGCTAGGCCTGGCGCTCGGCATCATCTGGCTCATCGGCACGATCTTCGCTGCCATCCGCGCCTCGGAGGGGCAGCGGTATCGGCACCGGTTCACGCTGCGGCTCGTGCAGTAGATTCGCCGGCCTAAAGCGTATCCTTCAATGGCACCGTGGTATCCGCCAACTTCTCGGGGTTCGGCCGCGCGCGAGCGGCAATCAGCTTGCGCGCCGCCATCTGGTCCTTGGGACTGTTGACGGTGTCGATCGCGATCAACTCCCCGTCGCGCAGATAACACGCGCTGAAGAGACGGGCCGCGGGATCGCCCCGCATCACGACGGTGTCATATCCCTGCCCGACGCCGATGATGATCAGCTTGAGGTCGTACTGATCCGACCAGAACCATGGCACCTTATCGTGCACTGTCTCAAAGCCCGCCATGTTGAGAGCCGCGCTCGCGCCCTGCTCGAAGGCGTTGTCGACCGACTCCAGCCTGAGCCGCCTGTCATAGCGCAAGCTCGGGTGGTTGGTGCAGTCGCCGGCCGCGAAGATCGCGGGGTCCGAAGTGCGGCAGTGATCGTCGACCACCACGCCGTTGTCGCAGGCGAGTCCGGAGGCGACGGCAAGCTCCTCGGCCGGCAGCACTCCGCAGCCCACCACCACGGTCTCGGCGGCATGCTCCTGCCCGTCATCCGTCACGACCGCGCGCACCCGCTGCGAGCCGATATCCGCTGCAAGCGCCCGCACCTTCGAGTTGCAGAGGATCCGCACTCCGTGCCGGGCATGCTCGGCCTGGTAAAACGCCGACATCTGCGGGCAGACGACCCGGCTCATGACTCGGTCCGCCATCTCGAGCACGGTCACTTCCAGGCCCGACTCGCGCGCGACCGCCGCCACCTCGAGCCCGATGTAGCCACCGCCCACGATGACCAGCCGCCTGCCCGGCCCCCATCCGGCGCGGATACGATCGACATCGGCGATGGTCCGCAGGAAATGCACGCCCTCGAGATCAGTGCCGGGAGCGGCGAGCGGCCGCGGGCGGCTGCCGGTGGCGATGAGCAGCGCGTCGTAGGCAACGATCGAGCCGTCATCCAGCCGCAGACGTTGCTCGCGGCGCGCGATCTCCTGCACTCGCCGCCCCAACCGGGTCTCGATGGAATGTGACTCGTAGAAGTGCGCCGGCCGCAGCAGCAGCCGTTCGCGCTCGAGCGCGCCGGCCAGGTACTTTTTCGAAAGCGGCGGGCGCTGATAAGGCAGCCACGGCTCATCGCCGATCAGAACGATCTGGCCGGTGAAGCCCTTGCGCCGCAGCGTGTCGATGGCCTGCACGGCCGCCTGGCCGCCGCCCGCTATGGCTATTCGCTCGTACACGACCGCAGCTTAGCGTACGGCGCCCAGCGACTGCACCACCGTGAGCGCGTGCGTGGGGCAATTGCGCCATAATGGTGCGCCCGGGCCCCCGGCGGCGCAGAGCGTCGGCGTAACTCAGGCATTTAGACGTATTCCCCCGCGTGGCATGAAAGCTGCAAAATCGCACCTGCCGCGAAATGGGCAGCCCTGCCTCGTAAGATAAAGCACCGATAGCCGACGGAGAGCTCGCATGAAACTGGTCACCGCCATCATCAAACCGTTCAAGCTCGACGATGTGCGCGCGGCGCTGTCCGACATCGGCGTCTCGGGAATGACGGTGACGGAGGTCAAGGGATTCGGGCGCCAGCGCGGACACACCGAGTTGTATCGTGGGGCCGAGTACGTGGTGGACTTCGTGCCGAAGACGCGGATCGAGGTAGCCGTGCGCGCCGATCTCGTCGATCAGGTGGTCGAGGCCATCCTCAAAGCAGCCAAGACCGGCAAGGTCGGCGATGGCAAGATCTTCATCACCGACATTCAGCGCGTCATCCGCATCCGCACGGGCGAGACGGACGACGCGGCCTTGTAGATTGGCGCGAAGTCGCCTGCGGCGCTTCGCGCAGCCGACCCATTCACTTATTCGGGCTCGCGACCGTTTCCCGGGGCACTCGGTCTCGCGCTGGCGACTCTCAGAGGAGGGCGGCCTCGGGTCGCTTAGTCATGTGCTTTCGGACGGCAGCAGGCTCGAGGCCGTGGCGAGGACGACCCTGGCGCTTATTGACTTGCCTTTGAACGGTGCCAGACTCGCGTCGTCACTTCCGACGGTCATCGGCATAGCAGCGAATGGCGATAGCGATCCGCTTTCACGAGCACGGTGGGCCCGAGGTCCTGCGGGTCGAGGAGCAGGAGCCCGGCAAGCCCGAGCGCGGCGAGGCGCAGGTGCGCCATACCGCCATCGGGCTCAACTACATCGATGTCTACGACCGCACGGGGCTCTATCCCGCCGAGCTGCCGAGTGGCTTGGGACGCGAGGCGGCCGGTGTCGTCACGGCCCTCGGCCGCGGCGCGCGCGGCTTCAAGGTGGGCGACCGGGTCGCCTACGTGTACTCGCGTCCGGGCGCGTATTGCGAGGTCCGCAACATCCCCGCCGATCGGTTGGTGAAGGTGCCTCGCGGCATCTCCGATGAGCAGGCGGCGGCGCTCATGTTGAAAGGGCTCACCGCTTACTACCTGTTGCGACGCACTTACCGCGTGGCGCGCGGCGACACCCTGCTCGTGCATGCAGCGGCAGGGGGCGTCGGACTCCTCCTGTGCCAGTGGGCCAGGTCGCTCGGCGCGAAGGTGATCGGAGTCGTGGGCAGCGATGCGAAGGCGGAGCTGGCGCGCCGCCACGGCTGCAAGCACGTGTTGATCCTTGGCCGGGATGAGCTGGTGGCGGAAGTCAGGAAGCTCACCAAGGGCGAGGGAGTGGCGGTCGTCTACGACTCAGTCGGCAAAGACACTTTCATGGACTCGCTCGATTGTCTGCGCCCCCTCGGCATGATGGTGACCTACGGCAATGCCTCGGGACCGCCACCCGCGGTGAGCCCGCTCGAGCTCAGCAAGCGCGGCTCGCTTTTCCTGACCCGCCCGACGCTCTTCAACTACATCGCCACGCGGCCGGCGCTGGATGCGGCGGCTCGTGAGCTCTTCGCGGCGGTCAAGAGCCGCGCCGTGCGCGTCAGGATCGGGCAGCGCTATCCGCTCGCGGAAGCCGCGCAGGCGCATCGGGATCTCGAGGCGCGGCGCACTACCGGATCGACGGTGTTGATACCGTAGGGGCCGCTTTCTCAGGGTCCGACGGCGGCTGCGCCCCGACCGGCAAATACACGATAAAGCGCGCCCCGTTGCCTTCGCCGTCGCTTTGCGCCTCGACTCTGCCGGCGTGCAGCTCGATCAGGTGGCGCACGATGGCGAGTCCCAGCCCGAGGCCGCCATGGCGGCGGCTGATCGAGCCGTCCTCCTGGCGGAAGCGCTCGAAAACGTGCGGCAGAAATTCCGGCTTGATCCCCTGGCCGGTATCCGCGACGCTGATCTGTACCTCGCCGTCCAGCCTCGTGAGCCCGACATCGACCCTGCCGCCTGCGGGGGTGAATTTGATCGCGTTGGAAAGAAGGTTGCAGACGACCTGCTGCAGCCGCGCGAAGTCGCCCCGCACCGGCGGCGCGCCCTGATCCAGCGACGGCACGATCCTCACTTCCTTCGTCTGCGCGGCCGGCTGCATGGTGGCGATCGCACTCTCGACCACCCGCAGCGGCTGCACATCGCTCAGCTCCAGGGAGATCTTGCCGGTGACCACGCGAGCGACATCGAGCAGGTCCTCGATGAGCCGCTTCTGCGCCCGGGCGTTGCGCTCGATCGTCTCGAGCGCCCGCGCCTGGGTCGCCTCATCGAGGCGACGGGTGCGCAGCAAGGTGATCCATCCGAAGATCGCATTGAGGGGAGTGCGCAGCTCGTGCGACATGGTGGCCAGGAACTCGTCCTTCAGACGGCTGAGCTCCTCGGCCTGGCCGCGCAGCTGCCGCTCGCGCACGAGCAGCTCCTCCCGCTCGTTCTCCGCGCGCAGGCGCTCTTCGATCTCCGCCTGCAGCCGTTGGTTGCTTCTCGTCAGCTCGGCGGTGCGCTCCGCGACGCGCGACTCCAGATCCTGGTTCGCGCGCGCAAGCGCCGCCCGTGTCAGGTAGAGATCGAGGAACACTCCCACCTTGGCTCGCATCGCCGGCGCGACGATGGGCACCTGAATGTAATCGACGACGCCGAGCTCGTATCCGCGCGCGCTCTGGAGGTCATCGCCCTGGGCGGTCACCAGGATGATGGGCGTGTGGCGGGCGCTCCGGTGTTGACGCAGGAGCTCGGCCGTCTCCAGGCCATCCATGCCCGGCATGTTGACATCGAGCAGGATGACGGCGAATTCGCCCTCGAGCACCCGCTTCAGTGCCTCCTCTCCGGAGCTCGCCATGACCACCTCGGCCTCGAGGTCCTCGAGGATCGCGCGATACACCAGACGCTTCTCCGGCAGATCGTCGACGATCAGGATCCGCGCTTGCACTGACACGCCGGTCCCGCGTCCCCGGTCAGCGCACGACCCGCAGGGGGCGCGCGTTGCGGCCGATGCCCAGCGCGCCGCTGCGCACCACCTCGAGAAGCTCCGCCCCCCGGATGAGATCGGCGGTGAAGCTGTTGATTTCCGCTTCGCTCGCGGTGAGCTCGACGATGAAGCCGTCGGGCGCCGGATCGAGCACGCGGCCGCCGGTGCGCACGACGTAACCTCGAAGGGCGTCGGTCTCCGCCGGCCGCACCCGCAGCTTCAGCAGGATGAGCTCGCGCTCGAGGTGCTCGCCGGTCGTCATGTCCTCCACGCTCACCACGTCGACCAGCTTGTGGAGCTGATTGACGATCTGTTGGATGACCGCATCCGAGCCGGTGGTGACCAGCGTGAGCCGCGACACGGTCGGATCGTCGGTGGGGGCAACCGAGAGCGACTCGATGTTGTAACCGCGCGTGGAGAAAAGCCCGGCCACCCGGCTCAGGGCGCCGGCCTCGTTCTGCAGCAGAATGGCGATGATATGACGCATGGGACTCGGAAGCGGCTCGGACGGGCCTGCACGGACAGTACAGACAGCCAGAATAAATGAATAACCTGAGAGCCGCACCCGGCAAGCAGGAACGACGCCGCTGAGCCCCGCATCCACGAGCATAAGGCGGCTTCGGGAACGCTTTCGTGCCGGATACCGACCTGCTAGTCTTTCACGGCACCCCGCGCGCGTCCGCCGCCCCTTCCGAGAGCTCCCGCATGAGCGACACCGTCATCCAGCCCCGCCCTGCCGGGCACCCGCTCGCCGGCCAGACCTTATCCGGCGCGCGGATGATCGTGCAGGTGCTGGCGGACGAAGGCACGGGGGCGATCTTCGGCTACAGCGGTGGCGCCATTTTGCCGACCTACGATGCCGTGTTCCTATTCAACGAGGAGCAGAAGCGGCACGGCGGCGAGCAAATCCCGCTGATCGTGCCCGCCAACGAGCAGGGGGCGGGATTCATGGCCGCGGGCTTTGCGCGCGCCACCGGCCGCGTCGGCGTGTGCCTGGTGACCTCCGGGCCGGGCGCTACCAATACGGTGACTCCGATTCGCGATTGCATGGCGGATTCGGTGCCGATCGTGGTGATCTGCGGCCAGGTGGCCCGCGCCTCGATCGGTACGGATGCCTTCCAGGAGGCTCCCGTAGCGGCATTGATGGGATCGGTGGCCAAGCACGTCTTCCTCGTCACCGATCCAACTCGGCTCGAGGCCACGGTTCGCTCCGCGTTCGAGCTCGCGCGCACCGGTCGGCCCGGACCCGTCGTCATCGACGTTCCGAAGGACGTGCAGAACTGGGAAGGCGTGTTCCAGGGCGCCGGCACGCTGCCCCTGCCGGGCTATCGCCGCCGGATGAAGGAGCTCACCGACCATGTCATCGAGGTCGCCGAGGCCGAGCGACTGTTCGAGATGCTCGGCGAGTCGCGCCGGCCGCTGATCTATGCGGGCGGCGGGGTGATCAACGCGAATGCGAGCCAGGCGCTCACGGAATTCGCCACCGCCTTCGGCCTCCCGGTCGTCACGACGCTGATGGGCATCGGCTCCATCGACACCACCCACCCGCTGTCGATGCGGATGCTCGGGATGCACGGCACCGCATTCGCCAACTACGCGGTCGAGGACTGCGACTTCCTCATCGCCGCCGGCGCGAGATTCGACGATCGGGTGGCCGGAGTACCCGCCAAATTCGCCCGCGGGGCGCGCCGCATCGCCCACCTCGACATCGACCGCGCTGAAATCAACAAGGTCAAGCGCGTGCAGTGGAGCCACGTAGGTCTGCTCGCCGAGGCGCTGAGCGCGCTCACCGAGCACGGGCGGCGCACCGGATTCCAACGCGACTACGGCGAGTGGCACGCGGCGCTCGCGCAGCTCAAGCGCGTTCACGCCATGAGCTACGACCGTGAGAGCCCTCTCATCCAGCCGTATTACGTCATCGAGGAAATCAACCGGCACACCCGCGGCGAGGCGATCATCACCACGGGAGTGGGTCAGCACCAGATGTGGGCGGCGCAGTACTGCGACTTCCGCCGGCCTCGGCTCTGGCTCACCTCAGGGAGCATGGGCACCATGGGCTTTGGGCTCCCGGCGGCGATCGGCGCGCAGCTCGCCAATCCGCGCCGCCTGGTGGTGGACATCGACGGCGACTCGAGCATCCGCATGAATATCGGCGAGCTCGAGACCGTGACCACGTACGACCTGCCCATCAAAGTCGTCGTGCTCAACAACTTCGGCGACGGCATGGTGAAACAGTGGCAGAAGCTCTTCTTCAAGGGACGGCTGTCGGCGAGCGACAAGTCGCTGCACAAGAAGGATTTCGTCCGCACCGCCCAGGCCGACGGCTTCAATTACGCCGTGCGGCTCGATCGCAAGGCGGACGTGCCGCGCGTCATCGAGGAGTTCATCCGCTTCGAGGGACCGGCGTTCCTCGAGGTCATGATCGACCCGGACGCGGGCGTGTACCCGATGGTCGGCCCGGGGCAGAGCTACGAGGAGATGATCACTGGCGAGTTCATCGCCTCGCGCTACCAGGTGAATATCAAGCCGCCGGACCCCTCGGAGATGTTCTGAGGAGGACACCATGAAATATCTGCATACCATGGTCCGGGTGACCGATCTCGATGCTTCGCTGCGCTTCTACCGCGACGCCCTCGGGCTCGTGGAGCTCAAGCGCAACGACTACCCTCAAGGCCGCTATACCCTGGTTTTCCTCGCGGCTCCCGGCGATGAATCGGCGCAGGTCGAGCTTACCTTCAACTGGGACCCCGAGACCTACGGCGGCGGGCGCAACTTCGGCCATCTCGCCTACGCGGTGGACGACATCTACGCCGCCTGCCAGCGCCTTCGGGATCACGGCGTGACGATCAATCGGCCGCCGCGGGACGGGCGCATGGCGTTCGTCCGCTCACCCGATCAGATCTCGATCGAGCTGCTGCAGCGTGGCGCGGCGCTGCCGCCCGCGGAGCCCTGGAAGTCGATGCCGAACACCGGGGCCTGGTAGCCCGGTGGCGGGCGGCGCCGGACCCGAGCAGCTCCTCGAGCGCTATCTGCATGAGCAGATTCCGCTCTCGCTCGCCATGGGCGTGCGCGTAAGCATCGCGACCCCCGAGCAGGTGCAGCTCTCGGCCCCACTCGCCCCGAACATCAATCACAGCGAGACCCTCTTCGGAGGCAGCGCCGCGGCGCTCGCCACGCTCGCTGCGTGGGCGCTGCTGCACCTGCGGATCGAGCGCGCCGGCCTGCGTGCGCGGCTCGTCATCCAGCGAAGCCGCATGGAGTACGAGCGGCCCATCCCGGGGGATTTCGATGCGGTCTGCCGGTTCGCCGATGAGCCCGCCTGGGAGCGTTTCCGGACCACCCTCGCGCGTCGCGGCCGGGCCCGCCTCACGCTCGCCGCTCATCTGCTGTTTCGGGCACAGCCGATGGCCACCTTCGAGGGCGACTTCGTCGGCCTCATTTGATGGCAGCGGCTGACCATGGAACTGTGGCGCGCATCAGTGCAGAATGGAAGGAGTTGGAAACGACGCCGCTCGTCAAGAAGAGGCAACCTCACATGAGCAACGCTGAGATTCGGGGGCGATTCGTCTGGCACGAGCTGATGACGACCGATCCGCAGGCCGCGGCCGCCTTCTATTCCAAAGTCCTTCCGTGGAAGACCCAGCCGTCCGGCATGCCCGACTACACCCTGTGGATGGCCGGCAAGACGCAGGTCGGCGGCCTCATGGGCCAGCCGGAATCCGCCCGCCAGTCCGGTGCCCCGCCGAGCTGGCTCATCTATATCGGTACGCCCGATGTCGATGCCACGGCGGCGGCCGCGCAGCGACTGGGGGGCAAGGTGCTGAGGGAGCCCGCCGATATTCCGACGGTCGGCCGATTTGCCGTGCTGTCAGACCCGCAGGGCGCCGCTTTTGCCGTGTTCACCCCGGGCGGCTCACCCGGCGGCGGCGCTCCCGCGACCGACTTCTCTTGGCACGAGCTCGCAACGAGCGACCGGCAGAGCGCGCTGGCCTTCTACTCGGAGCTCTTCGGCTGGAGCGCCGGGCCTGCCCACGACATGGGTCCGGCGGGGATTTATCAGCTCATCGATCACGGCGGCGCGCAGGTCGGCGGCATCTACAAGCTGATGGATGCCTCCAAGCCATCGCACTGGCTCACGTACATCCGGGTCGCAAGCGCCGATCGCGCGGCCGCCGCCGCCAAGTCCGCCGGCGGTCAGGTCACGCAAGGGCCGATGGAGGTTCCCGGAGGCAGCCGCGTCGCGCAGATCCTCGATCCGCAGGGCGGCGCATTCGCGGTGCACGAGCTCGCCAAGCCTGCCGCGGCTGCCAGCGCCCCGGCCAAGGCAGCAAAGCCCGCCAGTACCGCGGAAGCCGCGGCGCCCCA
>DATFCZ010000069.1:0-10341 GCA_035252605.1 Steroidobacteraceae bacterium
GTTCGCATCGCGCCGATAGAAGTTGGTCCGTAGCGTCCCCTGCACGATTCCGAGGTAGGCGCGCAGGATCCGATCCTCATCGAGGCTCGCGACCGCATCGAGACTGGCGCGGATCTGGGCGGCGATCGCCTCGGATGACTGCAGAGCGGCCCGGACATCCCCTCCGGGCGCTCGCCGCTTCGCGGCTCGCCCGCGGCGGCTCGCCGCCTGCGCCTCAGGGTCGAGGCGCGCCTCGAAGAGTCGCACCAGCCCCGCCGCGATGGCCGGATTCGCAGCCAGCGCGCGCTCCATGTACGCCTGGCTGAAGGGCACCCCGGTCTGCAGCAGATAGCGGCAATACGCCCGCAGCACGGTGATCTCGCGTGCCGCGAGGTCGGCGCCGAGCAGCAGGCGGTTGAATCCGTCGTTCTCGGTCTCCCCGCTCCAGGTCATCGCGAGCGCTTCCTTGAAGCGCGCCTCGATCCGGCCGATATCGATCGCGAGCCCGTCGCGGTGCTCGAGCTCGAAGTCCTGGATCCATGCGGCGCCGCCTTCGGGCCAGGCGAGCTCGTAGGGGCGCTCCGCGATCACCCGCAGGCCGAAGTTCTCCAGGATCGGCAGCAGATCCGAAATCGGCACGGGGTCGCCGAGCCGCACGATCTTCAGGTGCATTCGTGCCGGCTTTTGCTGCGGCGGTCGGTGCAGGCTCAGCCGCCGCGCCTCGGGTGCGCCGCGCAGCCGCTCGAGGTCCTCGATGTCGGCCAGCGCGTCGGCGGGAGCCACGTCATCCTCGTAGGCGAGCGGGAAGACGCGTCGATAGCGTGTCGCGAGCGCGATGCCTGCCGCCTCGCCTTCGCGGGCGACCAACACCTCGCGCAGGCGATCCGTCCACGTCAAGGCCGCTTCGGCGATCCGCCGCTCTATTTCGGCGATGTCGACCTTGCGCGGTCCGGGCGGCTCGGTGCGCACGACCACGTGCACTCGCGCATGGCTCGAGCCGGAGATCTGAACCTGACTCTCGACCGATCGGCCCGAGAAGCCCTCGAGAACGATCTGCTCGATGCGCTGGCGCACCTCGGTGTTGTAGCGGTCGCGCGGCACGTACACGAGGCAGGAGTAGAAGCGGTGATAGGGATCGCGCCTGGCGAGCAGACGCACCGTGCGGCGCTCGTAAAGATTGACCACGCCGCGGGCTATGCGGATCAGATCATCGACGCTCGCCTGGAAGAGCTCATCGCGGGGGTAGGTCTCGAGCACGTTGAGCACGGCCTTGCCGTCATGACCGTGCGGGTCGAGACCGAAGTACTGGATGACACGATCGACCTTGCGCCGCAGCATCGGGATGTCGCGCGGACTCCTGTGATAGGCGCTCGAGGTCCAAAGACCGAGAAACCGGTGCTCGCCGATGACCCGACCGCGGGCATCGAAACTCTTTATACCGGCGTAGTCGAGGTACTCGGCCCGATGCACGCTTGAGACGGAGTTGGCCTTGGTCAAGATGAGCAGCTCACGCTCGCGGGCGCGAGCTCGGATGTCACCCGTCAGCACCATGGCGGCAGGCTTTTTCCCGCCGCTCGAGCGCAGCACACCGAGGCCGCTGCGCGTATCCGGAACCAGCCGGTCCTCGCGAATCCCTCGCTCGAGGCGGTAGTAGCGGTAACCCAGGAAGACGAAATGGCGCTCCTCCATCCACTCGAGCAGCTCGCGCGCCTCGCTGATTTCCTCCGCAGGCAGCGGCGGGGGAGCGCGCTCGAGATCCACGACGAGGCTTCGCGCCCGCTCGCGCATGGCCGGCCAATCATCGACCGCGAGGCTCACGTCGGTCAGCGTCGTTTCGATATCGTGGCGCAAGCGCTCGATCGCGGCCGGATCGGTCTGGCGGTCGATCTCGTACAGCTCCCAGGATTCGGCCTGGTGAGGCTGCTCGCCGTTGGCACCGAGGCCTACGAGCCGGCCCCGCCCATCACGGCGCACCTCGAGCACCGGGTGGATGATGAGATGCATGGCGAGCCCGGCGCGGCCGAAGGCGATGCCGACGGAATCGACCAGGAACGGGCGGTCATCGGTGACGATCTGCACCACCGTGTGCGCGGACTCGAAGCCGTCGCGCACCCGATCGGGATTGAAGATCCGCACCAGAGTCTCACCCGGCGCACGCCGCCAGCCGAGCTCAAGGTGCGATTGGGCGGCACTCGCCAGCGTTGCGGGTGCGCGCTCGGCCAGGTCCTCCTCGCCTACGCCGCGAAAATAGGCCCGCAGGAACCGCTGCCGCAGGTCGCGGTAAGGTGCCGAAGCGACGGGTCGGCGCGGTCCCGGAGCCAGGCGGGCGCGAGCGATGCGTTCGATCAGGGCGAGGCGGGCAGGGGGAATGCTGCGCAGCAGACGACTGTCGTCTGACGAGGAAGCTGGGGCATGCATGGTGGGGCGCGATTATATACGTGTGAGCGGCCTGACCGGCCGCATACGTCTGAGCGGCCTCACCGGCCGCATACGTCCGGGGTGCATACGCAGAGGCGGGCTCGGCGGCTGCACACGTCCTCGTGGGCAGCGCGCGAGGTGAGCGCTATAATAGTTGCAGTCGCAACGAAATGCGGCGGAGAGGCAGATGAGCGAGTCCCGCGATAACCCGATGGGTACCGACGGCTTCGAGTTCGTCGAGTACACCGCGCCCGATCCGCAGCTCCTCAGGGCGCTTTTCGAGCGCATGGGCTTCCCGGTGAAGGCCCGTCACCGCTCGAAGAACGTGACGCTTCATGGCCAGGGGGACATCAACTTCATCATCAACGCGGAGCCCGAGTCGTTCGCGCAGCGCTTTGCCCGCGAGCATGGGCCTTCCGCCTGCGCCATGGGCTTTCGCGTGCGCGATGCGGCGTATGCCTATCAGCGCGCCCTCGAGCTCGGCGCCCGCCCCGGTCCGCAGAGCGCCGGTCCCATGGAGCTCAACATTCCGTGCATCGAGGGCATCGGCGGCTCGCTCATCTACCTCATCGACCGCTATGGCGATCGCTCCATCTACGATGTCGACTTCCGCCCCGTTGCCGCGCCGTCATCCGCCGAGGACTCCGGCCTCGTGTGCATCGATCACCTCACGCACAACGTGCGGCGCGGCCACATGGACCTGTGGAAGGGTTTCTACGAGAAGCTGTTCAACTTCCGCGAGATCCGTTATTTCGACATCGAGGGCAAGCAGACCGGCCTCTTCTCGCGCGCGATGACGAGTCCCTGCGGAAAGATCCGAATTCCCATCAACGAGTCGCAGGACGACAAGAGCCAGATCGAGGAGTATCTGCGGGAGTATCACGGCGAGGGCATCCAACACATCGCGCTCGCCACGAACGACATCTACCGCACGGTCGATGTGCTGCGCGGCCGCGGGCTCGCGTTCCAGGACACGCCCGACACCTACTACGAAGGTGTGGATGCGCGCGTCACCGGTCACCGGGAGCCGCTCGAGGAGCTGCGGCGCCGCCGGATCCTGATCGACGGCAACCCGGAACGGGGCGAGGGGGTGCTGCTGCAGATCTTCACCTGCAATGTGATCGGTCCCATCTTTTTCGAGATCATCCAGCGCAAGGGCAACGAAGGCTTCGGCGAGGGCAACTTCCGCGCGCTGTTCGAGTCGATCGAGCAGGATCAGATCCGCCGCGGCGTGATATAGAATTCAGCCCGCGCTCCCCATAAGGCTCGAATACGATCCCGCGCTGCCCATCACGGCGCATCGGGAGGAGATCCTCGCCGCTCTGGCGCGCCATCCGGCGCTCATCGTCTGCGGCGCCACCGGCTCGGGCAAATCCACGCAGCTGCCGAAGCTGTGCCTCGAGGCGGGGCGCGGCGCCTCCGCCCTGATCGGGCACACCCAACCGCGACGCATCGCCGCGCGAGCACTGGCGATGCGTCTTGCCGAGGAGCTCCACACGACCGTGGGCGGAGCGGTCGGCTATCAGGTGCGCTTCAGCGATGCCACAGGTCCCGGCACGCGCGTGAAGCTGATGACGGACGGCATCCTGCTCCAGGAGCTCGAGCGCGATCCGCAGCTGCGCCGCTATGACGCGTTGATCATCGACGAGGCGCACGAGCGCAGTCTCAACATCGATCTATTGCTCGGTGTGCTGAAGCGTCTACTGCCGCGGCGGCCGGACCTGAGGCTCATCGTCACTTCCGCGACCATAGATCCGGGCAGGCTGTCGGAATTCTTCGACCGGGCGCCCGTCATCGAGGTGTCCGGCCGCAGCCATCCCGTGGAGATTCGTTACCGTCCGCTCATCGCCGAAGACGAAGATGCCGCTGAATTGTCCCTCCCCGAGGGCATCGTCGGGGCGGTGCGCGAGCTCGATGCGGGCGCAGGGGGCGCGAGCGCCGACACTCTGGTGTTCCTGCCGGGCGAGAAGCACATTCGCGAGGCGGCCGAGGCGCTCTCGAAGGCTGCACTGGCGGGCATCGAGATGTTGCCGCTGTACGCACGGCTCTCGGCCGCCGATCAGGCGAGGATCTTCCAAAAGCATTCGCAACGGCGAGTGATCCTCGCGACCAACGTTGCAGAGACCTCCCTCACCGTGCCGGGCATCCGGCACGTGATCGACTCCGGGCTCGCGCGGGTGAGCCGCTACAGTCTTCGCGGCAAGGTGCAGCGCCTGCACGTCGAGCGCATCTCGAAGGCGAGCGCCGAGCAGCGCACGGGGCGCTGCGGCCGCGAGGCTGCGGGCATCTGCATCCGTCTTTACTCGCAGGAGGACTTCGCGGAGCGCGAGGCTCATACGCCCCCTGAGATTCTCCGCACCAACCTGGCGAGCGTGATTCTGCGCATGGCGACGCTCGGGCTCGGGGACCCGGAGAGCTTTCCATTCCTCGATTTGCCCGACACGCGGCTCATCAACGACGGTGTGCGGCTCCTCGAGGAGTTGCAGGCGATGGAGGGCGAGCGGCGGGTGACGAGGCTCGGCCGGCAGATCGCCGCTCTTCCGCTCGATCCACGGCTCGGCCGCATGTTGCTCGCCGCGGCGCGACAGCGCTGCCTCACGGAGATGCTGGTCATTGCGGCATTCCTCGAGACCCAGGACCCGCGGGAGCGCCCGGCCGAGATGCACCAGCAGGCGGACGAGAAGCACGCCCTGTTCGCCGATCGCCGTTCGGATTTTCTCACTGTGCTCAATCTCTGGCGTGCCTTCGGCGAGCAGGCCGCCGCGCTTTCCGGCAACCAACTGCGCCGATGGTGTCGCGAGCACTTCCTCTCCTTCCTGCGGATGCGGGAGTGGCAGGATCTTCACCAGCAGCTTACCCGTAGCGTCCGCGAGCTCGACCTGCGGCCGAATCGCACATCGGCAAGCTACGCCGAGTTGCATCAGGCGATCCTCACGGGATTCCTGGGCTCGGTGGGCACGCTTAATCAGAAACGCGAATATGACGGGCCGCGGGGCATGCGCTTCGTCATCGCCCCTGGGACGCCGCTCGCCGCCAAGCCGCCCCGCTGGCTGGTCGCCGGCAGTCTCATCGAAACCACCCGGCTCTACGCGAGGATGGTGGCATCGATCAATCCCGCCTGGGTGGAGCGAGCGGGCGCGCATCTCGTCAAGCGCGCCTACAGCGAGCCGCACTGGGTGGCTGATGGCGGATTCGTGGCGGCGTTCGAATCGGTGTCGCTCTACGGGCTGTCGCTCGCCACCCGGCGTCGTGTCAATTATGGTCCGGTCGCGCCGAAGGAGGCGCGCGACATCTTCATCCGCGAGGCGCTGTTGGATGGGGAGGGCGAGCGGACGCGCGTCGGGATCGAGGGTGCGTTCCTCGAGGCCAATCGCGCACTAAGGCTCGAGATCGAGGGGCTCGAGGCGAAGATCCGCCGCCGGGACGTGCTCGCGGCAGAGGAGCGCCAGGTGGAGTTCTACCGGGCACGCATCCCGGAACGAGTGAGCTCGGTGGCCGAGTTCGAGCAGTGGCGGGCCAAGGCCGAGCGCCGGGAGCCGCGACTCTTATGCATGTCGCGCGCGGATCTGATGTTGCGGCAGGTGCCCGAGATCGATGCGACCCGCTTTCCCGATACGCTCGAGGTCGCCGGCAACCGCCTGCCGCTTAAGTATCGATTCGAGCCGACGGAAGCCGACGATGGCGTGACGCTGGTGGTTCCCGACCTTCTGCTCGATGCGCTGGAGGCGGACCAGCTGGCCTGGCTCGTCCCTGGCTGGCGACTCGAGAAGCTCATCGCGGTACTGCGGGAGCTGCCGAAGGCGCAGCGCAAGCTCCTCGTGCCGGTGCCGGAGCATGCGCGCCGGGCGCTCGAGGAGCTGACTGCGGGCGCACAGCGCGCCAAGGACGGACACGCGGCTGTCGGGTTGCCTGGATTTTACGCCGCGCTCGCCGCGTGGATTTCGCAGCGGGTGGGCGCAACGGTGACGGCGGCGGAACTTGCGGCTTTGCCGCTACCCGCTTGGCTGCGGATGAACATCCGGGTCGTGGACGAGCGGGATCGAGTGTTGGCCGAAGGCCGCGATCTCGTCGCTCTCAAGAGAAGCGTGCTGGGGAGGGCGCAGAGCACCCGCAGGCCCGCGCAGGAGGGCGCGACACTGCACAGGCAGTGGGACTTCGGCGAGCTGCCCGTGAGTCGCCAGATCGAGCGCAACGGGTTGCACCTTACCGTGTATCCCGCCATCGAGGATCGCGGCGGCGCGGTGGCAGGGGTGGAGGCCCGCAGTGCGAGCCTTGCCGAGGAGCTCTCGAGGCGGGCGGTAGCGCGCCTCGCGCTGCTTGCGTTGCCGCAGCAGACTCGCTACTGGCGCAAGCGATGCGCGGAAGATCGGGAGCTCATATTACAGAGCCGCGGACTCGAGCTGGCGCAGCCGCTTGCCGATGCGCTGGTGCAGCGGATCTTCCTCGATGTCTTCGTGCCGCCGGAAGCGCCTCTGCCGCGGAGCCGGGAGGCGTTCAACCGGCAGTTGGAGGAAGGGCGGGCCAGGCTGGAGGAGACCGGTGTCCGCCTCATCGAGATTGTGCGGAGCACCCTCGGCGATTGGCGCACGGTGCGCGGCAGCCTTGATGCGGCGCGCAATCCCGCATCTGCCGCTGCAGTGGCCGACATCAACACCCAACTCGCCATGCTGCTGCCCCCTGATTTCATCGAATCGACGCCGCATCCCTGGCTCGACCACCTGCCGCGCTACCTCAAGGCCGTGACGCGCCGGCTCGGACGATTGCCGGTTGAGGCCCGGCGCGATGGCGAGCTGGCCGCCCGCGTGCGTCCGTTCGTCGCGGCATTGAAGAGACTCGAGGACGAATCACCCGGCACCGGCCGGCTGCCCGAGCTGCAGCAGCTGCGCTGGATGATCGAGGAATTCCGGGTGTCGCTTTTCGCGCAGGATCTCAAGACCGTGATGCGGGTTTCCGAGCCGCGCCTCGCCGAGCAGCTCGAGCGGGCCAGGAGTCTGGCGTTCAGTCGACCGGAGGCCCCCTCTTGAGGGCGGTAACCTCGATCTCGATTTGCATCCGCGGGTCCGCGAGGCCGGCGGAGATCATCATGGCCGCCGGGCGCACCTCACCGAAGTACTTGCGAAGCACGGGCCAACACGCCGGGAAGTCGCGCCCGTTGGGCAGCACATACGTGACTCGAACGACATCCCGCAGGCTGGCGCCGGCCTCGGCAAGTGCGGCTTCGATGTTCTTCAGACATTGCTCCGTCTGCTCAAGAAGACTATCGGGAATCGTCATCTTCGAGTAATCGAACCCTGTTGTGCCGGAAACGAACACCCAGTCCCCCTGGACTACTGCGCGGCTGTAACCAATCTCCGCCTCAAAGGTGGATCCCGAGCTGATGAGTGTGCGTTTCATGGCCGTTCTTTGCGCTCGCCGGACTCGCGTCCGCCTCGGCGGATGGTACCAGCGTACCCGCCTGTCCGTGGGTCGGCGAGCTGAGAGCAGCCACCCGCTCACGCGCTCGCTTCGAGCGCGACAGGTGGCTCCCTGCCTAACCTCGATGCTCGCGCGCGAGGTATTCCTCGCTCTGCATCTCGGCCAGCCGGCTGGCAGCGCGCTGGAACTCGTGGCCCAGGCGCTCGCCGCGATAGAGCTGGCCAGGGGCGGCGGCGGCGGAGATGACGAGCTTCACACGGCGGTCGTAGAGCTCGTCGATGAGGGCGATGAAGCGGCGGGCCTCGTCCTCCTTCAAGGCATCCAACACGGGCACGTTCGAGAGGACGACGGACTGATAATTGCGGGCAATCTCGATGTAATCTTCCTGGCTGCGCGGACCACTGCAGAGCGCCTGGAAGTCGAACCATACCGCCCCCTGGCTCTCGCCCACGACCGGAATCGAGCGGCCTTCGATTTCGATCGCTCCCCCCGAGACCTCTCCGTGGTCCGCGAGCTCGTTGAAAAGCGCGCGCAGCCGCGCGTCGGTGGTGGATGCTTGCGATGACAGGTACGTTCCCGCCTGAGTGAGCTGGCGCAGGCGGTAGTCGCGGTCGCCTCCGGCCGCGAGCACAAGCGTGTGCCGCTCGATGAGCTCGATCGCGGGCAGGAAGCGCTGGCGCTGCAACCCCTCGCGGTAGAGATCCTTCGGCGCGGTGTTTGAAGTCGCAACCAGCGTGACCCCGCGGCGGAAGAGGCCGCGGAAAAGTCCCGCGAGGATCATGGCATCCGCGATGTCGCTCACGTAGAGCTCATCGAAGCAGAGCACGCGTGTTGCGGCCGCCAGCCGCTCGGCGACTGCCTCGAGCGGCGCCTCGAGATCGGCGAGGCCCTTGAGCTCGGCGTGCACGTCGTGCATGAAGCGGTGAAAATGACGGCGGCGCCTCTCCGGGAAGGGCAGGCTGTGGAAGAAAAGATCCATGAGCCAGGTCTTGCCCCGGCCGACCGGTCCCCAGAGGTAGATGCCGCGAACCGGCGCTCGCGCCTGTCCGCGCCTGAAGGTCCGCAGCAGCCGTCCGCGCAATGAATCGCTCGCCTGATGGGCGGCAATCAGCCGCGAACGCAGGCTCTCCAGCCGGCCGATGATGGCGAGCTGTGCCGGATCGGCGCGAAAGCCGCGCTCGGCGATCTGACGCTCGTACATCGCGCGCAGCGTCCTCGCGCCGGCATCGTTCATCGGCGATCAATCCGCCGCGAGGTCGGGCAGATCGCGAAAGTGCTCGAGCGCCTGCGGGTTGGCGAGCGCATCGACGTTCTTCACCGGGCGGCCATGGATGACATTGCGTACCGCGAGCTCGGTGAGCTTGCCCGAGAGGGTGCGCGGAATGTCGGGAACGGCCACGATCTTGGCCGGCACGTGGCGCGGCGTGGTGTGCGCGCGGATGACCTCGCGGATCTTCTTTCTCAACGCGTCATCGAGTGCGGCTTCGGATCGAAGGCGCACGAACAGCACGACGCGCACGTCATCGCGCCAGTCCTGCCCGACCGCGATCGCTTCGACGACTTCCTCCAGGCTCTCGACCGCGGAGTAGATCTCCGCGGTGCCGATGCGCACTCCGCCGGGGTTCAACACGGCATCCGATCGCCCGTAGATGACGATGCCGCCGTGCTCGGTGAGCGCGGCGTAGTCGCCGTGATGCCACACGCCCGGAAAGCGCTCGAAGTACGCCGACCGATAGCGAGCGCCGTTCGGATCGTTCCAGAACCCGACGGGCATCGACGGGAAGGGCGCGGTGCACACCAGCTCGCCACGCTCACCGCGTACCGGCCTGCCCTCATCGTCGAAGATGTCGACGGCCATGCCGAGGCCGCGGCACTGGATCTCGCCCCGATGCACGGCCAGCGTCGGACAGCCGAGGACGAAGCAGGAAACGATGTCGGTTCCGCCTGAGATGGAAGCGAGGTGCAGATCCGACTTGATGGCCCGATAGACGAAGTCAAAGCCGTCGGGCAGGAGCGGCGAGCCGGTGGAGAGGACCGTCTTCAGCGCCGCCAGGTCGACACTCCGCGCCGGCGTGTAGCCGGCCTTCTCGAGCGCGGAGAGGTACTTCGCGCTGGTGCCGAAGACCGTGAGGCGCTCCTGCTGTGCGAGTCGCCAGAGCACTCCGGGATCGGGATGAAACGGACTGCCGTCATAAAGGACGAGGGTCGCGCCGGTGGCGAGCGCGCTTGCGAGCCAGTTCCACATCATCCAGCCGCAGGTCGTGAAATAGAACACCCGGTCGCCGCGCTTGAGATCCGTATGAAGGAGATGCTCCTTCTGGTGCTGCAGAAGTGTCCCGCCCGCTCCGTGCACGATGCATTTGGGGACGCCCGTGGTGCCGGAGGAGTAGAGGATGTAGAGCGGATGGTTGAATGCCATCGACGCAAAGCGCAGCGGGGCGCTCCGTTCCCCGAACGTGCGCCAGTGCCGGGCGCGGGATGCCGACGTTCCAAGCCGGCCCAGCGACGGCTCCGATTCGACGTACGGAA
>DATFCZ010000070.1:0-57781 GCA_035252605.1 Steroidobacteraceae bacterium
AGGCCGAGGTGAAGGACGTGAGCGGCGTGTGGAAGGACCTCACCGACAACGTCAACTTCATGGCGAGCAACCTCACCGGCCAGGTGCGCAACATCGCCGAGGTCGCGACCGCCATCGCCCGCGGCGACCTCTCGCGCAAGATCACGGTGGACGTGCGCGGCGAGATCCTGCAGCTGAAGGAAACCATCAATACGATGGTGGATCAGTTGAACAGCTTCGCGGCCGAGGTGACGCGCGTCGCGCGCGAGGTCGGCACCGAGGGCAAGCTCGGCGGCCAGGCGGTGGTGCCGGGCGTTGCCGGCACATGGAAGGACCTTACCGACAACGTCAACTCGATGGCCGGCAACCTCACCGCCCAAGTGCGCAACATCGCCGAGGTGACCACCGCGGTCGCGCGCGGCGACCTCTCGCGCAAGATCACGGTGGCGGTGCTGGGCGAGATCCTCGAGCTCAAGAACACCATCAACACGATGGTGGATCAGTTGAACAGCTTCGCGGCCGAGGTTACGCGCCTCGCGCGCGAGGTGGGCACCGAGGGCAAGCTCGGCGGCCAGGCGGTGGTACCTGAGGTCGCCGGCACGTGGAAGGACCTTACCGACAACGTCAACGTGATGGCGAACAACCTCACGAACCAGGTGCGCGGCATCGTCAAGGTGGTGACCGCGGTGGCAAACGGCGATCTGCGCCAGCGCCTCACGGTGGAATCGAAAGGCGAGGTCGCGGCGCTCGCGGACACGATCAACAGCATGACCGATACCCTCGCCATCTTCGCCGACCAGGTGACGAGCGTCGCGCGCGAGGTGGGAGTGGAGGGTCGCTTGGGCGGCCAGGCGCACGTGCCGGGAGCTGCCGGAACCTGGAAGGATCTCACGGCGAACGTGAACCTGCTCGCCGCCAACCTCACCACTCAGGTGCGCGCCATCGCGGAGGTGGCCACCGCCGTGACCCAGGGCGACCTCACCCGCTCGATTCAGGTCGATGCGCGCGGCGAGGTCTCCGAGCTCAAGGACAACATCAATGCGATGATCGGCAACCTGCGCGCCACCACGGAGCGCAACACCGAGCAGGACTGGCTCAAGACCAACATCGCGAAGTTCAGCCGCATGCTGCAGGGCCAGCGTGACCTCGTCACGGTGGGGCGCCTGCTGCTCTCGGAAGTCGCGCCGCTCGTCAATGGGCAGCAGGGCGTCATGTACGTCATGGAGGGCATGAACGGCTCCTCCTGCCTCAAGGAGCTCGCGAGCTACGCCGATGGGGCGCAGGAGATGCGCGATCCGCGCTTCTTCGGCATCGGCGAGGGCCTCGTCGGACAGGCGGCGGCCGACCGCCGGCGTCTGCTCATCACCGACCTTCAGGCCGGCTCGATCGAGGTGCGCGGCGGCCTCATCTCCGCCGTCCCGCGCAGCGTCATCGTGCTGCCGGTGCTCTACGAAGGCGAGGTGAAGGCGGTGCTCGAGCTCGCCTCACTCTATGACTTCACTCCCTCGCAGCTCGCCTTCCTCGAGCAGCTCACCGACAGCATCGGAGTGGTGCTCAATACCATCGAGGCCACGATGCGCACCGAAGAGCTGCTGAAGCAATCCCAGCAGCTCGCCGGCGAGCTGCAGACCCAGCAACGGGAGCTGCAGCAGACCAACGAGGAGCTCGCCACCAAGGCCCGCCTCCTCGCCGACCAGAACGTCGAGGTCGAGCGCAAGAACCAGGAAATCGAGCTCGCGCGCAAGGCGCTCGAGGAGAAGGCGGCCGAGCTCGCGCTCACCTCGCGGTACAAGTCCGAGTTCCTCGCCAACATGTCGCACGAGCTGCGCACGCCCCTGAACAGCATCCTCATCCTCGGGCAACAGCTCTCGCAGAACAGCGAGGGCAATCTCTCGCACCGGCAGGTCGAGTACGCGCGCACCATCCATTCCGCCGGCACCGACCTCCTGAACCTCATCACCGACATCCTCGATCTTTCCAAGATCGAGTCCGGGACGGTCACCGTCGAGTACGAGGATCTGTCCTTCTCGACCCTCAAGGAGACGATCGAGCGCAGCTTCCGCCACGAGGCCGAGACGCGCAAGCTCTCCTTCACGCTCGACTTCGATCCGCGGCTCGCGCGCGCGATGACCACGGATTCGAAGCGTCTGCTGCAGATTCTGAAGAACCTGCTGTCGAACGCTTTCAAGTTCACCGAGCGCGGCGGCGTGCGCCTGCACGTGGCTCCCGCCACCGGGGGCTGGAGCATCGATCATCCGACGCTCAATCAGACCGGTACGGTCATCGAATTCTCGGTCAGCGACACCGGCATCGGCATCCCGCTCGAGAAGCAGCGGATCATCTTCGAGGCTTTCCAACAGGCGGACGCCGGCACGGCGCGCAAGTACGGCGGCACCGGCCTGGGGCTCGCGATCAGCCGCGAGCTGGCGCAGCTCCTCGGCGGTGAGATTCGCCTCGCGAGCTCACCGGGGGCGGGCAGCACCTTCACGCTGTATCTGCCGCAGTCCCAGGTTGCGGTGACCCATCCCAAGGCGGCAGTTGCCGTTTCGACGGCGACGACGCCTACGACGCGGCTGGCTCCCGCTCGTGCGGCGGCTCGGGTGGAAGACATCGGCGATGACCGTGAGGACATCTCGCCCGAGGATGCCGTCCTCCTCATCGTGGAGGATGATCCGCACTACGCTCGCATCATGGTGAACCTAGCGCGCGGCCGCGGCTTCAAGGTGCTGGTCGCGGGCACCGGCGAGCGGGCGTTGTCGCTCGCCGCCAAGCACAAACCCACGGCGATATCCCTCGATGTCTTTTTGCCGGATATGCTCGGCTGGACGGTGCTCAACCAGCTCAAGCGCGATCCGGAGACGCGGCACATCCCGGTGCAGCTCCTCACGGTGGAGGACGAGCGTCAGTATGGCCTCGAGCGCGGCGCTTTCTCCTTCGTCACGAAGACGATCACCACCGAAACGCTGGAGGAAGCGCTCGATAGGCTGAAGAGCTTCACCGCCGCCCGGCCGCGCCGGCTCCTCGTGGTCGAGGACAACGCCGCCGAGCTCCTCAGCATCACCGAGCTCCTGGGATCGGATGACATCGAGATCGTCACCGCCGAGAGCGGTGAGGCCGCGCTTGCCCTCATGCGCGAGCGGAGCTTCGATTGCGTGGTGCTCGATCTCGCGCTGCCCGATATCTCCGGGTTCGAGCTGCTCGCCGAGGTGCAGAAGGACGCGAAGCTGCGGGAGACGCCCATCGTCGTCTTCACCGGACGGGAGCTCACGCAGGAGGAGGAAGGGGAGTTGCGCCGACAGGCGAAGAGCATCGTGCTCAAGGGCGTGCGCTCGCCGGAGCGGCTCCTCGATGAGACCGCGCTCTTCCTGCATCGGGTGATTGCGGACCTGCCGCCGCAGAAGCAGCAGATGATCCGCTCGCTGCACGAGAGCGATGAGGCGCTGCGCGGCCGCAAGGTGCTGGTGGTCGATGACGATATCCGCAACGTCTTCGCGCTCAATAGCCTGCTCGAGCGGCACGACATGCAGGTGATCAACGCGAGTAACGGCTACGAGGCGATCGATCTGCTCGAGAAGGCCGACGACCTGTCGCTCGTGCTGATGGATGTCATGATGCCGGAGATGGACGGCTACGAGACGATGCGCCGCATCCGCAACAAGCCGCAATTCAAGCTCCTGCCCATCATCGCGCTCACGGCCAAGGCCATGAAGGGAGATCGCGAGAAGTGTCTCGAGGCCGGCGCGTCGGACTATGTCGCCAAGCCCGTCAACAGCGATCAGCTTCTGTCGCTGGTGCGGATGTGGCTGCGCCGCTAGCGGCGCCAGGACAGGGGGTCAAAGAATGCCCATGAACGAAATCGAAGACAAAGTCAGCATCCTCCTGGTGGACGATCAGCCGCAGCGGCTGCTTTCGTACAAGGCAATTCTCGCGGACGTGGGGCCGGAGCTCGTCTGTGCGCGCTCCGGACGCGAGGCGCTCGAGCTCCTGATGAACCACGAGTTTGCCGTCGTGCTGCTCGATGTCAGCATGCCCGACATGGACGGCTTCGAAGCGGCAAAGCTGATCCACGAGCATCCGCGTTTCGAGAAGACGCCGATCATTTTCGTGACCGGCGTGCACCTCGATGATCTCGATCGCCTGAAGGGTTACTCGCTCGGGGCGGTCGATTACGTCTCGGTACCGATCGTGCCGCAGATCCTGCGGAGCAAGGTTTCCGTGCTGGTGGAGCTTTACCTTAAGCGTAAGGAGCTACAGCGAGCCAACGAGGGATTGGCGCGCGCGAATTCGCTGCTTTCCGAGGCCAACGTCGCCCTGCAGGAAGAGAAGACCCGCGAGCTCGAGATCGTCAACCGCAGCCTGCAACACGCCAACGCGGAGCTCGAGGCGGCGAACCGCACGCTGCAGAGCGAGATCGCGGAACGCGCCCGCGCCGAGCAGGCGCTGAAGGAGGCCGACCGGCACAAGGACGAGTTCCTGGCGATGCTTGCCCACGAGCTGCGCAATCCGCTGGCACCGATTCACAATGCGGTGGAGCTGATGCGCCTCAAGTCCCTCACCGATCCGCAGCTCACCTGGGCGCGGGACGTCATCGCGCGCCAGCTCACGAGCCTCACGCGCCTCGTTGACGATCTTCTCGATGTTTCGCGCATCACGCGCGGCAAGATCAACCTCACTCGCGAGTCAGTCGAGCTCGAAGGCCTGATCGCGCGCGCGGTCGAGACCGTGCATCCGCTCTTGAACGAGCGCCGCCACGAGCTCACTCTCGAGCTGCCTGAGCCCGGAGCGACGATCTTCGGTGACCCGACGCGCCTCACGCAGGCGATCGCCAACGTGCTCGGCAACGCGGCCAAGTACACCGACAGCGGCGGCAAGATTTCTCTCGCAGTGCTGAAGAGCGAGTCGGAGGTCGAGATCCGCATCCGCGACAACGGCATCGGCATTCGGCCGGAGATGTTGCCGCATGTATTCGAGCTCTTCACTCAGCTCGATCGCAACGACGGCCGCACTCAGGGCGGCCTCGGCATCGGACTCGCGTTGGTGCGCCAGCTCGTGCAGATGCACGGCGGCAGCGTTGCGGCACTGAGCGATGGGCCGGGCAAGGGAGCCGAGTTCGTGATCCGGCTGCCGATTCTCACCGAGGATGCGGATAAGGCGCCCGAGTCCGGTGGCAACGTAGTCGAGGTGACCGCCGGCGCCGACATGGGTGCCGTGGTGGCGCCGCTCCTTGCCGCCAATGCGGGGCGCATCCCCCGCCGGATCCTCATTGCCGATGACAACAACGATGCGCTCGAGAGTCTGGCGACGCTCCTACAGCTCAACGGGCATGAGGTCTACACCGCGACCAATGGCGGCACCGCCCTGCAATGTGCCGAGCGGCAGCGTCCCGAGGTGGCGCTGCTCGACATCGGCATGCCGATCCTCGATGGTTACGAGGTCGCCAAGCGCATCCGCCAGCAGCCCTGGGGACAGCGCATCACGCTGGTGGCGCTCACGGGCTGGGGCCAGGACTCCGATCGGCGCCGCTCGCGCGAGGCGGGCTTCGACTCGCATCTGGTGAAGCCCCTCGATCTCGACACCCTTACCGATCTTCTGGCGCGCCTGCCCTCCGGCGCCTTGTCCGACTCGCCGCTTCGCTCCGTATCGGGCGCTGGCTCACCGCTCGGGGCGAAGTCTCCGGCAGCCTGAGGCGGGGCGGCCGGGGCACATTGTCCGACAGCCCCGGCCCGTGTAATCTTGCGCGCCCCTCTGAGTCCCCGTCGTCTAGAGGCCCAGGACATCGCCCTTTCACGGCGGTAACACGGGTTCGAATCCCGTCGGGGACGCCAATAAAAACAAAGAATTACAATAGATTTGCTGGTGCATCTCGGCTCGTCGGTAAGTTTTCGGTAAGTTTCGCGGGCTCACGATTACCGGCGCGGCAAAGGTTGGCCGGCGCTCTCCGTTTGATTCCAGGTTACCTCGAGGCGTCTGGCGATCTGCAGTATGTCCCGGAGCGGCCGCTCGGAAGCGCTCGGCGTATTCACCTTCACGACTCTGAGCCGCCGGTCATGAAAGGCCGCTTTGCTGCAATCCGCTTGCCGCTGAGCAACTGCGCCGCACCCAGAGAGAGGGTCACTGCAGGGTAAAGCGGACGGTGTACCGTCCCTGACAAGCAGATGGCCTCGGCGGGAATTTGAACCCCCTAACGAGGTCAACCGCGGAGCGGTTGTACCAGTCGTCGCTGCTGCGCATGACTCTTACCTTCGAGACTGACCCATCCGCGTTGATGAGAAAGGTGAGTATCACACGTCCCGGCGGATGCCGCGCCGCCTCTCCAACCGGAGAGACGACTGCTCCCGTTTTGAGGGGTTGTATATCCCTCTCGCAAGACGATGTTTCGCTCGGAGATATCCGGAATTTTGTGACCTCAATTGTCGCCGTGTCGAACGGCAGCCCCTGCGACGACTTGGATCTACTATGTCTTTCCGTAAGAACGCCTTGTACAATCGCCAGCTGCTCATTTTGAGGTAGCCCCCCGCAGCGGGAATCTCCAGAACCCGTGAGACAGGTAATTAAAGATGGACCCGAGGTCCTGTATCGAAGTCTAACGATCGTGTCAGGGCAAGCATCGCCGTAGATCCAACTGCTTTCCACGTCGGAATGAATGCGTCCACGTATGGAAACTGTCCTGCCAACCATTGTCTTCGGAATAGACGGAATGCGGCAGACGTCAATGGCGTGACCGGGGGCGGAGTTGGCCGCCTCAATGCGTGTCGCTAAGCCCGAAAGACCGCCCACGAACATCAAGGCTGTAGCCCACGCTAATCTCATGGCATCCGATGGCTCGCGTTGAACCGCCGTCCGGCGCTAACCTGTGACGACGTGCGAGACATGGGCGTTAGCGTACCGCAGGCCGCGAACGGCCGCTTCGCGGAAGTGATTTTGTGACCGTAGGTGCCCGGTATTGGCCGCCAGGGCGAGTAGCCAGACTTGATCCGACTGGCAGCTCCGCGACTTTCGCGCGTCCAGTGGGCCCCATGTGCCGGAAGGTACAAATCGTCATTGGCGCCCCAATGCCAGTAGGCGCCCTTTGCGCCGTTCTGGCTTGCTCCCATTGACCGATCTGCAAATCTGGCTATAATCTGGCCAGAATGTCCTTCGAGATTGTACTGGCGCCGGAAGCGGCGGAAGATCTCAAAGGGCTAAAGGCCAACGTGAGGACCGAGGTTCGTTCGGCGCTCGAGGGCCATCTACGGCACGAACCGAGCAAGGTAAGCCGCAGCCGCATAAAGCGCCTGCGTGGGTTGCGCCGACCGCAATTCAGACTCCGCGTCGGCGAGATTAAAGTGTTCTACGACGTTTCGGATCGGACCGTCGAGATATTGGCGATAGTGATGAAGTCGGAGGCCGAATCATGGCTCGCGCAATTCGGAAAGCCGGAATGAAGGAAGTGCCGCTGTCGGAAGTGAAGGATGATCTCTCGCGCTTTCTGCGCGAGGCCGAGAAGCAGGAAATCGTCATTACGCGGCATGGCAAGCCCGCGGGCGTGCTGATTGGCTTCGAATCGGAAGATCAGTGGTTCGAATACCGGCTGGAGAACGATCCGCGCTTCCTTCGGCGGATCGAGGCTGCGCGTGCGAGCCTTCGCGCCGGGCGGGGTATCCGCTTGGAGGATGTCGATTCTGAGTAGCGGCGCGGGCGCCGCCGAGCGACGACTTTGCTGAACCATCGTTACGTCCCTTTCACGGCGGTAACACGGGTTCGAATCCCGTCGGGGACGCCAATGAAAACAATGAATTATCATTACGGCGGAGGTCCTGGCGCCGCTATCGGTACGTTTTCGGTCAGTTTAGTCGGCCCGCGAAATGGCGGCGAGCGAAGTCCGCTATCCGGCACTCCAGCCGATACAAAGACGCATCGACGGCGCCGGTCATGAACCCAGAGTCTTTCGCATGCGTACACAGGCCATGCGATTCCCGGATGGCATCGGATGTTCGCCGCGTTCCAGTGAAATGAAGCCGTTCGCTTCGTAGAACGGAACTGCGTTAATTGACGAGTCCATACGCAGCTCGGTCAGCCCAAGTTCTCTCGCCATCTCCTCGAGTCGAGCCAGAATTGCACTGCCAGCGCCTTGCCGACCGTGCTCTGCCGCCACGTACACGGCTCGCAGCTCTGAATTGCGAGGAACGATTGAGCCGAAGCCGATAATGTGTTCATTGGAATCGATGGCAACCACGATCAACTCCTCGCCTAGCTCGATCCAGCGCATGAAATTTTCCACACGCTCTGGGGCTATGGTCTCCGGTGCCCATTCATTGATGACGGTCGGACCATAGGCTGAGACAGCGGTGCCTCGGATCGCCGAGCGTTGCGCCTCAAGTATCGATAACGCATCACTTGCGCGTCCTCGTCGGAGTCGGAAAGGCGGCTCTGGGATCATGTCATGAGAATAGCGCTTCCGATGATCCACGTCCCAAACCGACCCGAAGCCGAGCCTGGCGAAGGTGTTCTGATCCGCCGAGCACCGGTAAACTCAACCAGACTGTTGCACGGGCATAGCCATTGGGGAGACCCTGGCGACCATGAGCACTATCCCAGAGATTCTGCCGCGGCCGCGAGCGCCATTTCCCGCGCGCCATCCGTCGGACCATGGTTTTTTCCCTGTCTATGTGGGGCTGATCTGGCTCGCGGTGCTTGCGGGCTTTGTTCCGGACGTCGTCCGGCATTCGCGAACCCACGCCGCGCCATACCCGATCGCCGTGCATGTACACGCAGCCGTCTCCGTTGCATGGCTGGCGCTCCTTACGACTCAAGTGCTGCTGATCCGCAACGGGAATGTGCCGTTGCATCGCAAGCTTGGGACCGGCGGCGCGATGCTGGCTGCGGCTGTCGTGCTCGCTGGCTTATGGGCGGCTCTGACGGTCGAGAGTCTTACGCTCGACACTCCAAGGAGCCGGCCTCCGTTCCTTGCGATCGAATGGAGCAACATCGTCGAGTTTGGCGGGCTGGCGATCGCAGCTGTGAGCGCGCGCAAGTGGTCATCGGCGCACAAACGCCTGATCCTTCTGGCCACCCTCAGCCTCACGCCGGCCGCATTCAACCGCGCGATCGGAAAACCCCTGCTCTATCCGCTGCTCGGCAGCGGCGTCTGGGAGACGTACGTCCAGATCTTCGCCGCGACCGACGTTCTGGTTCTAGGAATTGGGATCTACGACCTGTGGACGCGTCGGCGAATTCATCCCGCGTGGATCGTCGGCGCACTGTGGGTCTTCGCCGGCCAGTGGACCGCGAGCTGGCTCTATTGGGATGCCACCTGGAAGGCGATTGCCACGTCGATTCTTCGGACGTGGGTAAGCCAATAGCTCGCGATACTGTGTGAAATCTGAGGCGATGAGGGTCCCGCTCTTGGCGGGTGCCCGCGGCGCTTGATGGGGTGCACATCGCCGTAGCGGACTTCCGCGAGCAGGTCCGTGGGCGCCGGAATACGCGGGACTGCGGGCCGAAGACTCACGTTAGGGCTTGAGTTCGGTCGGCGCTAAGACGTGCGATGGCGTTCGCCCATCGAGCCGGGAGGTCCAGCGAGCTGCGCGCATTGATATGGGTACCCATATTGAGTACAATGGCGACCCATATGAAGACAACCCTTGACATAGCAGATCCGCTCCTCAAGGAAGCAAAGGCCGTTGCACGCAGAGAGAACTCGACGATCCGTGAGCTCGTGGAGCGGGGTCTCAAGCTCGCGCTCGCCGAGCGCAAGAATGCGCGTCGTTTCAAGTTGCGCGACGCTTCGGTTTCGGGGGCAGGGCTGCGACCGGAGGCAGCCGGACTGTCCTGGGATCAACTGCGTGCGCTGACTTACGAGGGTCGCGGCAGTTGATCGCGGTCGATACGAATATTCTGGTCCATGCCCATCGCCGCGACAGCCCATGGCACGCGCGCGCCGCTCACTGCGTTCGCGAGTTGGCCGAGGGAACCGCCGCTTGGGCCGTGCCGTGGCCATGTGTTCACGAGTTTCTTGCGATCGTGACTCACGAGCGCATCTACTCGCCTCCGAGTCCTCTCAGCAGGGCCATCGAGCAAGTGCAGGCTTGGCTCGAGTCTCCGAGCCTGGTGCTACTGGCGGAGGGAGAGGGATATTGGGCAGTTCTGGCACAGCTTCTGGCGAAGTCTAAGGTCAGCGGCCCGCGTATCCACGATGCGCGCATCGCCGCCCTCTGCATCTACTCGAACGTGCGGGAGCTGTTGAGCGCCGATCGGGATTTCAGCCGTTTCAGATCGTTGGTGACTCGTAACCCGCTGGTCCCGGCTTGATCGGATGGTCGAAAACACAGGCGCGTCGCTAGGGGAAGGAAAAAGGAAGCTGTAATGCGAAGGAAGGGCCCGAAGGGGCGGCTTGCGCCGAGGTTCGCGCCCGAAGTCCTTCGCATTATTTGGCGGGGCGGCGCTGCTCGAGGATCGATTCGAGTCAGCCGTGCGAAGCATGCATAATCGTCGGGGTAGTCCTGCTCAAGAATAGAAGTCAGGGTCATCGGCACTGTCGGAGGTCAGCCCCTATGCGACGCGTAAGCCTTGTCCTGCCTTTCATGGGCATATTGTGCTGCGTGGGATGCTCTCAGCCTCGATTCGACGCGGCAACTGAAGGTCCAAAGCTCTTGCAGCGAGATGTCGAATGGGCTCAAGCGGCCTCGGACGGTAAAGATATCGAGAAGATCGTCTCGTATTGGAGTGACGATGCGCAGGTGATCGAACCCGGCCAGCCGGTGTACAGAGGCAAGGCGGCGATCCGCGCCTACGTCACCGAGAGCCTAAAAACGCCGGGCTTTAAGATCCACTGGGTGTCGGAGAAGCCGGTGTTCTCGCCGGACGGCAACATGGCCTACATGCCGGGCGTTGCCGAGATGACTGTGCCCGGCCCCAACGGAGCGCTCATGACGGTCCATACGCGTGGCGTGTCGATCTGGCGTCGCGATCCGGATGGCGTGTGGCGCTGCGTAGTGGACATTGCCACGGAATCGCCTCCGCTCTGACGACAGCGAGCGCATCACGCCGATCGCGATGGACAGGCAACCGCTTTGCGCGTGCACCGATCTTGAGGTGATCGTCAACAAGTGAGTGGAGCGGAACTATGCAGATTTTTCGTCTGTTGCTAACAGTCGCCGGATGCATGTTGGCTTTATCCCGGCCGATCTCCGCCGCGCCGTCAAAGGCAGATATCGCCGCCATGATCAAAGCGGATGTCGCCGAGATAGTGGCGGGTATCAATGCACATGACCCGGGCCGCACGACGAAGTTCGATGCCGCCGATGTCGTAGGAATCGAAGCCTTCAATACGCCCATCATGGGGGCCAAGGCCGACAAGGACGGCTTTGCCGCCGCCTTCAAAGAGTCGCCCAGCTGGCGTGTCGGGATGATCGATGAGACCGTCGATGTCGCGGATGCCGGCGATATGGCCGTCTACCGCTCGACGTATCACGAGGATTCGACGGCGGCGGACGGAACGCCAATGACGCACAAGGTGAGCTTCCTCGCGGGTTTCAAGCACGATGCCGACGGCGCTTGGCGGATGCATTGGTATGTAGTCTGCGCGCAGGAGCGCTCGCACAAGAAGTGAAAGCCGATGCTGGCCCGCCGACGCTAATGGCGGCGGGTCATTGCTTGCTATTCTCGCTGGAGAAATGCCGGCGCACGCAGCCCAAGATGCGGGCGAAATGGTGCTCGGCGGCTGCCACGCTCAGATTCGGCTGCACCTGATCGAGGTGCAAGTGCTCGAGCAGCTCAAAGCCGGCCGAGCGGAAGACTTGGGTGTCCTGAAGCGCTTCCACGGCGCTCCAGCGACCGTCCTGGGCCAATTCGGTGAGCGGCGCACCCGAGAGTGTGATCAGCACGCACTGCTTTCCCGTCAGCAGGCCGCGCACGACGCCGTGGGTGGCCTCATATGCGAAGCCGCGCGCGAATACGCGGTCAATGTACCCCTTCATGATGGCGGGCATCGACAGCCACCAGAGTGGGTAGAAGACCGTAAGCACGTCGGCGTCGCGGACCTGTCGCTGCGCCTGCGCGACATCGGCTGGAACCGCGTGCGAGGGCGGATAGCCTGTCGAGGCGAGCTCCTCGGCGCGCAAAACTGGGTTGAAACCCATGCGGTACAGATCGCTCGTGTGTTGGGTGTGACCGAGCCGCTCTAGCTCCGTCGCGTAGAGCCGCGTGAGCGCCATTGTGAAGCTGCTTGCCGAAGGGTGAGCAACGACAATGAGATGCTTCATACGGTTCCTCGATGTGCAGCCCGGGTGGAGTAGAGGTCGCCTGACGCAGCGTACGGTGACCGCAGCTCGCGGCTACATGCGGCGAGCTGCGGTCAGGCTCTCGATCCTCTCACTGAACTTTGATCTCGACCGGCTTTTGCGACTTGATTCCCTTCTTCGGAATGTGAATCGTGAGCACGCCATCTTTGCTATCGCATTTGATGGCCGTTGCTTCGGCGTTCTCGGGCAACGAGAAGCTTCGCGTGAAGCTGCCGTAGAGGCTCTCGACCCGGTGGAATCGCTCGTTCTTCTCTTCCTTCTGCTGCTTGCGCTCGCCTGCGATCGTGATCATCCCTCCGTCCACCGTTACATGCACGTCCTCCTTCTTCACCGCAGGAAGCTCGGCGCGGATTGTGTACTCCTTGTCCGTCTCGCTGATGTTCGCCGATGGCGACCATGCGAGCTTGGAGTCACCGTTCTCGCTTCGGGAAATCCGCGGCCAAGACCACAACGAGGGCGGCGCGAGGCGGTTAAACATCGTATCGATATCGCTGAAGGGATCCCAACGTACCAAGGCCATAAGCTCATCCTCCATAGGCTCCGAAGCGCCGCTCAGGCGCAGGATTTCGAGTGCAGGGGAAGCTTCGGCAACTGGGCGCGAGGGTGCCATCCGAAGAAGTACGTAATTCAAGCCGCGCGCTCGGGGCGCGCAGCCAAAATGGATGCGTAGGAGGTTAAGATCTCTTGAAGTCCCGCGGGGAACGCTCCGCACCGAAGAGGCAGCGAGACGTTTCCGCCATTTCGTGGGAAGCGTTTCGGGATCGGGGGCCAATTGCAAAGACGGGACTGCACAGAGTCAGCACGATGGTCTCCCACTGGACCGTCGACGGGATCGGTCCCCGGACACCGGAGGGCGGCCCCGTGCTGGCGCGCGACGCCCCTTAAGGTCATAGGCCGCGGTCAGCTTAGCCAGCGCGCTCCTCAGTGCGTCAAGGTCGAGGTGCTTCCTGTGTTCGGCTATCGCGGATGAGATGACATCGATCGCCACGAGCAATTCGATCTCCGACAGCTCCGGAGCGAGATGCTTCGAGGCGCCAGCGTCGCTGCGTCGTAGAGCGGGGGTCGCACCGCGTACCATGTTGGGCACGATACTCCCCGCGCGAATGGGCCGCTGTAGGGATTCCCACGGATTTAAGCTGCGCCACAAAAGGGGGCATCCTTGTCGACGGTTAAGAGCCTGGAGCACAAAGGGTGCCGTACAGCAGCAACTTCGAGCTACCCCGCTCGGTGCGCAGCCATCTTCCAGAGCATGCGCAGGATATCTACCGTGAGGCATTCAATCACGCCTTCGAAGCCCATTTGGGCGATCCGCGACAGGAGGAAGCGGCGCATCGGATCGCGTGGGCTGCGGTCAAGCGCCGCTACCAGAAAGAGGGAGACCAATGGGTAGAGCGCCCTTGAATCCTATTGGATACGATAGCTACGACCATTAGGAGATAATGATCGCCACGGATCCGGCAGCATAGATGCTGGAGATACCTTACCGAGCGACAGGCTGCGGGATCGATGAATCTTCATCTTTTTCTTGCCTACTGCTTTGCCGTCGCGATCCTCGTCCTGATACCGGGACCGATCGTCACGCTGGTCGTCGCCAATTCATTGAGCCACGGCAGCCGGTCGGGCCTCGCAACCGTCGCGGGAGCAAGCATCGGCAACGCAATTCTGCTCTGCGCCACGGCGGTCGGCTTGGTCGCCTTTTTCGCATTGCTGAGCGAGATATTTCAGCTCGTGCGCTGGGTCGGTGCGATATATCTCATCTGGCTCGGGATCAGAGCGTGGCGGGTCCACGGTGGGCAAGGAAGGAGCATCGCGCCGGCGGGCAAGCGCTCGTTGCGCGCCCTGTTCCTGCAGGGATTTGTGGTTGCGATCACCAATCCCAAGGCAATGGTCTTCTACATCGCCTTTCTACCGCAGTTTCTCGACTCGCATCTGCCGCCCGCCCCGCAGCTTCTCGTGATGATCGGGGCGATGATCGCCATGGCTCTGCTCTCCGACTGTGCCTATGCACTCCTTGCCGGACGGGCCCGCGGCTGGTTCACAGCTCCCGAACGGCGTCGGCTGCAAAGCCGCATCAGCGGGACCCTGTTGATTGGCGTCGGCTGCGGTTTGCTCCTCGCGCGGCGAGGCAGCTGAGCTCGAGCGGTCGGCTGCCGCGGTTGAGGGGCGCGCCGCGACGGCGCAGGTTCACGAGGTCGATGGAAAATTGCGCTGCAGAACGGCTTTCAATCGGGGGTGATCGTCAGCGCGGGCGGCGATCGCGGTGAGGCGCGGACAGTTCGCCGCAAACCAGGCTCGTTGCGGCTTCCAGTGTGTCATGACCGCGACGTAGATATCGAGCGCTGAGAATTGTGGGCCGAGCGCCCAGCCGCCCTCGCTCACATTCGATTCGAACTCTCGCCAGAGCCGCTCGCGATGGCGATCGGTCGTTGTTTTGAGAGATTGCGGGTCTGTGCTGACCCAGCGATCGGGGTAGTCGCCATACGTGAAGGTGGGATAGACGTTGGCCGCGATCCAGATAAGCCGTCGCAGAAACGCGGGCCTGAGGGGAGTTCCGGGGAGAGGCGCAAGTCCGGCGCCCGGATGACGCTCGGAGAGCAGCAGCGCGATGGCCGCACTCTCGGTGATCACCGTGCCATCGGGCAGTAGGAGCGTAGGAACCTGCCCGAGCGGGTTGACGCGCAGCAGCCGATCCCGTGCCACGCCGGGCTGGTCGAAGCCGGTCACGTCCTCGATGTGCACGGGCGCGGAACACAGCGCCAGCATCGCCTCGGCGAGCGCCGAGCCCCAGCCTGGAACGGAAAACACGGTGTATGAGCCGGATTCCATGTAAGCCTCAGTCACTCGTCAAAGCAGGCCGCGCACAATCTTATCGTGTCGTCGCGCATGATGTCGCCATGGCGTCGTTTGCTGGGCCGATCAGCTCTGTCACATTCATCCCCTCGTCATCCGTCATTGGGATGAGGAGGATGCAGGCTATGAAATACGTAATGCTGATTTATCAGGGGCCCACGCCCACAATCCCGGGAACCGACCGCTGGAAGGCGCTGCCCAAAGCGGAGCAGGGAGCGATTTACGCGGACTACGCAGCACTCAACAAAGCGCCCGGCCTGACGTCTGGACCTCCGCTGGGATTTCCGGAGAAGGCGAGGACCGTACAGGTGCGCAACGGCACGACCGCGGTCAAAAGCGGAACCTACCTGGGCGAAGCGGTCGCCGGGTATGCGGTGCTGGAAGCTGAGAACATGGAAGCTGCGATCGCACTGGCCGAGCGGATACCGGCGGCCCGTCTGGGCGGTGCTGTTGAGATACGTCCTTCCGAGCAATACTGGTAGCGCGCTTCGGCGGCAATTGCACGGGCGGATGGGATGACCAACTCGATGGATCAGAACGATTGGCTGACGAAACGGTTCGACGAGAATCGAACCCGCCTGCGGGCGGTGGCCTACCGGATGCTGGGGTCGGCCAGCGACGCTGAGGATGCGGTGCAGGAGACGTGGTTGAAGCTCAGCCGCGCAGATTCGCGGGAAGTTCAGAATCTGGGCGGCTGGCTCACAACCGTTCTGGCGAGGGTATGCCTGGATATGCTGCGCGCGCGCGGCTCGCGGCGGGAAGAGCCGCTTGCGGCGGCCAACGATGCACCCGGTGACGGCAGTCCCGAAGACGACCTCGCAATGGCCGATTCGATCGGCCCGGCGCTGCTCGTCGTCCTCGAGACGCTTGCGCCCGCGGAGCGCGTGGCCTACGTGCTGCACGACATGTTCGATCTCTCTTTCGAGGAGGTTGCGCGCATGCTCGACCGCACGCCTGTCGCGGCTCGGCAGCTCGCCAGTCGCGCCAGGCGTCGGGTACGGGGCACGCAAGTCCCGACCGCCGACATCTCCCAGCACCGCGAAGTGGTCGGCGCATTCCTGGCAGCGTCACGCGACGGCGACTTCGAGCGGCTGCTCGCAGTGCTATCCCCCGAAGTGGTGCTGCGGGCCGATGACGTCGCTGTGCGAACGGCCGGCGCGAGACAGCGACAGGGTGCTCCTGATTTGGCTCCCGAGGCTCGCGGGGCATCGCGAGTGGCGAGCGCCTTCAAAGGTCGCGCTCGCGCGGCGGTGCAAGCGCTCATCGACGGGCAGGCAGGCGCGGTGTGGGCCATCGGCGGGCAGGTGCGGGCGGCCTTCGTGTTCGCGATTGAGCAAGACAAGATCACCGGTATCGACATCGTCATGGATCCGGCGCGCCTGGCAGAGCTCGACGTGGAGATCATCTAGCTCGGCTCGAGGAAACGCAGGCTGAGGAAGTGAGGAAGAGGGAGTTCTCCGGCACGCCGTATGCGGCGAGGAACCGAAGCCGTTTGCCGCCACGCTTCGGGAGAGATGAGGATGCGCTTTCGCCCCAGCACGTCATCACGCGCGCCGCCCTTGAGAGTCTCGAAGAAGCGCAGGCGTCACACAGACGGAGCCGCTCCGGTAAAGCGCATATTGGTGGTGGATGATGACCCGGACACCCGTGCAATGCTGGAGATCTGGCTGACGGAGCTCGGCTTTAACGTCAGCACGGCCGCCACCGGTATGGACGCCTTGTCGCAGGTTGAGGAGGAACCGCCCGACCTGATCGTCACGGATCAGTCGATGCCCCGGATGACCGGCCTGCAACTCTGTAATCGGCTACGTGCCCGGGCGAAGACGCGAGATATCCCGATCATCATGTGCTCGGCGCAGCAGCTTCAGCCGGCCGACGGGCTGTATGAGCGCGCGGTCCTCAAGCCCGTCAGTCTGACGGAAATCTCAGACGAGATTGTCTCGCTCTTGGGCGCGCCGAGCAGGGACCGCAGTTCAAAGAGACACTAGCGGCGTGCCGACACGCTCTGATCGCGATCCCTCCAGAGTCAGGCTGCAGCAACTCCATCGAACGGTACTCAGTACTGGTAAGTTACCAGTACGAATTTCAGACGGGCACATCAGGCGGCGGACGGTAGCGGATACGCCGAGCTGCTGCGTGGTTCTCGGCGAACGAGACCCCGATTTCGCTGCGCGCCGAAGGCTCTGCCCTTCTAAAGCGCCGCTGCTTCCGGTATAAAAATGGGGCGAACCCTCAGTACACAGAGCCGCTATGGGGAGTCAAGAGCGAGATATCTCGCGGATCGAAGTTCAGCTCACCGTGGCGAACTGGCATCTCCACGATGCGATGCGAGCGACCGGCGACCTCGCCGTCCACAAGCTGCAATGCGCAAAACTCGCGTACGCTGGCATTCTCCGTTCGCTCTCGGAAGCGAAGCTCACGACGGAAGAACGCAGGCAGATCGAGCGCGAGCTGAGAGTGCTGCAATCGCGCCTGGAAGGCGGACCTGTACTGGCGCGGGAAGCCTCAGCGGCTGCTCAGGATGACACCGCCGCGAATGCGGAGTGAGCGCAGCTCGCCCCGAGCCGCTCGGGGGCGCTGATTCCATCAGCCAGCGGGTCTCGGTCGCGGCCGGCGCCGCGGCGCGTGCTCAGCCAGAATGCGTGCCTTGCTCCCCTCGTACTGCTCTTCCGAGAGCACGCCGGCTTCCTTGAGCCGGAAATGCTCGCGCATTTCGTCCCGCAGGTGCGCGGCTCGGCTCGATTTGCGATCTGCTACGGCGAGTTGCATGTGCGCCGTCAGTTTCCGGGCAAATTTCCGGATCGAGCGCAGGGTGCCGACACCGCCGGTGAACTCGAGCAGCGTGACACCGCCGTGGAGGCTGCGCAAAGACACGGTCTCGGTCGTGCGCCAGGCGCACACCAGGCCGGCGCAGGCGGTCAACCCCAGCGTGCCGGCGCAGAGGAGGAGCGGGTGCGGCCAGAAAAGCAGCGCCGTGGGTGAAAGGACCTGTCGCAAGCTAAAGAGCGCGACGCCCGCGATGGCCAGAGTCACGAGGATGCTTCTCCAGGCGATGTGCCTGCTGGCGCCGATCGAGCGATCGACGTAGCGCAAATCAATGACGTATTCGCGCACGGACCGAGAGCGCCGCGTCCGTACCGCGAGATAGTAGTAGTCGATGATGGCAAGCTCGAGGCGATGCATGCGCAGCCTGCTGCGGCATTGCCACACGGCGTGAGTGATTCGGGCGCGATCCCGTTCGGGGACTTCGCGCGCGTCGGACTCAAGAAGGATATGTTCGCTCGTCTGCGAGCGCACCGCCGAGCCGTCCGAAGCCAAAGGAGCGCCTATCTAAGCAGAGCGTGTCGGGCTTTCACAGGAGCGAAGCGCTCGATGAGAACTGCGTCACGTGCTCGAATGATGATGATTACGGATCCGTTGCGCGTCAGCATCGGGAGAGCCGTTGTGGGCCAATCCGCGCGCTCCCGCCTGTCTGTTACATAAGGTTGACTTCAAACAGCGACGCTGCGGCACGTTGACATCGACTGCCACGCGCAGCAGGCTAAGTGCCGACATGGAGACGGGACGCTCCTTCAATCCGCGGACCGGTGGCGCTCTCGCGTAACTGCGGATCGGCTCTTCCTGCGATTCGCGAGCGCGTTTCGCGCATGGCGCAGACACCAAGGGAGCACGACTATGTTCAGTACGAGCCTGTTCGGATTTACGCCGTGGCCCGTCGTCTCAGCAGCGATCCTGCTGGTCCTCGTCGTGGCCGGGCTGTACTTCGCAAGAGATACCGCGCACCAGGCCATCCGCGCCGCTGCCGGCGCGCTCGCGCGGGCGCTGCGGGTCGCCTCGCATTCCGTCCACAAGGCGCAGGAGCATCTGGCTGCCCGAAACCGCGCAGTGCTGCTCGCCGCCGGACGCGAGGCCAAGGAGCGCATCGTGGAGCGCGAGTTCGTGCGCGCCGGCGATACCGTGCGCAAGGACCTCGCGGGCTATCCCGAGATGCACCGCCGGCTGAGCGGTGCGATTCTGCGCATGGAAGAGGATCAGGAGAAGGCGGTGGAAGTGCCGCCCGAGGCGCCCGGCTGGACGCAGGCGGTCAAGGCCGTCGCCAATCTCGATGCGCGCAACGCCGGCGCGGAGATCCTCGCGGATATTCACAAATCGATGGTGAAGGCGCACGCCGAGGCGATGGATTCCTATCGCGAGGCGAGCGCGAAACGGCATTCGCTGCTGCGCGGCATGATGCCGGAGTGGCGGCTGATCCGGCATACGCTCGAGCGGGTGAACAAGAGTGTCGAGAGCGTCATCGAGCGCTCGCAGGCCATCGACCGCCACATGACGGAATACGAGGCGATCGTGCGCGGAGAGGATCGCGCCGTCTCGGTGCTCTCGTCCTCCTCGATCGTCTACTTCTTCATCTCGGCCCTGGTGCTGGCGGTGGCCACCGCCGGCGCTGCCATCAACTTCACGCTGATCTCGCGGCCGATGGCGGAGATGGTCGGCGGCACCAACTTCGTCGGCATGTTCCGCACGGCGGACATTGCGGCGCTCGTCATCATCATGGTCGAGATCTCCATGGGCCTCTTTCTCATGGAGTCTCTGCGGATCACGCGCCTGTTCCCGGTGATCGGCGCCCTCACCGACAAGATGCGCGTGCGCATGATCGTGGTCACGTTCGCCATTCTGCTCATGATGGCCGGCATCGAGGCGGGACTCGCCTACATGCGCGAGCTGCTGCTGCAGGATGACCTGGCGACCAATGCGCTTCTGCGCAATGACAGCACCGCATCGATCGTCAACGCGCATCTATGGATCACGACCGCGGCTCAGATGGGCATGGGGTTCGTTCTGCCCTTCGCGCTCGTGTTCGTCGCCATTCCGCTCGAGACGTTCGTACATTCGTTGCGGACCGTCATGGGGCTCATCGCCATAGCCGCTTTGCGCGTGCTGGCCCTCATCCTGCGGATCCTCGGTAACGGCGTCCGCCACCTGGGGGTGCTGGCGGAGCGCCTGTACGATCTGCCGTTGTTCTTGCCGCTGTGGCTCGAGAGTCGCGCGGCGGCGGGCGCTGCGCCAGGGGCAGTTGCGGGTATCGGCTCGGCGGGGCGTGAGCCGGAATCCCTGCAGGAGTATCACTCATGAAACTCCGCCTGCTGCCACTTGCCGTTGCTTTGGGCATGGCGGCCTGCGCGCCGCCGAGTCCGCACAACACCGGCCTCTACATTCTGATCGATACCTCCGGGTCGTATAACAATAACGTGCGCAAGGCCGAGCAGATCGTGCTCTATTCGCTGTCACGGCTGCAGTCCGGAGATTCGATCGCGGTGGCTCGCATCAACACCGGCAGCTTCACCGAGAAGGACATCATCGACGAGACGACATTCGACGATCAACCGAGCACTGCCGATCTGCAGAAACGCGCATTCGCAACGCGCGTGGCGAGTTTCCTCGATCACTCCTCGCCGGCGCCTTATACGGACATCACCGGCGGGATGTTGCAGGCGATCGAATTCCTCAACGAGAAGCAGTCGGCGCACAAGGAGATTCTGGTCTTCTCCGACATGGATCAGGATCTCGCCAAAGGCTATGTCCGCAACATCCCGCTCGACCTGAAAGGGGTCGACGTCGTCGCGCTCAACGTGACCAAGCTGCATTCGGACAACATCGACCCCCGGCTATACCTGGGGCGATTGGCCAAGTGGCAGTCGACCGTCGAGAAGGGCGGGGGCCACTGGCGGGTAATCAACGATCTTGATGACCTGCACGGGCTTTTCTAGAGCCCTCATCGCCCAAGCGCGCATCTGGCGCATCGCCTGGCGCTACAGGCTCGCGGACCTGCGCTTCGCGGCGGCCGGGAGCCTCATGTTCATCGCGATGGTGGGGCTGCCGGCCCTCGCCATGGCGGGCATCGTCACTTTTGCCTACTGGAACGGAGCTCAGCTGCAGCGTCAGGCTAAAGAGCGCGAGGCGGCACGCGCCCTCGAGCGCGCCAAGGAGCTCAACTGCCTGGCCGAGAACATCTACTTCGAAGCGCGAGGCGAGCCGCTCAAAGGCCAATACGCGGTTGCCGAAGTCACTTTGAACCGGACACAAGCCCGCAACTTTCCGCGCACGATCTGCGGGGTGGTGCACGAGACTCGGTGGGATCCGAGCCGCCGCAGGTTCGTCGCCGACTTCTCCTGGACGGAGCTCGACACGCTGTCCCCGGAGAACGGATCTGCCTGGAAGCAGGCCATGTCGGTGGCGACCGCGGAATACGACGATCTCCACGAGCCCGTTGTGCCCGGTGCGCTCTACTACCACTCGACCAGCGTGCACCCGGGATGGTCGAGGACGCGAAAAGTGGTGGCTACCATCGGCAACCACATTTTTTATCGATGACGGCCGGCCGCGGGTCCCAACTGGTGCTCGGCGAGCAGGCAGATGAGGCCGCTGTCCTCGCGATCAGCTGCAGGCTTCCTCGGCTGTAGAACGGGCGGTCTCGGATCGCGAGTCATCGAAGGAGCGCGCGCGGATCATCGCCCAAAGCTTCTGAAGCTGCGCATTCACGGTGATAAGATCGCGTCCCACGAGAAGCTGCGCTGCGAGGCGGCGTACTCGGGCATGCGAGTCGATCGCCTCGAGGAGTGCCCTGATCATTGCCGGCCTCTGGGCAGTCTCGAGCGAGGTGGCGAGTCGGTTGGACACGTACTCGATTTCTCCCAGAAGGAGAGCGCCGCTGGAATCGAACTCGTCGCGTTTCATGATGCCCGATGGTTCTCTATCGCTGACAGTCCTTGTACCAGGACCGCCGCCAGAGCGGCATTGCGGAAATTCCTTATCCGCAGTGCTCGAAGGCGCGCCGGGGCGGCGGCCGCAAGAATCGAAGGGGGAGTGACTCACGTGACGCCGCAGGCTCATTCCGCCACCGACCCAGGTCCGCTCCTCTTCCGCAACGCCAGGCTGCTCGATCCTCGCTTCGATGAGGCGCGCGGAGGCTACGAGATTCTGGTGGAGGGTGGCCGCTTCTGCGAAGTCTCCGACCGGCCGATTAAGGCGGCGAAGGCCCGGGTCATCGATTGCGGCGGCCGAACCCTCATGCCCGGCCTCATCGATTGCCACGTGCACGTGTATTTGAGCGAAGTGAATCTTTCGATGCTGGAGCACATTCCGGTATCGCTGCTTGCCGCCCGCGCCGCGCCGCTCATGCTGGGCATGCTCGATCGTGGCTTCACCACGGTGCGCGATACCGGCGGCGCGGACTGGGGGATTCGGGAAGCCGTGGAGAAGCGCTATCTGCCGGGTCCTCGGCTGTTCATCTCGGGACGGGCGATCGGACCTACCGGAGGGCACTCGGACATGCGCCGCCGCACCGACGTGCATTCGGCCTGCCGCTGCTGTGACGGCCTGAAATTCACCATGGCGATCGCCGATGGGGTCGAGAACGTCCGGGCGGCCGTCCGCGAAGAGCTCAGACAGGGAGCGGATGCGATCAAGATCATGGTCTCGGGCGGCGTCGCCTCTCCCTATGATCCGCTCGACTCGCGGCAGTTCTCGCTTGGGGAGATCGCGGCGGCCGTGGAAGAGGCCACCGCATTCAAGCGCTATGTGCTCGCCCATGCGTACACCCCCGAGGCGATCTCGCGGGCGGTGAGCCAGGGAGTGAGGACGATCGAGCACGGCAATCTCATCGATCCGCCGACCGCGAAGCTGCTCGCAGCCAGCAAAGGGTACCTGGTGGCCAACCTCGTGACCTACGTGGTCATGAAGGAGCGCGCCGCCGAGTTCGGCATGACCCGCGACAAGCTCGAGAAGAACGAGCTCGTCCTCAAGGGCGGATTCGAGTCGCTAGAGATCTGCCGGCAGGCGGGAATCAAAGTTGGATTCGGCAGCGACCTCCTGGGGCAGCTGCAGGAGGAGCAGTCGCGGGAGTTCCTGCTGCGCCGGGAGGTCATGAGCCCGATCGAGATCATCCGCTCGGCCACCTTGATTGGCGCGGAAATCGTGCGGATGGAGGGCAAGCTCGGCGTGATCGAGCCGGGCGCGCTCGCCGATCTCATTGTGGTGGACGGTGATCCGCTGAAGGACCTCGGCCTCCTGCAGGATCAAGGAGCGCACCTCTCGCTGATCATGAAGGAAGGGCAACTGCACAAGAACCGGCTGCAGTAGCGCGCAGCGCCGCGTTATCTCTGCACTCAGTCGGAGTTTCGCCCCAGTGCCGCGGGAATGATGTACTGCGGAACGAGCTTTAGGCCCCAGCGATACCACTTGGCGAATTCGCCGTAGCTGCTGCCATTGAAGGCAACCACCATGTCGAGCGCGGGTATGACCATCACGATCTGGCCGCCGTTGCCACCTGCACTGTAGACGCGAAACACCCGCTCGCCCACATGTAGATAGTTGATGTGCCAGCCGAAACCATATTCGTGGGGCGCATCGTAGTCGGTTTGCGGGCTGAAGGTGGAATGGGTCGTCGTGGACGCTCGCACCCAGTCATTGCTCACGATGCGACGGCCGTTCCAGATGCCGCCGGAAAGATACAGCTCCCCGAGCTTGAGCTCGTCCCGCGGCCGAAGACGAAGTCCGCCGCCCATGTAGGCCTCGCCGGTAGGCATCAGATTCATGTGGTAGGTGTGAAACTGAAGAGGGCCGGCGAGATATCGGTCGAAGAGGAGTGGCAGCCACGAGTGCGTGGCATGACTTACCGCCCCACCCACGAGATTGAGATCCGCCGAGCAATACACCGCGTGCGTGCCCCCCGGTTCGCCGGCCATGGGCAGGCTCAGGGTGTACGCGTACCAGTCCCTCTGGCGGCTCTGGCTCTGCATGTTGTCCTCGTGTCCCGGAGAGGAGTCGTCATTGTCGTCACAGGCAAAGCCGGACGTCATGGTCATCAGATCCTTCAGCGTGAGATGATCCCTGCGCCCATCCCGATGAGTGGCCTGATCGTGCCCGAAGAGGGAATAGACGAGTGTGTTGGGGCCCACGCGAATACCGAGATGCCGTGCGATCCCGACCAGTACCGGGGCGAACGTCTTCGAAGCGGAGCGCATGTCGTGCGGACGCTCCTCGTCGTAACCATGAAAGTACTCCTCCAGGACGAGCTTGCCATGACGGGCGATGAGGAGGCTGTCGATGTCCGTGGGATTGTCGGTAGGGTCGGCAGTGAGGATCTTGCGGATCAGCGCCGCAAGGGGCTGCTCTGCGATGCCGACATCAGTCAGCGAGGCGGTGGGCCACCCGTCGTCTTCGGCTATCGGCTCGCGGTAACGGTACTCTGAGGCACTGCCGGCGCGAGCATAGAACCCGGGCGCATCATTGCGGTTGCGGCGGGTGAGCGGCAGTGGCGGATAAGAATCGAGAAGCGGAAGCCAAAGGTGGTCGGCCGCCTCATCGTACGAGCCGAAGAAGTGATCGCTCGGGCGATGGGGATTGGTGAAAGCGACCGTGGAGCCGTGCAAGAGGACATCATAGGATCGCCTCCGAAAGAGGTTGTACTGCGGGTTGATGATCACCGCTGTCAACGAGCCCCCCGGCTGCTTCTGGATCGACACGTAGAACGAGACCCGGTCCTCGAGCGGCAGGACATCGCCTCTCCACACGGATCGACTGAGGAGCATCAGGTGAAGAGGGGTCGCATAGCGGCTTCGGTTGACGATGCCGGCTGGCTGGACCCAGTCACCGTCTATCGCCTCGGCATCTCGCCGCAGCCGTCCTCGAAACTCGCCCAAGCCGTCCGGCAGAACGACCGTGACGTCGGAGCCGGCATGCTGAACCGGCACGTCAAAGCCCGCTATGCTGGCGCGCCACTGCGGCGCGCGGCCATCGAGCGTCAGGTCGCCGTGGACGAGTGGTCCCAGTGATTGCTCGATTCCCCAGATGCCAATGAGCCTGTCGCTCGGGGACCGGGCCCCTGCCGTGCGTGCGCTATCGGGTATTGCATAGAGGACTAGCAGCCCCGCCGCAAGGAGAGCGGTCTTCCTGAGGAACATGGTGGGTTACCCTTGAGAACGTCGGACGCAAGCTTGGCGCGCGTGCTTCAAGGATGTCTTGTCAAAATGCAACACGGCGGCTCCGGCGAGACCGCCACCCGCCTTCCGATACGCGCCAGGGGTAACTCCATACAGGCGCCGAAAGGCCTTGGTGAACTGCGCCTGGTCAGCGAAGCCGCTCTCGATCGCAATCTGAGCCAGATTCCCGCGGGAACCCGTCAGGCGTGCGGCAGCGAGCTCGAGGCGGCGGGCACGCAGAAGGTCGCCCGGGGTGCAGCCGAGAAAGGTCCGAAACGTTCGGGCGAGATGGGTGGGGTGAACGCCGATGATGCGCGCCAGATCGCGAATTCCGGGTGTCCTGCCCGGGCAATCGCAGATCAGCTCGCACGCGACAGGCAGCCACCGGGGTGCCGATTTCGCAACGGCTCGCGGCGCGCCCGCGACCGCCTCCAGAAGCTCGAAACACAAGGACTCCGCCCTGAGCGGCGAGCTGCCATTCCAGCGAGCACCTTCCATCAGCAAAGCCACCGCCAGCCCGCGGCTCGCGTGGTCCTCGAGATGGGTGGCTGCGCGGTTGAAGAGGGCCCCGTACGAGTCGGTCAACTGCGAGTTCGACAGGGAGATCGAGAAGAAGGCGCCTTTGCCGTCGGCGAAATGGTCCCTGTGAGTGGTGCCGGGAGGGTTGTAGAGGAAAATCGAGTGCGCATTGGCGTCGCCGCCGGCGCTCGAGACATATCGTCCGCCGGTGACCAATACGAAGTGCGCCTCGAGATGGGTGTGAACCTCGACGGTGTCGGGCGGCGCATTGGCGGTGCGATGCGACAGCGTGATGCCATCCAGCGCACGACTCCAGCGCAGATCGCCGAAGAACGTGTCGTGTCGGAACTCGAGCGGCATGCCGAAGAGCAGGGTACCGGAGGCACGCGCAAGGCAGCCCGCGCCTGTTAGACAGCGCGTCGATTCTGCTCCGATCATCAGCTCCCTGCAAAGCCAAGATGACGGCGCCATCGCTGAACATTCCCGGGAAGGCAGGGTACTTACGCTCCCTCGGAGTCGGCCGTACATCGATTCGGATCGCACCGCCGAGCTGCTAAACTGCCGCCTTTCGCCCGAACGGAAACTTCCCGATGAAAAGAACCGTCGCCGCGCTCATTCCCCTCCTACTGCTCGGCACGATCTCGAGCATGGCCTCGCCGATGTTTTCACCGGCGCGCGGGAAAATCGAGTATCCCTTCGCTCCCCGCGACCAGATCGTGACCGATTACTTCGGCACGCGGGTGCCGGCGCCGTATCTGTGGATGGAGGACATGCAAAGTCCGGCGCTGCACCGCTGGGTGGCGGCGGAGAATCAGCTGACGGACGGGTATCTGGCGAAAATCCCGGTGCGGGGCTGGATGGCGCAGCGGCTCACGCAGCTCTGGAACTATCCAAAGGAGACGACGCCCGTGCAGGTCGCTGGCAGCCGCCTTTTCTTCAGGCGCAACGCCGGCCTGCAGAACCAGTCGGTGCTCTATGTCCAGGACTCACCCGCGGCGACGGCGCGCGTCCTCCTCGACCCCAACACCCTCTCGCCGGACGGCTCGGTCGCCCTGGTCGACTTCGAGCCCTCACCGGATGGCAAGTATCTCGCCTACGCGCTGTCGACGGGGGGGTCCGACTGGGAGACGCTGCACGTACTCGATGTCTCGAGCGGCAAGACGCTGGCGGACACGGTCCACTGGGTGAAGTTTTCCAACATCGCCTGGACCAGGGATGACAGCGGTTTCTTTTATTCCCGCTATCCGACCCCGCCCAAGAGCAACGAGATCAATCAGCAGGTCATCGATCAGCAGCTCTATTTTCATTCGCTCGGGCAGCCCCAGAGCGCGGACCGGCTGATCTACCGGCGGCCGGATCTGCCGCGCTGGATCATCGAGGCGCAGGTGAGCGAGAACGGCCGTTATGTCTTCGTCTCGCTCATCAACGGCACTTCACCGAACAACGAGCTCTACTACGCCGATCTCGGCAGCCCCACCCGGCCCCGCATCGGTGGCAAACTCGAGCCGCTCTACACGCGCAACGACGCCGCCTATCTCGTGGTCGGGGTGCAGGGCGGCACGCTTTACCTGCAAACCACCCTGAATGCGTCCAAGTCGCGCATCGTCGCGACCTCGCTCGCGAATCCGGCCCCTGCGCAGTGGCGCACGGTGGTCCCCGAAGGCAAGGCCGTGATCCAGGCGGCGGGCATGGCGGCCGGGCACATCATCGTGCAGTCGGAGCTCGCCGCCATCAGCCGCCTCACGCTCTACACGACCGGCGGCAAGCGGCTCGGCGACCTTGCCCTGCCCACGCTGGGTACGGTGAGCTCGGTCTCATCGCGCAATGATTCCAACAGCATCTATTACGGCTTCACCTCGTTTCTCTACCCGGGGCGGATCTATCGATACGCGGTGCGGCAAGGAAGCACGCAAACGGTGTTCGCGCCGAAGGTCGATATCGATCCGTCGCTGTACGAGACCCGCCAGGTCTTCTACACCTCGAAGGACGGAACCCGGGTACCGATGTTCATCGTCGCCCGCAAGGGCGTGAAGCTCGACGGCCGCAATCCCACCATCCTCTATGGCTATGGCGGTTTCGACATCACGCTCATGCCGGCCTTCGCGCCGGTGCTGCCGGTGTGGCTCGAGCTCGGTGGTGTTTACGCCGTTCCCAACCTGCGGGGCGGCGGCACCTTCGGCGAGAAGTGGCACGACGCCGGCATGCTCTCGCACAAGCAGAACGTGTTCGATGATTTCGCCTGGGCCGCGAAGTACCTCATCGCGCAGGGCTACACGAGCGCCAAGCGCCTCGGCATCCAAGGGTACTCCAACGGTGGTCTTCTGACAGGCGCCTCGATCACCGAGAATCCGGCGCTCTTCGGCGCTGCCTACATCGGCCATGGCGTGCTCGACATGTTGCGCTACCAGGATTTCTCGGGCGGCGCGCTGTGGGCGCCCGAATACGGCACCTCGGGCGACCCGAGCGCCTTCAAGTGGCTCCATGCCTACTCGCCGCTCGACAACGTCCACAGCGGCACCTGCTATCCACCCACGCTGATCACGACTTCCTGGGACGATGACCGCGTGGTGCCGATGCACGAGTTCAAGTTCACCGCCGAGATCCAGCGCGCGCAGGCCTGCGCCAACCCGATCCTGTTGCGCACCACCGGCGCCACCAGTCATACCTACATGCCGACCGACAAGCAGATCGCGCAGACCGCGGACGTGTGGGCGTTCGAGGCCAACAATCTGGGCGTGAAGCGGCCGCCCGTTGGCGCAGGCCCCGCCGTGTCGAGCCGCACCGCTGAGAGCCGCGCCGCCCCGAGCCGCACCGCTGATCCCTGATGCGAAGAGACCGGTGGGCTTCAGCTCTTACTCTGCTCTTATTCTTGGCTTTGCGCGATGTCACCGATACGGAGCCAGCCGTCCCGGGTGATCGCGATCGACACGCCATCGTCGATGAGGTCCTGCTCGGCGGCGCTCAGGCGCAGGATCGGTGGTGAATGCCAGCCCATCTCGCGTCCGACGATGGCGCCGAGCGCGAGGATGGCATCCGGTGCATCGAGGATGATGGCGGCGGGCGCGAGGCGGCGATAAATGAGCTCGAGGAGCACCGAGCTCCCCGAGGAGGAGCCTCTGAGCTCCCGGATGAATAGCGCGACTCCGGCAAGCGATCGTTGGTGATAGCGAGACCGGGGATCGGTCAGCCGGCCGCTGACGGGAGAGACTCCACCCCAGAAACTGATCGGCTCCTTGAGCACCAGCGCAGGCGCGCCCGCGATGTCGCGATCGGGAGAGCCGGCAACGATCCGCTCAACTCTCATGCCACTCACCCGCATCGAGTTGCAGCGAGCCTTGCACCGCGCTCTCGATGCATTCCTGGAGAGTCGCGAAGATGACCTCGTAGCCGGTATTTTGCGGCGCGTAATGGGCAAACTTTCCGGAGTTCGTGACCAACACGCCGCCGCCCGCCGGCAATACCGGCGTGACGACGATGCAGGTGTCAGTCACCACGATGACGCCGCGGTGGCTCAGGCGCTCGCCGATGCCTTCCTCGCGCAGCGCCTCGACGGCATGCCGGCCCGTGCAGGCGTAGAGAGGCTTCTCGCACTGCCGCTCGCCGAGAAGCCGATCGAGCGTGCGCAGCTCCTCGCTCGATAAGTGGGGACTGCCGATCGCGACCGCATCGATCGGCTCGCCCGCGATCCGGTTTGCGGTCGAGAGGCTGGCCCGGGCCGTTGCGAGCGCCTTCAGGTCGAGTGAGATGATTCTCTCGGGCGGCAGATTGCCGAAGGCGATGGAGCGGGAAGAGGCTTCAGGGGTGACGCCGATGACATGAAAGAGGCCGACCGAGCCGCTCGAGGCGGCCGCGGCCCCGAGCGCCTTCAACTGATCCTCCGTTGGATGACCGATGCCCTCGATGGCGGCGACCTGTTGACCGACGGTGCGACCCAACCAAGCCCCGAGGATCGGGAAAGCAATGTCGTTACGCCAGAAGCTTTGCGGAACCGCGGTCGCGTCGATCAGAATCCGGGCCAGCCGGTTCTCCGGCAGATGCAATCCCGTCCGCGGAGCGCGGCCGGTGATCGCCGCGCAGATATCGAGAAAGTCGCCGTAGCGGTTGGTGCGCGCGCCCAACACCGAGTTGCAGAATGCGACGGCGTTGCTTTCACCCCAGGCCACATCCTCGCCCGCGGCCGGCCGATGACCCGCCTGATACGGAGCGCAGGTCCAGGTCTGACGGGCACCCATGGCGATATGCGCCGCCATCAGCCGATGCGCCATGCTCCTCGCCGCCGGCTCGAGGCGCGTGCGCCCGCCATGCAGGAGATCGAGCGCGCCGACATTGAGCGTCGTCGGGACCGCGACCCGGGCCCCGAGGCCGACCAGCCGTTCCGCGAAGAGCGTGCCGCTGTCGCCGTGATAGAGACAGCCGTCGATGTGCGCCGATCGAATGGGCACCAGCCGGGTGGCGCCGAGCACGCGAGCGGATTCGACGAGCACGCGCATGGCGAGTGCCGCACCCTCGCCGGCGGCGCCCTCGAGCAAGCCGCGCTCGTGGGAGTCGAGATTCACACGTGTCTCAATGGAGCAGCTTCACATCGACCAGGAACCGATCTATTTTAGCTCTCCTGCGGCAAGCAGCCCCTTTTGAGAGTGAGCCGATGGTGTTCCCGTTCCTCACCGACGAGGCCTGGCAAGCGCCTGCGCATGGGTGTCGGATCGGAACCATCGAGATGCACACGGGCGGTGAGCCGCTGCGTGTGATCACCTCGGGCCTGCCGCCGATCGAGGGGCGCACCGTGCTCGAGAAGCGCCGTTACTTCCGCGAGCACTACGATCATCTGCGCACCGGACTCCTCTGGGAACCGCGCGGACACGCCGACATGTATGGCGCGGTCGTGACGCGCTCGGACACGGCCGATTTCGACGTGTTCTTCCTCCACAACGAAGGCTACAGCACGATGTGCGGGCATGCGATCATCGCGCTCACGACGCTCGCGCTCGAGATGGCAAGCCAGCGCCAAGCCCGTGCGTGTTCGCAATCGGAGGGTCCGCTCGAGCTCACCATCAACGTTCCGGCCGGGACGGTGCATGCCCGGGGGGTGATGGAGGGCGGGCGCGTGCGCGAGGTGCTCTTCCGCAACGTCGCTTCGTTCACGTACCTGCGGGACCAGAGCGTGCAGGTCGCGGGACTCGGCCGTGTCCGCTTCGACATTGCCTACGGCGGCGCCTTCTACGCCATCATCGAGGCCGCGCGCCTCGGGCTTGCGCTCGAGCCCAGGGAGTACGGCCGCTTGATCGACTACGGCCGCCGCATCAAGCAGGCGATCGTGGCGCACTATCCCATCACCCATCCCACGGAGAGCGATTTGAGCTTCCTCTACGGGACGATCTTTACCGCACCGGCCGCAGTGCCGGAGCACCATAGTCGCAATGTCACCGTCTTTGCCGACGGGGAGGTCGATCGCTCCGCGACCGGCACGGGCGTCAGCGCCCGCGCCGCCCTGCTTCACGCGAGGGCAGAGCTGCGCATCGGCGAGACGATCACGATCGAGAGTCTGCTCGGCAGCACGATGGCGGTGCGTTGTGTCGAGGAAAGCCGCGTGGGGCCGCACGAGGCCATCATTCCGGAGGTGAGCGGCACGGCGCACATTATCGGGCGGAGCGAGTTTTGCTTCGATCCGCACGATCCGTTCAATCGCGGCTTTCTCCTGCGATAGATCGAGGGAAGGTGGCGATCTAGTCATGCGCGTCCTCGAGGCCCAAGAGATCCGCGAGCTGGTCTCGATGCCGCAGCTCATCGAGAGCTTGCGCAGCGCCTTCGCCGGCCGCATCGCGACCCCCGCCCGCCAGTTCTCACCCATTCCGGGGGGGTCGGGAGAGCGGTTGCTTCTTTACATGCCGGCATTCAGTCCGCAGGGCGGTGGGGCGGTGAAGCTCGTGACCCTCTTTCCCGACAATCGCGCGCGAGGCCTGCCGACCATCCAGGCCATCCTCGTCGTCTTCTCGCAGGCAGGTGCGCCCATCGCGATGCTCGATGGCGCCATGGTCACGAGGCTGCGCACGGGAGCCGCCTCCGCCCTGGCTTCGAGCTACCTCTCGCGGCTCGACAGCGCCCATCTTCTCGTCATCGGAACGGGCGCACTGGCCCCGTACATGGCGTTGGGGCATTGCTCGGTGCGCCCGATCCGGCGCGTGAGCGTATGGGGACGCGACGAGCGGCGCGCGCAAGGGACGGCGGCGGAGATCCGATCCCTGGTGGGGAAGGAGCTCGAGGTGAAGGTCGCCGGCTCCCGCGAAGAGGCGGTCGGCGCCGCGGACATCATCTCCTGCGCCACGAGCAGCGCCGAGCCCCTCGTGGCCGGCAAGTGGCTCCGTCCGGGCACGTTCCTCGATCTGGTCGGCAGCTTCACTCCGCAGCGCCGCGAGGTGGATGACGAGGCGGTGCTGCGCTCGAGAGTGTTCGTCGACACGCTCGAGGGAGCGCTCGCCGAAGCGGGAGATTTGCTGCATCCGCTGCGGCGCGGGGTGATCGATCGGAGCCGCATCGAGGGTGAGCTGGCCGACCTCGTCTCGGGCCGGGTGAGCGGCCGGCGCGAGCAGGATGAGATCCTGCTCTTCAAGTCGGTCGGCACGGCCATCGAGGATCTGGCCGCCGCGCAGTTGATCGTTGCAGCGGCCGAGGAAACTTCGCGCTGATCCCCGTCAAACCAGCGACGGGTGATGCGGAGCAGGGCCGGCGGCGGTCGGGACAGGGACAGGGACAGGGACAGGGGCAGGGCTCGAGCGATGACCGGTTTTTTCGCGGTACATCGCGCGATCCGCGTGCTCGAGCAGCCTCTCGAGGTCGTCGCCATTCCCGGGGCAGACCGCGACGCCGATGCTGCAAGTGACGGTGATCGACTGCCCGAGGAGCTGGATGGGCTCCTCGATGTGCTCCCGCATGCGCTGCAGAATCGTAGCGAGCGAGAACCGACTGCTCGCATGCACGAGGAGCACGAACTCATCGCCGCCCACCCGCGCGACGAGATCACTCGGCCGCACGTCCCGCGCCAGGCGCGCGCCCACGGCACAGAGCACCTGATCTCCAGCCGCGTGCCCCAGGGTATCGTTCACGAGCTTGAAGTCATCCAGATCGAGGAGGGCGATTCCGAGCGGGTGGCCTTCGCTCAACGCCTGCGCAAGAGCCCGCTTGCCGCGCTCGGCGAGGAGCCGTCGGTTGGCGAGACCTGTGAGCGGATCGTAACGGGCCTCGCGCTCGAGTCGGCTCACGTACTCCGTATCGGCAGTCCGCTCGCGCAGCACACCCACGGCATACCTCGGGGGGCTTGTGGCCCCATCGCCAATCGGCGCCACGTGCAACTCGGCGCTCAACGTCACACCGTCCTTGCCATAGAGGCGAACGGCCATTGCGAGCTCCCGGCGCTGGCGCATGGCGGCGCCCAGCCGCGCCATCTCTTGCTCACGCCCGCCGTCCATGTGTAGCCCATCCCAGCCGATCTGCGCCATCTCGGCAACCGAATAGCCCGTACGACGAGCGAACGCGGGGTTGACATAACGCACGATCACATCGCGACCCCGGCGCTCGAACACGATCATCGGCGCCGCGCACGCCTCGAGCACGTCGCGACCGAGCGAGGCGGACAGCTCGTCGCCCGCGGCGCCATTCACCGCCTTGTCCGTCATATCCGTACTCCTCCGTCCTTAGGCAAGCGATACCGGTAACTTACCGGTAAACCGTCACCTTGACGGTGCATCGAATCCTCACCTGCGCGGTGAGAGGCCACAATAAGTAGTAATCGGTAGCTGGGCAGCGCCGCGTCGCTCGCGAGCGACGACTCAGGCGACCGGGGGGCCGGCGGCAGTGCCCTCAATCCCGAATCGAGTCGATTCCTGCGCGAGCGAGGCGCTGACAGGCATCCTGGCTTGCCTTGATCGCCGGCTCGGTTCGCATCGCGCCGCCGTACTCAGCCAGCAGCGCGAGCTCGACGGCCCGCGCAACCGTCATCGCGAAGCGTCGCGCACCGGCCTGCAAGAGCGCGCGATCCAGGGTCGAGGCGTGCCAGTGACTGGCGTGCTCGAGTGCGGCGCAGGCGGTCTCGGCCGAGCTCTTGAATATTCCGTCCGCGGCACCGCCCGCCGCTGGCTGAAGGCGCCCGCGAAGCGCCGCCAGTGCGCCCTCGGGATCCGCGCGAAGCAGAGCGTCGAGCGATAGAACGTTGGTCGTGCCTTCCCAGATCGGCAGTACCTGGGTATCGCGCAACAGCACGGGAATTCCCGTGTCCTCGACATAGCCCGCGCCGCCAAAGGCCTCGAGCGCCTCGCTCACCACGCGCACCGCCTGCTTGGCGGTGGCGAGTTTGGTGATCGGCGTGAGAAATCGAAGCAGCGCCTTCTCCTTCTCATCGAGGAGCCCGGATTCCTCGCGGCCGAGGAGCTCGATGACGAAGAACGTGAGCAGAAAGGCGCCGGCTGCCTCGGCCTCGAGCTCGGCGAGTGTCTCGCGATGCAGGGGCTGCTCGGCGAGCGCCGCTCCGAATGCCCGCCGCCGATGCGCATAGTCCTTGGCCAGATCGAGCGCGTGCCGCATGGCGGCGACCGCGCAGACACTGTTCCAAGTGCGGGTGATCTTCAGCATCGGCTCGATTGCCCGGGTGCCATCGCTCAAGCCGGCGACGAGCTCGGCAGCCGTTCCGTCGAGCGTCAACTCCGCCGTCGGGAGCTTGCGGGTACCGAGCTTGTCCTTGAGGCGCTCGATGCGGATTCCATTGAGTGATCGGTCGGTCGAGCGCGTCTCGAGATAGAAGAGGGCGAGGCCGCTGCCTCCCGGGCCGTTGCCTTCGGGCCGCGCCAGGGTGAGCGCGATTTGCGAGTGGGCCGCAGAGGTAAACCATTTCTTGCCTTGCAGGCGCCAGCGGCCCGCAGGGTCTCGCTGGGCGATCGTCTGCGACAGACCGACGTCGGAGCCACCCGTCGTCTCGGTCATCCATTGTCCGCTGGTCCAGAACTCTGCGGGATCGCGACTGGTGAGGTGCGGTATCGCGCGCTCGATGAGCCGCGAGTTGTGGGATTCGAGAAGCGTCCGTGCCGCGCCGTCGGTCATCGCGAGCGGGCAGGTGTACACGTCCGTGACCGGATGGAAGAGGTACACGAGCGCGAACTGTCGCAATCGCGACCACGGGCCTTCCTTGCGCTCATAGGGTATTGCCGTAAGACCGAAGCGAATGGCGAGACGCTCGGCTTCGCGCCAGAGCGCCGTCACCTCGATCTGATCGATCCGATTGCCCCAGGCGTCCCACTGCGTGAGCTTCGGCTCGTTACAACGGTCCGCGTGCTGCAGATCGAAGAGGCTGCCGGCGGCGAGCTCACCGAGTTCGAGGAGCTCCCGCTCCATCGAGCCGCACAGGCTCGCTCCGAGCTTCCAATGCAGGTAGCTCTTGAGGAGAGGGTCGCCCGTGTAGGTGTTGGTGAGCCGCGGGCGCTCTTGCACGAAGACCGTATTCATAACTGTCGCCTCAGCGGATCAGAGCCGCACCAGGGGAGCGCGCCGGCGGAGGCTCTTCAGCCGCCAGCGCCGCACCGCCACGACTGCCCACACCGCTTCGATGATGCCGAACGGCCATGCGCCTTGCAGGAATCCATAGATGGAGCCCAGTACGCAGGCGATCGCGAAGCCGAGGATGTACCGCGGGTGGCGCTCTTCCAGCGCATAGAGGACCAGCATCGCGGTGACGGCGAACAACCCGAAGAGCGTGAGCGCGCGCATCGGCCGATAGTGTGTCACTTCACGGCAATGCCGGCGAGAACGAGCAAGTTTTCCGCCTGCAACAGTGTGGTCATTGGCCGGTAATGCTCGGGCCCTAGCCTCCTCTCGCCGCGCGCCAGTTGCGGCGCCGGCAAACCCGTAACGAAGGAGGTACTGCAATGAACCCGCTCCATGAACGAGTTGCAGCGGCGACCGCGGCCGCGCTGCTTTCGGCCGCCGTGATGGGCGCCGCACAGGTGAAGGCCGATCCGGCCGAAGCGCTAGCAACGGCAACGCCGATCAAGCACGTCATCCTGATCATCGGCGAGAACCGCACGTTCGATGAGGTCTTCGGAACCTACAGGCCCCGGAACGGACAGCGTGTCCTCAATCTGCTCTCCGAGGGCATCCTCAAAGCGAACGGCTCGCCGGGCCCCAACTTCGACAAGGCGCAGCAGTGGATGGCCATGGATACGAGCACGTACTCGATCCATCCGGGTAAGACCGCCTCCTACGCGACGCTCGAGCCCATCAGCACCACCGGCACGCCGACCGCCGCTCCGTTCACGAGCGCTACCGCTGCGCAGGCGGTGGAGCCGGCCCTGCCGGCGGACTACTACCCCTATCTCGCGGATGGCGGCAGCGGGCTGCCCTCCGGGACGACGATCGATCCACGCTTCCCGGGCGATCTGCCGAATGGGCCGTTCGACTTGACGCACTTCGTGAGTTACGACGACTACACCGGAAGCCCGGTGCACCGGTTCTTCCAGATGTGGCAGCAGCTCGACTGCAATGTCGCAGTGGCGACCACGCACAACCCGAGCGGCTGCCAGAACGATCTTTTCGCCTGGGTGGAGGCCACCGTCGGCGCCGGCAGCAACGGCAAGTCACAGCCCGCCGGCTACGATGAGGCGGGCCATCACGAGGGTCCGGTCGCGATGGGCATGTACAACACGGCGCAGGGCGACTTTCCGTACTTCACGAAGCTCGCCGACGAATACGCTTTGAGCGACAACTATCACCAGGCGGTCATGGGCGGCACGGGCGCGAATCATCTCGCCATCGGCTATGGCACCACCATCTACTATGCCGATGCCAACGGCAATCCCGCGACCCCGCCCGCGAACCAGATCGAGAACCCGAATCCGCAGCCGGGAACCAACAACTTCTACACGCAGGACGGCTACAGCGGCGGCTCGTACGTCGAATGCGCGGATCCCTCGCAGCCCGGCGTCGGGGCGGTGCGTGCCTATCTCGCCAAGCTTCCGTACGTCATCTTCAATCACGGCGACTGTGCGCCGAACGCCTATTACATCGTCAACAACTACAATCCGGGCTACCTCGGCACCGGCCAGCCTGCTCCCCTTGGACCGAGTGACTTCACCATCCCGCCGACCACTCAGCCGAATCTAGGGCTGCTGCTCTCGAGCCACGGCATCTCGTGGCACTACTACGGCGAGGGATGGAACGGCGGCGCCGAGCCGGGTGAGGACTCGAGCTACTGCAACATCTGTAATCCCTTTCTCTACTCGAAGCAGATCATGACCAATCCGGCACTGCGTGCGAACCTGAAGGGCATCCGCGACCTCTACGGCGACATCCGGCAGGGCACGCTGCCGGCCGTGTCGATCGTGAAGCCCGACGGCTTCCTCGATGGGCATCCGGCCTCTTCGAAGGGCGAGCTCCTCGAGGGCTTCACCAAGAAAATCGTCGAGATGGTCAAGGCGAATCCTTCGTTGTGGAAGGACACGGCGATCATGATCACGGCCGATGAGGGCGGCGGCTACTACGACTCGGGTTACGTGCAGCCGATCGACTTCTTCGGCGACGGCACGCGCATTCCGATGATCGTGGTATCACCCTTCTCGCGTCACGTCGGCATCGTGCACAGCTACACCGATCACGTGTCGTTCGATAAGTTCGTCGAGGCCAACTGGAGGCTGGGCACGATATCCTCCTGGAGCCGGGATAATCTGCCCAACCCGGTGGCGAGCAGGGAAGATCCCTACGTGCCGCGCAACTCGCCTGCGATAGGCGATCTGATGGACATGTTCCGATTCGATCGCGACGATTCGGATCAGAGCCGCTGAGCGCGCACCGATTGGGTGCAGTACCGAGGGGGCGGCGTCTGCCGCCCCCCTTTTTATGTCGCGCCCTTGCCGGCACAATGCGCGGCCCGCCCGGGGTAAGTTCCCGACTGGTTCCCGCCCGTGCACAGCGCCCGCCCGCCTCGATGGAAGATCCTGATCGCGTTCGCGATCATCTATTTCGTCTGGGGCTCGACTTTTTACGCCATCCGCGTGGGCGTCCACGAGGTGCCGCCGCTGCTACTCGCAGCGGCGCGCTTCAGCATCGCCGGCGCTCTGCTTTTCGGCTGGGCGCTCGCGCGCGGCGAGCGCTGGCCGAGCCGGCGGGAGTGGGCAGGCATCGCGATCGTGGCGTTCCTCATCTTTGTCATGGATTACGGCTTTCTCTTCTGGGCGGAGAAGCGCGTGCCCTCGGGCAGCGCGGCGGTGATCCTCGCGATCATTCCCGCCTTCATGGCATTGGCGGAGATCATCGTGCTGCGCACCGAGCGCCTCACCTTCCGCCTGAGTGCAGCGCTCCTCATCGGATTGGGTGGTGTGGTGGTGCTGATGGACCCCGCGCTCGGGGGTGGGGCGCCGGTCTATTCCCTGGGCGCCGCAGGGCTCCTCGTCGCGGCGCTCAGCTGGTCCGCCGCCGCGGTCCTCACCCGCAAGCTCCCGCTGCCGTCCTCCAAAGTCATGAGCGCGGCGGCGCAGATGCTCTCGGGAGGCGTGTTCCTCTGGATCATCGCCGCGGCCGCGGGCGAGGCGCGCGGCTTCCATGCAACCGCCATCTCGCTCGCAGCCTGGATGGCGCTCCTCTACCTCATCGTCGCCGGCTCCATCGTCGCCTTTACCGCCTACACGTGGCTCATCCATCACGAGTCGCCCACCCGAGTCGGGACCTACGCCTATGTCAACCCCGTGGTCGCGGTCGTGGTTGGCCATTTCATGGGCGGTGAGGTGCTGAACGCAAGGACGGTGCTCGGCACGGTGCTGGTGCTCGTCAGCGTGATCGTCATCACGACCCGATCGAAGAGCAACACCGCGCCGGCAGCGCCAAAGCCCACTGGCTTGGCTGACATCCAACCTGACACCCAACCTTAGCGCCCTCCCGAGCCCGGCGCGCTGTCGCTCCAGGCCGACAAAATGCGGAACTCGCCGACTCCCTTGCGGTTATTAGGGCAGGTCGCAAGCTTGCGCGACCGTAAGCTCGTGTTGGAAGGAGGCTTTATCATGAACACAGCGATATCTCACCGTGCTCCCGAAACAGCCGCGGCCTTTGGCGGCGCAATGGATGCGATCGGCGGCATCGCGACCGCGGTGCTCGCCATCATCGCCCTCGCCGGATGGCGTCCGGAGCTTCTCGCGGGAGTAGCGACCATCGTCTTCGGCGCCGCGCTTCTCATCCAGGGCGGCACCTTGTTGTCGGAGTACTCGCAGGTGTTCACGCCGGCGGGCGCCTTGCAGAGCACATCCGATGCGCTCTCGGGCGATGGCCTGGCGGCGATGTTTCCGGTCGGCATCGCGGGCATCGTGCTCGGCATCCTGGCGCTCCTCGGAATATCTCCGTACGCGCTGACGGCGGTATCCGTGATCGCTTTCGGCGCCGCTCTCATGCTGAGCGCGCAGTCCGTGCGCAAGCTCTATCGGCTTCAGGCCGAGGCCAGGCGCACTTCGCTCGCCACGTTCACCACCCGTGAATACCTCGCGGGCGAGATGGCCGGCGGCTCGGCGGGGATTCAGTTTCTCACCGGGCTCGCCGCGGTCGTGCTCGGCATCATCGCCGTGGCCGTCACGCGCGATGTGCGCAGCGAGACGCTGACGCTCGTTGCCCTACTCGTGGTCGGCCTGACCAACATCATCAGCGGCAGTGCGCTGAGCGGCTTGGTTTTGAGCTTCATGCGCCAGGAGTCGCAGACCGGCGGGAGCATCAGCCGCTAGGGGCGCCGATTCCTCGGGAAAGGCAGTAAAGAAGGCCGCAAGGATGCGGCCTCTGAGGGGGATCGGGCGAGGGGGACGGGCGCGCGGCCACCGGCGGAACTTTCCTCCGGGCGGTGGGTTCAAGGCTCAAGCCTTCCCGGTCCCCGCTGCCGCTCCATGCGGCGGCCGTCCGCCGAAGACCGCGCGATCCACCAGCGGACACCCACGGAGAAACGTCCATGTCATACCTCGACGTATCACCCCTCATCAGCGCGTTACGCAATACTCCCGAGGAATTCGAGCTCTCGGGCGGCTGGCTCTGCCATGTACGCAGCTGGCACAGCTTCCGCGTCGGCCCCGAGGACAGGGTCGAGATCCGCGCCGCCTGCAACTGCGTGCTGCTCTCGGTGCGTCCCGAGCAGGAGCGGGAATTTGCCGGCTGCTTCCGCGAGTGGCAGACGGCCTACTGGCGCCCGCTCGAGATCAACCGTGAATTCGCCGCGCACTTCGGGCGTAGGACCCGGGTGCTGCAGTGGATGATCGATGCCACCGGCGCGCTGCACCGCTGGCTGCTGCAGCGGGGCCGGGGCCGGCCAGAGATCGGCGTGCCGCTGACGCCCGCCGCCTGATCGGTTGATCGTCACGAGGCTCTGACAGGGCCCGGACACGAGGTCCGGGCCTTTGAGCGCCGCGCCCGCGCTCCAGTTGCGTGCGCACGTCGTGGAATCACCCGGCGCACCCCGCTATCCTCTCGCCTGGGTTCAAGGTCAAGTCGAAAGGTAGAGCAGGGTGGCGGTGAAAGTTCCTCCCGGGGTGGGTCCGCGGTATCCGCAAGTCGTGGTTCTGGTGGGCGCCACGGGCGATCTCGCCCGGCGCAAGCTTCTGCCGGGACTCTTTCACCTCTCGCGCAGCGGCTTCATCCCGGGCTGTCGCATCATCGGAGTGTCTCTCGATCAGCTCGACGCCGAGGGCTTTCGCAGGCTCGCGCGCGCCGCGGTGGATGAGTTCTCCACCCGCAAGGTCATCGAGGCGGACTGGAAATCCTTCGCTCCCTGCCTCGACTACGTTTCCCTGGGCGGCGGCGCCACGGCCCTCAAGGCCGCCGTCGATCGCGCCGAGCAAGCACTCGCCGCGGAGAGCCAGCGGCTGCACTATCTGAGCGTACCGCCGAGCGCGGCACTCTCCGCGGTGCGCATGCTCGGTGAGGCGGGGCTGGTCGAGCGCTCGCGGATCGTCATGGAGAAGCCCTTCGGCACCGATTACGCCAGCGCGCGCTCGCTCAACGCGAAGCTTCATGGAGTGTTCGCGGAGGAGCAGATCTTCCGCATCGATCACTTCCTCGGCAAGGAGCCTGCGCAGAACATCCTCGCCTTCCGCTTCGCCAACGGCCTCTTCGAGCCCATCTGGAACCGCAACTTCATCGACCACGTGCAGATCGACGTGCCGGAGACGCTCGGGCTCGGCAAGCGGGCGGCGTTCTACGATCAGATCGGGGCCTTCCGCGACATGGTGGTGACGCACCTCTTTCAGATCCTCGCCTTCATGGCCATGGAGCCGCCAACAGCGCTCGAGCCCGCCTCGATCGGCGATGAGAAGTACAAAGTCTTCCGCAGCATGTTGCCGATCCGGCCGACCGATGTCGTGCGCGGCCAATACAACGGCTACCGCGAAGAAGAGGGTGTGAGCCCCGAGTCGGATACCGAGACTTTCATTGCGTTGAAATGCCTGATCGATAACTGGCGCTGGGCCGGCGTGCCTTTCTACCTGCGCACGGGCAAGCGCCTCGCCGAAGGTCAGCGGATCATCTCCATTGCCTTCCGCGAGCCGCCGAAGAGCATGTTCCCGGCCGACTCGGGTGTCGGCGCGCAGGGGCCGGATCATCTGACGTTCGATCTCGCGGATGTTTCGAAGATGTCGCTCTCTTTCTACGGCAAGCGGCCGGGACCCGGCATGCGTCTCGACAAGTTGAGCCTGCAGTTCGCGATGAACGACACCGAGCGGGTGGGCGATGTGCTCGAGGCGTACGAGCGGCTCGTGCTCGATGCGATGCGGGGCGACCGGACGCTCTTTACGAACGCCGAAGGCATCGAGCGGCTGTGGGAGGTCTCAACGCCGCTGTTGGAGGCTCCCCCGCCCGTGCGCCTGTATGCGCCGGGCTCCTGGGGGCCGAACTCGATGCATCAGCTCATCGCGCCCCATGCCTGGCGCCTGCCGTTCGAGCGGGTCTGGCGGGATGCGGCGCCGACACCCGCCCGGGCGGCACCCTGAGAAATGTTGTAGTATGTTACCGGCGCAGAAGGGCGCCGGGGCTATAACGCCAGGGGCTATAACAAGAGGCACGGAGAGTTATGCTGATCCTCACGAGACGAGTCGGCGAGACCATCATGATCGGTGACACGGTGACCTTCACGGTGCTCGGGGTGAAGGGCAATCAGGTGCGCTGCGGCATCAACGCGCCAAAGGAAATTGCCGTGCACCGGGAAGAGATCTACGAGCGGATTCATCGGGAGCGGGAAGAAGCGGCTCTCAGGGAACCGCAAGCCTCCCCGGACGAGCCCCCGGCCTCCTAGAGCTTCTCGCGCGCGCCTAAGCCCCCTTGCCCCACCCGAGGGCCCGAGGGCTGCCTCGCTGGCCCTCAGCCGATGGTCACGGCCAACCGCTGCTACAATAGGGGCCTCGCTTCCCAAGGAGATCCCTAGATGCCCCTTCCAGTGCGCCGGACCAGCCACCCCACGCTGAACGAGAGGACCTTCTCGAGCCTGCCTCGGGTCGGGATCGGGGCAGAGGGCATGTCCCTCAAGGGAACGATCGACAAGTCGTTCCTGCTGCTCGTCGTGCTCATGGCGGCCGCCTTCTGGCCCTGGTCGCAGATGGCGGGCGGGGACCTGCAGGCCGTCTCCTCGACGATGGGCCTGGGCTTTCTCGGCGGCTTCGTGCTGGGGCTCATCGTGAGCTTCAAGCCGACGCTGGCACGCTATCTGGCGATTCCCTATGCGGCGCTCGAGGGCCTCGCCTTGGGTGGGTTCTCGGCCATCCTCGAGCAGCGCTATCACGGCATCGCCATCCAGGCGGTCGGGCTCACGTTCGCCGTGCTCGCGGCGCTGCTCATCGCCTATCGGACCCGCCTCATTCGGGTTACGGATCAGTTTCGGGCCATGGTGGTCGGCGCCACCGTCGGGATCATGCTGCTTTATGCCGCGACCCTGCTCCTCGGGTTGTTCCACGTCTCCCTGCAGGCGCTCTACGCGCCGACGCCGCTCGGCATCGGCATCTCGCTCGTGATCGTGGGCGTAGCGGCCCTCAACGTGGTGCTTGCGTTCGACCTCATCGAGCGGGGCGTCGCCGGCGGGGCGCCGAAGTACATGGAGTGGTACTGCGCCTTCTCGCTCATGGTCACGCTGGTCTGGCTCTACCTCGAGATCCTGCGCCTGCTCGCTCTGACGCGCCGCAACTGAGGAGCCTCTGGGCCAGGTGGCAGGGCGCCCGGAAACGCCGATCGTCATCTCCCACGGGGAGCTCTCCGCGGAAGCACTGCACGGGGTGATCGAGTCCTTCGTGCTGCGCGAGGGCACCGATTACGGCGAGCGCGAGTATTCGCTCGAGCAGAAGGTCGCGCAGGTGCGCTCGCAGCTCGAGCGCGGGCAGGCGCGCATCCTCTTCGATCCCGAATCCAACACCGTGACCATCGAGGTCGTGCCGCCGCGCGGACCTCGGCGAGCCTGAGCTCGGCATGGCCTGCCGCTTGCTTTAATCCTTGGGGTTTACCAGTACTTCAAGGAGATCGAGACCATGAATAGCGACCGCACTGCCGGCCAGTGGAAGCAGATCAAGGGCAATATCAAGGAGCAATGGGGCAAGCTCACGGACGATGACCTCACCCAGCTCGAGGGACACAGCGATCAGCTCGCGGGCAGGCTGCAGGAAAGATACGGCATCGCGCGCGAGGAAGCGGAGCGCCAGGCGCGGGAATTCCAGACGCGCCACAACTGGCACTGAGCGCCAGAAAGCGCTCGTCCCGTCGCGGCTGGGATGCCGCGCGGGGCGAGCGGCGACTAGAATCCTCGAGCCTTCTGCAAAGGGGAGTGCGCTCGAGCTTCTCTAAAGAGCCGCCTCCGTAGAGCGAGAAGAAGACGGGGAGAGGAGCGGCGATGAGAGTCACTGAGGCGTTGCGTTCGCTCGCGCTTGCGGGCGCGCTCGGATGCGCCACCGCGACAGCTTCGCCGGCCGGGCCGGAGCTTGCGGCGATGAGCCGCATTCCGGCGGTCTCGGGCTACGAGCAGGCGCTCGCGGCCGCGATCCATGATGATCTTTCGGCCCGGGGCTTACATCCCAACACCGACAATCTTCATGATATCTGGGTGAGCATCGGCAAAGGCTCGCCGCATCGACTCATGGTCGCCGCCATCGATCAGCCGGGCTACGTGGTGACCGACATCACTCGCGAGGGGTATCTGCGCGTGCAAAGGCTGCCGCAGCTGCCGCCCAATGCCGTGTTCGACACATTGAGTTTCGCCCAGCCTGTTTGGGTGCAGACTCCGGGCGGGGCGCTCGATGGCGCGTTCGCCGGACTCAGCATCCATCTTGCGCCGCGGCGGCTCGAGCCGCCGGACATGAGCCACATCGACAATCTCTATCTCGACATCGGCGCGCGCTCGAGCGCCGAGGCGCGCGCCGCGGGCGCGGATCTCCTCGATCCCGTGGCGCTCGCGCAAGCGCCGTTCACGGTGGGCGCGGACGATGAGGCGGGCGCCGCGGCGGGTGACCGGTTCGGCTGGGAGGCGTTGCTCGAGGCGGCGAGCCACCTTCGAAGCGCGCGCCTCCCGGGCACGACGACGCTCGCGTTCGTGACCCAACAGTGGTTGGGCGGCCGCGGCCTCGCGCGGCTGCTGACGGAGCTGCCGGCGGACGAGATGATCTTCGTCGGGCGGATCACGCCGCAAGCCGGGGGCGCAGCCGCTGACACTGCGGCACCTCAACCCGGGGACGGTGTCCTCATCGGGGAGCCGGCCCCGACGCCCGCATCCCGCGATGACCTTGCAACGGCGCTGCAGTCGCTCTCTGAAAACCAACATCTGCCCTCCCGGCTCGTGACCGCGGAGCCGCCCCGCACGGCGGGCTTCGCCGCGGCTCCCGCGTTGCCGCACCACCTGGCGGAGCTCGGGATATCCACCCTGCTGCCGGTGACGCCGGCCGAGACCTTCTCCCGGGGCGATCTGCGCAAGCTCACGCGGCTCCTCGAGGCGTACCTCAAGGAGCGCGCGCCGCGGATGAGCGCCGCGGATGATCCCTTCGATGCCGCGCGAGCGGGCACCGCGCCTTATGGACCCGTTGCGGCCGAGCGTCTTGCGGCAAGCGCCTCGGAGACCGCCACCACATTGAAAGCGCTCACGCTCGCCTACGGCGCGAGCGGGCACGAGCAGGGCGTACGAGCCGCGGTGCTCGCTCAGCTTCCCGCCTGGGCTCGCCGCCGCACCCAAACCGATGCCGGCGGCGATCTCGTGCTCTCCCTGGGAAGCGTGGGACGAGGACACGGGCCGGATCTCGTCTTCGATGCGCACATGGATGAGATCGGCTACCAGGTGACCGGCATCGAAAGCGACGGACGGCTTCAGGTGAGGGAGCTCGGCGGGTACTACGGCCGCTATTACCTGGGCCACGTCGCGTGGGTGCACACGGTGAGCGGTCGCGCGGTGGGCGGGGTGATGGAGCTGCCCTCCGGCTGGGATCGTCCGGATTTCAAGTGGCCGCCGTACTTCAGCACCTTGAAGCAGCCGGCGTATGTCTACGTCGGTACGCGAAACGCCGCCGAGACGGCGAAACTCGGCATCCGCGTCGGCGACTATCTCACCATCCCCAAAGCCTACCGGCCGCTCTTGGGCGGCCTCGTCGCGGTGCGAAGTCTCGATGACCGCGTGGGCGATACCGCGCTCGTCCAGGCGGTGCGCGCGCTCGGGCCCGACTTCGCGCGCCAATGGCCGGGGCGGCGGGTAACCTTCGTCTGGACGACGGGCGAGGAGGTGGGGCTGGATGGCGCGGTGGAGTACGCGGCGAGTCTTGCGAAGCGCGGCCAGCGCGCCCCGGATGTGGTCTTCGCCATCGACACCTTCGTGAGCAGCGACTCGCCGCTCGAGACGCAGCGCTTCGGCGATGCCGTGTTGGGACAGGGCTTCGTGGTGCGCGCGGTCGATAATTCCAACATCGATCCGCCGGCCGATGTGAAGCGCCTCATCGATATCGCGCACGCCCACGGCATCCCGGTGCAGTACGGCGCCACGGGCGGCGGCAACGACGGCGCCGCCTATACCCGCTATGGGACGGTGGACGTGGCGCTCGGCTGGCCGATGGTCTACTCCCACTCTCCGGTCGAGACGGCGAGCACGAGCGACGTCGATGCGCTGAGCCGCATCACGACGCTGCTCGCGAGGCAGTGGTGAGCGTACCTCAGCTGCGCAACAGTCGACGCGCGAGGAGTGACTGCATGTTCCGGCGACCGTCGGTTATCAGGTAGATGACGACCCTCTCGTCGAGCACGCGATAGACGATCCGGTAGGGTTTGAAGAAGACCTGCCGGTATTCGTCTATTCCGAGTGAGCGCAACTCCTTCGGAAGCGAACCGCGCAAGGGATCTGCCGCCAAGGTGCTCGCGAGCTCCTCCAGTCGGCTCAACACGTGATCGGCCGCTTGAATGCAATCGGACTGAGCGACGTAGTCGTACAGCTCCTGAAGGTCGACCTCGGCATCGCCGGTGAGAAAGACTGCATATGCCATACCCGAGGACTTCGTTCGTCCTGAGCACGCCTCAGGCTTCGCGCGCGAGTGGTGTTCTAGGCTTTCCCGGGCTCGGCCGCCTTGCTGGCGCGCAGGCGCTTGATCGCCTCTGCCAGGGGGCGCACTCGGCCTTCGGCAATCTGCTGACTGCCCAGCGCGAGAATCTTGAGAAGGGCGAGCGTCTCCTGCGTCTCCTCGTAAGAAGCCACGTCCTGGATCACCGCCTTCGCCTCTCCGTTCTGGGTAATGACGAGTGGCTCGCGAGTGGCCGCGAGCTCTTGGAGAACCTCGGCTGCATTCGCCTTGAGATAGCTGATGGGCTTGATCTGGGCCGAGTACCGCATGGACCAAATATAGTCCTTTAAAGGTCCGATCGCAAATCGAGGCGAATGGCGTAACAGTGAGCGCAGCACCTCACAGGACGCGGATAACTCCCATCATGCCGTGGTCCTCGTGGAAGAGCATGTGGCAATGGAAGACGAAGGTGCCGCGCCGCACGTGCCGGAAGTCGAGGATCACCTTGGTGATGCTCGGCTTGATGAGCGGAAAATTCGGATCGTGGGGATTCGGCAGCAGCTTCCCGATCGGCAGAAAGGTGGTGTCCACGGTAATCGGCATATCGAGGTAGTTGCGCTCCTGGACGAATGCCATCTGGTGGATATGAAAGGCGTGGGTCTCGAGGGTGGTGTTGATCAGATACCACTCCTCGATCGTCCCCCGCTTGACCACGATGTCCGGATTCGACGGGACGGTCTCTCCCTGCCGATAGAGCGGCCCGAACGGACGCTCGTGGAAATCCGGATGGGTCGTGTCGGTGATGTAAAAGGCATTGTGCTGCGGGACTTCGCCGCGCTGCGGAAAGATGTACTGGGTGAAGGTAATCGCGCGCCGGTGAACCTGCGACGGATGCGCGCGCACGTAGGCGAGGAGCCGCGCCGCCGGGGTATCCCGGACCGGGATCGGCATCGAGTGCAGCCTTTCCGTACTCCGGGCAGGACCGACGGCGGTGATCCGCAGCAGATCATGATGCATCTCGAGCGAGGACCCGTTGCAGTAGCGATCGCTCGAGAGGACGAAGCTCGCGCCGGCCGGCGCGCTCAAGAGGACGTCCGCGCGCGACATGGGTGAGAGCATCAGCTCCGCCATCGGGAGGTAATGCGCGAGCGGATGCTGCATGTCACCCGAGACCGGCACCCCGTCGCGCTCCACGACCCGGAAGGGCAACTCGCGCCCGTGCGCATCACGGATCCGCAGCAGCTTGGCGGTATCCGATGTGCCGTTCACGATGCGCAGCAACTGCGTGCGGGCCGCCGGAATGCGCAGCATCGCCGGCGTGTCGGTGCCATCGATGCTCGTCAGCGACTGCGGGAGCGGCCCCGCGCATGCTGAGGCATCGGTCGCGACCAGGCTGCCGACACGCATCGGAAACGCTTGCGGCCACGGCGGCGGGTCGAAGGGATCGTAGTGAGCCGGTGATGCCGGCTTCAACGCCGCCTCGTGCGCGGTCGCCACCGCGATGTAGGCTTTGACCTCGGCGCGGAAGTGGGCAGGGTAGGGTCGATCGGGGGTGTGTGCCGCGTCTTCCGTCAGTAACAACACGTGCTGGTCGGCACGCGGAATCTGCGGCGTGTCTGGATCGACGACCCACACCCCTACGAGCCCATTGGCCAACTCTTCGTGAGATGACCCATGCGCGTGTGGATGATAGATGTAGGTGCCCGGCGGTTGCGTCTGTGGGATCGTGAAGCGATATTCGCAGGCATGCATCGGCGTGCTCAAGGTCGAGAGAAACACGTTCTCCTCGGACGCCGGGCCCTCGAAACCGTGCAGGTGCAGATTTGTGTCGACCGCCGGTACTTTGAAATCACGATCCTCGATGACGTGATTGAGATAGCCCACCCAATGTTGGGCGGGCATGGCGGGCATCCGCATCGGCTTGCAGGCGGGAACCTCGCTCGAGGGGACGCTTTCCCCCGGACTCTGAGCGGCGATGTCGTTCACGATGCGGATTGCCGCACGCTCGCCGCGGCGCACGTGAATCACCGGCGCCACGGTGTGCACGACCCCTTGCCAGGTGTAGCGGTAGCAGAAGCGATCGCCGTCGCGATGTACCGCGAGCGTGAGCTCATGCTCGCCCGCGGCATCGAGCGGCGCTTGCCACAGCTCGAGGTCCTGGGGAGCGACGATCGCGCCCCCCGTATTCGGAAGAGTCCCACACGCTCCGGTCGTCGCGGTCGTCGCGGTCGTCGCGGTCGTCGCGGGTGGCGTCGCGGCGATGCCGCTGGCGGGCGTGAGACCTGCCAGGCAGAGCGTCAGCAGGGTCAGTGTCGGCGATGCGTGGAATTCTGCGTGGCGCGCGCAGTATCGGCGGCGGCGCTCCGCTTTGGAGCGCCCCGCCACACGCGAGATGTTCGTCATTATTTTTCCCCCCGGCGGTCCAGGCGCTGGCGTCGGCGCGGATCTGCCGCCACCCTGAGCGCGACCGGAGTGGCATTAGACGCGCATGCGCGGGGATGTCAATGGCAAATACGCTACCGCAGCACCTCGTCCAGGAACTGCAGCAGCGAGTGCCAGGAGCGCCGATCGGCCGTCTCGTCGTACGCCATGCCGTTGGCGCGGTCATTGGCATGCGGGTTGGTGAAGGCGTGCACGGTGTTGCCGTAGGCATGGAGCTGCCAGTCCGCGTGCGCGGCGGTCAGCTCCTTGGCGATGGCGAGCACGTCCTCGGGCGGGCCCATCGGATCGTCGTACCCGTGGAGCATGAGCACTTTGGCGTGAAACTTCGCCGGCGGGCGCAGGCCGTTGGGCTTCAGGAGCCCGTGCACGCTGACGACGCCGCGGATATCGGCGCCGCTTCGCGCCAGATCCAACACGCACATGCCGCCGAAGCAAAATCCCATGGCGGCGATACGCCGCGCATCCACTTCCCGCTGCTCCTTCAAGGTGCCGAGACCCGCGGTGATGCGGCGCGCGAGGAGCGCCCGGTCCTCGACGAACGGGGTCATGAGCGCGGAGCACTGCTCGGTGGTGCTGCCGCGCTTGCCCTTGCCGTACATGTCGAGCGCGAAGGTGGCGAAGCCCTGCCAGGCGAGCCGCCGCGCCTTGCGCTCGACGAACTCGTCCCGTCCGCTCCAGGTGTGGCTGATGAGCACTGCGGGCAGGGGGCCCGGACGGGAGTCATCGTGGCAGAAAAACCCCTCGAGAAGGGCCGAGCCGTCGCGGTACTCGATGAGCCGCTCGCGAATTGCCATGATGCATCCTCCGGAGTGCGCCTCGGGGTGGGGCGCGGGAAAGGGATTTTAGTGTTACGATTGTCCATCACGCAAAAGGTCCATCGCGCAAAGGTCCATCCCGCGAAAGGCCCGTGATCACGACCCGACGACGCCAAAAACGAAACGAGAAGTCCCGCCGTTCCATGATTCCAGCCACCGAAGCACTGCAGCGCCTGAAAGAGGGTAATCGCCGTTTCGTCGAGCGCGTGCGCAAACACGGCCCGATGCTCGAGCCCTCAGCGCGGCTCGAGCTCACGCAGAGCCAGGAGCCCTGCGCCATCGTCCTCGGCTGCTCCGATGCGCGCGTGCCGGCCGAGATCGTCTTCGATCAGGGGCTCGGCGATCTCTTCGTCATCCGCGTGGCCGGCAACATCGTCTCCCCCTCGCAGATCGGCAGCGTCGAGTTCGCCGCCTCCCGTTTCGGGACGCGGCTCGTGGTCGTGCTCGGACACTCCCAGTGCGGCGCCATCCGCGCGACTCTGGAGGAGCTGCGCCAGCCGGCGGAGAATCAGTCGCGCAACATCCGCTCGATCGTCGATCGCGTGCGCCCCTCGGTGGAGGTTCTGCTCAAGACCGATCTGCGGCAGGACGAGGAGGCGCTCATCCGCCAGGCGGTGCGCGCCAACGTCGGAGTCTCCGTGAGCCACCTGCGCTACGGGTCCGATGTGCTCGAGAAGCTGATCCTCAACGAGGGACTCGCGGTGGTGGGCGCGGAATACTCGCTCGAGACGGGCGAGGTCGAGTTCTTCGACGGGCTCGCCTAGCGCGTAACCGGCCGACCGGCGCGACGGCTCAGGAGCGCTTGAAGAGGCCGCTGCCGAGGAGAACGATGCCGGCGCCGAGCACGGCGCCGCCCACCCAACCGGGAAGCGGCCGTTCCTGCTGCATCCGCGCCTCGACGTCTCCCAACTTGAAGACGCTCTGCTCGCTCGAGTAATGGGGCGGGCGCACGATGAGGAAGATCCCGACGGCAATCAGCACCAGACCGGCGATGAGGAAGGCTTTCATGAGGCGATTGTACCAGCGCCGCGAGCTACGGCGCAGCCCACGCTAAGCCATGCCGCCGCTCACCGAGATCACCTGCGAGGTGACGTACGAGGCCTGGTCGGAGGCCAGAAAGGCGACGACATTGGCCACTTCCTCCGGTAAGCCTGCCCGGTTGAGCGGCACTAGGCGCTCGATCGCCGCCGCATCGAAGAGGCCCTCGGTCATGGGAGTGCGGATGATGCCGGGGGCGACGGCGTTCACGGTGATGCCGCGCGAGCCCACCTCGAGAGCAAGCGCCTTGGTGGCGGAGTTGAGCGCGCCCTTGGCGGCCGCATAGTTGACCTGCCCCCGGTTGCCGATCAGGGCCGATATGGATGAGATGTTGACGATCCTTCCCCAGCGGGTGCGGATCATCGGCATGAGAAGCGGTTGGGTCACGTTGAAAAAGCCGTTCACCGCGACATCGATCACCCGGTGCCACTGCTCGGCGCGCATGCCGGGAAGCACCGCATCATCGTGCACGCCGGCGTTGTTGACCAGGATCTGAATGGAACCTGCCTCGAGCGCGGCCTCGAGGATGCGTCGCGTTCCCACCGTGTCAGTGACGTCGAAATGAAGCGCGGTGGCGCTGCCGCCCGCGCCGGTAATCGCCGCCACCACTTTCTCCGCGGCATCGACTCCTTGCCGCGCATGCACATACACGTGGTGACCGTCGCGCGCCAGCCGGCGGCAGATCGCGGCGCCGATGCCACCGCTCCCTCCCGTGACCAGCGCCCGCTTGCCTTCGTTGCTCATCGGTTGTCCTGACTCGCGATCGATGTGGTTAGCGCTGCTGTGGCGAAGACGATCCCGGCGCGGCCGCTCAGAAGCTCCCGGCCGGCGCAGGAGAGCGCGAACTCGTAGAGCGTCCCGTCCTCATCGCCGGCGAGCCGCTCGGCGCTCGCGATGAGATCGTCCTCAAGATCATCAAGGCGCGCGACGCGCAGCACGAGATTTCTTACGCTCGTGAGGAGCCCCGCGCGCGCCGCCTTGCCCGTGCGGTGCGCCATGATGGCGCCGTGCACCGCCATCGCCTGCGCGGCGTACTCCACGCCGCAGGCCGCCCCGAGCCGGCCATGGGCACGCAGGGGATTCTCCGGTGAGCGATGACTGGTGGCCCGGCAGCGGATGCGCGCCGGGTCCCAACTCAACACCTCATCGAGGAGGCACATGCGCCCGCGGTGCGGAATGTGACTCTCGATCCAGGCGCGATCGAGCGGCGTGCCCTCCGGCAGGCGCCCGAATGCGGTCAGTCCTAGCGACACTCGCAGACCTCCACCGCGATGCGCTGCGCATCGAGATAGTCGAGCACGACCCGTCCGCTCTCGCCGCGGGCGAGGAGCCGCAGCAGCGGCAGACTTCGAGCGGCGGGTATGGCCGCGCGCAGTCCTTCGAGCCTGGGATCCGAAAGCCGGTCGGCGGCCGTCTCCTCCTCGCACAGGCTCACGATGAGCTTCGCCTGCGTTTCTGCGGCAGGTGTCGGCGCGAGCACCATCGCCACCGCAAAGGAGTCGGGCAGCGGGCGCTTGGCGTGAAGCGGCTCGGGGTAGGGCGTCTCGTAGGCGCTCAGCATCACAGGTCGGGCCTCGATCCTCACCATGACGAGCGCCTCGAGGAGGCCCGCGCCGAAGCTGCCGTCGTAGGCGCAGAGCGCGGTCGAGGGCGCCGTCGCGCCGGTGGCGAGGCTCCAGTAGCCTGCGGCGGCATTGTGCACGGAGTTGTGAAAGCGGGTGGGCGAGACCTGCCGCTCCGAGGTGGCGAGCGTCTCACAGATCTCGTGGCAGATGAGGCCATCGCCCGCGGACGAGGTGAATACCGCCGGCATCTCATCCGCCGCGACACCCGCATGGGCGAGCGCCTGCTGCGCGACGCTCACGCCGAGCCTCACGATGAGGGCGGTGCGGCGGCGCTCGGCGGCAGGCAGGCCCTCCGGCATCGGCACGAGAGTGGGCTGTGGCGAGTAGGACTCCTCGCCCGCGATCACCCGGGCGCCGCTTCGCCAGTCGGGAAGTCCCGGCCCGATGAGCCCAACGCCTCGAACATAGGCGGTGAGCGCGCTCATGAGGCGCGTCCCAACACGAGGGCGCAGTTCGAGCCGCCGAAGCCGAAGGAGTTGCTGAGCGCGCGCGCGATCGATCGATGGCGGTTGCTGCGCAGGTACTCGAAGCCGAGCGAGGGATCGGTGCGCGCGGTGTGCGCGCTTCCGGGAAGGAGCCCGTGCCTGATCGCGAGCGCGCAGATCACCGCCTCGAGCCCTCCGGCCGCTCCGAGCGTATGTCCGGTCGCGCCCTTGGTCGAGCTTGCCGCCACCGCCGGCTCGCGCTCGCCGAACACGCCCGCGACGGCCTTCGCCTCCGCGCTGTCGTTGCTCGGCGTGCCCGTGCCGTGCAGGTTGATGTAGTCGATGTCGGCGGGCTCGAGGGCCGCGCGCTCGAGCGCCTGCAGCATGGCGGCGCGCGCGCCGCGCCCTTCCGGATGGGGCGATGACATGTGATAGGCATCGCTCGACTCACCGACGCCGAGCAGCAGGATGGCATCGGCATCGAGGCTCGCGGGGGGCCGCTCGAGAACGGCAAAGGCCGCCGCCTCGCCGATGGAGATGCCATCGCGCTCGAGATCGAACGGTCGACAGGGTCCGGGGGAGACGAGCTGCAGCGAATGAAAGCCGTACAGGGTCGTGAGACAGAGGGAGTCGACGCCGCCCACCACCGCCGCATCGATGAGGTCCGCGGCGATCATCCGTCGCGCGGCGGCAAACACCTTGGCGCTCGATGAGCAGGCGGAGGAGACGACCGCCGAGGGTCCCTCGAGCTGCAGCACTTCGCGCGCGAACGCGGCGAGCGAGTAGGAGTTGTGACTGCCGGCGTAATCGAAGCTCGAAGGCAGCGCGCCGCTCGCAGCGTCGCGCCGTCGGTAGGCGATCTCGGTCTCGAGCATGCCGGAGGTGCTGGTACCCAGGAAAAGGCCCACCCGCCGCCGTCCCCAGCGGCCGGCGCCGGCGGCGACCGCCTCGAGAAAGCCGTCCTGGGCGAGCCCGAGCTGCGCCAGGCGGTTGTTGCGGCAGTCGTAGCGCTTGAGACTTCGAGGCACGCTCACCTCATCGACTCCGGGTACTTCACCGACGTAGGTCTCGAGCGTCGCCGTCTCGAATGCGCAAGGCTGAAGACCGCTCCTCTGCGCGCGCAAGGAATCGAGCGTCGCCGCAAGTCCTAAGCCGATGCAGCTCGTCGCCGTGAAGTGCTTGAGAACGAGAGGCGTCATGGCGTGGCCGATCCCGTGGGAGCGAGCGCTGCGCGCAAGGTGACCGGCGTCAGATCCTTAGCCGCGAGCGCATCGAGGAGTCGCGGCAGCACCTCGAGAACGACCGGCACGCCGGCGGCGGTGAGCGCCGCGCGACCATCGTGCAGCAGCAGGATGTCGCCCGCGCGCAGGCCCCGGGTGAGCTTGGCCAACACCGAATCGGCACGCGCGCTCACGGTGTCGAATCCGCGCCGCGTCCAGCTCGCAAGTCGCAGGCCGAAGCGCATCAACACCGGATCGAGCCAGGGACTGCGCAGTCCCGCCGGCGCGCGAAAGAAGAGCGGCTGCAGACCGGTGGTGATGCCGATGGTGTCCTGGGCGCGCTCGATCTCGGCCGTGAGCGCTCTGGGCCCGAGCAGCGTGAACCGATTGAGGTGCCGCTGGCTGTGGTTCTCCACCGAGTGTCCGCGCCGTGCCATCTCCCGGGTGAGCTCGGCGTAGCGCTGAACGCGCTCGCCGATGCAGAAGAAGGTCGCTTTCGCGCCGCGCTCATCGAGCAGGTCGAGCACGCGTGGAGTCACCTTGGGATCCGGACCGTCATCGAGCGTGATGGCGACCTCGCCTCGGCCGGCGGCCGATGCCGGCAGGCGCGTCAGGTTGGGACCCAGGAGATGGCTTCGCGGCGTGAGCCCCGCGGCCGCGAGGAGCACATGATCGGCGAGTACGCCACCCAATGCCCAGGGCCATGCGGGGAAGCGCACGAGGACGGTCGCGAGCGCCGCCGCGTGCACTCCGAGTGAGACCGCGACGAGGGGCGTCGGGCGCCAGCGCGCGGCAGGTGAGTGAGATTCGAACGACATTCGCTTCAGCTTCGGCGCAGGCGCGGTTCAGGTCCCCGGTGGTAATACCCGCAGCGGATCATGCGCTGCGACACCGAGCGGCGTGTAGTGCTTGAGGTTCCGGGTGAGGATTGTGAGATCGTGGGACCTTGCGGTCGCACCTATCGCCAGATCGGCAAATCCCGGCGTATGTCCCCGCACTCGCGCCCTATCCGAAAGGACTCCCGCAATCCGCGCTGCAGCCAGATCGAGCGGCAGGATTCGCGGACTGTAGAGATGCACCAGAGTCTCGAGCCATTCTCGTAAACGCGTGGCCTTGCGCGTCGCGCCCTCGCGTCTGGATTTCGCGATCCCATCCTCGATCTCGGCGATCGTGACAACCGACAGGTAGAGTCGATCCGAGTTGCGGTCCATCCATTCGATGAGCTCAGGAATCGACTGCGCCTTGGAGGGTGCGCCGACCGAGAGAATGTCGGTATCGACGAGGAAATGCTCACTCACAGCTGCGCATCGCGAAGCGGCGCCTGTGAACGGACCGGTAGATCGTCTTCTGCGAGGGACGCCGACATCAGCAGCCGACCGAACGAAGGGACCCTCGAGAGTCGTTCCCATTCCTCGTATGAGAGAAGAACAGCCTCCCGCTTCCCATGCCGTGTGATGATCGAGGGCTTGCCACGCACGGCATCGTCAACGACGGTCGAGAGCTTCGCCTTGGCGTCCTTCAGCTGGATCTTACGCATGACTCACTCAGTGTGACTACTGTAGTCATATGATATCAAAAATCAGCGCCAAGAATCAGCACGAGCGCGCCAAGGACTCGGGACGCGCGCTCAGAGCTCAGCGCCGCGGCGCCGGCTCACGCGCCAGTAGGGCGGCGTAGAGGAGCGCCAGAAACGCCCCCGGAGCGACCGTTTCGCCGAGATCGTGCAACACCGGCACCGAGGAGAAGGCGAGCACCCCGAAGCCGACCACCGTCGCGCAGTTGGCGACGAGGAGCGAGGCGAGCGTGCGCGGCAGCGCGGTGCTCGGCTCTACGCCCGCTGCATCGGACCTGCGATCGAAGAAGAGCGCGTAGTTCGAGCCGACCGCGACGATGAGGAGCATGCCGACGACGTGCAGCAGGGTGAGCCGGGCGCCGAAGAGCGTGAGCGCCGCGGCCACGGTGAGCACCGCGAGTGCGAGCGGCAGCACCACGCGCACCACTCGCGCTGGGCTTTTGAGCGCCATGAGGAGAAGGACCACGATCGCGGCGAATCCCGCGAGCGAGAGGCGCACCGCGCCGGCGAGATAGGTCGAGTAGAGCGCATCCGCCTGGCTCTTCAGGTCGAGCACCGTCGCCTCATCGGGCGCGCCGATGCTGACGGCGCTTCGTACCTTGTCGATGTCGATCGCGAGCGGGCGGCCGCCCGAGACCGGCGCTTCGAGCGGCAGGAGCGCGTGCCAGCCGTCGCTTTGCCGGACGAGCAACGCATCGGCGATCGCCGCGAAGGAGGTGCCCTCGAGCGATGTGCGCCTCAACAAAGGCCCTGTGCGTTCCGCCTCCACATCGTGCAGGAAGGGCGCGAGGCGCTCGAGTTTCAGCGGCAATCCCGAGAGCGCCTGCTTGAGTCTCGCCGCGAGCTCCGCCGGCGCCGGCAGGCTCGCCTGGCGCTCGCGCTGCACTTTGAGACTCGGCAGGAATTGCGCCGGACTCTCGAAGCCCGAGATGACGTCGCGCCCGATGAGCCCATCGAGCTCACCGCCCACCTGCTCCGCGCCCTCGAGCGCCGACTCCTCATCGGGCGCGGATACGACCACGAGATAGCGGACATCCGGCGCGCCGAGATCCGCGCGCAGTTGCCCATCGAGCTGCTGCGCCGCCGCCGGCACCGGGCTCAAGGCCGAGAGGTCGTGACTCAAGAGCCGATCGCGATTCAAGCCGAGCACCACCGCCGCAGCGATCGCCACCGCCGCCAGCCACCACCGCTCGGCCGAGGCCCTGCTCAACGCGCGCGCCGCGGCGGCGCCGAGCGGCGTGAGATCGCGGATGGCAAAGCCCCGCGGCAGGAGTTGGGGCAACACGAAGCGCGTGGCGAGCCCCGCACCCAACACGCCGACGAGCGAATAAAGACCGAGCTGCGCGAGTCCCGGAAAGCTCGAGACCAGAAGCGCCGCGAATCCGCAGACCGAAGTCAGCATGCCGAGGCGGATGGTCGGCCACACCTCGCGCCTGAAGTCAGTGCGCGGCCTGTCATCGCTGCGCGGCTTGTCATCGCTGCGCGGCTGGCCCTGCGCTTGAGCGCCGGCGCTCGACTGGATGAAGAGGTAGATCGAGTAGTCGACGCCCTCGCCGATGAGCGTAATGCCAAAGCCGAGTGTCACGCCCTGCACCACCCCGAAGCCGAGCGCCACTGCGGCAATGCCAGCAAGCGCACCCGAGGCGACCGGCACGAGCCCGAGGAGCAAGGCGGGCACCGAGCGATAGACGAAAAGGAGCAGGGCGATGATGAGCACGGAGCTCACGATGAAAAGCCGTGTCACTTCCGACTTGATGGTCTGCCGCGCCTCCACGGCAAAGACGCCAGGCCCGGTGAGGAGGAGCGCGGCCGCCGCGCTAGCGCCGCTGAGCGCAGGGCCTGAGCTCCGAGGCGCCGCGGGCTCACTCGCGAGCACTTGGCGGAAGGAGGCCCGGATGGCTTCCACCGCCCGCTGCTGCCCGTCGGTGTCCGAGCCCGCGGCTCGCGTGCGCACGAGGAGGAGCGCTCGACTGCCGTCGCGGGAGACCCAAACCCCGTCGGCGGTCCGCGGCTGCTCCCGGCCGCCCAACTGATCGAGGAGCGTCACCATCTCCCCGGTGGGATCGCTCGGCACCAGCGACTTCATGAGCATCCCCGCCGGCGAGGCGAGAAGATCGATGGTGTTGCCGATGGCGGCCTTGAGTCCCGCGACGCTGAAGCGCTCCGGCGTCACCGTGCGGCTGAGGAGATAGCGGTGCGCGAAGAGGAACGCCTGGTCCTTCTTCGCCGCGGCGGCATCGCCGTTCTCGACGGCGGTAAACTCAGGGTCGCGCCGCAGCCGCTGCGCGAGCGCTTGCGAGAGCCGCGCGCGCACGCTCTCGCCCTGCGAGTCCCCTTTTCGCGGCAGCGATGGGCCCGGAGAACCGCCTTCGATCGCGACGATGATGAGTCTCGAGGCGACCCCTTGCCGGAGCTGCTCGACGAGGAGCCGCTGCGCGGCGGTCGGTGCCCGCGGCAGAAAGGCCGAGAGATCCGCCGAGTAGCGCGCCCGAGCGATGATGGCGATTGCGGCGGCGAGCAGCACCGCCCAAAGGAC
>DATFCZ010000071.1:0-9347 GCA_035252605.1 Steroidobacteraceae bacterium
CGCGGGCCGCTCGGGCCACAGCAAGGGATGAGCGAAGCGTCCGTTGATCGCCGAGCCGACGATACCGATCGCCGTCACGTTGCCGCTCGCGACCTGGGTGACGAACTCGCTGTACGGCAGCTGCACCGCGACATTCTTGCGCGGCATGAAGGCCCAGGCGTTCCAGATGATGAGCAGCGCCAGAATGAGCCAGGAGAGTGGGCCGAACCGAAAGGGCGGCGGGCCGGAGCCGTCCGGGTTGCTGACTCCGCGTTTCGGGTGAGCTGTTGATTTCTTGCGCTCGGGGCGCCGCGGGTCCTGCGACCGCCTGGAGGAGTTGTCGGCCATACCGCCGCTCGGCAAGCAGCGGTCCCGGATCCGACGCGTGCGGTGTTTCAGTGCTTGACTGCGCCGCGCTTGAGCGTTTCGGCGAGGTCCCGTGAGAACACACCCGTGACGAGCAGCCGGTATTCCGCATCATCCATGACCTCGAGACGGTTGCGCCCACGCGATTTCGCCCGGTAGAGCGCCTCATCAGCGAGCTGCAGCGCACCGCTCGGGCTGCGCTTGGCATCGGGCTCGACCACGGCAACGCCTACGCTGATGGTCAGGACCTGACTCGCGCGGGATGCCCGATGCTCGAGCGCCAGCTCCTCGACGGTTTTGCGGATGCGCTCCGCGGTGCCCGTGGCGCGAGTGCCGTCCGTGTCATAGAGGATGGCGGCGAACTCTTCGCCCCCATAGCGGGCCACGAGATCGAGCGGCCGGCGCACGCAGGACTGGATCGCCTGCGCCACCTGACGCAGCGCCGCATCGCCCGCCTGATGTCCGTAACGATCGTTGTAGAGCTTGAAGTGATCGACGTCGATGAGCAGGATCGCGAGCGCGCGACCATCCTCGGCCGCCTGACGCCAGAGCTTGGGCAGATATTCATCGAGGACGCGGCGGTTCTTGGTCCAGGTGAGTACGTCATGCTGCGCGAGCTCGGCGACCAGCCGGCTCTCGAGGAATGCGCGCCGCGAGCGCTTCTCGAGCTGTTGGGCGGCGACGGCGAATGTGGCCACTGCAATCAGGGCGAACGCTCCGTTGTGAAAGGCAACGGTCGCCGGAAGTTTGAATACAACGGCCGAACCCACCATGCAAGCCGCCGTGAGTGATACGACGAGCAGCGCCGCCCGGTACTGCAGCCCCATGAAATAGAATGGACCGACGAGAAGGAGCGGCAGAAGTATCACGACATCGAGTTGTCCGTGCGCGACCACCCGTACGAGCTGTGCGGCAATGATGCCGTTTCTCGCCGGAATGAGCATATGCGCCCACGGCAGGTAATAGCGCTCGTATTGGCGGCTCCATGCGAGCCACACGAGCACCAGGGAGGCGGCGGTTACCAGCACGAAGGCCGCCGCTGAGGACTGTCCACCGGTGCTGCCGATCAAGGCCTCGAAACCGCGCAGGGCGATCAGCAGCACGGCGAGCGTGCAGGAGAGCCGCACGAGGGCGCGGTTGTCGCGCAGAAAGCTGCGGACGTAGTCGGCTTCGATGGCCGGCGCAAAGCGCGCCGCCGGCTTCGCCTTGCGCAGCTCCGCCGCGTAAGGCGAGTCGTTCAGACCCTCGAGACTCGGCGGCGATATCGTCATGGCCGGACAATATGCCCGTTCGAGCCTGTCCGGAGTGTGATCGGCTCCAAGGATGTCGGCTCGGCCGGGCCGGCCGCCGGGAGCCGTTCACGCAATTGGAGCTAGGGTCTTAGCTGCCCGCGGATCTCGCCACCCGGGTGGCTCTCGCTGTGCACGTTGATATAGAGATGCCCGGCGAGGAATTCCTTGTACTGATCCGCGGAGAGCTTGGAGCCGGCGGGCACCACCCAGCTGCCATGCGGTCCCGGGGCAAGCGAGATGATGGGCGGCCCATTCTTGCCCGCGGCCGCCGCATGGATATGGGCCATCGTGCCCTTGATGCCATGGGTCTTGATCTTGCCGCTCACCGTGCCGTCGGCGGCAACCTCGATCACTCCGGAGCCGCGGGCCGCGGTCTTCACGGCCGGGACCTCATGGCTGCCGGTCAATTTCACGTGAACCGTCGCCGCGCTCGCCAATCCGACGCCGGCTGCCAGCAGCACGACGGCGGCCCTGGAGGCAAACCTCGAAGCAGATGTCATGATTGCGCCCTTTGTTGGTGATCGTTCGTGCCGCAAACATATCACCGTCGGCGGGACCCGTCATCCACGCCGGGGGCACCCTCAGCCCGCCGCCGCATCGGCCTCGCGCCGGGTGAGCCCCACGACCACCGGCATCGCGAGCAGCACGAGCGGCAGCTGCACCAGGGCGCCCGCGATGATGGCGATGGCGAGCGGCTGCAGCATCTGATCGCCCGAGCCGCTGATCGCGGCGGCGAGCGGGACCAGCGCGAGAATCATGGCGATCGTGCTCATGGTGATCGGCCGCAGCCGGTTGCGTGCGGCCTCGTAGAGCGCCTGCCGCGGCGGCATCGTCTTCTCCAGCTCCTGGTACTCGGAGATGAGGAAGATCGCCATCTCGGTCGAGATGCCGATGATCATCACCATGCCCATCATGGCCGTGATATTGAGCTCGACCCCTGTCAGCCAGAGCCCGAGAAACACCGCCCCGGTAGAGATGAGCGAGCTCACGATGATGATGACCGGCAGCCAGAAGCGCTCATAGAGGAAGAGCAGCAGAATGAACTCCGCAATGAGTGCCGCGGTGAACACGCGGATCATGCCTTGCACGGCCTGCTGCTGCTGTTCGTACTGGCCGCCGAGGGTGTAGTAGACCCCTTGCGGCAAGAGGCCCGGCTTGCCTAACGCCTTGCGCACCGCCGCGGCCGTGGAGCCGAGGTCGTGTCCGCCGCCGATCTCAGCGGTCACCGGCACCACCTGCGCGAGATTGTCGCGTGTGAGCTCCGGCTGGCCGGCCACGAACTGCACGTGGGCCACGGTGGCAAGCCGGAGGATCTTGCCGCTCGCGGAGCGGATGGGTAGGTTCCCGAGCTCGTCGCGGTAGATCCTGCGCCCCGGCGGATCGAGCCAGAGCCTCACGCCCACGTCCTGCACGCTGCCCAGGTATTGCGTCGCGACCGAGCCGTAAAGATAGCTGTTGACCTGACTCGCGACGTCGGCCGCCGTCAGACCTTCCATTGCCGCGGCGGCTGGATTGACGTGAATCTCGAGCGCATCGCCGGCCGGGACCACCCCGTTGTTGACCGAGGACGGCTCGATCCCGGGCACTTTCGCGATCGCAGCGGCGACCTTGTTGGCGACCGCACCGAGTACTGCCGGATCCTTGGCGCTCAGCGAAACGACGATCGGCTGCGGCCGGCCGACCATGTCGCCGATCATGTCGTTCATGAGCTGGTGCGGATCGATGTTGATGCCCGGCACCTGGGTGCTGATCCTGCTGGTCACATCGTCCATGACTTTCCAGATTGTCGGCCGCTTCGACGGGTCGATCAGGCGGACGAAGAAATCGCCCTGATACGCTTCCTTCAGATCGCCGCCGAGCCCGGCGCCGGCGCGGCGGGAATACGTGTCGACGTAGGGATTCGCCTTGAGGATGCCCTCGACCTGTGACAGCTCGCGATTCGTTTCCGCGAGCGAAGTGCCGGGCGCCGTGTAGTAATCGAGCACGAAGCCGCCCTCATCCATTTTGGGAAGAAAGCCGCTGCCCACGTGCAGGTAGGCGATGTAGCCCGCAATGGCGAGCACGGCGAGCCCCGGGAGGATGAGGAGCGGCCGCTCGAACAGTCGGCCGAGAAGCCGCCCGTGGGTACGCTTGAGCCAGGTGTCCTTGCCGTGCGAGGGATCCTCGAAGGCGTCGAAATTGATGATGCCGCGCGCGAGCAGCGGCACCGTAAAGGCCGTGAGAATGAAGGAGATGATGAGCGCCGAGGCCATGGTGAGCGACAGGAACTTGAAAAAGGCCCCGGTGATGCCCGAGAGAAAGGCGAGCGGGATGAAGATGATGGTGGTGGCGAGGCTCGAGCCGAAAAGCGGACTCAAAAACTCCCGGGCGGCGTGCAGCACCGTCTCGCGCGGGTTCTCGACCTCGGGGACGCCGACCCGGCGGGCGATGTGCTCGATCATGACGATCACATCGTCGATGAGGAGTCCGATCGCCGCCGCAATGCCGCCCAGGGTCATGATGTTGAGAGTCATGCCGAGTACCGAGAGCACCAGGACCGTGATCAGCACCGACAGCGGCACCACCATCATGGCGACCAGCGTCACTCGCCAGTTGCGCAGGAACCCGAGCAGCACCAGCGCCGCAAACACGAGTCCGATCAGGATCGCCTCCTCGAGCGCCGAGATCGAGGAGCCGACGAGCTGCGTCTGGTCGTACCATTTGTAGAGGTGAAGAGAGGACGGCTGCGTCTTCATGAACGCATCGAGCCGCTGTTTCACTTCCTTGGCGAGAGTGATCGAGTCCGCGTTGTCCTGCTGATAGACATCGAAGGTCACGGCCGGCTTGCCGTTGTCATCGACCAGCATCCACTGGGGCACCGTACCCAGCGTGATCCTGGCGATATCGACCAGCCGCACGATCCCATCCGGCCCGGTGCGCACCGCGACGTTGCGGACCGAGTTGATCGAGGTGAAGGCATTGTTGTCGATCGCCAGATAAAGCAGATCGTTGTCCTCGAGCCTCCCGACCGCCTGGATGCTGTTGGTCTGCGCGAGCGCATTCGAGATGTCGGCCAGCGTGAGACCGTAGGCGCGCAGCTTGTTCGGGTCGACCGAGACTTCCACCTCCGGAGTCTCACCGCCGAGCACGCCCACGCGCCGAATGCCCGCGATGCCCGTGAGCAGGGGCGTGATCTGATACTGCGCGAGCTGCTTGAGGTCCGACGGCGAGACCGAGCTCGAGACGAGCGCGTAGGAGACGAACGGCATGATGACGTTCGGGCTCATCTGAATGATGTCGTAGCTCGTACCCTGGGGCAGGGAGGGCAGCTCCTGGGCGAAGGCGGCATCCACCGCGAGCAACGCCTGATTCATGTTGTAGCCCCAGGGGAAGTTGACGAAGATCTCCGCCGATCCCCGCGAGGTCGTCGAGGTGACTTCCTGCGCGGCCGGCACCGCGCGCGCCACCTTCTCGAGCGGCTCGGTCACATCGATCAGCATCTGCTTGGCCGGCATGCTGCCGGCATCGATCTCCACCCGGATGCGCGGGAAGCTCGTCACCGGAAAGAGCCCGACCGGCAGTGACATCGCGGCAAAGGCGCCGGCGAGCGCCAGCGCGAACGCGACCGTGAGAAGAGAGCGCCGATGGCTCTCGATCCAGCCGGAGAAGCTCACCGGGCGGAGCCCCGCTGCTGCGGATCGGCGAGCCTGATCCTCATGCCGTCATCGAGCTGATAGTTGCCGGTGAGCACGAGCGGAGCGCGCGCATTCACTGCCCCGGTAATGACATCCTGGTCACCTCGCGCATCCAACACTTGAACGGGCACCTTGTGGGCCACTCCGTTGACCGCCTGTACCACGTAGGGGTGACCGTCGTCGTTCACCAGAATCGCAGAGTGCGGCACCACGTAGCCGCGCCGCTCTCCGGTGGTGATGGCCGCCTCGGCCATCTCGCCCGGCAGGAACTTCCCGGCAGGCAGCGCGACCTCCACCGGCACCAACCCCGTGTCGGATTCGGCCACCGCGCCCCGCAGCAACACGCTCGCGGCCACGGGCTGGTCGCTGCCGACGAGGGTCACCTGCGCCTGGTCGCCCGGATTGATGCCACCGGCCTGGGCAGGTACCACTCCGACCGTGAGCACGAGGCGGCCGGGAGCGGCGAGATCCATGAGAGGGGCTCCCTCGGCAACCATGGCGCCGGAAGTCGCGGCGAGGGCAGTGACGATGGCGGCGAACGGCGCGCGAACGATCTTGGGGCCTCCCGCGCCCACGGTATCGAGTGCCCGCAGCTGCGAGCGCGCGTCCGATTCGCTTTTCCTGGCATCCGCCACCTGCTGCGCGGTCGCGAGGTGCAGGGAGGCGAGCCGCTCGGTGCTCGCGACGAGCTGCCGGGCGACGTTGAGGGCGGACTTGGCCTGCATGTAGGCCGCGGCCGATGCGGGACTCGGGGCGAGCTCGAGAAGCGGCGCGCCGGCGGGAACCTGCTCGCCGAGGCGCACGAAGATCCGAGCGACCACGGCCGCAGCCGGCGCCATGAGGGTCTTGCGGCCCGAATTGGCGGCGCCCACCGTGCCGTAGCCGATCACCACGCTCGGCAGGCTTCCCTCCTTCAGCGACGTGAGGGTGACGAGCACGCTTTCTTTGGAGTTGGAGTCACCGCCGCCGTCGGCACGGGCCCGAGTGAGCAGCAGGGTCAGCGCCATCGCCGCACTCAGCGCCAGGCAGGCGAGCCCGGCAATCGATCTGCGAGTCATGGTTTCCTCGAGCTAGCGGGCGTGGCGATCCGGGTCCGCGGCAGCCCGAGCCCGAGATCGACGGTCAAGGTGATGCGCGCCTCGCCCAGGGCCCGTTCGAGGGCAAAGGCCTCGATGCGCCGCTGCAGCGCGGTGGTCTCGAAATCGGCGAGCGAGCGCTGATCGAGCGTGTCCTGCGCGTACGCCTGTTGGGCGGATTTCGACTGGGCCTCGGCGGCCGCGGCATCGCGTTCGGCTTGCTGCGCATCGCTCGTCAGCCGTTGGATCTGGCTCACGAGCCCTTTCGCGCCGCCGACTGCCGCATCCAACCGCGATTGATACTGCTCGTGAAGCAGCAGGCGGGTCGCCCGATTCTGGGCGACCTGTCCCTGATTGCGATCGAACACCGGCAGATCGAAGGTCGCCGTGGGGCCGCCGTTACGCACGTTGCCGTTGTCGTCTTCCCAGATGCCGCCCACCACGAAGGCGGGGAACTGGCCGATGATCGCGCTGCGTACGCTCTCGTCGGCGGAGCGATAGCCAAGCTGCAGGGCCACGAGGTCCGGACGGCGCGCCGGCAGCTGCGCGATCAACGACTGCAGATTCCGGGGGAGCGGTTCGAGTCTGGGCGGCGCGATCGCAAAGCGTGCGTCCGGCTCCAGCCCGAGCAGGCCATCGAGCTGCTGCCAACCTTGCAGCTCGGCGAGGCGCAGCGAAGCGGTAGCTTGAGCCGCGCTCGCCTTGGCGGCGAGGAGCGGCGCGAGAGCGGTGAAATCAAGGGCGCCCGAGCGCGTCGCGGCCTGCACCGCCTGAACCTCGCGATCCAGGAGCTGCAGCTCCCGCTCGGCCAGGGAGACGGCGAGCCCACCCCAGTAGAGGTCGACGGCGAGAATCCTCCCCTGTTGGGCGACCTGCCACTCCTGCCAGAGGAGGTCCGCGTTGACTTGCTCGACCTGAAATCGTGCCGCCTTCTTGCGAGTGTGATAGGTCAGGATCGCCTTGAGGTCCTCCGTGAGGGACGCCGCCCAGGCCGAGGTGCCGACCCCACCCAGCAGCGCCTCGTAGCTCACGTTGGCCGACGGATTCGGCAGCAGCGAGGCCTGCAGCAGGCCCGCCCGGGCAGAATCCATGGTGCCGCGCTCGGCCCGCAGATCAGGATCGTTGAGCACCGCAAGCAGTCCGACATCGTCGATCTCGAGTGGCCGGTCGGTCGCGATGGTCCGCGGCGCCTCACCGGGCGCGGCGGGCATCCGGGTGCGCAACTGACTGAGCTGGCTTACCAGGTCCGGCCGGCTCGGCAGAGGCATGCTGTGGTAGAGGGCACAGCCGCCGAGCAGCGCCGCGCCGGCCATCGCGGTTGCGAGCGCCGACAGGCGCGCGCCGCCCGGCCGGGCACGGCAACCCCTCGGGCGGGAAGCCGCTTGCCGCTTGATTTCTGGGGTCTCGGATCGCACGAATGCAGGCCCCTCAGCCCTCATCCCGCCGCATCATGGCCCTGGATACTGACCAAGTCCTGACGTAGTAACGTCAGCACTTCGTCAGAGTTGCGGCGATAATATGCAATCCGGCGCATCGTGCGCACCGGAGTCGAGCCGAATGCGGGTGTTGCTCGTCGAAGATCACCGGGCGATGCGTGAGATGATCGCCGATCACCTGAAGGAGCGCGGCTTTGCCGTGGACGCGGTTGGCCGCGGTGATCATGCGCTCGCCGCAGCCGCCGTCGCCCACATGGACGCGGTGATTCTCGACCTCGGGTTACCCGACATGGATGGTATGGAAGTGCTGGGGTCGCTGCGCGCCTCGCATCCGGAGCTGCCGGCGATCATCCTGACCGCGCGTGACAGCGTGGATGATCGGCTGCTCGGCCTGAACTCCGGCGCGGATGACTATGTCGTCAAGCCCTTCAACCTCCTCGAGCTCGAGGCGCGCCTGCGCGCCGTGTTACGCCGCAGCGGCAGTCCGCGCGGACCCACCTACTCCTTCGGCGGCGTCACCTTCGATACCGTCACGCGCGAGGCGGCGGCCTTCGGCAAATCGCTCGAGCTCACGCGCCGCGAGGCGGCGCTGCTCGAGGAGTTGATACGCGTTCCCGGACAAGTGATCACCAAGGACCGCCTCGAGGACCGGCTCTACGCCCTCGAGGACGCGGGCAGCGCGAATGCGCTCGAGGCGGCCGTATCACGCCTGCGGCGCAAGCTCGCGACAGCGCGCACCCCCTTGCAGATCGAGACCAAGTGGGGCATCGGCTATCGCTTGTGCACCGAGGCGGCGGAAGGCGGTCCGGATTGAGCCGCGCCCACAGCCTCAGGCTCCGGCTCCTCGGCGCCATGGTGGCGGTGTTCGTGCTCGGCCTCGGCGCATCGCTCCTCGCCTACCGCACGGAGGTGCACAGCATCACGAGCGATCTGCGCACGCGCACGCTGGAGAATCAGGCGCGCGAGCTGTTGGATGCGCTGCGAGTCGGCGATAAAGGCTCGCTCGAAGTGCGCGCACCCGCCGACTGGCAGCGGGTATACGACAGCCCCTCGCGCCGGTTCGTGTACACGGTGTTTGATGCCGCTCACCGTCCCATTGCCCGCTCGGGCAACCTCAGCTCTCCCCTTCCTTATATCCCGGTGGACTCGAGCGGCACGCTCGGACCGATCGAATTCATCGGCGCCGGCAGCGATCGCCGCGCCATCATCGCCGCCCGCGGCCCGCAAGGCACGACCGTGCTCGTCGGCCGCAGCGATCGGGATCGCGACGAGCTCGTCGACAGTCTCTTCGAGGAGGGCTCCGAGCAGCTCACGATCATCGTGCCATTCGCCCTGCTCGGGCTCGCGCTCATCTGGCTGATCAGCGGGTGGAGCCTGCGTCCGATCGCGCGCGCCTCGCGCGAGGCGGCGCAGGTCGGCCCGCAGCGGCCGGACATGCGCATCTCTGCCCGCGCGCTGCCGCGGGAAATCCAACCGCTGGTCGAAGCCGTCAACGGCGCCCTGGACCGCCTCTCGCAGGCCTAC
>DATFCZ010000072.1:0-35109 GCA_035252605.1 Steroidobacteraceae bacterium
CGGCACGAAGTCCATCACCGACGGCGGCAGCAGCCAGCGCTGCTCTACGTTCCACTCACGAAAGGTCTTCGCCATGCCTTTTAACCCCACAGACCCTGCTCGCGAGTGTATCGAATCCATTACTCGGACGGGCTCCTAGGATCACGCATCCGAAATTGCTGCCACGCGAGCGGACTCACGTTCGCCACGCCTTCGAGGGCGCGCGTTGCTCCTTAGCGATTGCGGCGCGACGCCCTGCGAGGCTCATAGGACACCTGCGCCGACGTGATACGCTCGCCGCATCCGTCTCAGGGGTACCCACCGGCGTAGCCGCCCTGACGCCGCCAAGGCTCATGTTTGCCGAGCCGGGATCCGCGCTCAGCACGCCCGGGCAGCATGCGCGGCCGCTGCCTGGGCACGGGTGGCTGCGGATGGCCGCTCGCAACAAAAGTGCCGCAGCGTGCCCCCGACTCCTGTAGTCTATCGAGCGGCTCGTATCTTTTCGGCTTGTCTGCCTTGGTGCCGTACGCCGTCTTCCGGCGTTCCTTCGGCCAAATGTCTGCCACCCTCGCAAAGCTCCACGAACCAGGAGGCAGGATATGCCTGCCGCCCTATGCGCTTCCTTTCATGAGTATTTTACAGTGACGAAACTATACGTTGGAAATCTCCCTTTCACGGCGACCGACGAGGGCGTGCGCGCTCTGTTCTCCCCGCACGGCGCAGTTGAGAGGGTTTCTTTGATCACCGACCGCGACACCGGACGTCCGCGCGGCTTCGGTTTCGTGGAGATGTCGAACGCCGACGCTGCTCGCGCCATGCAGGCACTGAACGGCACCGACTACGAGGGCCGCTCGCTCAAGGTGAACGAGGCACAAGACCGTGAAAGAACCGGCGGGGGCAACCGTGGCGGTGGCTCGCGCCGTTACTGAGGCGCGATCGGCGATCGGCGCCGCCTGTTCGCTGTCTGGAGGCCCAACGCATGGCTTGGCGCAGGACCGGACGCCACCGTCCCCCTGAAGAGATTCTGGTGATGACCTGCGATGTCTGCGAGCGCGACATCGGCTTTGAGGACGAGCGACGCCCCAAAGAGCATTTCCGTGTGAGCCGCCATCCCAACCCCGGGGCGATCGATGATCAGGAGCCGGCGATGATCATCTGCTCCCGTGACTGCCTGCGCGCATTTGCTGCCAACACTGCGGGCCCGGACCGCGCGTCCTCTTCGCAGAGCGGCGGCGGCCCAGCCGGCAAGCCAGGCAAGGGCAGGTGAGAGCCATGTTGCAAGAGCCCGGGCGAAGTCGCGTCGAATCTGACTCGATGGCCAGCCAACTGCTCCAGCGGACACCTCCATGAGCGAGTATGAGTTCACGATTTCCCTGCGCATTCGCCATCCGACAGTCGATCCGGCCTCGATCACCGCCGCGCTCGGCATCCAGCCGCAGCACACCTGGCGAGCGGGCCAGCCGCGCTGCGATGCGGCCGGAGCGGAGCTTGGCGGTGCACATCGCGACAGCTACTGGATGGGAAGGTTGATGGATGAGCCGCAGCTTTCCTCCGAGCGCGTTTCGGTGGAAGGGATGATCCTGAAGACCCTCACCAACTTGCGACGGGCACAATCCTTCCTCGAGCAGCTGCATGCGGAGGGTGGCGTTGCGGAGCTGCACGTGAGCCTCTATGCGCGCGACGACTTCCGGATCGAGCTCCCGTCGGACTGCCTGACATTGCTCGCCCGGCTGCACCTGGCGCTCGCCCTCGACGTTCATCCTCATTCGCCGCTCGAAGCAACGGCGTCGAGAGCTAACTGACGCGGGCACCGCTCGAAGCACCACAAGCTTGATCAGTATGGGCGAACCCCGCATTACCTCCGCGCAGGCCCTCGTCGCCGATTCCGTGGCTCTCATGCGGCTGCTGGACGAGGTGCCGGAAGCCGGCGAGATCCGCCCGCAACTGTCCGAACCGTACCTTACACGGCGCTGGCGGCACTCCGACCAGCACAGCTTCTGGATCGCGAGCGACGGCACGACGGCCGTGTGTCATACCCTAACCGGACTCGGGCTCGATGAGGTGATCGCCCTCTGGCTCAGCTTCGATGACTACCGGCAGCGGCCCGGGTTCACCCTGTCGGCGAGCGCGCTGGGCAAGATGATCGAGGCGGAGCTGGGTCTGACAGTCGAGCTCGCCGACTGATCGCTCATGGGCTCTAGCACTGGCAGCCTCGGGCTGAGGCAGCACAGGGTACTGGAGTGTCGCAAGGCGGTGTATGTTGCCCTACGGTTCTCCGCGCGTCTGATCAGCGACGGCTGCCAGCAAGCTCGTGTATCGCTCGCTCAGCGCAACGCGGCGAGGAGCTTGCGGATCGCGTCGATGTCGGGTCGTTTGACGAGGTGGACTTCGAAGCCGGCGTCCTGCGCAGCTCGTCGATCCTCCTCGCGTCCGTAGCCCGTCATTGCCACGAGATGCAACGGGCGGCGGTGCGTGGCATCACGCAGCCGCCGTGCGAGATCGTAGCCATTGATTCCCGGAAGCCCGATGTCGAGCAGCGCCACATCGGGCTCGAAGTTCTCAGCGACGGTAAGGGCGGTGGGAGCGTCGCGCGCCGTGGCCACCTCATGGCCCCAGGTGCGCACGAGCAGCGCCAATGAGTCGACGCGGTCCGCATTGTCATCGACGATGAGCACGCGCCGGCTGGAGGGAACATCGGTCACGGGCGGAGTTTGATCCTCGGTGCTATCCGGCCGTGCCAGTGCGGCGGCGCGGCGAGGCAGGTGGATGATGAACTCGCTCCCGTGGCCAAGACCGGCGCTCAATACTTCGATGCGTCCGCCGTGCAGCATCACCAGCCGCCGCGCGACGGTGAGGCCGATGCCAAGGCCCCCTCCGGTGCGGGCGAGGCTCGTATTAAGCTGCGTGAAGAGGTCGAAGATCGCTTCCAGGTCTTGCGCGCGGATGCCGATGCCGCTGTCACGCACCCTCAAGATCACTTCGCTTCCCTCTTCGCGCAGGCTCACGGCGATGCGACCGCCGGGCTCGGTGTATTTGATGGCGTTCTCGAGCAGGCTCGAGACGACCTGCTCGAGCCGTATCGGATCGCCGTCCACTTCAAGCGGCGCTTCGGATAGCTCGACCGTGAGGGTATGGCCGCGCTCCTCGACGCGCGCTCGGTAGGCCTCGACGGTCGCGCCCACGAGCGTGGGCAAATTCACCGCCTCGAGCTTGAGCGCAATGTGCCCGCGGGTGACGCGCGCGACATCGAGGAGGTCATCGACCAGGCGCACGAGCCGCTGCGTCTGCCGCTCGATGAGGTCATAGAGCGGCGACGGCTCGAGGCGCGGACCGGAATGCCTGAGGAGATGCATTGCGTGCGTGATAGGGGCCAGGGGGTTGCGCAGCTCGTGGGCGAGCATGGCGAGGAATTCATCCTTGCGCAGGTCGGCCTCCTTCAGACGCAGCGCGCTGAGATTTCGCTCGGTCACATCCTCCACCGCGAGCAGGATGAGCGCGGTGCGCCCGGCATCGCTCGGGATCTTGTGAGCGCTCACCAGCAGCACGCCTGGGCGGCGATTCGGGACAGTGTAGGGCAGCTCAAAGCCCTCGAGCGGGATATTGTGCGTGAGCACCTCGTGCAGGTGTTGCAGAAGTGAGGCAATGTTCCACTGGGCCGACTCGAGGCTCGCGAGCGGCCGGCCCTCGACGTGCTCGCGCGCCAGCGCAAAGGCGCGGCAGAAGTTCTCATTGACGCGCATTACGGTGAGGGTCTCATCGAGCACGATCAGGGGCTCAATGACGGTATTGATGATGGCATCGGCATAGGCCCTGGCGAGCTCGGCGCTCTCGCGCGAGCGCTGCACGATGCAGTTGAGGTCGGTGAGCTCGCGGTTGCGGCTCCTCAGCTCTTCGTTGGTGGTCGTGAGCTCCTCGTTCGCCGAATGCAGCTCCTCCTTGGCGGTCTCCAGCTCCTCGTTCGTGCACTGGAGTTCTTCGTTCGCCGAGAGCATCTCCTCGTGTGCAGACTTGAGCTCCTCCTTCGAGGACTCGTGCTCGTCCATCGTTGCCTGCAGATAGTCGCGCGTGCCGGCGAGCTCGCGCTCGAGCTGGGCGATGCGCCGGTCCTTCTCCGACTCCGGCATGCTCGGGATCGCAGCGTCTGCGTGCCAGCCCCGCGGGGGCTGCGCGCCATCCTCGAAAAGGATCAGGAAGCCGCGCGCAGCGGACCAGCGCTGGAGCGGGATCACCACCAAGGCGATATCTCGCTCTCTCTCGACGCACACGCTCTCGCGGCGCACCTCCGCGCCGCTCTGGCGCGCTTCCTGAATCGCGGGGGCGAGCTCAACCAAAAGCCGGGGCCGCACGACACGTTGCAGGCTCAGGCTGGGCGCACCGTTTGCAAATTCCAGGTACGGCCCGGTCTCGCCCCGCACTTGCAGGATGTTGAGCACCTCATCCACCACGAGGCTCGCCGGGGCGAAGCGGCCGAGCAGCAGCCGGGTGGTGCGGGCGGGAACTGGCTCGAACACGCAATGCCCACTGAGGCCGATTGCACCACAGAATCGGCACTACGCACACGGCGAACGCGGCTGCCGCACAGGCGCCGCTGCTCGACCCCCGGTCGGTGGCCGCCGTCAATGCAGCTGTTCGGCTGGAGCGCTATCGCGACCAGTGCCGAGCCTGGGTCTCTACTCTCGTGGCCGGACAATCTTCTCCAGCCAGGGCGCCAGATGCTCCATATCGAAGGTCCTTGTCGCGATGAGTTCTATCATGCGACGGTAAATCGAGGTCGAATCCGCAGAAATCGTGTGGCCGTTGATTCGCAAGAAGACATCGACGACAGCAAAGGCGATTCCTCGCGGCCGTCCAGCCTCGGTAGGCGCATGATGGGGCGGTGGCGATTGCCACCGCCCAATGCGCGTCCCGCTGAGGCTATTCCCGCAGAGTCTTCTATCGGGAATCATGTCTGATTCGTGCCTGCTGTGTCCTCACAGTGCACCATTGAACGGCCTGGCATCTGACCAATAAGGCACTGAGACGGTGAAAACATAAATGGGGGGCAACCCCTCATATCGTGCACTCATCCTTTTGGTGACGAACCAGAAAGGACCATATCCCACAGGAGAGCCTGGACGGTCTGCGCCCCAGGCGCTTGGGTCCGCGATCGGCACGTAAAACATCACGTGCGGCATGTTGTGATCGCCTTCGTCAGTTAGATAGGATCCTTGGGCCATCATGTAGCTCATGGCTCCCGGTCCCAACGCAGGGATAGCGCCACGATCGAGTGAGGCCCTTATCTTGCTCATGATTTCTGCGACGGAGTCGCCCGCAAACGCCAACGCTGTGCGCATCTCTGCAATGGGCAAGATTGCGCGAGCCGCGGGCGCGTTGAGGCACTCTGCACCGCGAATCTTCGGATTCCAGTGCTCCGGCCAGTCAAAGGCGCCCACCAACGCGCGTGAGACCATGCAAACGAATCCATTGCTGCCCTTTATCGCAATCCTGTAGCCGTGTCGGCCAAGGACCAGGACGGTCGCATCCTTGGATACCGACGCCGGGGCCGCACTGCGCGCCAACGCTATCTCGACCTTCCGGTCCATCAAATAGCGTTCAATCGGCGCCATCCGTGGATATTCTGCATTCTGTGCCTGCGCCTGCCGAACGCCGAGCATGCTGACAGTGCAAATGGTCGCCGAGGCGATTGCTTTGGCGAATATATCTGTTCGTGCTGGCAGTATCACGTCCGCACCTCTGCTGATGGCCATCCCTGATGTCGAAGCCCACACCGGCTCGTGAGTGCGATTGCAACCGCGGACGGTAAATGCTGAGGTCGCACCGTCGTTTCGATGCGTATCGAAAGACAGCGCGTCCCCAGTCCGATCGAGCGTCAGCTTGACCGTTCCCCCCCCCCCCCCCCCCCCGGGGGGGGGGGGTGAGCGGCTTGGTCACCGGAACCGCCACCTCGATCGGTTGTGCGCAAGGGTGGGGAAGCAGCAGCAGCGCGGCGGCAAGAAGGGAGTCTCGGCGGATGAGAGTCCGGGAGCAGCCGGGTCTCGTCCAGTCTCATAGGGAACGAGCCGGCAAGTCCAGCTCTCATTTGCGACGCTGGGCCCGATGTTGGTTTCAGACGATCAGCGCAGCCTGCCCCGGCGCAACAGATTCGCGACGCCCACCAGCACGAGCGCCACGAGCAACGACACGAGACAGACGACGCCTGTTTGGATGCCGAATGCGCCCTGAGAATCCGCGGCGCTCATATGCGCATCCATCAATCGGATCATCCAGAGCGCGCCGAGGGCGCCAACCAGCACGTTCATGAAGCACCCACGATCGGGATCGGCGCTCAAGATGAGGTGGCCCAAATACCCGATCGCCACCCCGAGAATCAACCACACGAGAAGGGTCATGGCACGCCACGCAAAAATCTGCTGCTGCCTGCACGCGTAGCAGAGTTCATGCCTGCCTGCGGCCGCGTTGAGTTCACTCAACTCTTGCGGCGGGCGCAGAGGAGCCCTACGGGTCATAACGGTGCTCGCTATGACATGACTATCGGTTGTTGCGCTCGCGCCTCAACCGGGGAACCCTACGCGTTTCGTCAAGGAGCGGAACTCGCGGCTGGCGCGCAACAGATCCCACTTGTGATCACGGAGAAAATTCATGTGCACATCGCGGTCGGTAAAGGCGAGTTCCAGCCACTGGAGCGCGGACTCGAAGTTGCGCAGACCGGCGAATATGAGCGCAACGTTGTAGGGTGGGACGTAATGCTCCTCCCTGCGCGCAAGGAGCTCGTGCAGCTTCTCTTCGGCTTCAGCTCGCTTGCCCGATACGGCGTGGACATAGCCGGCAATCGACAGCGCCTCGGTGTTGCCGCCCGAGCCCGCCCACGCTTTGCGGCAACATTCGAGGGCCTCCGCATAGCCGCCGAGCCGCTCGTATGTTTTGGCCAGACAGATTTGCGCGACCCAGAACCGCGGCTCGAGCTCCAGAGTCGCGCGCAGCTGCTCCACTGACTCGGCGTCCCGCCCGGCGTGGTAGAGGAACTGTCCATACATGGCATTCGTCAGCAGCGAAACGGGATCGAGCGCGAGCGTGCGCCGAATCTCGGCGAGCGCCTTTGCATGCTCGCCGATGTTCGAGAGCGTGTGTGCGAGATAAAAATGCGCGAGCGCGTGATTCGAGTTGAGCGCGATGGCCCGTTGGGCGGAGGCCACGGCTCCCGCGTAATCCCAGCCGAGCCAGAATTTGAAGCCGGCTTCGGAAGCGCGGGCCGCAGCCGAATCCGAATCCAGCTCGAGCGCCTTCACGATGGCCGATTGGGCAATCTCGCGTACGTGACCCGAGGGAACATCGCTCGTGATCGGCAGGCGCGTGGCCGCATCGGCCAAACCGAGGTAGGCCAGCGTGTACGCCGGGTCCCGGTCAATGGCCCGGCGAAAATGGCCGATCGCCCTCTGCAGCTCGGGGAACGTTACGCGCGCCATGTGAAAGAGCCCCCGTAGATACGCGTCATGCGCCTCGATGCTGCTCGTTGCGGGGCGCTCCAGGGTGCGCTGCTGCTCGGCGTTCAATCGCAGCTCGACCTGGCCGGCAATGGCTGCAGCCATGTCAGCATGAACCGCGAGGATGCTGTCGAGCTTGCTGTCAAAGCTCTCGGCCCAGAGATGAGTCTGGTCCTGCACCCGGATCAATTGCGCGGTTATGCGGACCCGCTCGCGTTCGCGCCGCACGCTGCCTTCGAGTACATAGTCAACTTTGAGCTCGGCTCCGATCTGCGCCACTGTCTTGCGGGTCTGCTTGTACGCCATCGCGGAAGTGCGGGCGATGACACCCAGGCTCTGCGGAGCCATCTGCCCGAGCCGCGCAATCGTCTCCTCCGTCAGACCGTCGGCGAAATATTCCTGGGCGGGATCCCCACTCAGGTTCTCGAAGGGAAGCACCGCCAGCATGACGCGCAGCGGCTCGAGGCGGTCCTGATGCACCGGATCTGCGGGACTTCGTTGCGGAGAGCGGAAGCGATAGCCCTTGCCGACGACCGTCTCGAGGTACTCGGGACTTTGGGCGTCCTCGCTCAAGGCGCGACGGATCTTGCGCACGGCGGTATTGATTCCATTCTCGGTATCGACGTACGCCGCCTTGCCCCAAAGCCGCTGGATGATTTCCTCCCGGGAAACGAGCTGTCCCCGTGACTGAGCGACCAGGATCAGCAGGTCCATCGGGATGCGCTCGAGCCGAACGGGTTTTCCTGCACGCGTGAGCCGGTACTCGCCGATGTCGAGCTCGAACGGTCCGAATTGAATGCGCGCCGACGACAAGGGGCGCTCCACGAGTGCTTCTACAGACGATCTACAGGCTCTCTCCATTGTCTCCCGGAATCAAGCGGCAAAAGATACTGCCGCAATCCGAAGCCGAATCCGGCCGGAATCTCAGCGGGAGTCATCATGAAAGCTCACATACCTGTCATATTCCTGGTAGCTGCCTGCTCCATAGGTGTCGGCGCGCGCGCTCAGGCGGCAGACAACGACGGCTGTACGAACGCTACTCTGTTCGGCGATTACGCGTTTCGGGTCGACGGAGAGCTGCTGCCGCAGGGCGCGCCGGCGATCGCGCGCCAGGGCGTAGCAATGACCCACTTCGATGGTCAGGGCGGTCTCACGCAGGTCGACTTCGTGATGTCGAACGGCGCTCCCCTCGCCGGACCGGCCGATCCGAGCACGGGATTTCATACCCAGGAGCAGGGCTCGTACAAGGTCAACCCGGATTGCACCGGCAGCGCCGTGATCCACTTTCCCGCTCCCCCGGGTCTCACCTCAGGCGCGGAGATCGACCTCATGTTTGTGCTCGGCGATCACGGCCGGCTCATACACACGATCGTATCCAGGGTGCTTCAGCCTGGCTCCGCCACCTCCATACCGGCCTCGATTCACAGCGATGGCGTGAAGATGGGACGGCCCGAGGGCTGGGATTAACTGAGCGCCGATTCCAGCCGCCCGCTCGCGCCGGAGGCGGCCGGCACGCGGGCGGCGAGCGCACGCAGTTGCGCGGTGGTTGCCCGGCTGCCGTCATGGCTCCATCCCGGCGGCCCGAAGAAGTACGCGAAGCGTTGCAATGCGGTGAGATCCCGGCGCAGCACATCGCGTGCGATGGCGTGATATTCGTGCAACGCGATCCGCAGCGGATTGAACGAGCCCAGGTTGTGCACGATCCCGTACCGCGGCGGCTCGTCCCGGCGCTCGGGAACGAACGAGCCGAACAGCCGATCCCAGATCATGAACACCCCGGCGTAATTGGCATCGAGATAGCGCGGATTGCTCGAGTGATGCACGCGATGATGAGACGGGGTATTGAGGAGCCATTCGAACCAGCGCGGCATCCGATCGACGGCCTCGGTATGGATCCAGAACTGATAGATGAGGTTCAGCGTGAATGCGAGCGCGACGAGCGCGGGATTGAAGCCGATGAAGGCGAGGGGCATGCCGAGCAGGGTGAGGCCGCTGAACTGCGAGGTCCAGCTCTGCCGCAGATTGGTCGACAGGTTGAAGTGCTGGCTCGAGTGATGCACGACGTGTGATGCCCAGAACCAGCGCGAACGATGACTGATCCGATGCCACCAGTAGTAGCGGCAGTCCTCGAGCACGAACGCGATCGCGAACGTCCACCAGGTGAAGGGGATCTCGTAGAGCCGGTGATGGTAGGCGTACATGACGCCGCCGAAGTACATCCAGCCGAGCGTGCCCCAGAAGAAGATGCTGCCGACACTGACCGCGACGTTGGCGAGAGTGTCGTGCAGATCGTATTCGGCCTTGATCCGGCCTCTTGAGGCGAGCGCGGCCTCGAGCGGAATGAGGAGCAGCAGCAACAGCTGCAGCAGGAGTGCGATCTGCGTGTAGATGGGATCAGGCACGATGTGCCCTGCGCTCGTCCGCCGGCGCAACCGCAGCGCGCAGGGCGGCGAGCCGCTCGACCCATCGCTGGCAGGCGTCGGCATCGGAGAGCTGAACGCGCGCGCGCGGCCAGCCAAAATCCGCAAAACGGAGCCTGATCGCGCCATCGACCGCCCGCTCGACACCGAGGAGCTCCCTCGGCTGCAGCAGACGGACATTCCAGCGCCTGCCGCAGCGCTCGACGAGCCCCACGGTGCCGTCGGCGAGCTCGAGGAGCGCCGCCCGACCATCGACCGCGAGGCTCACGCGGCCGCTCGCCGTGGGGTAGCGAACGCGGTATCGGGCGACGGCCTGCTCGGGCTCTGTCAGCCGCTCCGAGTCGTTCCCGTGCCTGCGATACAGCAGCCCAAGCAGCACGAGCCCGAGCACCAGGTTAGCGACGATCGAGATCGTGAGCGCATCCACCCCGCTCTTGTAGCACAGGAGTCACGAGGGGAGAAGTTTCGGCCGTCTTTAGCGAGCGCGCGGCTTCAGCCAGCGTGCCGCGAGCGGCGGCACCAGCAGCAGGCTGACCGCCGTCGACGATACGAGCCCCCCGAGAATCACCACCGCCATCGGGCCTTCGATCTCGTGTCCGGGTTGGTGCAGCTGGATGGCGACCGGCAGCAGCGCGAGCGCGGTCATGAGGGCGGTCAGCAGCACCGGCGTGAGACGCTCCTCGGAGCCGCGCAGCGCCGTTTGCAGCCCCCAGCTCTCGCCTTCCGTCTGCACCAGGTGATCGTAGTGCGAGACGAGAAGGATCGTGTTGCGCGCCGCCATGCCGAACAGGGCGACGAAGCCCACCATGGCGCCGAGGGTCAAAGTGGCGCCAGTGATCGCCGTGGTGGCAACGCCGCCGATCAGCGTGCTCGGCAGCGCGAGCAGCACCAGCACTACGTGGCGCGCGTGGCCGAACGCGAGCGCCATCAGCAGCACGATCAGCACCAGCGCCGCTGCGGCGTGCAGATAAAGCTGATGCGCTGCGGCGACCTGGGCCTTGGCGGCGCCGCCGTAGCGTAGATACACGCCGGGCGGCAGCTTCACCCGTGCGCTGATGGCCCGGCGCGCCGTCTCGGCGAATCCCGTCTGGTCCGAGCTGGTGGGATTCGCAGTCACCACCTGCCGACGCAGCCCGTCCTCATGGTCGATGAGGCTGCGGCCGGACTCCACCTCGAGGTCCGCGACGGCCGAGAGCGGCACCACCGCGCCGTCGGGACTGCGCAGCAGCAAGGCCCCGACCGCCTGGGGCGAGGCGCCCGCGTCGGCGATGCGTACCGCCACCGGGACGCTGCGATCGGATTGCGCCAGCTGCCCGACGATGGTGCCCTGGTAGGCGGCGTTGACTGTCTGCAGAACCTCGCTCGGCTGCAGTCCGTAGAGGGCCAGCCGCTCGGGCCGCAGTTGCACGTGCAGTTCCGGCTGGCGTGGCGGGACCTGCAGGCGCACTTCGCCGGCATTGGGAATTTTCTGCAGCACCGCGGCGATCCGGCTCGCCACCGCGTCATCGGTGTCCAGATCGTTGCCGAATACGCTGACGAAGAACGGCGATGTTTCCCCCGACAGCGTCTCGCCGATGCGCTCGGCGAGCACCGAGTAGATCTCGGTGAGTTGGTTCGGGAAGTCGTCGAACACCTTGCGGATGGCCGACTCGATCTGATTGGGCGTATAGCCTTTCGCCGGGTTGATCTGGATCTCGAACTCGCTCTTGTTCGGTGCGTCCGGGTCCTGGCCGTTCTCGGCGCGGCCGATCTGCTCGGCGACGCTCGCAACGCCGGGGATCGCGGCCAGCCGGCGCGTGATCTGCTCGCCAATGCGGGTGGTCTCGCGCAGCGAGATGCCCGGGCGGAGGCTCGCGTGCGCGATCAGGTAGTTTTCCCGGAAGTCCGGCAGCAGTCGCTGGCCGAAGAACGGCAGCAGCACCGCGCCGGCAACCCCGGTGCCGAGGAGAAGCGCCAGCACCGCGCGCGGATGGCCGTAGAGCCTCTCGATCGTATGCCGCTGCCAGCGCTTGCAGGTGAGGAGGAAGCGCGCCTCGGGCCGCGGCTTGTGCCTGCGCATGAGCACGGCGCAGAGCGCCGGTGTGGCGCTCATCGCGACGAGCAGGGAGATGCCGACCGCGAGCAGGAAAGCCAGGGAGAGCGGGCGGAAGAACGCTCCCTGGATGCCGGTGAGCATGATGATCGGCAGGAACGCCACCGCCACCGCGGCGGTCGCATAGAAAACCGGCAGCCGCACTTCGAGCGAGGCCGCGACGAAGAGCTGACGCGCATCGAGCTCCGCGCCGACGGCGCTCGCGTTGCGGCGTCGGCGGGTGATGTTCTCGACGTCGATCACCGCATCGTCCACCACCACCCCGAGCGCCACTACCAGGCCGCCGATGCTCATCGTATTCAGCGACAGCCCGAACATCTCCAGGATCCACACGGTCGCGAGCAGCGACAGCGGGATGGCGGAAAATGAAATCAGCGCTCCCCGCCAGTCGCGCAAGGTCGCGAGCAGCAAAGTCACGACCAGCACCGCGCCGATCAGCAGCGATGCGCGCAGCCGGATCAGCGCACTCTCGATGAAGCTCGCCGGCCGCAGCAACGCCGGATGGTAGATCACTCCCGCCTTTTTCAGCGCCGGGGCGAGCTGGTTCAGGCGCTGTTCCAACGCGCGGGTTACCGTCAACGTGTTGGCGCCGTACTGGGTCGAGGTTTCGACCAGGATGCCCGGCTCATCGCCGATGATCGCATCGCCGAAGCGCGGCGCCGGGCCATCGCGCACGGCAGCGACATCACCGATCCGGATCGGCAGGCCGTCTCGGGTCGCCAGTACCGCCTGCGCCATGTCCCGCGGCGTCGCGCCCGGCGGCTGCGCGCGCAGCACGATGCGCTGCGAGGGAGTGTCGATATAGCCGCCGCCGATCAGCTCCGTGGCGCGCCGGGCGGCGCTGAACACCTCGTCCATGGTCAACCCGTCGGCGAGCAGTTTCTGCGGATTCACGATCACCTGGCGCTCGCGCTCCGCGCCGCCGAAGAGCTGCACCTGCGCCACGCCGGGCACCGCAAGGATCTGCGGCTTGATCACCCAGCGCACCAGTCCACGCAGCTGTACCGGTGTCAGCCGGGTGCTGGTGAAGCCAAAGTGCACCAAGTACTCCATCGACGAGGAGAGCGGCGACAGCAGCGGCGGACCGGCGCCCGCCGGCAGGATGCCGGCGGCTTCCGCCAGCCGCTCGGTAACGACCTGGCGCTGCCGATACGGATCACCGCGGCGGTCGAACACCACCTGGATCGCCGACAGGCCCTGGCTCGATGTCGAGCGGACGGTCTCGACGTCCTCCGTGCCCGCCAGCAGGCCCTCGAGCGGCCGGGTGACCAGCGCCTCGACCTGCTCGGCATCGAGTCCCGGCGCCTCGGTCTGCACCAGCACGTGCGGCGGCGCGAAATTCGGGAATACGTCGAAGCGAGCATTGAGCAGCGCGCCGAAACTCAACATGGCTATCAATACCGATAGCGCCGTGACGATGCGCGGGTGCGCGAGTGAGGTGCGGACGATGGCGCTGAGCATCAGTCGGTGTCTTCGTCGGAGATGTTGCCCAGCCCCTGGAGCGACCACAGCACGCCGGCGCCGTGGACGACGATGCGCTCATCGGCGCGCAGCCCGGTCACCAGCCAGCCGTCGCCGACCGGCTGAAGCAGAGTCACCGCCACGGGCGCGAACTGCGTGTCGCCGTCCTTGGTTTTCCCGGGCAGCGCGCGATAGACGTAGACGCCCTGCTGGCCGTAGAGGAGCGCGCCATCGGGCACCACCTGGCCATCGCGATCGCTCCCTTCGAGCATGACGGGCAGCTGCGCCCCCGGTCCGAGGCCAGCCGGCGCATGCGGGATCTGCAGCAGGAGACCCAGGCTCTGCATCTGCGCCGCCGTCTGCGGCAGCGGGCCGAGAACTCGCGCCGGCACTTTCACGCCATCGACATCCACCAGTGCCTGCTCTGGCATGGTGCCCAGACTGTGGCGACCCGGCAGATCGGCGCGCAGCAGCAACTGATGACCGGTGGCGAGCTGTTGGATCAGGCTCGAGCGCCGCGCTTCGCCGAGCTTTGCCACGGGTCCCCAGCGCAGCAGAAATTCGCTCTCGGCTTCCCGCGCACGGACCTGCGCCTCGACTTGCGCCGCCTGGGCCGCCTGCAATGCCTTGAGCGATGCGCCCGCGCGGCCGTGATACAGCCCCTGGAGCCGCGCGGTTTCGGCGGCCGCCGCCTGAGCGGCGGCTCGCGAGGACTCCAGACGGCCGGCATCGATCACCAGCTGCGACGGATCGAGCACCCGGCCGTAGGCGTCGATGCGTTGCGGCGGCTTTGCCGCGGGTGCGGCGGCGATGACGATGCCGACCGCGCGCTGCTGCGCGTCGCTGAGCGTCGGCAGCGCCTGACTCTCATCGGCCGTGGCGGTGGCGCGATCCTCCTCGCCTGCGGCGAGCAGCGGAGCGCAGCTAACCATCAGAGCGCAGGCCGTCAGCAGCAGGTACTTTGGCGGCGTCATGGACGGCCTCCGATGTTGGATGCGAAGCGGCCCATGCTCAGCTCCGGGCCGGAGAGTGGTGCGCGCAGCGCGTCCTCCAGGGCATTGCGCGCCGCCTGCCAGCCGGCCTGCGTCTGCAGCAGGTCGAGCTGCGCGCGACCGACGAGGATGCGGGCCGCAAGTTGTTCGTTCCGGTCAACGGCGCCGAGCTCGAATCCGAGCGTGGCCTGGCGAAGTTGCTCGCGCGCATCGTCAAGTCGCTGCCGCGCCGCCTGCTCGTTGTCGCGGGCGATCGATTCGGCGCGCACGGCGCCGGCGATCTCGCCGTAGATCGAATCCTGCAGCGCCAGCATGCGCCGCCCGGCGAGCGCGCGGCCGGCGCGCGCCTCGGCAATCTCCCCCTGGTTGCGATTGAAGAGCGGCAACGTCAGGCCGACGTCGACGGGAAATTTGTGGATGCCGTGGTCCCAATAGTAGCCCGGCGTCAGCGTCAGCTGCGGATATTGCCGCGCGATCGCCTGCTGCAGCCTGTCCTCGGCTTCGGCATAGTCGTCGATTGCCGCCGACAGATCGGCACGCGAGAGGAGGGCCGCGGTCCGGGCAGCCTGCAGCTTCCTGACGCTCACGGCCGGCGGTCTGCCCCAGTGCGGCCAGTCGAGGCGCAGGTTATCGAGCGCCTGGGGCGGTACACCGAGGGCGGCGGCCGCAGCGCTTTCGGCGCGTTGCGCGTCGGCGCGTGCCTCTCCTTGTTGCAGCTGCGCCTGCAGCAGCGCGTCCTGCGCCGGAACGAGAGTCGCAGGTGCGTCTTCTCCGGCTGCCACACGCGCCCGTTGCTCATCGAGCAACTGCCGCTGGTCCGTGATCAGCGTGTGCAGCAGGCTGCTGCGTCGGCGCGCGCTCTGCCAGTTCGAGAGCGCGGCGATGAGCTCACTGCGGACCCTCCAGGTTGCGCCCATCAGCTGCCAACGGGCGCGGCTGGTGGCGATCTGGGCCTGCGAGATCGCCAGCCGCCGCAGGGCCGGGGAGCGCAGCGGCAGCTCGAAACTGACGCCGTACAGCCACGGGTGTATGTCGTTCAGCGCGTACTCGGATTGTAGACCGATGGTCGGATTCGGCCTCTCTCCGGCGGTGATCTGATGGGCCAGAGCGCGTCCGACTTGCGCGCGTTGCACGGCGAGTGTTGGATTATCGGTGAGCGCAACCGCCAGCAGCTCGGCGCGATTCCACTTCGACGGCGGCCACTGCGGCGGGGGATGCGGCAAGAGTTGCGTGACTGCATCCTTTAACCCGGGCGAGTCGAGCCGCCGCGCGGCAAATCGCCGTGCGCTCTCCTGCGGCTGCAGCGGCTGCGCGTGATAGCTCGCGCAGCCCCCGAGCCATGACGAAAGCAAGGACGCCGCGATCGCGGATCGCCATGAAGCGCTCGCCAGTCGCAAGGCTGGCCGCGGTAGCGTGCTGATTGCCATCGGCTTCGGTGTTCTTGAACGGCCGGATGCTTTCCCCCTCGGCCGCATCATAAAGCACATCCCGGGCGTGAGCCCGACCGCTTCCGAGGGGATGGTCAGGCCGAGGTTCGCGTTCCGCGGACGGGGCAGCAGTGCAACCTTCGGCAGCAGCAGTGAAACCCGCGGCTACCATCGCGCGGGCGCCTCAACCCTCGGATGAGGTGATAAAAGTGCGTCCCGCGCCTAAGCGGCCACCGCGCGCAGGTCGGTTACGCTTCGCCTTCGATGGCTGTTCGCCGGCCGCCTCGTCGTCACGCCAGGCGATCCCCAGCTTGCGCATCAGACTGCGCGCATCGACGGGCGCTCGGAGCTTCACGTCGGTGTTGTCGAAATAGCAGTAGATGTCCCGCGGCTTCCTCGACGGCGGTCCGGAATCCGAGATCTTGACGGCATCGGCAGGCTCCGACCCCTGGTGCCAGGCCCGGATGCGCTGCGCCCAGCGCGAGAGCGCGCGGTCCGAGTAGCCGCTGCGATAGAGCTCCTTGTCGCCGTGCAGTCGCATGTAGATGAAATCCGCCGTCACGTCCTGCGGCATCGGCCACTGCCCGGCCGTCTCCGCGATGACGAGTGCGACTTGATGCGCGCGCAGCAGCTCGACGAAGGACGGCTCGAGAAAGCTCTCGTGTCGCACCTCGACCGCATGGCGAAGCGGACGGCGCGCATCGACCGCGAGACGCACCCGGCCTTTCATCCAGGGCGAACGGCGGCGAGCCAGCGAGCAGGCGGATTCCGTATCAAGCGGCAGCAGCCGGAAAAAGCGCTCCATCCGTTCGGGGTCGTATCTGAAGTTAGGCGGGAATTGCCACAGGATCGGCCCGAGCTTATCGCGCAGGTTGAAGACGCCCGAGGCGAAGAAGTTCGCGAGTGGCTCCTCCACGTTGCGCAGCCGCAGCATGTGCGTGATGTAGCGGCCGCCTTTCAGGCTGAATACGAATCCGGGCGGAGTCTCCGCGTACCATTGCGCGTAGCTCTCGGGCCGCTGCAGGCAGTAGAACGAACCGTTGATCTCGAGGGTGGAGAAGCGGCGCGAGACGTATGCGAGCTCCGCGCGCTGCGGCAGCTTGGCCGGATAGAACGGCCCGCGCCAAGGGGCATAGCGCCAGCCCGAGATGCCGATGCGGATCCTCGCCACGAGCGCTGCCAAGCACGGACTGCGCCTGGGTGGCGAGCTGCCAGGCGGGCTGGGCAGCTTACTTGCCGCTCGAGGGCTTCCTCGCGCTCGATCGGCGCGACCGGCGTGACCGGCTTTTGGTTTGTACCACCGGGGCCTCGAGCAGAGCTTTCGCTCGGCGCTCGCTGACGAGCCGCTCCTGTCCGCTCGCGAGCAGCATCCTCTTCAACTCTTCGATGTCGAAAAGATCGGCGAGCCGCCGGGGGGTGGCGTGGATCACGCCGAGAAAGGCCGCCGATCCCTTCATTCCGGGATTCATCCCGAGATCCTTCGCAGCTTCGAGGATTTCCTCCTCCGAGGCATCGATCAGCTCGCGCGCGAAGGCATCCAGGATGCGATTCAGCACCCGCTCGGATGCCTCCCCGTTTATTTTCGTCCGCATGTCAAGCCCTCTCGGATCAATGCGCGCCGAATGCGCTTTCGTGCCGAGTCGTATTCGGTCTCGGTGAGTCTGCTCGAGCGACGGATATCCGCGGCGGAAAGACCCTCGCCGAGCCCTTCGATGATGGCCGCTGCGGCCGGATCGTCGGCGAACAGCCGTCTGATCGCGAGGAGCTCCTGTCGCGCGCTCAGCGTACGCTCCGGTCCGGCAGCCGGATCCGACAGAGCGAGCGAGTCATCGTGCGCGTGATCGAGCCGCAGCGCATCGTTTCCCCCGGACTTGCGACTGGCTCGACGCCAGTGCTCCGCTCTGAGGCTTCGCAGGATCCCTGCGACGAACGCGACCATCGGCACGCCTTCCCTCGGGCGACGCGAGCCCGCGATCACTCGCGTGAGCGCTTCCTGAAAGAGATCCTCCCAGGTGACCTCGGGTGGCAGTCCACGGGCGTATACGCGCGCGATCGCCTTCAGGCGCAACAAATCCATGCGGCCGATCAGCTCGAGAGCGAGCGCCGTCTGAGACGGATTCAGAATCCGCTGATCGATGAGGCGTGGAAATTGGCGCATCCGGAGGCATCACACGGCCATACCGAAAGGTCTATGCGCAACGGACTGCGGCTCGCGGACATCGCCGGCAAAAATATTTCACCCGGGTTCGCCGTCAATGGATCAACCCCTTCAATGCGCCCTTCAACTTGTTCACGATTGCGCCCTTGTTCTTTTGCAGCTGCTGCTGCGCCACCGACTTGAGGAGCCCCTGTGTGTCGGGACGCACGCTGGGACTCGTCATCGTTCCGGTGATGAGCAGCGGGATGTTCGCCAGCGCGCCCGCCGACGGGCCCTTCAGGATCGCAGCGCTCAGGCGGTAATTGACTGCACCGGTGACGAGATTGGTCGTGCCCTGACCGGTAACGTGCAGATCGCCCGAGGCGATATCCAGGTCCTTGGTCGAGGCGATACCGTTGGTCAGGTCCGCGGACGCCTTGAACGCGTCGAACCGGGTGCTCTTGCCCATCCCTCCCGTCGGCAACGCGTGCTTCTGCACGAGCGCAACCGCGCTGTTGACGGCCGACCAGAGGTCGAGACCGTTGATGGCGCCGTTCGTGAGGTTGACCGCGGCATGTCCATCGAGCGAGCTCGTCAGAGCGGCGGTGGTGTTACCGTGCGCGGTGACGTTCACCGTCACGTTGCCACGGCCGGAGACGCGATTGAACTTCGCGAAATCGACGAGCAGAGGCTGGACGTCGATGCCCGCGAGGTTCTCATCGAGATGCAACACCGGTACTGCACCCTGAGCATCGAGCGTAACGTTGCCGTCAGAGGTGCCGCCATAGAGCTTGGCCGTCGCGGGAGTGACGTGCAGTATCCCATGATCGGCTGCGAGGCCGACGTCGACCTGCGAGAGCTTCATGCCGTACAGGGTGGCGCTGCCGATCGTGACTTTGCCGTTGAGCTGCAGTGTCTTCAGCGCGCTCGTGGGCAGCTCGGTGGGCGGTTGATTCTGCGCCACGGCAGTGTTCTTGGGTGCGGCCGGCGGGGCGGACTTCGACGTGCCGAGATAGCGGTCAAGGTCGATCTGATCTATGGACAGGTCGAAGCTCATCGCCCCTGTGGTCAGATTGCTGACGGCGGCATTGCCGCGCAGCGTCGAGCGGTCGATCCGTGCGTCGAGCCCCGAGAGGCGCGCGCTCTTGGCGTCGTATTCGAGCGTGGCGCTCCCCGAAAGCGGGATGGGCTTCGCTCCGGGGGCGGTCGTCACGTTGAGGCTCCATCGGACGGGAATCGGAACGGCGGTGCCGACGCGCCCGATGTTGACATCGACATTATTCACCACCAGGTCCTGATAGCTGACGCGGCTGCGTTTGACCACGACGCCACCGATCCCGCCCAGCGTCACCTGATTGCTGCCGGAGGTTTGCGCTGCGGGCGCCGTCTTCTCCGCCGGCATCGCCCAGTTGCCCTGCCCTTGGGCGTTCTTGAGAAGGCGCAGATCGAGGCCCTCGATCTCGACCTTGCCGACGTCGAGCTGGTGGTGAAGGAGGGGAAGCACCCGCACGCTGAGCGATACGCGCCTGAGAGAGGCAAACGGCTGCGAAGAGCTGAACCCCGGCGGATTGCCGAGGCTCGCCGGCCCGAGCTCGAGGGCGATCGAAGGGAAGATGGCCAGGTGGATGTTGCCGGTCAGGGCGAGGTCGCGGCCGGTCGAGCTCCTGACGGCCGCTTCGATGCGGCCCTTGTAGTCGTTGGGATTGACGATCAGCCAGAGCGCGATGAGCGCAGCGATCAGCACTGCGACGATACAGCCGACGATGACGCCGATGATTTTCAACGCTCGCATGGCACGCACCTCCCCGAGAGCCGGGTGTCAATTCTAGCGCATGCCCACTTTGGACCTCCTGGCCGTCAATCCGGGAACCTTTGCGCGACCGTGGCGTTGTCAAGGGTCCTCCTTTCCCGAGCGCGTCATGAGCCGTATTCGACGACGCGATCTACTGACCGGCGCCGCGCTCGCGCTCGCCGGCGGGGCTGCCGCACGCGCCGGCGTCCTCAAGGGGGAGCTTCCCTGGCGCTCGGATGCGGTCTCGCCGCCGCCGCGGGTGGAGCCCGGGCCCTGGCAGTTCTTTACGCCCGAGGAGCTGCCGACGATCGAGGCCCTGGCGGATCGCATCATTCCGCCCGACGCTGAGACTCCCGGAGGCAAGGACGCGGGTTGCGTCGTGTTTCTCGACCGACAGCTCGCTGGGGCATACGGTAGCGCCGAAGGTCTCTACGAGCGCCCTCCCTTCATCCAGGGCGTCGAACAGCAGGGCCCGCAATCCTCCAAGACACCGGCGCAGACCTATCGCGCCGCCCTGCAGGCGCTCGATCAATACTGCCGCGAAGGAGGAGGAAGCGGGCTGCCGCGCGGCAAGCGCTTTGCCGAGCTCGCGCTCGAAGAGCAGGATGAGGTGCTGCACGGACTGGAGGGGGGAACCGTGCATCTGTCCGGGCTCGACGCCAAGCAGTTCTTCGACGCGCTGCGCAAGGACATTCAGGACGGCTTCTTCGCCGACCCGATCTACGGCGGCAACCGTGACATGTGCGCCTGGAAGATGATCGGTTTCCCGGGCGCCCGATACGACTATCGCGATTGGGTGAACCGTCATAACGAGCGTTACCCGCTGTCACCCGTCAGCATCGGCGGGCGCGCAGACTGGACGCCGCGGCACCGGTAACTCGCGCGATGCCCCGCAGGCTGCCGCACAAAGACGTGGCCATCGTCGGGCTGGGGTGGACCGGGTCGATTCTCGCAAACGAGCTCACCGACGCCGGCCTCGAGGTCATGGCGATAGAGCGCGGACCGTGGCGCGCGGCCGCGACGGACTATCCGCCGAATTACGCGCAGGATGAGCTGCGTTACCGTATCCGCCACGAGCTCTTCCTGCAGCCCGCGCAGACGACGTTCACCTTCCGCAACAGGATGAGCGAGCGGGCACTACCGATCCGCAACTGGGGCGCGTTCATGCCTCCCAACGGCGTGGGTGGCGGCGGCGTGCACTGGAATGCTGAGACCTGGCGCTTCCTGCCCAGCGATTTCGTGCTGCGCAGCCACCTCACGAAGCGCTACGGCGCGCGCTTCCTGCCCGCCGACATGACGATCCAGGACTGGGGCGTCACTTACGCGGAGCTCGAGCCGCACTACGATCGGTTCGAGTACCTCTGCGGCACGTGCGGTCAGGCGGGGAACCTGCGGGGGAAGATCCTGGAGGGCGGCAATCCGTTCGAGGGGCCGCGCTCGCGCCCCTATCCGAACCCGCCGCAGCAGCAGCCCTTCAGTCACACACTCTTCGCCCAGGCGGCGCGGCAGCTCGGCTACAAGCCGTTCCCGCAGCCCTCGGGCAATCTCTCGCAGGCGTATCGCAATCCGCTCGGTGTGCGCCAGGGGCCGTGCAGTTACTGCGGCTTCTGCGAGTGGTTTGGCTGCGGCAACTACTCGAAGGCGAGCCCGCAGACGACCATCCTGCCGGTGCTGGTGCGCAAGCCCAACTTCACGGCGCGCGATCAGTGCGAGGTCACGCGCATCAACCTCGAGCCGAGCGGGCGCCGGGCCACCGGCGTGACCTTCGTGGACACCAGCGGTCAGGAGTGGGAGCAGCCCGCGGATCTGGTGCTGCTCTGCGCCTACACGATATTCAACGTGCAGCTGCTGATGCTCTCGGGTATCGGCCAACGCTACGATCCTGTTGCCAATCGCGGCGTCATCGGACGCAACTTCACGCACCAGACCATCTCCGACGTGGTGAGCTTCTTCGATCCGAAGAAGTTCATCTTCAATCCCTTCATCGCCTCCGGCGCGATCGGGATGTGCATCGATGAGTTCAATGGCGACAACTTCGATCATGGCCCCTACGGGTTCGTCGGCGGCGGCTACATGGGACAGGTGCAGACGAACGGACGGCCCATCGAGACCACGCCCGTGCCGCCCGGCACCCCCAAATGGGGTGCGAAATGGAAGCAGGCGGTGAAGGAGAACTATCTGAGCGCCATCAAGCCGGGCACCGGTGTTCACGGCAGCATGTACAGCTACCGCGACGTCTACCTCGATCTCGACCCCACGTACAAGGACCGCTTCGGCCGCCCGCTGGTACGCATCACCATGGACTTCCACGAGAACGAGCTCAAGCAGAACCGCTTCCTCACCGATCGCTTCGCCGCGATCTTCCAGGCCATGGGCGCGCGGCAGATGGACAAACAGTATCGCCGGGCGCCCTACGACATCACCGATTATCAGACCACCCATCTTTGCGGCGGCGCGATCATGGGCACCGACCCGAAGACGAGCGCGCTCAACCGTTACCTGCAGAGCTGGGACGTGCCGAATCTCTTCGTCATGGGCGCGAGCGCATTCCCGCAGAACGCCGGCTACAATCCGACGGGGACTCTGGCAGCGCTCGCGTATTGGTCGGCGCAGGCCATCCGCACGCAGTATCTGAAAAATCCCGGCCCGCTCGTGCACGCGTGAGGACATGCTCAGCCGCGCCCGCAAGCTCCTGTTGGCCATGGCTGTGCTCGCGCCGTCACTCTCCGGATGCACGCACGCGCACGGCGGCGGCCGCGTCGATCGGCAGAATTTCGCTCTCATCGAGCGCGGTCGTTATCTCGTTACGCTCGGCGACTGCACCGCCTGTCACTCCGATCCGACCCGAAGCGACAGTCCGTTCGGGGGCGGACACCCGGTTCCAACTCCATTCGGTACGCTGCTGGCGCCAAACATCACGCCCGATCCCGCGACGGGCATCGGCAACTGGACCGCGCAGCAGTTCGACGACGCGGTCCGCCGCGGTCGCATGCCCGACGGCCGGCGGCTCTATCCGGCCATGCCGTTTCCTTATTTCGCCCGCATGTCCGCCGCCGACGTGCGCGCCATCTGGGCCTATCTCAACACCGTAAAGCCGGTGCACCACGTGGTCGTCGCCGACCAGTTGCCGTTTCCGCTCTCCCTTCGGGTGAGCATGATTTTCTGGGACTGGCTCTACTACCACCCCGGCCAGTGGCGGCCTCGCGCCGATGAGTCAGCCGCGTGGAATCGCGGCAGTTACATCGTTCGAGGACCGGGTCACTGCGGCGCCTGCCACACCCCGAAAACCTTCCTCGGCGGCGATGAGCGCAGCCATGAGCTGCAGGGCTATTCCCTTCAGGGGTGGTTCGCTCCCGATCTCACCGGCGATCCGGCGCACGGTCTCGCGCTCTGGAGCGCCAAAGACATCGTCGCGTACCTGAAAACGGGCCACAACCGCTTCGACGCCGCATCGGGTCCCATGGCCGAGGAGGTGAAGGACTCGAGTTCGGGAATGAGCGCCGAGGATCTCGCCGCGATCGCGACCTATCTGAAAGGCGAGGAAAGCACCTCGAGGCGCCGCGCGGCGCTTGCGGCCGCCGATCTGGACATGGTGGCGGGCGCGGCCATCTACCGCGACATTTGCGCGGGATGCCACAAGATCGACGGCAGCGGGGTTCCCTATCTCATCCCCGACCTCGCGGGCTCTGCAGCGGTCGCCTCGCGCGACCCGGCGACCGTGTTGCGGGTGATCCTGCACGGCGCGGCGAGCGTCGCGACCCGCGAAGAGCCCACCGGCCCACAAATGCCCTCCTATGGCTGGCAGCTCGATGACGCGCAGGTCGCGGCGGTAGCGACCTACGTGCGCAACAGCTGGGGACACTCCGCCGGGCGGGTTCCCGAGTCCGCAGCGCGCGCCGCCCGCCAAACCCCTTCTGCCAGCGCGCCCTGAGCGCGATTCGGGATCCTCGTGGCGGCACGGGGTGCGCTGTAACTTTTCGCGGCCGGGGGTGTTCTAGGGGCGTAACAAGAGGAGAAACATCATGAACGCCATCCAGAAAGCCACTGTCGCCGCCAGCGCCCTCGCCATCACTCTCCTGGGTGCCGCTCTCGTCACCGCACCCCTGGCGTTCGCCCGGCCGCAGACGGTCGTCGCACATCAGGCCTGCACGACCCAGATGTCCCGCCACGTCGAGTGCTACGGAGTCAAGGGTGAGACGGGTCTGGTCGCGCTCAACCGCAGCTAAATCGATCCTTCCGGCATGCGCCGCGCGATGAGGCGGCGCATGCCCAACCCCTCTCGCAATCCAACTCCCCGACCGCCCTCCAACAGCCTCCCTCCAGGGAGGCTTCGCGCTCCCCAGGGGCAGCGCGGCGGGTGTTGAGCCGCACTTATCCCGCAAGCGGCGGGCCGGCCCATCTGACATCCGGCCGTTACAGGTCCAGTCACCACTCCCGGGCTTCGTCCCTCGCGGGCGCGCTGCCATCGACGATCGGTCCCAGGCGGGCCGGACAACGCTGCAACTTTCGCCGCCCGACGGTGTTCTTGAGGCACAACAGAGGAGAGAACATCATGAACCGCATCCAGAAAGCCACCGTCGCCGCCATCGCCCTCACGATCACTCTCGTCGGTGCGACGCTCACCACCGCGCCGCTTGCACTGGCCGACTCGCAGCAGGTCGTCGCGCGCGCTCATCACTGGAGCTCGGTCCACCTGCACCGGCTCGCGTCCGCGGAGAAAGCCGACACCTCCCGGGCCGGCTGATACCGAATGTGAATGAGGCGGAGGGCGTGCCTACCGGTCAGAGCAGCCGCTGCCCTGCCGTGGTCGCCGCCTTCAGCCTCACCTCGCCCTGCTGCGCCTCGTTCTCGAGCTGGCTCACCGCGGCGACCTGCGCCGGGTTAGGCGTCTCGTAGTCGAGGCCGATATCCGACTGCAGATAGGCGAGGCGACTGCGCAGAAGCATCTCGTGCATCACATCGCCCTCGCTCGAGCGGACATCGCGATACACCACCGTCTCGATCGCCCGATCGAGCTCGGCGAGTACCGGCGCGGCCGCGGACGCCTTCACCTTGTGCGCAGCGACCGCCTGTGCAAGCCGTTGGCGCATCTTGATGGCCGTATTGATCGCGCGATCGAGCACGTCGACCGTATGGTGCAACTCGAGCTGCAGCGAAAGATGCTGTTTCAGCGCCGCGGCTGTCGTGTGCAGGCGCGGATCGAGAGCGACCTGCAGCGTCTGCCGGTAGCTCCTGGCGCCGTAACGTAACACCACGGTGTAACTGCCGGGATTGACCAGCGGTCCGCGCGCATCGGCCGTCTGGCCGTCGGATTCCTCCGGCGGCTCGAACCCGATCACGTCGGTCGCATCCGCATAACGCAGATCCCACTGAAAGTTGTTCATGCCCGCGGAGACCGCCGTCAGCTTCTCCTCGGCCCGGCGCTTCTCCTGCGAAGGCAGCAGATTGTCCTTCACGGTCGGCGGGAGCTCCTTGCTCTTCTTCTTCAGGTGCAGCGCGAATTGCCGCACCACCTGGCCACCGTCGTCGAGGAACTCGAGGCTCGCCGAGGTCTTGCCGTCGTAGCTGGCGGGAAGGTGGAAAAATACCGTCGCTCCGAACGGTGGGTTGGTGCCCACTGCTCCCCGACGCTCCGCATCGGGACTCGAGCCGTAGGCGTTGCTCAGCCAGGCGGGTTGCGGCGCATAGAGCTCAGTTGAATCCGCCGCCGGCAGTCCGGCGTGGGAGAGCTGCTCGAGCAGCGCCAGGTTGCCGAGAATCCAGAAGGAGCGGCCGTGGGTTGCGGCGACCACCTCGCCCTCGCGCGTATCGATCGCGAGGTCGCGCACTTCGGCGTGCGGCAGGTTCAGGCCGAGGGCCTGCCAGTGCGCGCCACCGTCGAAGCTCGCGTACACGCTGTTGGCGGTACCGAGGAAGAGAAGCGACGAATCGTTCGGGTCCTGCCTCACCACGAACACCGATTCATCGTCCGGCAGGCCGCTCGTCAGCACCGACCAATGCCGGCCGAAGTCCGTGGTCTCGAACACGTACGGCCGGTAGTCGTCCCACATGTAGCGCGAAGCCGTCAAATACGCGGTTCCGGCAGCGACATGCGAGGGCTCGATGGAGGAGATCTCGGCCCAATCGGTCAGCTGAGGGGGCGTCACCAGCTTCCAGCTCTGGCCGGCATCGCTCGTCACGTGAACGAGTCCGTCCTGCGACCCGGCCCAGATGACATGCGGATCGACCGTCGATACCGCCAGCGCCGAAATGTCCGGAAATACCTCCGCCGCTGTCTGGTCCAGGTCGACCGGTCCGCCGCTCGGCTTCTCGGTGGCAGGATCGTTGCGCGTCAGATCCGGGCTGATGATCTTCCACGTACGCCCGCCGTCACGACTCGTCATGACGTACTGCGAGGCGAGGAAGAGCTCATTCGGATCGTCGGGCGAGAAGAAGATCGGATGCGTCCAGGCAAAGCGATACTTCATTTCCGCCGACGAGACCCCATCGAGGTAGATGGCATACGGGCTCACGTCCCTGCGCGCGCCCGTCACGTGATCGTAACGCTGCATCAGCGTGTAGTAGTCGGCGCCGTAGGTGGCGTCGGGGTCGTGCGGGTCCGGGGCGACGAACGTGCTTTCCCCTAGCGCAACCGAATGCCAGGCGCCGGTCGGGATCGCGCCGTCCGGCATCGCGCTCGGGCCCTCGAACGAGCCCTCGTCCTGTTGCGCCCCGTAGACGTTGAACGGGAATTGACGATCGAGCGCCACGTGATAGAACTGACCGGTCGGCTGGTTGTGATCGCTGCTCCAGGTCTTGCCGCCATCGGTCGAAATCGTCGCGCCGCCGTCGGTCCCGGCGAGCAGAACCTTGGGGTCGGTGGGATTGATCCAAACGGTGTGATCATCGCCGTGCGGCAAGTGCAGCAGCGAGAATGCCTTGCCACCGTCGTGCGAGACCCAGATCCCGTCGACGTTCGGGACGTACACCGTCTGCGGATTGGTCGGATCGACATAGATGCATGTGTAGTAGAAACCCCGCTGACGCAGGCTCCAGTTGCTGTTCACGTGCTGCCAGGTGGCACCGCCGTCGGCCGAGCGGAATACGCCGCCGTCCTTCGCCTGCACGATCGCGTAGAGCACGTTCGGATCGCTCGCCGCCACACCCACTCCGATCCGTCCCAGCACGTCGCGGGGCAATCCCGGGTTGCGGGTGATGTTCGACCAGTGCGCGCCGCCGTCGGTGCTCTTGTAGATGCCGCTGCCGGGTCCGCCGTCATCGAGCGACCACGGTGTGCGCTGCGCCTGCCACATCGCCGCGTACAGGATGTTGCTGTCGCGAGGGTCCATCGCGAGGCCGACGGCGCCCGTCTTGTCATCGACGAAGAGCACCTTCTGCCAGCTTTTGCCGCCGTCGGTGGATTTGAAGACTCCACGGTCCGGATTCGGCGCGAATACGTGGCCCATGGAGGCGGCATAGACGACGTTCGGATCGCGCGGATCGATCACCAGCGCGCCGATCGTGCGCGTCTCGCGCAGTCCCGCATATTTCCAGGTCTTGCCGGCATCGACGGACTTGTACACTCCATCCCCGGTGATCATGTCGTTACGGATGTCGGTCTCGCCGGTGCCTGCGTAGATGACCTTCGCGTCCGATGGGGCGACTGCAAGGGCGCCGATGCTGTCGCTCGCCGACGGGAATTTGCCGTCGGTGATGTTCTCCCAGCGGACTCCGTAGTCCGTGCTCCTCCACACGCCGCCGTCGACGCCTCCCATGTAGAACAAGTTGCGTTCGCTCGGCACGCCGGCGACGGCCACCACGCGCCCGCCGATGTTCGGACCGATGCTGCGCCAGGAGAGCTTGCCGTCGAGGAAACGGTGGGCAGTCGCGGCGTGAGCGGCGACTGCGACGCCGGCGACGATGAGCGTCGCGAAGGTTGCGAGCGGGAACTTGCCGCGGATGAGCCGCGAGGAGGCAGCCAGGTTTGTCACTCGATGTTTCTCTTTGATTCGCGTCCCTGTGGAACCGGGACGGCACGATCAAACGAGCTTAGCGGACTCGATTACGCGCTGCAATTTGCCGTCCCCGCCGCGCAGCGCGACGAACGGAGTGAAAATCGCGACGAGTCAGTGCCCGCCCGTGTGCCCCAAACCCCAGACGTATGCCGCCACCGCGGCAACCTGTCTCGTCGAGAGCTGCGCGCCACCCAATGGCGGCATGGGGCTGCGGTATTGCTTGGGATGAGGCACGCCGCGGCGGATGGTTCGCTCGATTTCGCGGTAGCTGCCGCCGCTCCATAGCCACTTGCCCGAGGTGAGGTCCGGGCCGAGCGGGGTGCCTTTGCCATCCGCTCCGTGGCAGCCCGCGCAGGTGCCGGAGGCGATCTGTCCGTGAAAGATCCGGTAACCGAGCTCGAGCATCTCTCGGTCGGCGCCCTGGGGGACGGGAAGTGCGGCAGTTGGGTGGATTCCCTCAGGGGGCAGGGGGCCGGCAGCCGAACTCGATGTGCCCCCGAGAGCTGACATCTCGGGACAGGGGCCGATGCCTCGTGCCTGATCGGCAGAGCCGGGAGTGCCCCGGTAGACGATCCTGTAGATCCGGCCTTCCACATCGTCGGAGACGTAAAGCGCGCCATGGGGTCCGATCGCGAGACCCGCGGGACGGTGCGCGGCAGCGCCGGGAGCCTTGGTGCGTCCTGCGAATCCATCGGCAAAGATGACGCACTGGCCCGAGGCCCTGCCATGGGCGAGCGGTTGGAACACGAGGTCATAGCCTTGCTGTGGAAACGGCGCACGATTCCACGATCCGTGAAAGGCGAGGAATGCGCCGCCGCGGTAGGCCCGCGGGAATTGTCTGCCGTAGTAAAGCGCCACGTCATTCGGCGCCGAGTGAGCGGGAAAGGCGGCGACCGGGCCGAGCTTCCGCGCGCACATTCCAACCTTCCGGCCGTTGCCGCCGTACTCGGGCGCGAGAACGAGTTTCCCCTCGACACCGTCGTAGTAGCAGTACGGCCACCCGTAATCGCCGCGCTGCACGACGTGCAGCAGCTCCTCGGCGGGAAGGTAAGCGCCTTGCTGCGGCGTGAAGAGCTTCGGCCAGTTCTGCCCGAGCTGATCCCGGCCCTGTTGAGTCGCGTAGACATCGTGCCCCGTTCCGCCGACCGTGATGCCATCCGCGTTGCGGATGCCGGTGGCGAAGCGGGCGGCCGGCGAGAACCTCTGGTGCAACTTGCTCGCGCGGTAGCGCCAGATGCCGCCGCGCGTCGCGAGCTCCGGACAGGGATAGATGCCCGGTGATTCGAGCATGCGGTTCTGCCGCTGGCAGGAGTTGCTCGGGCTGGCGGAATCGACATACAGCCAGCCGTCGGCATCGATTGCAAACGGATGCATCGGATGATCACCCGTGAGCGGCAGCCCGAAAAGGACGGTCTGCGCGGCACCCCTGGGCAGCATCGAGCCCGGCGACAGCCGAAACCTTACGATCCGGTCATGCTCTTCGGCATAGAGATACCCATCGTAGAGCGCGATGCCGGTGCCGCCGTGTCCGCCGCTTGCCGGCGTCGCGCCGAAGCGGTGAATCAGATTCGCCTTGCCGCGGCCGGTCGTGTCCTTGAGGGCGATGAGGAAGCCGCCCGGTGGCGGTGGGGAGTTCGCGTAGTAGCGCCCGCTCCAGGTGTTGACGTAGAGCACGCCATCCGGCGCCGCCACCATGTGGCGCGCATGGCCGAGATGGTCGGCGAAGACACTCGCACAGAATCCGGCGGGAAGCTCGAGTCCGGCATCGGCGCACGCGGCAGCGCCGCTCTTGACCGCCTGAGCCTCCTGGGCGTGCGCGATTCGAGGCCCCGCCGAGAGGAGAGAGGCGGCCGCCGCGCTCAACAGGGCTCCGCAAAGCGTTTGTGCAGCTCGCATCGTTCTCACCTCGACAAAGACCCTGGTGGCGCGCACGAAGCGGAATGTAGCAAGCTCCGCCCCCGGGAGCAGGATAGCGCAACGACACCGGCCAAAGCTCAGCTTCGCTCTTGACGGATGAGCGCGTCCAACCAGGCGCATACCGCATCGAGAGCGTCTTCCTGCGTCTGCGAGTCGCTGCGAGCGGATCGAGCCGGAACGTGGAAGGCGTGATCGGCATCCGACAGCACGTGCAAGGTCGCGCGCGCCCCCAGTCGTTCCACGAGCGGCCGCAGAAGGCCGAGGCCGGCGAGCTCGTCGCGACTTCCCTGGATGAACAGCATCGGAATGCTGACATTCTCGAGATGCGCGGCGCGATCGGTGCCGGGCCGGCCGGCGGGATGAAGCGGAAAAGCCAGCAACACGAGCCCGCGGACACGAGGCAGCGGAGTCTGTGCTTGCGCCTGGGAGGTCATCCGTCCGCCGAACGATCGGCCGCCGGCCACGAGAGGAAGATCCGGCGCGAGTCCCGCAGCTGCCGCGACCGCGGCGCGAACCGTCGCATGACAGAGCGCGGGGGGATCGGGGCGCCGGCTCTGTCGCTCCATGTAGGGGAACTGATAACGCAGGATGGCGATGCCCCGGGCCGCAAGCCCCGTGGCAACCGCGCGCATCGAGGGATGCTCCATTCCCGCGCCTGCTCCGTGCGCCAGGACGAGCGCCGCACGCGCCGAGGCCGGACGAGAAAACAAGCCGGATACCCGGTGGTGGGCGCCGACATCGATTCTCAGGCGCTCATCTGCCGGGCCCGTCATCTCGTTACGCTCCATGGAACCGCCGCTATACTATAGATACATCCTACGAGGTCGAGGTCGCCATGAAGTCCATCGTTCTCATTGCGCGCTCACTCATCGGTCTCTTCGGCATTGCTCTCGTAGTGCTGGGCGTGCTCTTCTGGACGGGACACGCCCTCTCGCTGCTGCCGCTTCACATGCTGCTCGGCGGCCTTTTCGTCATATCTCTTTGGGTTCTCGCCGCTGTCGGATTCGTCGTCCCGGGAGCTCGAGGCCTGGCGTTCGTCGTTCTCCTCTGGAGCCTCATCTTGCCGGCGCTTGGCGTCTCGCAGGTGCGGCTGCTGCCCGGATCCGGTCATTGGGTGATCCAGGTGCTGCACCTGCTGGTCGCGCTCATTGCCATGGGGCTCGGCCATGCGCTCGCGCGCCGGATCGGCCAGCGGCCCGTCGCGACAGCCGGAATGTCCGCGAGCGTGTAGGGAAGATCCTCATGCTCCGTCGACTGGCCGGGCTGCTCGTTCTCTCCATCGGCCTGGCTCAGGCGCAGGTTCCGAAGCCTCATTACGCGCCGACGCACTGGCCGGTCCGCGACGGCGTCTATCACATCCACGACTTCCGCTTCGGCACCGGCCAGACGCTCGCGGACCTGCGTCTCCATTACCTCACACTCGGCAGGCCTCGGCGCGATGCCGCGGGACACACCGTCAATGCCGTCCTGCTGATTCATGGCACGGGCGGTGATGCGCACTCGCTTCTCAACCCGGTGTTCTCGGACGTGTTGTTCGGACCCGGCCAGCCGCTCGACATCAACAGATATTTCATCATTCTTCCGGATCTGATCGGGCATGGCGAGTCCAGCAAGCCCTCCGACGGTCTGCGGATGAAATTTCCCCGCTATACCTATGACGACATGGTCCGGGCAACACACCAGGTGCTTCTCGAGGGCCTCCACGTCGATCATCTGCGGCTCGTGCTCGGGACATCGATGGGCTGCATGCAGTCCTTCGTCTGGGGCGAGATGTATCCGAAGTTCGTCGATGCGCTCATGCCGCTCGCCTGCATGCCCATGGAAATCGCCGGCCGCAACCGCATCTGGCGATACATGGCCATCCGCTCCATTCGGGATGACCCCAGCTGGGACCACGGCAACTACACCCGCGAGCCGATGGAAGGTCTCGAGGGCGCTGCCGACATGCTCATCATTGCCGGCTCGGCGCCGCAGCAGATGCAGAAGAACTTTCCCACCCGCCGGCAGGCCGAGGCATACCTCGACCAGACCGTCGCGAGCATCGTCTCGCACATCGATGCGGACGACTTCATTTACCAGTTCGACTCTTCGCGCGATTACGACCCGGAGCCGCGCCTGGGTTCCATCACCGCGCACCTCGTGTGGATCGACTCCGGCGATGATTTCATCAATCCGCCGGAGCTCGAGGGCCTGGCACGGAAGCTGGTGCGTCGAATACCGCACGGGCGTTACATCCTGATCCCGGCCTCGATGCAGACTTATGGCCATGGCACCCACACGCATGCGGCGGTGTGGAAGCGCTATCTCGTGGAGCTCCTGAAGGAGTCCGCAAAGCGCTAGCGACCCGGTGGTGGCTCAGCGGTTGGCGGCGGTCACGATCCAGATTGCGCCGGCGAGCGCGACGACGTTGCCAACCTGGTACGGCGCGAGAGCGGCGCGAATGGAGCGGATGGCCGCCGTCCGTAACTCTGTCGGCTGACCCTCGAGCGCGCGACTCGCGGGTCCCACCCCGGTCGCCGTCTCGACCGCGGCATCGAGTCCGCGGCCGAGTCCGATATCGAGCGACAGATCGAGCGCCTCCAGCCCGACTTCGCCGAACCCGGCACTCTGCAGAACGTGGCGCACGCGACGCTCGTCCGCAAAAGCAAAGGGTCCCGGCTCCTCGGGGGCCGACGCCGGCGGCCGCGGCACATGCCGGCAGGCCGCCTCGAGCGGCAGCATCAGCCAGGGATTCTTCTGCGGCTCGCGCCAGCATGCGAAGGCGAGCCGCGCTCCGCGGCGCAGACCTTGCCGCATGTTGGCGAACGACTTCCGCGGCTCCGCGAAGAACATCACGCCGAAACGCGAGAAGAGGAGGTCGGCAGCGCCGGGCTCGAAAGCATAGGCAGTGGCATCCGCCTCGAGGAAGGCGACGGGCAGGTCGGCCGGCGCGCGCTCCCGCGCCCGCGACAGCATGGGCGCGGAGATATCGATGCCGAGCACTCGACCGCTGGGCGCAACGCGCCGCGCCAGCTCGATGCTCGTGTAGCCGCAGCCGCAGCCGATATCGAGCACCACCTCACCCACCGAGGGCGCGGCACGCCGCAACAGCAGCTCCGCGATCGGCGCCAACAGCATGTCCTGGTCTGGCTGCCGGGCTCGCCAGCGCTCCCCAACAGGTCCGTTCCAGTAAGCGACCTGATCGGCGTTGCGATCATCGGCGGCTAGAAGCGACATGGCGACGGTACCTGATGGCGCGCGCTGAGTGCGAGGTGCTATCGTACGCCGACCCGGTGCCGGCCGGCCGGCCAGCCCTCCCTGGGAGCCCCGCATGCAGCTCATCGGAATGCTCGATTCCCCCTACGTGCGGCGCGTCGCCATCTCGCTGCAGTTGCTCGGGCTTGCTTTCGAGCACCGCTCACTCTCGGTATTCCGCACCTTCGATCAGTTCCACGCCATCAACCCGGTCGTGAAGGCGCCGACGCTCGTGTGCGATGACGGCACGGTGCTTATGGATTCCACGATCATCCTGGATTACGCCGAGGCTCTCGCTGCGCCCCGGTCGTTGATGCCGCCAGGCCTCGCTGAGCGGCGGACGGCGCTGCGGACCATCGGGCTGGCGCTCGCCGCCTGCGAGAAGAGCGTGCAGCTCTTCTACGAGCGCAGCCTCCGGCCGCCGGAGAAGCAGCACGAGCCCTGGGCCGCTCGAGTTCTCGGCCAGATGCACGCCGCGTACGGCGAGCTCGAGACGGAGCTCGCCCAGCGACCGCACCCGGGCGGTACGCAACGCATCGGCGCAGCCGAAGTGGCGACCGCCGTCAGCTGGCAATTCACCGTGCGAGCGTTGCCGGCGACCATCAAGGACGCGGCTTACCCGCGTCTGCGAGCGCTCTGCGCCTGGGCCGAGCAGCTGCCGGAGTTCCTTGCGGCCCCGTACGGTGACGGAACGGTCCGCGTGCGCCGCTGATCACTCGGTTTGCAGCTGCGCCACGATGGCGCTGAAGGATCGGGCCGCGGCGACATCGGCCGCCGTGAAGCGATCCCGATCGCGCAAGTTGGTCGCCGCGCCGGCGGCGAGGAGTTGGCGGACGACGGCGAGATCGCCGCTACGGCTCGCGATGATGAGAGCGGTGTCGCCGAGCGCGTTGCGCGCATTCTTGTCGGCATGCAGTGCCAACAGCTTCTCGATGACCTGCACGCGGCCCATGCCCGCGGCAATGAGGAGCGGTGTATCACCCGACTGCGTGCGCGTCTCGATCTGCGCGCCGTGCGCGGCGAGCCAGGAAACGGTCTCGGTCTTGCCTGCAAGGCATGCGGCCGCGAGCGGCGTCATCCCCATCCGGTCGGCGCCATCGATCTTTGCGCCATGCTGGGCGAGCAGCTGGAGGATCGGCAGCTCGCCGAGTGCCGCCGCATACCAGAGGGCGGTGCGGCCGGCCCGATCCTGGGTTCCGGGCCACGCACCCGCCGCGAGCAGCGCCTGCACCAGATCGAGCCGATCCGCGCGGGCAAGCAGCATGAGCGCGGTCGTACCGCTCTCATCCTGCACCTCGACCTGTGCGCGCGCGGCGAGGAGCGCCTCGACGATGGCGGCATTGCCCGCGCTTGCGGCGAGGAGCAGTGGGGCAGCCGAATTGGCCGAGGCGCGGTCGGGGGAGACACCGCGCGCGAGGAGCGCTGCGACCGCATCGGGGCGCGCGGCGCGCACGGCAGCTATCAGCGAGGCGCTGTCGCGTGCGGCGTTGGCGTGATCGTGCGCCTGCGCTGCGAGCAGCGCTTTAATGGAATCCACTGCGCCCGATTGCGCGGCGATCGCGAGGACGGGCAGGCCCTCGGGAGTCGTGGCGTTGACACTCGCGCCCTGCCGGAGGGCGGTTAGGATCAGTTGCGGGGAATTACGCGTCGCCGCCACGGCAATGTCGGGCCAGCCGGCGTAGAGATCGGCGTGGGGTGCGGCGGGATGGCGCACGGAGGTGATGACGTCCTGAGTGCTGACGGCGTGCGCCAGTGCCGGCGCACCCCGACTCTTCAGCAGCCTGGCGCATGGCGCGGCGTGAGCCGACAGCGCGAAATCGAGCGCGGACCAGCCCTCGACATTGCGAGCCGTGATCACGGCGCCGGCCGTAAGCAGGCCCTGGACAATCTCGAGATGGTCCCTGCTCGCCGCGCCCATGAGCGCGGTATTGCCGGCGCGATCGGCGGCATTGACGGACGCGCCCGCCTGTAACAGCGACTCCACCGCGGCAAGGTTTCCCGAGTCGGCCGCGAGCATCAAAGGGGTGATGCCGTAACGATCGGTCGAGTCGACCTCAGCGCCACGTTGAATCAGCAGGGCGATCACCTCCGGACGCCCCGCCGCGGCGGCGCGCGCCAGGGCACCGCGGCCGAACTCATCCCGCGCCGCGACGGACGGGCCGGCAGCGAATGCCCGTACGGCC
>DATFCZ010000073.1:0-24479 GCA_035252605.1 Steroidobacteraceae bacterium
TCCGGGCGCAGGCGCCGCCGCTGCGGCGCCGGCCGAGGAGAAGACGGAATTCACCGTCCTCCTCAAGGAGTACCCGGCCGACAAGAAAGTGACCGTGATCAAGGTGATCCGCGAGATCACCGGCCTCGGCTTGAAGGAGGCGAAGGACCTCGTCGAGGGCGTGCCCTCGACCGTCAAGGAGGCGGTCTCCAAGGCCGATTCCGATGCCATGAAGAAGAAACTCGAGGATGCCGGCGCCAAAGTGGAGATCAAGTAGACCTTGATCGCCATGCGCTGCGCGATGGAACAAGCAGGGCTCGCGCTTCGGCGCGGGCCCTGTGTATCGGGCTGGATGCCCCTTTTTTCCGTTCTGAGGTGAACCCAAGATGGCCTATTCCTTCACCGAGAAGAAGCGCATCCGTAAGAGCTTCGGCAAGCAGGCGAGCATCCTCGACACGCCCTACCTGCTCGCCATCCAGCTCGACTCGTATCGCTCGTTCCTGCAGGCGGACAAGCCCGAGGACGCGCGCGATCCGGTGGGACTGCACGCCGCCTTCAGGAGCGTGTTCCCGATCACGAGCTACTCCGGCAATGCATCGCTCGATTACGTGAGCTACCGGCTCGGCGAGCCTGTGTTCGACGTGAAGGAGTGTCAGCTGCGCGGGCTCACCTATGCGGCGCCTCTGCGCGTGAAGGTGCGGCTGATCGTGCTCGACAAGGAGGCTGCGGGCGCGAAGAAGCCGGTCAAGGACGTGCGCGAGCAGGAGGTGTATCTCGGGGAGCTGCCGCTCATGACCGAGAACGGCACCTTCATCATCAACGGTACCGAGCGGGTCATCGTCTCCCAGCTCCATCGCTCCCCCGGCGTGTTCTTCGACCACGACCGCGGCAAGACGCACTCCTCGGGGAAGCTCCTCTTCTCCGCGCGCATCATTCCGTACCGCGGCTCGTGGCTCGACTTCGAGTTCGACCCCAAGGACTGCGTGTTCGCGCGCATCGACCGGCGCCGCAAGCTCCCGGTCACCATCATCCTGCGGGCGCTCGGCATGAACGAGGCCGACATCCTGGCCACGTTCTTCGATACCAACACCTTCTACATAGGCCGCGAGGAAGTGGCGCTGCAGCTCGTGCCGCAGCGGCTGCGCGGAGAGACCGCCACCTTCGAGATCCGCGTCGGCGACAAGGTGATCGTGGAGGAAGGCCGCCGGATCACCGCCCGTCACGTGCGCCAGCTCGAGGACGCGAAGGTCACGCGCCTGCGCGTGCCGCGCGAGTACGTCTACGGCAAGATCCTCGCGCAGGACGTGGTCAACACCGACACCGGCGAGATTCTCGCCAAGGCGAACGAGGTGCTGACCGCCGCCTCGGTCGAGAAGCTGATCGAGGCCGGCATCGCCGAGATCGCCACGCTCTACGTGAACGATCTCGACCGCGGCCCCTACATCTCCGATACGCTGCGCATCGATCCGACCAAGACTCGTCTCGAGGCGCTGGTCGAGATCTACCGCATGATGCGTCCCGGCGAGCCGCCCACGAAGGATGCGGCCGAGAATCTCTTCGCCAACCTCTTCTTCAACCCCGAGCGGTACGACCTCTCGGCGGTCGGGCGCATGAAGTTCAATCGCCGCGTCGGCCGCCAGGAGATCACCGGCTCCGGCATCCTCTACGACCGCAAGTATTTCGGCGGGCGCACGGACGAGGGCTCCCGGCGCATGGTCGAGAAGTTCGGCGACAGTTCCGACATCATCGACGTGCTCAAGGTCCTGATCGACATCCGTAACGGCAACGGCCAGGTGGACGACATCGATCACCTGGGCAACCGCCGCGTGCGCAGCGTCGGTGAGATGGCGGAGAACGCCTTCCGCGTGGGTCTCGTGCGCGTGGAGCGCGCGGTGAAGGAGCGCCTCACCATCGCCGAGACCGAGCCTTTGATGCCGCAGGAGATGATCAACGCCAAGCCGGTGGCGGCGGCGGTGAAGGAGTTCTTCGGCTCCTCGCAGCTCTCGCAGTTCATGGATCAGAACAATCCGCTCTCCGAGGTCACCCACAAGCGGCGCGTCTCCGCCTTGGGTCCCGGCGGCCTCACCCGCGAGCGCGCCGGGTTCGAGGTCCGCGACGTGCATCCGACCCACTACGGCCGGGTGTGCCCGATCGAGACTCCGGAAGGTCCGAACATCGGACTCATCAACTCGCTCGCGGTCTATGCGCGCACCAACCAGTACGGGTTCCTCGAGACCCCGTACCGGCGGGTCGAGGGCGGCCGCGTGACCGAGAAGATCGACTATCTCTCGGCCATCGAGGAGGGCGATTTCGCGATCGCGCAGGCGAATGCGAGCCTAGGTCCCCAGGGCGAGCTCAAGGACGAGCTGGTCTCGTGCCGCTTCCAGAATGAGTTCACGCTCATGCCGCGCGACCGGATCAACTACATGGACGTGAGCCCGAAGCAGATCGTCTCGGTGGCGGCATCGCTCATCCCGTTCCTCGAGCACGATGACGCCAACCGCGCCCTCATGGGCTCGAACATGCAGCGCCAGGCGGTTCCCACGCTGCGCTCCGAGACGCCGCTCGTCGGCACCGGCATGGAGCGCCCGGTGGCGATCGACTCGGGCGTGACGGTGGTGGCGCGTCGCGGCGGCTCGGTCGACTCGGTCGACGCCTCGCGCATCGTGGTGCGGGTGAACGACGAGGAGACCATCGCCGGCGAGCCGGGCGTGGATATCTACACCCTCACCAAGTACACGCGCTCCAACCAGAACACCTGCATCAACCAGCGTCCGCTCGTGAACGCGGGCGATGCCATCGCGCGCGGCGACGTGCTGGCGGATGGCCCGTCGACGCACCTGGGCGAGCTCGCTCTCGGCCAGAATCTCCTGGTCGCGTTCATGCCCTGGAACGGCTACAACTTCGAGGATTCGATCCTCATCTCCGAGCGCGTCGTGCAGGAGGATCGCTTCACGACCATCCACATCGAGGAGCTCACCTGCGTCGCGCGCGACACCAAGTTGGGGCCGGAGGAGATCACCGCCGACATCCCGAACGTCGGCGATGCGGCGCTCGCCAAGCTGGATGAGGCGGGCATCGCCTTCATCGGCGCCGAAGTCAAGGCGGGCGACATCCTCGTCGGCAAGGTCACCCCGAAGGGGGAGACGCAGCTGACGCCGGAGGAGAAGCTCCTGCGCGCGATCTTCGGCGAGAAGGCATCGGATGTGAAGGACACGAGCCTGCGCGTGCCGCCCGGCATGGACGGCACCGTGATCGACGTGCGCGTGTTCACCCGCGACGGCGTGGAGAAGGACTCCCGCGCGCTCTCGATCGAGAAGGCGGAGATCGAGCGGGTCCGCAAGGACTTCGCCGATCAGCAGCGCATTCTCGAGGACGATCTCTTCCAGCGCGTGCGCGGCATGCTCCTCGGCCAGAGCGCCGCCGGCGGTCCCCGCAAGCTCAAGGCCGGCACCCGCATCGAGGCGCAGTACCTCGATGAGCTGCCGCGCGAGGAGTGGTTCCAGATTCGCCTGGAGGACGAGGACGCCAACTCGCAGCTCGAGCAGGCTTCCGAGCGCGTCACGCTGCAGCGCAAGGCGTTCGAAAAGCGTCTCGAGGACAAGAAAGCCAAGATCACCGCGGGCGATGATCTCGCTCCGGGCGTGCTCAAGATGGTAAAGGTGTACCTCGCCGTCAAACGCCGCATCCAGCCGGGCGACAAGATGGCCGGCCGCCACGGTAACAAGGGCGTGGTCTCGACCATCGTTCCGGTCGAGGACATGCCGTACCTCGAGGACGGCACGCCGGTCGACATTGTGCTGAATCCGCTCGGCGTCCCTTCGCGCATGAACGTCGGCCAGGTGCTCGAGACGCACTTGGGCTGGGCGGCCAAGGGCGTGGGACTGAAGATCGGACGGATGCTCGAGCAGCAGGCCGCTCTCATCGAGCTGCGGGGCTTCATCAAGCAGGTCTACAACGAGACCGGCGGACAGAAGGAGGACGTCGACAGCCTCAACGACCAGGAGCTGGTCCAGCTCGCGCGCAACCTCTCGAACGGCGTGCCGATGGCGACGCCGGTGTTCGACGGCGCGAGTGAGAAGGAGATCAAGCGCCTGCTCGAGCTGGCCGATCTGCCGACCAGCGGTCAGACGCATCTTTTCGACGGGCGCACCGGCGAGCGCTTCGAGCGCTCGGTGACGGTGGGCTACATGTACATGCTGAAGCTCAACCACCTCGTCGACGACAAGATGCACGCGCGCTCGACCGGTCCCTACAGCCTGGTCACCCAGCAGCCGCTGGGCGGCAAGGCGCAGTTCGGCGGCCAGCGCTTCGGCGAGATGGAAGTCTGGGCGCTCGAGGCCTACGGCGCCTCCTACACCCTGCAGGAGATGCTGACGGTCAAGTCCGACGACGTGAACGGCCGCACCAAGATGTACAAGAACATCGTGGACGGCAATCACCAGATGGATGCGGGCATGCCCGAGTCCTTCAACGTGCTCGTCAAGGAAATCCGATCGCTCGGCATCAACATCGAGCTCGAGCAGGATTGATGGTTTTCGTCCTGATTGGCCTCAACGCCAAGGGGAAGAGATGAAAGATTTACTGAAGCTTTTCAAACAGCACGCGCCGGTCGAGCAGTTCGATTCGATCAAGATCGGGCTCGCCTCGCCGGAGATGATCCGCGCCTGGTCGTATGGCGAGGTGAAAAAGCCGGAGACCATCAACTACCGCACCTTCAAACCCGAGCGCGACGGGCTCTTCTGCGCCAAGATCTTCGGGCCCGTGAAGGATTACGAGTGCCTGTGCGGCAAGTACAAGCGCCTGAAGCACCGCGGCGTGGTGTGCGAGAAGTGTGGCGTCGAGGTCACCCAGTCCAAGGTGCGCCGCGAGCGCATGGGCCACATCGAGCTCGCGAGCCCGACGGCGCACATCTGGTTCCTGAAATCGCTCCCCTCGCGCATCGGCCTCATGCTCGACATGACGCTGCGCGAGATCGAGCGGGTGCTCTACTTCGAGGCCTTCGTGGTCATCGACCCGGGCATGACGCCGCTCACCCGCGGCCAGCTCCTCACCGACGAGATGTATCTCGAGGCGATCGAGGAGCATGGCGATGAGTTCGACGCCCGCATGGGCGCCGAGGCGGTGTACGAGCTGCTGCGCAGCATCGACCTGCAGGCCGAGATCGGCAAGGTGCGCGAAGAGATGGCCGGCACTTCGTCCGAGACCAAGTTGAAGCGCCTCTCCAAGCGGCTGAAGCTCATCGAGTCCTTCATCGAATCGGGCAACAAGCCGGAGTGGATGGTCATGACCGTCCTGCCGGTGCTGCCGCCCGACCTGCGCCCGCTCGTGCCGCTCGACGGCGGCCGTTTCGCGACCTCGGACTTGAACGATCTCTATCGCCGCGTCATCAACCGCAACAACCGCCTGCGCCGGCTCCTCGAGTTGAACGCGCCCGACATCATCGTGCGCAACGAGAAGCGGATGCTGCAGGAGGCGGTCGATGCGCTGCTCGACAACGGGCGGCGCGGCCGGGCGATCACCGGCACCAACAAGCGGCCGCTGAAGTCCCTGGCCGACATGATCAAGGGCAAGCAGGGGCGCTTCCGCCAGAACCTGCTCGGCAAGCGCGTCGATTACTCCGGTCGCTCGGTGATCGTAGTCGGACCGCAGCTTCGCCTCCATCAGTGCGGACTGCCGAAGAAGATGGCGCTCGAGCTCTTCAAGCCCTTCATCTTCCAGAAGCTGCAGCTGCGGGGCGAGGCTTCCACCATCAAGGCGGCCAAGCGCCTCGTCGAGCGCGAGGGACCGGAGGTGTGGGACATTCTCGAGGAGGTCATCCGCGAGCATCCCGTGCTCTTGAACCGCGCACCGACGCTGCACCGCCTGGGAATCCAGGCGTTCGAGCCGCAGCTCGTCGAAGGCAAGGCGATCCAGCTCCACCCGCTCGTCTGCACCGCCTTCAATGCGGACTTCGACGGCGACCAGATGGCCGTGCACGTGCCGCTCTCACTCGAGGCTCAGCTCGAGGCGCGCGCGCTCATGATGGCCTCCAACAACATCCTGCTGCCCGCCAACGGCGATCCGATCATCGTGCCTTCGCAGGACGTGGTGCTCGGGCTCTATTACATGACCCGCGAGCGCATCGGCGCCCGCGGCGAGGGCATGTTCTTCTCCGACGTGCACGAGGTGCACCGCGCCTACGAGAGCCGCACCGTGGATCTTCAGGCCAAGGTGCGCGTGCGCGTGCGCGAGCACGTCCAGATCGCCCCCGGCGAGCAGGAGGAAAGAAGGCGGCTCGTCGATACGACGGTCGGCCGGGCGCTTCTGTTCGAAATCCTGCCCAAGGGCCTGTCCTTCGATCTCATCAATCAGGACATGACCAAGAAGTCGATTTCCGCGACCATCAACGCCTGCTATCGGGCGCTCGGGCTCAAGGAAACCGTCATCTTCGCCGACCAGCTCATGTACACGGGCTTTCACTACGCCACCCGCGCGGGAGTCTCCTTCGGCATCGACGACATCGTCATCCCGGAGCAGAAGACCCGCATCGTCGCGAGCGCCGACCGCGAGGTGAAGGAGATCCAGGATCAGTACGCCTCGGGCCTCGTCACCAACGGCGAGCGCTACAACAAGGTGGTCGACATCTGGTCGCGCGCCAACGATCAGGTGGCGAAGGCCATGATGGAGAAGCTCGGGAGCGAGGAGGTCAGGGACGCGAAGGGCCACGCCGCGCGGCAGAAGTCCTTCAACTCCATCTTCATGATGGCCGACTCCGGAGCGCGCGGCTCGGCGGCGCAGATCCGTCAGCTCGCCGGCATGCGCGGCCTCATGGCCAAGCCCGACGGCTCGATCATCGAGACCCCGATCACGGCGAACTTCCGTGAGGGTCTCAACGTGCTGCAGTACTTCATCTCGACGCACGGCGCGCGCAAGGGACTCGCCGACACGGCGCTGAAGACGGCCAATTCCGGCTATCTCACCCGGCGCCTCGTCGATGTGGCGCAGGATCTCGTCGTGACCGAGCCCGACTGCGGCACCTCCAACGGCCTCGCCATGACGCCGCTCGTCGAGGGCGGCGATGTGGTCGAGGCGTTGGGTGAGCGCGTGCTCGGGCGCGTGCTCGCGGAGGATATCCTCAAGCCCGGGAGCGACGAGGTGCTCATTCCCAACGGAACGCTGCTCGATGAGAAGCTGGTCCGCCGGCTCGAGCACGAGGGCGTGGATCAGATCAACGTGCGCTCACCCATCAACTGCGAGACCCGCTACGGCGTCTGCGCGCAGTGCTACGGGCGCGATCTCGCCCGCGGCCGCCTGATCAGCATCGGCGAGGCGGTGGGCGTCATCGCCGCGCAGTCGATCGGCGAGCCCGGCACGCAGCTCACGATGCGGACCTTCCACATCGGCGGTGCCGCTTCCCGCGCCGCCGCGGCGAGCAGCGTCGAGGTGCGCAACAAGGGCCTGATCCGCTTCCACCACATCAAGACCGTGCAGCACGAGAAGGGCCACCTGGTGGCCGTCTCGCGCTCCGGCGAGATCGGCGTGGTGGATGACCTCGGGCGCGAGCGCGAGCGATACAAGATTCCCTACGGCGCGATGATCAGCGTCAAGGAGGGCGATCAGGTGGCGGCCGGCCAGGTCGTTGCGACCTGGGATCCGCACACCCACCCGGTGATCACGGAGGTGGCGGGTCTCGTGAAGTTCCAGGACTTCATCGACGGCCTCACCGTCACGACGCAGGTGGACGAGGTCACGGGGCTCTCGAGCACCGTGGTGCTCGACACCAAGCAGCGCGGCGGCAAGGACCTGCGCGCCACCATCAAGCTGGTCAACAACAAGGGCAAGGAAGTCACCTTCGCCAACACCGAGATTCCGGCGGTGTATTCGCTCCCGGCCGGTGCTCTGGTCGCGCTCGAGGACGGAGCGCGGGTGTCGGTGGGCGATGTCATCGCCCGCATCCCGCAGGAGTCCTCCAAGACCCGCGACATCACCGGGGGACTGCCGCGCGTGGCGGACCTGTTCGAGGCCCGAAAGCCCAAGGACCCGGCGATCCTCGCGGAGAAGTCGGGCACCGTCAGCTTCGGCAAGGAGACCAAGGGCAAGCGGCGACTCATCATCACGAGCGATGACGGCGAGAAGTACGAGGAGCTGATCCCGAAGTGGCGCCAGCTCAATGTCTTCGAGGGCGAGACGGTCGAGCGCGGCGAAGTGATCGCCGACGGCGAGCCGAACCCGCATGACATCCTGCGCCTGCAGGGCGTCGAGGCGCTGGCGAACTACCTCGTGCGCGAGATCCAGGACGTCTATCGTCTGCAGGGCGTGAAGATCAACGACAAGCACATCGAGGTGATCATCCGCCAGATGCTGCGCAAGACCGAGGTGCAGGCCGCGGGCGAGACGACGCTGCTGCGCGGCGAGCAGCTCGATCGGGCGCGCGCGCTCGACATCAACGATCGCGCGCAGCAGGACGGCAAGCAGTCGGCCGCCCTGCAGCCGGTGCTGCTCGGCATCACCAAGGCATCGCTCGCGACGGAGTCCTTCATCTCGGCGGCCTCCTTCCAGGAGACCACCCGCGTGCTGACGGAAGCGGCGGTGCGGGGACTGAAGGACGATCTGCGCGGCCTCAAGGAGAACGTCATCGTCGGCCGGCTCATCCCGGCAGGCACGGGCTTCGCGGCGCATGCCTCGCGCCGCAAGAAGACCGAAGGCGTCGAGCGTCGCAGCTTCATGGACGTGGGCGGTGGCATGCCGGACGCGGAGGAGCCGAGCGGCGTCGGCGAGGAGTCGGAGAGCACGGCGGGCTGAGCCGGCCGCGCGGCCCGCGAGCGAACGAAGCCGGTGAGAGCGAGAGCTCTCACCGGCTTTTTCTTGGGCGAATTCTCGAGCTCGACCGCAAGCGGGCTTGCGACCAGGCGTCATCGTCGTGCGACGAGTCGTCGCTTCTCACGGCTTTTGATCAAGTAGCGTCCGCTTTCAGTGCAAGCGCCGCGAGAGCGTGCTCCGGCGTGACCCCGGGAGCCGATGATCATGAGGCGACATTCCTTCCTGACAAGAGCCGCCGCTGTGCTGCTCTCGGTGAGTTGTGTAGCGACGGCCGCGTTCGCGGCGCCGGCTCATACGAAGGCCGCGGCCGAGCAACCCCAGGACGTCTTCGCGCACCTCAAGTTCCGCAACCTGGGACCTGCGATCGCCGGCGGCCGCGTGACCTCGGTCGCCGGCATCCCCGGCAATCCGCTCGTCTACTACGTCGGCGCTGCCGGCGGCGGGGTCTTCAAGACGACCGATGGGGGCTTGAACTGGCAGGCGATCTTCACCCACGAGGCGACGAGCTCGATCGGCGCGATCGCCGTCGCGGCCTCCAATCCCAACCTCATCTGGGTGGGCACCGGCGAGGCGAACATCCGCAACGATGTGCTCCCAGGGGAGGGCGTGTACCTGTCGACCGACGCCGGCAAGAGCTGGCAGGCCATGGGCCTGAAGAGCGTCGGCCAGATCGGCCGCATCGTCATCGATCCGCACGATCCCGATCACGTCGTGGTCGCCGCCCTGGGCCACGCCTGGGGCCCTAATGCCGACCGCGGCATATTCGTGACCACCGACGGCGGCAAGAGCTGGCGCAAGTCGCTCTATGTCAACGACAGCACCGGCGCGATCGATGTGGCGATGCAGCCCGGCAACGGCCAGGTGCTCTTCGCCGCGACCTGGCAGGCCGACCGGCGTGCCTGGACGTTGAGCGATGGCGGCCCGGGCTCGGGCATCTGGCGCTCGACCGATGGAGGGCAGAGCTGGAAGCGGCTGCACGAGGGGCTGCCCGCCGGCACCCTCGGGCGCATCGGTTTGGCGCTCGCCCCGAGCGATCCCGAGCGTGTCTATGCCCTCATCGAGACGCCGATCGGCAAAGGGACGCTGTTCGTAACCGACGATCTCGGCGATCACTGGCAGGAGGTCTCGGACAATCACGCCTACAACGTCCGCGGGTTTTATTTCACGACCCTCGAGGTCGCGCCGGACGATTCCGACCGCGTCTACTTCCTCGGCTTCCAGCTCGCCGAGTCGGATGATGGCGGCAAGACGGCGCACGTGCTCGATGAGTCCGTGCACGTCGATCACCACGCCCTGTGGATCGACCCCACGAATCCGAAGCGCATGCTCCAGGGGAACGATGGCGGCGCCTATCTCTCGCTCGATGGCGGCAAGAGCTGGCGCTTCCTCGACGGCATGGCGATCGAGCAGACCTACATGGTCGCAGCCGACAACCGCTCCCCCTACGACCTCTGCACCGGTCTTCAGGACAACAACGGCTGGTGTGGTCCCTCGTCCGTGCTCGACGACCGGGTCGTTTCCGGCCAGGACTGGTTCACGGTGGCCGGCGGCGATGGCCAATACGCCGTGCCCGCCCCGGCGGATTCCAACATCATCTACGCCGATTCCCAGGATGGGGCGTTCCGGCAGTTCAACCGCAGGACCAAGGAATCGTTTTTCAGCCTGCCGTACCTGCACGGACCTGCGTACATCGACGATCTGCCGGTGTACGCGCAGAAGATCCGTTTCAACTGGACCTCGCCGATCGCGGCTGATCCGCGCGACGTGAACACGGTCTACCTGGGCGGCAACGTGTTGCTGAAGTCGACCGACGGCGGCCGCAACTGGAAGCCGATCAGCCCCGATCTCACCCGTGACGACAAATCGAAGCAGCAGCTGCCGGGCGGTCCGATCCACTACGACATCTCGGGCGCCGAGACCTACGACACCCTCATCTCCATCCAGGTCGCGCAGAGCGATCCGAGCGTGATCTGGGTGGGAAGCGACGATGGACTCGTGTCGGTCACGCGCGATGGCGGCAATAGCTGGAGCAAGGTGACACCGCCGCATGCGCCCGCCTGGGCGCGGGTCTACCAGATCGACGTCTCACCGACCGACCCCGGCACGGCCTACGTCGCCTTCGATGCGCATCAGCAGGAGGACAACCGGCCCTATGCCTACGCGACCACCGATTATGGGCGCAGCTGGCGCTCGATCGGCGCGGGACTGCCCGCCGATGGCTCGGTGTTGGTCGTGCGTGCCGACCCGGCCGACAGCCAGGTGCTCGCGGCCGGCACCCTGCGGGGAGTCTGGATCTCCCGCGACGGTGGGCGGCGGTGGACTCAGCTCAAATCCAACCTGCCGACCATGCCGGTGTTCGACCTGAAGTTCGTGCGCGGGGACCTCGTGCTCGCGACCCACGGTCGCGGGCTCTGGGTGCTCGATGACTTCGCGCCGGTTGCCGAGCTCGACCCCGACGCCGTGCCGCAGCAGCTCAAGGTCCTGGGCGCGCGCGCCGGCACCGAGTACCTGCGATGGGAGCGCGGTGAAGGCGCCGAGCCTTCCTTCGTCACCCCGGACGCGCCGGATGGCGTCATGATCGATTACAGCCTGCCGAAGGCACTGAAGCCGAACCCGCAGCAGAAGGCGATGCGGCAGACGCCGGTCAGGATAGAGATTCGCGATGCGAGCGGCGCGCTCGTTGCTACTCGATATGGCGAATCGCGCGCAGGCGTCAACCGCTTCGTCTGGGACATGCGTTATGACTCGCCCACGTCCATCGCCTTCGAGAAGCCGGCGCTTCAGGGCAAGGCTCCCGAGTTCTTCGGCCGCGGCGGCCCGGAAGTGTTACCGGGAACCTATTCGGTGAGCGTCACCGCCGGCGGCCATACCGAGACGGTGAGCGCGCAAGTGGTTCCCGATCCCAACCACCCGCCGGCCCTCGACACCCAGCGCCGCTCGCTCGAGCTCGCTCTCGAGGCTCGCGCGCAGCTCGATGCGATGAATCGGATGCTGAACCACATCAGCGCGATGCGCTCGCAGCTCGCGGCTTACCGCAAGAGCATCGAGACGGAAGCGAACAGCATCGATGCTTCCGAGCGCGCGCACGCGAAGCAGCAGGCGCCACTTCTCACCCGCGGCGAGGCGCTCGGCAAGGAGCTCGGCAAGCTCGAGGACTCGGTCTACAGCCCCAAGGTGCAGCACGGCGCCATCGAGGACAGCCTGCACCAGTTGGCGGATCTGCAGGGCGCGGTGCAGCGGAATGCCTTCTCGTTCGCCTTCCTCGGCGTGCATGCGCCCTCGGCGCCGATGCTCGCGATCCTGCCGGAGTTGAAGGCTCAGGTCGATGCCAAGCTGGCGGCGTACAACTCGCTCCTCTCGGGCGATGTAGCGGCCTTCAACCACGCCGCGTACGCGGCGGGCGCGCCGACCCTGGCGGCGGGGAGGTCAATCACGATCGCGGCGGCGCCGAAGGTGCATTAGCAGGGGCTCACCGCCCGACAGGCGTGCGTCGCGGGGGTAGCGGCTGCGAGCGCCGCAGGCGCGCCGCGAGGCGCCTGCCGCCCGTCGCGGTGAGCGACCAACTCCCCTGGAAGAGGAGCCAGAGGGTCGCTGCAAATATCAGCGCGAAAAGGAGTGCGTCCGCGGAGAGGCCGAAGGTCGGCACCCAGTCGGTGAGTGTCGCGCGCGCGATGCCCGGATCGGCGTGCAGCGCGAGATACGCCGCCTGTTGGAAGAGGTTGCCGTGCAACGCCGCCACTTCGGACTGCAGGTGCTGCACCGTGGCGAGGAGCGAGCGGATCACCGCGCCCTCGGAATGGAAGGTCGGATCCCGGCTCGCCAGGTGATACTGAATGAGGCGATTGAGATCCCCGTGGAAGTACTGATCGGCGATCTTCTGCCAGGGCGAGAGATCGAGCAGGGCCTGATCGAGCCGGCCGCCGAGGCGCTGACGGTACTGGGCCATGAAGCCCGGGACCAACCCACCCGCTACCACGGCGCAGATGAGAAGAAGCCGGTCAAGGAGTCCGCGGACGAGCGACATAATCCGTCCACACGGTCGCCAACGAGGGGTGGAGCTTACCGGGAAGCTCCATTGCGACCAAGCGTCACCCTCTTGCGATGAGACGTGGATTGCACCGTCCCACGAGCCCGGAAAAGTTGCGTCCGGCGCCTCGCATCAGTACCGTTCCGCTCTTCGGTAAAGCGCCGCGACAGCTTGCGCCGGCGCCACCTCCGGGAGCCAATGATGACCCGCAATACCTTCCTGATGAGGGCCGCCCTCGTGCTGCTCTCCGTAACGGGTGTAACGACCGCCGCTTGGGCGGCCAGTGCCCCCACGAACTCGACCAATGAGAAGCCCAAGGATGTGTTCGCGCATCTCAAGTTCCGCAATCTCGGACCCGCGATTGCCGGCGGCCGTGTCACGGCGGTAGCCGGTATTGCCGGTAACCCGCAGGTCTACTACGTCGGCGCTGCCGGCGGCGGCGTCTTCAAGACGACCGACGGCGGCTTGAACTGGAAGGCCATCTTCGAGCACGAGGCGACGAGCTCGATCGGAGCGATTGCGGTCGCGTCCTCGAACCCGAGTCTGGTATGGGTGGGCACCGGTGAGGCGAACATCCGCAACGATGCGATCCCGGGGGCCGGGGTATACCTCTCGACCGATGCCGGCAAGACCTGGCAGTCGATGGGCCTCAAAACGGTCGGTCAGATCGGCCGCATCGTCATCGATCCGCACGATCCCAATCACGTGGTGGTCGCGGCGCTCGGACACGAATGGGGTCCGAACCCCGATCGCGGCATATTCGTCACCACCGATGGCGGCAAGAGCTGGCGCAAATCGCTCTACGTCAACGATCACACCGGCGCGATCGATGTGGCGATGCAGCCCGGCAACGGCCAGGTGCTCTTCGCCGCGACCTGGCAGGCCGAACGGCGCCCCTGGACGCTTCATGACGGCGGCCCGGGCTCGGGAATCTGGCGCTCGACCGATGGCGGTGAAACCTGGAAGCGGCTGCGCGAGGGCCTGCCCGAAGGCACGATCGGCCGCATCGGCCTCGCCTTCGCTCCGAGCGATTCCGAGCGCGTCTACGCGCTCCTCGAGGCGCCGATCGGCAAGGGAACGCTCTTCGCCACCAACGACCTGGGCGATCATTGGCAGGAGATCTCCGACAACCACGCCTACAACGTCCGCGGCTTTTATTTCACCACCCTCGTGGTCGCGCCCGACAACGCCGACCGCATCTATTTCCTCGGGTTTCAGCTTGCCGAGTCCGATGACGGCGGCAAGACGGCGCACGTCATCGATGAGTCCGTGCACGTCGATCACCACGCCATGTGGATCGACCCCGCGAATCCGCAGCGCATGATCCAGGGGAACGACGGCGGCGCGTATCTCTCGCTCGATGCCGGCAAGAGCTGGCGCTTCCTCGATGGCATGCCGATCGAGCAGGGCTACATGGTCGCGGCCGACAACCGCACTCCGTACACGCTCTGCACCGGGCTTCAGGACAACAGCGGCTGGTGCGGACCTTCATCGACGCTCGCCGACGAGGTCGTCTCCGGCCAGGATTGGTTCACGGTCGTGGGCGGCGATGGCGAATACACCGTGCCGGCGCCGTCGGATTCCAACATCATCTACTCGGATGCCGAGGACGGCGCGATCACCCAGTTCAATCGCAAGACCAAGCAGTCGCTTTTCATCATGCCGTATCTGCACGGCCCGGGGTTCGTCGATGATCTCGCCCCGTTCGCGCAGAAGATCCGCTTCAACTGGACGCCGCCGATCGCAGTCGACCCCAAGGATGCGAATACCGTGTACATCGGCGGCAACGTGTTGCTGAAGTCCTCCGATGGCGGCCTCAACTGGAAGACGATCAGCCCCGACCTGACGCGTAACGACAAGTCGAAGCAGCAGCTGCCGGGCGGTCCGATCCACTACGACATCTCGGGCGCCGAGACCTACGACACGCTCCTCTCGGTGCAGGTCGCAGCGAGCGATCCCAACGTGATCTGGACCGGGAGCGACGATGGGCTCGTCTCGGTGACGCGCGATGGCGGCGGCAGCTGGAGCAAGGTGACACCGCCGCGCGCTCCGGCCTGGGCGCGCGTCTATCAAATCGACGTCTCGCCATCCGATCCGGGCGCGGCCTACGTCGCCTACGATGCGCACGAGCTCGGGGACGACAAGCCCTACGCTTATGCCACCACCGACTACGGCCACAGCTGGCGGGCAGTCGGCGCGAGCCTCCCCCAGGATGCCTCGGTGATGGTCGTGCGCGCCGACCCCAGCGACCCTCAGGTGCTGGCGGCCGGCACGATGCGCGGCGTCTGGATCTCCCGCGACGGCGGCCACCGGTGGGATCAGCTCAAAGCCAATCTGCCCACCGTGCCGGTTTTCGACTTGAAGTTCGTGCGCGGCGATCTCGTGCTCGCGACCCACGGGCGCGGAATCTGGGTGCTCGATCACTTCGCGCCCGTGGCGGAGCTCGATCCAAACGCGCTGCCCAAGCAGGTGAAGCTCTTCACGCCGAGCACCGGCGTCGAGCTTCAGCGCTGGAGCCGCGGCGAGGGCGCCGAGCCCTCGTTCGTGACGCCGAACGCACCGGACGGCGTGGTGATCGATTACAGCCTGCCGAAGAAGCTGAAGGTCGACAAGCAGCAGAAGGCGATGCAACAGACGCCGGTGAAGATCGAGATCCGCGACGCGGGCGGCGGACTCATCGCCACCCGCTACGGCGAATCGGAATACGGCGTCAACCGCTTCGTCTGGGACCTGCGCTACGACAAACCGACGCCCATCGACTTCGAGACCGAGCCGCTCGAGGGCAAGCCGCCCGCGTTCGCGCAGGGCCTCGGCCCCGAGGTGCTGCCGGGCACCTACTCGGTGAACGTCACCGTCGATGGCCACACCGAGACGGCCAGCGCGACGGTGGTTTCGGACCCGAATCAGCCGCCCGCGCTCGCCAACCAGAGGCGCTCGCTCGAGCTCGCCCTCAAGGCCCGCGCGCAGATGGACGCGCTCAATCGGATGCTGAACCGCATCAGCGCCATGCAGTCGCAGCTCGGGGCCTATCGCAAGACGATCGAGACGGAAACCAACAGCATCGATCCTTCCGAGCGCGCGCACGCGCAGGCGCAGGCGCCGCTCATCGCCCGCGGTAAGGCGCTCGACAAGGAGCTCGGCAAGCTCAAGGACTCCCTCTACAACCCCAAGGTGCAGCACAAGGTGTTCGAGGACAGCCTGCACCAGCTGGCGGACCTGCACGATGGCCTCGAGACGTTCACCTTCGGTGTCGCGGGTCTCGGCGTGCAGGCCCCGACCCCGCCGCTCCTCACCCTCGGGACGGAGCTGACGAGTCAGGTGAACGCCAAGCTCGCGGCCTACAACTCGCTCCTCTCGGGGGACGTGGCCGCGTACGATCAGGCCGCCTATGCGGCGGGCGCGCCGACGCTCGCCGCCGGCAAGCCGATCTCAGTCGCCGCGCCGCCGCAGATTAGCCCGTAACAGGAGGGAATGGTGTTGGGTTGGCGCCCCGGGAAGGGGTGCGCCAACCAAGGCTACAGGCCGAGCTCGCTCAATCCGGGATGGCCGTCCGGCCGGCGGCCGAGCGGCCAGCGGTACTTTCTCTCGCTTTCCGCGATCGGCAGGTCATTGATGCTCGCATGGCGCCGGCGCATGAGGCCGCGCTCGTCGAACTCCCAGTTCTCGTTGCCGTACGACCTGAACCAGGAGCCGCTGTCATCGTGCCACTCGTACGCGAAACGAACCGCGATGCGATCGGCCGTGAACGCCCAGACCTCCTTGATGAGGCGGTAGTCGAGCTCGCGGGCCCACTTGCGCTTGAGGAACGCGACGATCTCGGCGCGGCCGCTGATGAACTCGGCGCGATTGCGCCAGCGGCTGTCCTCCGTGTAGGCGAGCGCCACCCGCTCGGGCTCACGGGTGTTCCAGGCATCCTCCGCCGCGCGCACCTTCTGCGCTGCGGTTTCGGCAGTAAAGGGCGGCAAGGGTGGGCGACTCGACATGCAGGCTCTCCCAATAAGGTCCCGGTCGTCCCCGAGGACGCTACTGTCGGGCACGCCTGAGGTCAACAGGCGCCGGTAGCCGTGGATCAGTCGAGGGCGTAGGCGATCACCTTCGTGCCCGCAGGCACCACCAGGAGGCCATCGCCCGCCGCGAGCCCGGTAAGCGGAATGCCCGCACCCCAGCCGGCTCCCGCCGGAAATGACGCTCCCACATTCACCGACCAGACGACGGCGCCGGTCGCCGCATCGAGTCCGTAGAGCATGCCCGAAGCGGACCCGATGAAGACATAACTGTTGGACGGGGTCGAGACCAGAATGGGCGAGGTCGTGAGCTCGCCGTCACCCGCGAAGCTCCACGCGATGACGTGGGAGCTGAGGCTGATGGCCTCCAGAGTTCCGCCTGTCAGGAAATAGCCCGTCTGCGCGCCGATCGCCGGCGGATTTTGGGCCCCGAAGCTGCCGATCACCGCGCCGGTCTCGGCGTTGAATGTCGTACCGCCGTACGATCCGAAACCGTTCGGGGCGTAGAGCACGCCGTTCGCCACCACCGGTGTGCCGCCTCCACCGCCGTCGCAGCCGGTATCGTTGGTCCAGATCGAGGCGCCGGTGGCCGGCGTGAAGTCGTATGTCCAGCAGGGGTAGGTCACATAGACCCCGTCCGCCGTCACGGCCGGAGTGCTGTCGTCTCCGTTGTTGACCTCCATGCTCCAAGCGATTCCGCCGGTCGCTTCCGGCACCGCATACAACGTCCCGGCCGAGCCCGCGCCGGCGGTGAACACGAAGCCGTCCGCGGCCGTCGGCGCCGCCGAGAACGCGTACTGTCCGGTCAGCACCGTGCTCCAGAGCGGACTCAGATTGCCATCGTAGGCGTCCATTTGAGCGGCGGTACCGATGGTCGAGCTGATCACGAACACCGAGCCGCCGTCATACGCGGCATTGGCGGAACCGGTGATCGCCACCGGTCCCGCGACGATCGCTCCGGTCGCCCGATCGAGAGCCACCAGCTCACTGCCGCCGGAGGTCGCGACCGTCAGGTACACCTTGCCATTGGCGATCAGCGCGTAAGAGGGTGTGCCGCCGAGATCCGGGCTCGTCCAGCCACCCGGCGGTGGCAGCGTGACCGAATTGAAGCTCACCGCTCCCGAATGTTGCGCGTTGATCTGGAAGGCGACGGCATCATTCGACGGTTGGGTGGCGGTGATGGTGAGGGTCTGGGCGCCGGAGGTGCCACCCTGCGCCGCGGGGTTCTGCACGCTGACCGATACCGTCCCGGGGGTCGCGATGGCACTCGACTGCACCTGAGCGACGAGCTCATCGGTCGAGACATAAGTCGTGGCAATCGGAGTGCCGTTCCACTGAATGGCTGAGGAGCCGGTGAAGCCCTGACCGAGCACCGTGAGGTTGAAGGCCGGGCCGCCGGCATACACCACGGTCGGGAAGATCGAATTCAGAGAGAGCGCGGGCAGGGGTTCGACGGTGAAGGACTGCGGCGCGGAGGCCGCCTGACTGCCCGCCGACGGGGCCACCGTCACGGGCACGCTACCTGCGGCCTCGAGATCAGCCGCAGGTACGACCGCGGTGAGAACATTGGCCGAGCTGTACGTCGTCGCGAGCGGCGTGCCCTGCCATTCGACCACAGAGCTCGCCGTGAAGTTGCTGCCATTGACGGTCAGCGTGAAACCGGGCGAGTAGGCGGTTGCCGAGCTCGGACGGATCGAAGTGAGCGCGGGGCCCACGACGGTGAAATTCACCGAATTCGAGACGGCAATGCCCGCCGTTTGATCGGAGACCGCGAGCGCATCGGTGCCGGGTTGCGCGATGTCGGAGGCGGAGATCTGAGCGGTAATCTGCGTCTCGGACACGTATGCCGTGGGCCTCGGGCTGCCGTTCCATAGCACGACGGAATCCGAGGTGAAATTACTGCCGTCGACCTGCAGCGTGAAGGCCGGACTTCCCGCGACAGCGCCCGTGGGCGAGACCGTGCTCACCTGGGGGGCGGCCTGCGAGACGGTATACGTCACCGACACCGACTGCGGACTGTTGGTGACCTGCCTGGTGCAGCCCTGGTCGTAGCACACAGAGATATTGATGGTGTCGTGGTAGACGCCGGCGCCGAGTGTCGAGGGCGACTGGAATTGGATGCTGACCGCGATGGGTGAGCTGCCCGTCGCGGCGCTCATCGAGGCGATGCCGTGCTTGCTGTAGGTCGCGGACAGGTAGACTTCCTGTCCGGTGGTCAGCCCGTTGGCAGAGGCCTCGAGAGTCGCTACCGGCGCAGACTGATCCGTGCTGGCCGTTTCCGCGATGGAGGTCGAGGAGAGCGAGAGAGAGACGCCGGAGTCGCCCCCACCCGAGCCGGTGCTGCTCGTCCCGGAGCTGCTACCGCCGCCGCCGCATGCGGCGAGCAGGCAAAGAACAATGCCGAGCGGCGCCAAGCGCCCCTTTATTGTTGTCATTTCTTCCAACCCCGGGCGTTACCTGCCCTCGTTCCTTAAGGCCATGGTAGCGCTATCGCTCGTTACGGATCAAGACGCCTGTACAATCGCGCCGTCGTCACCACGCGGGAGATGTCGGATGAAGCGCCTCACCCTGTTTGCCGCCGCCGGCTTGCTGATGTTTTCCCTGGCCCTGCAGGCTCCGCCGGCGCTCGCCGCCACGCACGTGTCGCCGGCGATTGCCGCAGCGGTCGCCGATCCGCACCGTCCCGCCGCCGACCGCGCGCGCGATGCCGAGCGCAAGCCCGCCGCCTGCGTTGCCTTTGCAGGCGTGCACCCGGGTGAGACCGTCGCGGAGCTATTTCCCGGCAGCGGATATTTCACGCGTATCTTCAGCCGGGTCGTGGGCCCGAAGGGGCACGTCTACGAGTATCAGCCGAAGCCGCGAAAGCCGGGGGCGACGCCGCCGGTGAAGGCAATCGCCGCCGATCCTCACTACCATCACAACATCACGGTCATCACCTGGCCGGTGGGTAAGCTGCCGGTTCCACGACCCGTCGATCTCGTGTGGACCTCGCAGAACTATCACGATCTGCACAACGTTCCCGGACTCGATGTCGCCGATTTCGACCGCGCGGTCTATCAGGCCTTGAAGCCGGGCGGCATCTTTCTCGTGCTCGATCACGTGGCGCCCGCAGGCTCCGGGTTCAGCGACACCGACACCCTGCACCGAATCGATCCCGAGGCGGCGAAGAAGGAGATCATGTCCGCCGGCTTCGAGTTCGTGGGAGAGAGCGACGTCCTCCATAATCCCAACGATCCACACACGAACAAAGTGTTCGATCCCACGATCCGAGGCCACACGGATCAGTTCATCTACAAGTTCCGCAAGCCGAAGTAACGGGACCCTCAGGTGGCCGGGCCCCTTGGACGGGGCCCGGCGCCTCAGTCCCCTGCGAACATCACGTGGGTGGCGCGCACGCCTGCAACATGGCGGACGCAGCGATAGCCGAGCCGCGGTAGATCGAGACCCGCGAAGAGGGACTCGCCGGCGCCGAGCAGCACGGGCGAGATGACCAGATGCATGTCATCGATGAGTCTCGCCGCCAGGTACTGCCGTAGCGTGCTCACGCCACCGCCCACGCGGACGTCCTGCCCCTTGGCCGCGGATCGCGCCTGACGCAGCGCCGACTCGATGCCATCCGTCACGAAATGGAAGGTCGTGCCGCCTGACATCTCGAGCGGCTCTCTCGGGTGATGCGTGAGCACAAACACCGGCGTGTGATACGGCGGGCTCTCGCCCCACCAGCCGCGCCAGCTCTCATCGGGCCAGGCTCCGCGGACGGGCCCGAACATGTTGCGCCCGAGAATCCAGGCGCCGACGTTCTCGAAGCCACGCGCCGCGAAATCATCATCGATCCCGGTCTCACCGCCCTCCTGGCCGAACATCTTGCGCGCCGTGCGGGTCGCGAACATCCACTCGTGCAGCGCCCGCCCGCCCTTGCCGAGGGGCGCGTCCCGACTCTGCTCAGGTCCCGCGCCGTACCCGTCCACCGAGAGGGTGAATGAGCGTACCGTGAGTTTCGACATAGGTTCTCCCTTGCTCAGACATTGCGCTCCGCCATCGCCCGGAGAATTTCCCCGATCCGCCGCGGAGCGCGCGCTCGATCGTACATGCGCGCGAGGTAGTTGCGCAGCGCGGGACAGTCGCCGAGCAGCTCGACTTCGCCCGCCCAGTCGAGCGTGTAGGCAACTACGAAATCGGCGGCGGTGACGCGGTCGGCGACCAGGTAGCGGCGCTCCTTCATGTGCTTCTCGAGGATCGCGACCATGGGCAGGAAGTCGCGGCGCGCAAGGACCACGTCGGCCGGAAGTCGGTCCCGCGGCGGATAGAGGGTGGTGTGCCTGGCGATTCGCCACAGCGGTTGCTCGAGCTCGGTGACCGCAAACAGCACCCAGCGATAGAGCTCCGCGCGCAGATCCAGGTTCCCGGGCACGAAGCCGCGGTCGGGGTACTTCTCGGCGAGATAAAGCACAATGGCTACGGATTCGGTCAGGACGAGATCGCCATCGACCAGAACCGGTACCTTGCCCGCGGGATTGAGCTCCAGAAATTCGGGATTGCGGTGCTCGCCGGCTGCGAGATTGACGCTCACCGCCTCGAAATCGACAGCGAGCTCCTGCAGGATCCAGCGGGCGCGGATCGAGCGGGTGGGGGCGAACTCGTAAAGCTTCATCGGGACCTCCTGCGCCATCGCCGGCGAATCGGGCTTGCCCTGAGTAGTCGCGCACCGATGGTCCGGTTCGACAGTCGCTGCGGCCGATTCTCCCGCCCCCCAAAAGACCCGAACCTTGATTTGGGATCGGGCCGCTGGTAGCCTGATCTGTAAATGCGAATCACTCGTATCTGTGGCGCAGCCTGAGGGTTTGGCGGGAGCATGGCCACAGTGGATCAGCACGCTGCGGACGGTCTGAGGCACTCCGGGAGACCGATTTCCGGGTGGAAGATGTTCCTGGCCGTCATGGGTCCGGGCATCGTCGTCATGCTTGCCGATACCGACGTCGGCAGCATCATCACCGCGGCGCAAAGCGGCGTTCAGTGGGGGTACCGGCTGCTGCTCCTGCAATTGCTGCTGATGCCGGTGCTCTTTATCGTCCAGGAGCTGACCGTCCGGCTCGGCATTTTCACCGGCAAAGGACACGGGGAGCTCATCCGCAACCGCTTCGGGGCCGGCTGGGCCTGGGTGTCGGTGAGCGGTCTCGGCGTGGCGACCATCGGTGCGCTGATCACCGAGTTCTCCGGCGTCGCCGGCGTCGGCGAGCTCTTCGGCGTGCCCCGTGCGGTGAGCCTCAGCCTCGCGGCCGTGCTGTTGCTCGCAGTGGTGTTGACCGGAAGCTACCGGCGCGTCGAGCGCGTCGCCATTGCCCTCGGGCTGTTCGAGCTCGCGTTCTTTTTCGTCGCCTGGCGCTCCCATCCGCAGGGGATGGAGCTCGCGCGCGGCCTGGTCCACATGCCGCTCGAGAACGGCGCCTATCTCTACCTGGTCGCGGCCAACATCGGCGCGGTGATCATGCCGTGGATGATCTTCTATCAGCAGTCCGCGGTCGCCGACAAGAAGCTGCAACCCCGTCATTATCGGCACGCTCAGTGGGACACCGCCTTCGGCTCCGTCATCGCCCAGGGGGTGATGGCGGCGATACTGATCGCGGCGGCGGCAACATTCGGCCGGGCGCACGCGCACCTCGCCGAGGCAAGTCTCAACAGCATCGGCGACATCACCAAGATGTTGGTTCCCGTGCTCGGACCCAACGTCGGGCGGGTGGTGTTCGGTGTCGGGACCATCGGCGCCGGGATGGTGGCGGCCATCGTGGTCTCGCTCGCATCCGCCTGGGGCTTCGGTGAGGTCACGGGCTACCGCCATTCGCTCGAGCATCATCCACTGGAGGCGCCCTGGTTCTACGGCATCTATGCGCTCGCCGTCATCGGCGGCGCCGTCGCCGTCGATCTCGCGCCCGACCTGGTCGCGCTCAACATCGGCGTCGAAGTCATGAACGCGCTGATGCTGCCGCTCGTGCTCGGGCTGCTGGTGCTCCTCGCATTCAAGGCGCTGCCGGCCGAGCACCGTCTGCGAGGACCCTACGCCTGGCTGGTGATTGCCGTATCCGTGCTGACGGCGGGCCTCGGAGTGTACGGCGGCATCACCGGCGCGTTTCTGCTCTGAGCGAGACAGCGCGTCGATGGCTTCGCACCCTGACTGCGGCGCTACCCACCTGCCCACCCGCCGGCTCGGGACGCCCGACATGGCGATCACTCGCGTCGGATTGGGTGCCTGGGCCATCGGCGGCACGGAGTGGTCGACGGCCGGCCGAGCGTTGGACGATGAGGTCTCCATCGCCGCGATCCGCCGCGCCATCGAGCGCGGGATCAACTGGATCGACACCGCTCCGATCTACGGGCGGGGTCATTCCGAGGAGGTGGTGCGCCGGGCGCTGGAAGGCATTCCGAAAAGCGAGCGGCCGTTCGTCTTCACCAAGTGCGGGATCGTATGGGACGAGCGGGACCGAAATGCGCCTCCGCAGTGGATCGGCGCGCCGGCCAGCCTGCGGCGCGAGCTCGATGACTCCCTGCGCCGGCTCGGCGTGGAGCGAATCGATCTCTACCAGATGCACCGGCCGGCTCAGGATGGCACGCCGCTCGAGGAGTACTGGCAGGCGCTGCTCGATTTCAAGAAGGCCGGCAAGGTCCGCGCCGTCGGGCTCTCGAACCACTCGGTGGAGCAGCTCGACCAGGCCGAGCGCATCGGGCACGTGCAATCCCTGCAGCCACCTTTTTCCGCGATCCGCCGACGCTCGGCTGCGGAGATCGCCTGGTGCCTCGCCCACGAGACGGGCGTCATCGTCTACAGCCCGATGCAGGCGGGACTCCTCACGGGCGCCTTCACCCCCGAGCGCGCGCGCTCCCTGCCCAAGGAAGACTGGCGCGCTCAACATCCCGAATTCGTCGGTGACGCCTTGTTGCGCAACCTCGCGCTTGCCGAGGCACTGCAGCCCATCGCGGCGCGGCATGAGACGACGCTCTCGGCGGTGGCGGTCGCCTGGACGCTCGCCTGGCGCGCGGTTACGGGCGCAATCGTCGGGGCCCGCGCCGCCTCGCAAGTCGACGGCTGGATGGATGCCGCCACTCTGGAGTTGACTCAGGAAGATCTGCAAGAGATCGCCGCGGCCATCGAGCGCACGGGTGCCGGAAGCGGACCGAGCTTTCCCGTCCGCTGAATCGCCGGCCGCGCGGGCGCCCGCTGATCGATCACTGCGGCTTCAGCCGCACCTGCATGTTGGAAACGTGGCGAGAGGAGAGCCAGTAGGAGCCGAGATGCTTGTCGATGCTCACCTCGTCTCCCGCGCGCAGGCTGAGATCACCGGAAGCGCGCCCGATCTGTTGCCACACCTGGCCGTTGTCGAGATGCAGCACCATGGCATCCGGCCAACGCTCCAGCCGGATGATGTGCGCCGTCAGGTGCGAGGAGCCGCCGCCGGTGAGCATTTTCCACGGCGCAGTCCAGCGAGAAGGAGAGGCTTGAGGAGGCGCAGAAGCCTGAGGAGGCGCAGGAGCTTGAGGAGGCGCAGCCTCCTCGGGAGGCGCCGATGTCGGGGTTGGCGCGGCGGGCTCTCGGCTCGCTGCTTCGGGGGCGGCTGAGGCTGGCAGGACTGCGCGCGCCGCCGGCGCCGGGCTCGAATGCGGCTCGGGTGCGGCAG
>DATFCZ010000074.1:0-2004 GCA_035252605.1 Steroidobacteraceae bacterium
GATGCCGCGCGCAAAGAAAAGGGGCAAGGTCGGCACTACGCCGCCCAAACCGCTCCCGCGCGCCCCCAAGTGCCTGAATGCACTCAGCAGCCGCGTTCAAAAACAGGCAGACTCAGGGTCTAACTGCGCAACCTAGGCTAGTGCGCCTCATCCCAGTTCGCGCCGGTGCCGATCTCGACCCGCAGCGGTACGCGAAGCTCCGCCGCCGCGGTCATCCGCTCCTCGACGCCTCTCGCCACACGCTCGAGGCAGTCGCTGCGCACTTCGAGCACCAGCTCGTCATGGACCTGCATGATGAGGCGTGCGGGGATGTCTTCGCGGGCGCACCACGCGTCGACCGCGATCATGGCTCGCTTGATGATGTCGGCCGCGGTTCCCTGCATGGGCGCGTTGATCGCGCTGCGCTCGGCATACTGCCGTGTCTGATGGTTGCCGGAGCGGATGTCCGGCAGGTAGAGCCGCCGACCGTAGACGGTCTCGACGAAACCGCGCTCGCGCGCCTGCCGGCGTGTCTCATCCATGAAGCGCCGCACGCCGGGGTAGCGTTGGAAGTAGCGCTCGACATAGGTCTGCGCGGCGCCGCGGTCGATGCCGAGGTTGCGCGCGAGCCCGAACGGCGACATGCCGTAGATGAGCCCGAAGTTGATGGTCTTGGCGAGTCGCCGCTGATCGGCGCTCACCTCGGCGAGCGGCACCGCGAACACCTCCGCCGCGGTGGCCTGATGGACGTCGCGATCCTCGGCGAACGCCGCGAGCAGCCCTTCATCGCCCGAGAGGTGCGCCATGATGCGCAGCTCGATCTGCGAGTAGTCGGCGGCCATGAGCGCATGACCCGGCGGCGCGATGAAGGCTTGGCGGATCCGCCGCCCCTCCGGACGGCGGATCGGAATGTTCTGCAGGTTGGGATCGGAGGAGGAGAGCCTGCCGGTCTGCGCCACCGCCTGATGATAGGAGGTATGGATGCGGCCGGTGCGCGGATTGATGAGCTCGGGAAGCTTGTCGGTGTAGGTGGACTTGAGCTTGGCGAGCATCCGGTAGTCGAGCACGATCCGCGGCAGCGCGTAGGAGGCTGCCAGCTCCTCCAACACGTCCTCGGCCGTCGAAGGCTGTCCTGTCGGGGTCTTGCGCAGCACCGGGAGCTTCAGCTTCTCGAAGAGCACCTGCTGCAGCTGCTTGGGCGAATCGACGTTGATGTCGAATCCGGCCTCGCGCCGCGCCTGCTGCAACAGCTCCTGCAGCTGCGTCGCCAACCTCGAGCTCTGCTCCCTGAGGAGCCCCCGGTCGATCAGCACGCCCTGCCGCTCCATGCGCGCGAGCACCGGCACGAGCGGCTGCTCGATCTCCTCGTAAAGGCGCTCGAGCGCGGGCATGCTCTGGATCTTCGGCCAGAGCGAGCGGTGCAGACAGAGCGTCACATCCGCATCCTCGGCCGCATACTCGCAGGCGCGCTCCACCGGCACCTGGTTGAAAGGGATCTGCTTCGCGCCCTTCCCGGTCACCTCCTCGTAGGTGAGGGTGCGGCGCCCGAGATAGCAGAGCGCCGCCGAATCCATGTCATGTCGGTTGCCGACGCTGTTCCAGACGTAGGACTCGAGCATGGTGTCATAGCGCATGCCCGCGAGGCGGATGCCGTGATTCTGCAGCACGTGCGCGTCGAACTTGAGGTGATGGCCGAGCTTCGGTCTTTCCGGATCCTCGAGGATCGGGCGCAGCGCCTCGAGCGCCCGAGCCCGCTCGAGCTGCGGCGGCGCGCCCGGGTAGTCGTGGCCGAGCGGCAGGTAAGCCGCGATGCCCGACTCGACGCAGAAGGAAATTCCAACGAGCTCGGCGCTCATGTAGTCGAGGCTGGTGGTCTCGGTATCGAGAGCGATGAGCTCAGCCTCGCGCAGCGTAGCGAGCCAGCGCTCGAGCTCCTCCCAATGCACGATCGTCTCGTAATGGCTCGCGGCCGGGATCCTCGCCTCCGGAATACGCTCACCGGGCGGGCTGCCGATGCTCATGGGC